>JBMOHM010000024.1:0-39946 GCA_049317845.1 Nodosilinea sp. | reverse complement strand
CCTGCCGTAGCCCTGGCTACCCACAGTGGCGGCAGTGGACAAAAGGTAGTGCTGGCCATGGGGCAGCAACTAGCCCATCTCGGCTGTCTGGTGCTGGGTCGAGAACTGCTCAGTAATGCGGAAAAACCCGCCAACCCTGAAACCATTACCCTTCTGGTGAAGCAACTGGGGGACCTGGATAGCTAAACCAGGAAGATCACCAGGGTGGGTTAGCCGGCCAACCATCGGCACTTCGCCTCGCTACAATGGTAAAGTTAATCGGCAGTGTTGCTGCCGTCTGAGTCCTTGACGACTCAGTTCCGGTCTCCCTTGCTTTCCTCCTCCCCCCTTTTGCCATGGCCCTGCCCATTGTTGCCGTTATTGGTCGCCCCAACGTGGGCAAGTCTACCCTGGTGAACCGGTTGGCTGGTGCCCAGGCAGCCATCGTCTACGATCAGCCGGGAATAACCCGCGATCGCACCTACCAGCCTGCCTTCTGGCGCGATCGGGACTACCAAGTGGTGGATACGGGGGGGTTGGTGTTTAACGACGATAGTGAGTTTTTACCCCACATCCGGGAACAGGCCCAACTAGCCCTGGCGGAGGCTAGCGCCGCCGTGTTGGTGGTGGATGGTCAAACCGGTCCCACGGAAGGTGATCAAGAAATTGCCAGTTGGCTGCGGCAGCAGCCGGTACCCGTATTATTAGCGGTGAACAAGTGTGAGTCGGTGGACCAGGGCCTCATACAGGCGGCCCAATTTTGGGAGTTGGGACTGGGGGAACCTTACCCCGTATCGGGTATCCATGGCAATGGGACGGGAGAACTGCTGGATACCCTGATGGAGTACCTGCCCGCCACCGTGGAGGAGCTTACCTCAGACGAGATTAAGGTGGCTATTGTGGGGCGCCCCAATGTGGGCAAATCTAGCCTGTTGAATGCCTTTGTGGGAGAGTCGCGGGCGATCGTCAGCCCCGTCTCTGGCACTACCCGCGACGCCCTCGATACCCAGGTGCGCCACGGCGACCAGACCTACCGCCTGATTGACACCGCTGGCATTCGTAAAAAGAAAAGCGTGGAGTACGGTCCTGAGTTTTTTGGTGTTAATCGCGCCTTTAAGGCGATTCGCCGCGCCGATGTGGTCCTACTGGTGGTTGATGCCCTCGATGGGGTCACCGAGCAAGATCAAAAACTAGCGGGCCGCATTGAAGAAGAGGGCCGGGCCTGCGTCATTGTAGTCAATAAGTGGGATGCGGTCGAAAAGGATAGCTATACCATCTACGACTTTGATCACCAGATCGCCGCCCGCCTCAACTTCCTTGACTGGGCTAAACGCATTTACGTCAGTGCCAAAACGGGCCAGCGGGTGGCTAAGATCCTGGAGTTGGTAAACCAGGCTGTAGAACAGCACCGGCGCCGGGTCAGCACTTCGGTGGTGAATGAAGTCCTGCAGGATGCCACCCAATGGCATACGCCCCCCACCACTCGCCAGGGTCGTCAGGGTCGCATTTACTATGGCACCCAGGTAACGGTGCGGCCTCCCTCCTTTACCCTATTTGTCAATGATCCCCACCTGATTAAGGATAACTACCGCCGCTACGTGGAACGCCAATTTCGAGATAACCTGGGCTTTGAGGGCACCCCCATTCGTTTGTTCTGGCGGGGCAAGGCGATGCGAGATCTAGAACGCAGCAGCGCCAATCGGGCCACCAAGGTCTAGTCGGCCATGGATCTCCTTCGTTCCCTACCCATTGGTCTCTACCTTGAGCAGCCCATTACCTGGCTGCATCGCCTTGACCCCAGGGTGAAAATAGCCTGGTTAATGGGTATTTTAATTACCCCGATTTTGGCCAATCCCAGTTGGCGTTTTGGCCTGGTGGGGGCGCTGCTGGTGCTCACCTTGATCGGAGGTATTCCGGTGCGGGTATGGCGACAACAGTTAGGCTGGTTGCTGCTGCTGAGTGCGCTGGTGATGGTGCTTACCTTCGTGATGCCCGACGGTCTGGAGGTGAGTCAGCCGGTCCGCCTGCCCCCCCCTGATGTCCTGGTTGCCCTACCCCAACCTACCCCCTATCGCTATCAGCTTTTCCATTGGGGATTTCTAACGGTCACCCGGCGATCGCTGGAATTAGGGATTCGCATTGGTACCCTTCTCTTTACCCTGATCTACGGCACCAATCTCTACCTGCTGACAACGGCTCCCGAAGAAATTACCCTGGCCCTGGAGTCTTTAATGCAACCCCTGCGCTGGTTGCGCCTACCAGTCACAGAAATTGCTCTGACCGTCACCCTATCTCTGCGGTTTATTCCCCTGGTGTTAGAGGAGGTGCAAAATCTAGTGCGATCGGTACAAACCCGGGCTATTAACTGGAAAAAGCTGGGGTTTCGTAGTTCGGTCCAGGTCTGGCTGGTGGTGGTAGAGCGGCTATTGGAAAATTTGCTGCTGCGAGCCGAGCAGATCGCCGCTGCCATGGCAGTGCGGGGCTTTACCAGTCCAGACCAGCACCAGGTACGCTGGCATCAGCTGGTGCTGCGGGGTTGGGACTGGCTGGCCCTGGCAGGTTTGGTGATGTTCTGCTGGCTGCGCCTGAGGTGGGGAGGGGAGGGGTGAATGGGTGTCAGGCCTGGTGCTGGCGATCGCTACCCCTGGGCCAGCGTACCGGCAGTCAAGTTTTCCAGGCCCTCTACGGCCATCACCTGGGTCAGCCCGCCCGCCTGGCCAACCTGGTGGTTCTCCTGGAAAGTCCCTATCCTCTGCCCGATCTGGCCCCATCCCGGCACAGTCGCTACTCCCTCTGCGGGGGACCGCCCCGCTGGCAAGGGAATCGCCCTCGGCTATGGACTCCCCCCCTTGGCAAAGTTCTGTCCAGCTTGGCCGATCGCCTCCGGGAAGGTAAGTCTCTATCCCTGCCAGAAACAGCCGTGGACCCTGCCCTACCCTTTACCGGTGGCTGGCTAGGCTGGCTAGGCTACGATCTGGCCTGGGAAATCGAGCGTCTACCGATCCTCAAGGCCGATCCCTTACCCTTTCCGGTCGCCCTCTGGTATGAACCCGAAACCTTCGCAGTATTGGACCATAGCGCCCAGCGATTGTGGCTGGCAGCGACCTCCCACCAGTCCCTGGATGCCATGGCAGAGCAGATATTGACCCTGAACCCCAAACAACCGCCGATAGAACCTGTCATGGGCCAGTCATCGCCCCTCCATCTTGGCCTTTCAGCCCAGGACTACCAAAGGGCTGTCCAGCAAGCCCAGGACTATATTCGGGCTGGAGATGTATTTCAGGTCAATCTCTCCCTGCGCTTTAGCACCCAAACACCTTCCCATAGCTGGAGCCTCTACCGCCAGTTGCAGAATATTAATCCTTCCCCCTTTGCCTGCTACTGGCATACACCCTGGGGAGATGTGATTAGCTGCTCACCGGAGCGGTTAGTGCGATTGCAAGGCCAGACCGTAGAAACCCGACCCATTGCCGGTACTCGGCCCCGAGGTAGTAGTTCATCCCAGGATCAGCACCATAGCACCACCTTGCTTAACCATCCCAAGGAGCAAGCGGAACACATTATGCTGGTGGACCTGGAGCGCAATGATCTAGGGCGGGTCTGTAGATGGGGCAGTGTTCAGGTGAATGAATTACTCACCCTGGAGTACTACAGCCACGTTATGCACCTGGTCAGTAATGTCACAGGTCAGCTAGCTTCTGGGAAAAACACCGTTGATTTAATTCGGGCGGTCTTTCCAGGGGGTACCATCACCGGTTGCCCCAAGGTACGTTGTATGGAAATTATTGAAGAATTGGAACCGGTGCGCCGTAGCCTCTTCTATGGTGGTTGTGGCTATCTAGACCACCGGGGCAATCTAGACCTGAATATTTTAATTCGTACTCTGTTGTGGAGTCACCCTGCCGATTCCTCCCTGGCCAGGGTATGGGGTCAGGTGGGGGCGGGTATCGTGGCCGATAGCGAACCGGAACGGGAGTGGTTAGAGTCTCTGCAAAAGGCTAAGGCCCAACTCCTGGCTCTGGGATTGGGCCTTAACTGACGCTTACCCAGCCACCGGCGAGGGGGCGTTCTAGCCAAAGTGATACAAAAAGAATTCGCAAGCCCAATCGCTTTTAATCCCTTCGGGGGACGTTTAACTGAGATAATTAAACCTTTATCCGCAATCCCCCCATCGTCTCTACTGCTTGAATGCCTACAGAAAACTATCTTAATCATCCCAACTTCGGCCTACTGTTCAGGGTATGTATAGTAGAAGAGGGACAGGAGCTGTTTGCCACCCTCTATGCCCAACGGCTATTTTTTCTAGTTAGTAGTTCGGCCTCTGAAGGTTTGGTATTTCAGCCCCTAGGACGCAGTAACGCCCGACAAATGCTAGAAAATCGCATGCGTCTGCTACGCCGCGCTGGCCGTCAGGCCGACTTTGATCAGCTCCAGCATACCTATAAGAAAACCTTTCACTGATGGATGCCGACGCTGCGGAAGACATTACCAGGCGCATTCAGGACCTGCGGCTGTCCTTACCCCCCCAGGTAACCCTGGTGGCGGTGACCAAGTTACTTCCTGTAGAAGTTATTCGTATCGCCTATGCTGCTGGTCTGCGCCATTTTGGCGAAAACCAGGTGCAGGAGGCGATGGCAAAACAAGCTCTGGTGAGGGATTTACCAGATATTACCTGGCATCTGATCGGGCACCTGCAAACCAATAAGATACGTAAAGCTGTGGCACACTTCCAGTGGATTCACTCCCTGGATAATTTGAAGCTTGCAGAAAAGTTAGATCAGGCGGCTGCCGATCTGGGCCAATCGCCCCAATGCTGTTTACAGGTTAAATTGGTGCCCGATCCCCCTAAATATGGATTTGTTCTGCCCCAGTTGGAAGGCGATTTACCCCAGTTAGATCAGCTGACTCATCTACAAATTAGGGGGTTGATGACCATTCCTCCCCAGGGGGCAACAAACCAGACGATTGGGCAGGTTTTTAGTCAGGCCCATGACCTGGCCGCCACCATCAACCAAGCCCACTTCAATCATATTCACATTGATCAGCTGTCTATGGGTATGTCGGGAGATTACCCCCTGGCGATCGCCGCTGGAGCCACCATGATTCGCCTGGGCACCACCCTCTTTGGACCCCGCCCTCAAAAAGGAAATCTAACCTGACTAAAGCCATATTTTTAACTAATTGTGAACAGACCATCTATTTCTAAACTTTCGTGTATACTTCTTACTCAATATTCTGGTATCAGAATTTGATGATCTGAGCGCCTGCATCAGGGATGGCAACCCCTAACCTGCTCTGTAGAGCTCTACTTATCAGTTAGAAGATGTTTGGGAAGCCTACGGTCTCGCTGACCTACGATGTGGCATCGGGGGAAACTTGAAATTTTCTAGATTCTCACTGCCTACATCGATGTATGCAACTACCTGCGGGCAATCCCTTGAAATCAGCTCTTCAGCTCATCTAAGTTTTTTCCAAAAAAGTGTGAGCAAACTGGTAATAGGCGTTATTATGACCATCGGATAACCCAGAATGTTCCGACCCCTAATTAGTGCTGGTTGAACATACTTTGTCTTCTAAGAGAGCGATAGTCATCGTGGAGTGTAAATTGTGAGCAATGTCTTCGCCAAACTGCGGGATTTTGTTGGTCTGAACGATCCAGCAGATTACGAATATGAGTACGAAGAAATGGATGGTGAGGAATACCAGAACCTCTACCAGGAAGAAAACCCCCAACCGGTGGTTCAGCCTTTGCCCGAAGATTCCCGTAGTCGCCGTCGCTTGCGGGAGCGTCCCCTTACCTCTGATACAGGATTTACCCCTATGGCCAGCAATGTAATTGGTATGCCTGGTGCTATGAATGGCGCCTCCGAAGTCGTGGTCATGGAGCCCCGATCCTTTGAAGAGATGTCTCAGGCCATTCAAGCCCTGCGGGAGCGTAAGTCCGTGGTGCTCAATTTAACCATTATGGACCCCGATCAGGCTCAGCGAGCCGTTGACTTTGTCGCTGGTGGCACCTACGCCATTGACGGCCATCAAGAGCGTATTGGTGAAAGTATTTTCCTCTTTACCCCCAATTGTGTGCAGGTGAGTACCCCCGCCGAATACGAGGAAGAGGTCTTTATGGGTCAGTCCCAGGGTATGCCCATGGCCGGCCACATGCCTCCCGCACCCGCCTGGGGTACGGAGGGAATTGCCCGGATGGCCTAGATTCCATGGGTAAGATCCTTTGAGATCGAACCCTGTCTATGGCAGTCCATGGTGACTACTCTTATGACGGCATGAATTTTTCTATTCCCTTCCATTCATTGCCAGGGTATTTCTATTAGCCTTTGGTGAGACTGTTTTGGGAAATTATTCATGGCAGACACGACATTTGGGGTTATTGGTGGCGGGATCATGGGGGAAGCTCTCCTATCCCGCCTTCTTAATCAGGGGGTGTTTTCCCCTGGAGCCATTCTGGTCAGCGATCCCCAGGCTGAACGACGGCAATTTTTAGAGCGCACCTACGGCGTGCAAACCACCACCAGTAACAAAATGGTGGTAGGTCAGACCCAAATTGTTTTGCTGGCTATTAAGCCCCAGATGCTATCCACGGTAGCCCAAGAATTTGACCAGGGGTCGCCGGTTTCTACGCCCCTGGGGTTGTCTATTTTAGCTGGAGTTTCCCTCTCCCGGTTGCACCGTTGCTTTCCTGGTTGGCCCATGGTGCGGGCCATGCCCAATACTCCGGCCACCGTCGGTGCAGGTATTACCGCCCTGGCCCCAGGGGTAGGGGTGAGTCCAGAGCAATTCCACCAGGCCCGACGCATCTTTGCCAGTGTGGGTACGGTGGTAGAAGTTCCAGAAGCTCTGATGGATGGAGTAACGGCCCTATCGGGGTCGGGTCCGGGTTATGTTGCTTTGGTGATTGAGGCTCTTGCCGATGGCGGGGTGGCGGTAGGCCTACCTAGAGCTACGGCCATGGCTTTAGCCCTACAGACCGTTAGGGGCACCGCTGAATTGCTGGATCAGCAGAGCGATATCCACCCAGCTGTGCTGAAGGATCGGGTCACCAGTCCAGGGGGTACCACCATTGCCGGCATTGCCGAATTAGAACGGGCTGGCCTGCGATCGGCGTTCATCGAAGCCGTACGGGCTGCCCATCGCCGTTCTGTGGAACTGGGCCAGGATGATGAGCTGTAGCCATTGAGGTCAAGACCCCGGGTCAGATTCTGGGTCTTAGCCCATGGCCAATGGGTTGCCCTGATGTTCTAACCGCACTGGCGACCGCTATAGGTTGGACCAGAAGGCTGAGGCCAGGGTTGATCGGTAAGCGTCAAGACTGGGTTACGGCTCTGATCCGTCCCCTAGCCTGCGGAGTGATCGGTAGCCTGACCCAACCGTGGTTCGGTGCCCGCTAGCAGGCGACTGATGTTGCTGCGATGACGCACAATGATGTAGATGCCCCCCAGGGCAGCCAGCAGTTGGTAAGCCAGGGGCTGGCCCGTCAACACCATCAGTGCCAGAGTGGCGATCGCCGCCAGAATGGAACTTAAGGAAACAAAGCGGCTCCAGCCCAAACTTAGGGCAAATACCCCCAGGGCACCCAGCGCTACGGGCCAGGCCAGGGCTAGTAAAACTCCCAGGCCGGTAGCAACGGATTTGCCGCCGCTAAACCCTAACCACACCGATCGGCTATGGCCTAGAATAGCCATCAGACCCGCCACCATTTCCAGCCAGGGCTGTACTCCAAACCCTCCACCGACCGGTAGTACAGCCGCCGGCAAGAGGGCAATCGTCCCCTTCACCAGCCATACCGCTAGTGTTCCCTTGAGTAGGTCTACGGTAAAAACCAACAAAGCTGGACCCTTACCTACGGTGCGCAACACATTGGTGGCTCCCGTACTGCCCGATCCATGGCGGCGAATATCTATACCCTTGAGGCCCCTGGCTACCAGGTAACCGGTGGGCAATGAACCCAGTAGGTAGGCGGCTACCAGCAGGGCTAAAATGACTAAAACGACCACAACCCAGTTTCCCTCCCACGGCATTTCCCTCCTAGTTTAGGCTGAAACCATGCTCCCTAATCCTCACCATGGGGAGGACGATCGGGACTGCTACCGGGCTGGTTAACGAAAGTTTGCAGGAACTATGCCAGCTCGATCAAATGGCAACGGAACCAGATAAAGTGGCCCTATGTACGACAACGATCTGACCAGCCCCAATCCAGACCTGGAGTTTACCGATCCTCTCGATCAACTCGGTCCGCCGAGAGAGGATGGGGCGTCTGAGTATGATCCGGAGGTAATGCTGCCCCTGCTACAGTCCCCCGAGCCTCAGCAGCGCATGCTCGCCGCTCGGGCCTTTTGTGAGCTGGAGGAATCCCGTGCGATCGCGCCCCTGACCACTCTCCTCAGCGATCTGTGCCCCCTGGTCAGGGTCAGTGCCGCCTATGCCCTCGGCCGTAACCCCGGTGCGGCCGCCGTAGAGCCCCTGATTACCCAGCTGTATAGGGACTGGAACGGCTATGTACGTAAGGGATTGGTCTGGGCCCTGGGTAATGCCCAGGACCGGCGGGCCCTGGGGCCCTTGTTGGATACCCTCACCACTGATATTCCCGCCGTACGGCTGTGGGCCGCCAGCGCCCTGGCCCAAATGGCTCAGATCGGCTATGACCAGATCATAGCCACCATTCCCCCCCTGATTGAGGTCATGCGGCAAGATCGGGTGCCCGCTGTACGCAGTAACTGCGCCTGGTCCGTAGGTCAGCTTTGCCGGGAGCTACCCTCTAACGTGGTTTACCACACCGCCGTTGATGCCTTGATTGAAACCTTTGCGGAAGATAGCGACCTGGGGGTGCGGGAAGATGCCCGATCAGCCATCCTCAAGATGGGAGACCCCCGCGGTCTTCAGGTGATCGAAGAAATTGAACGGGATGGTTTCTTTAACTGGTAAGTCAGAATTACTGGCACCAGTGCTATAGCCGCAGCCACCGATGAGGGACGGAGGCCCGTCAGAACGCCTACCCAGGTTAGGGGTTTCGTCTCCTTAGTAGCGAATGTTATCGTGCTGCTGGAACCATCGGTAGGTTTCCGCAATACCGGTGTTCAAATCCGTTTTAGCCTGCCAGCCCAACTGGTGTAATCGGGATACATCCATTAATTTGCGGGGAGTACCGTCGGGTTTAGAGGGATCAAAAACTAGGTCTCCCTTAAAACCCACCAGGTCCTTCATGATCAGGGCCAGGTCTTTGATAGAAACTTCCTGTCCCGTGCCAATGTTGATAAAATCTGGGGTGTGGTTGTAGTGCTGCATTAAAAAGATCAGTCCGTCCGCCAGGTCATCGACGTACATAAATTCTCGCATGGGGGTACCGGTGCCCCAAACTGTCACCGTTGCCTCCCCCCGTTGCTTGGCCTCATGGAATTTTCGCATGAGGGCCGGTAGTACGTGGGAATTAGCCAGGTCAAAGTTATCGTTGATGCCGTAGAGGTTGGTAGGCATGGCGGAGATAAAGTTGGCACCGTACTGGCGATGGTAATTTTCACAGAGCTTCAGCCCAGCAATTTTAGCGATCGCGTAGGGCTCATTGGTAGGCTCTAAAAAGCTGGTCAGCAGGTACTCCTCTTTCATGGGTTGGGGACAGAGCTTGGGGTAAATGCAGGAGGACCCTAGAAATAAAAGCTTACTGACTCCGTGGTGATAGGCGCTATGGATAATATTGGCGGCAATCATTAAGTTGTTGTATAGAAACTCTGCCCGGTAGGTATTGTTAGCCTGAACGCCCCCTACTTTAGCGGCGGCCAGAAAAACATAGTCAGGCTTTTCGGTGGCGAAAAAATCTGCTACCGCCGCTTGATTACGTAGATCGAGCTGGTCACTCGATCTCAAAACCAGGTTGGTATAACCCTGAGATTTTAGAGCTCTGACCAGGGCACTACCCACCAGACCACTATGGCCAGCTATATATACCTTAGATTGAGTATCCATACAACCATTTAATTCCTAGGAGCTTTTAGGTTTAAAATTCAATCAATATTACTTAATCGTAAGAATAACCGATGCCTAGTCTAATTGTCGCCACTGGCAACCCTGGAAAATTGAAAGAAATGCAGGCCTATCTCAAGCCCCTAAACTGGCATCTAGAGCTGAAACCCAATCACCTGGAGATTGAGGAAACCGGTAGTAGTTTTATAGAAAATGCACGCCTTAAGGCCAGGGGTGTAGCTGCCGCTCTGGGCCAGTGGGCGATCGCCGACGACTCTGGCTTACAGGTCGATGCCCTGGGGGGAGCTCCGGGCATCTACTCTGCCCGCTATGCAGCTACCGATCAAGCCTGCATCGATCGCTTATTGCAGGAAATGAGTGGTATTAAAGACCGTTCTGCTCAGTTCGTTTGCGCCATTGCCCTGGCCGACCCCACTGGCGCCATTGTTCTGGAAACCGAAGGCATCTGTGCAGGTGAGATTCTTACCCAACCCCAAGGAACAGCAGGGTTTGGCTATGATCCAGTGTTTTACCTCAAAGAAATTGGGCAGACCTTTGGAGAAATGTCTGCCCAACAAAAGGAAATTTGTAGCCATCGTGGTATTGCCTTTCGTCAGCTAATGCCAATTCTGGCTACCCTAAGCCTGGACTAAAAGCCCCCAACCATCAAATTCAGGCTTCCCGATTGAGGAAGTCCTGGAGTTGCCCTAGGGCAGCCCGACCAATGTTAAAGACTGCCCAGCTAGCGGCTACGGCGATCGGTAATAGCACCACAACAACTCGCCAGTCCATAATCTATCTCCTTAGTAGTAAAGGTAAGCTTGCTTAAATTGTTGTCATAATTTTCTCATAATGTACACCACTGTGTCCGTTAACGAAATAGGGTAGGCCGATCCTTTCACCGCGGACAGAGGTCCTATTCCCTGGATCCCCGGTTTATCGGTGCAGCCAAGGCGGCGATTAAAAGACAGATAATGCCAACATTGATACAGATGTCAGCCACATTAAAAATCGGAAAGTGAATGAGGCGAAAGTCTAAGAAGTCCACCACTTCCCCCGCCAGCACCCGATCAATACCGTTGCCTAGAGCTCCACTCAGAATTAATCCGTATCCTACCTGTTCCCACCGGTTGGGCAGTTTTGCCCTTAGTCCCAGGATAATTAAGCCCAAGCTAACAACCATAGACAGCCACTTCAGCCATTCTCCGTTGTGACTAAAGAGGCTAAAGGCCGCTCCCCGATTGGTGACGTAGGTCAAATAGAATACCCCCGGCCAGAGAGAAATAGAGGCCGGTGGCATGGTAAGAGCCAGGCTGTGGGCGATCCAAAACTTGGTGAGTTGATCAAGACCTAGGCCGACAATCGCGGCTAGCCAGAAGAAATGGTTGCGAAGACCCATGGATTTAATAGAAAAGTGCACGCCTTAAGGCCAGGGATAATACGGCTACAGCACAAACCAGCACCAGGTGGCCTGGTAACAGCAGCATCGAATAACTCCACACCAACTCACCATAGGAGTTAGAGACCATCTTTAGCCAGCCTAGCAGGGAAGCGAGGGTGAGGTAAATAAAACCAGAGCCATGGATTATCCCCAGTCCACAAAGACTGCTCAGGGCCAGGTTTTCAAGTTTAGGCGGCCATAAAAAGGCCAGATGGCCACATAACCAGCCAGCTGGAATAAACCCCACCAGGTAGCCAAAGCCGGGTTCGCGCACGTAGCTTAAGCCTCCTCCCTGGGTAAAAACTGGTAGTTTGAAGGCTTGAAACAGGGCCAGGCCTAACACCAGATAGGCAACCTGGGAGAGGGTGGCGGCATTCCTACCCCCTACGCAGGCCGTGAGTAGGACGGCTCCAACTTGAAAACTAACTCCCAGGGAAAAAAACGTTGTGCTAGATTGATTCCAGACCCAAGCGGGGTTGACCGTAAAGGTTTCCATCCAGGTACCGAGAATGGTAAGCACCAGGCCAATGAGAGCCCAGAGTAGTTCAACGGGGGCCAGCAGGGGCGATCGCTTCTCCATAAAAGTCTTTTTCAGCCATTTAGGGTAACAGGTTTGACTCAGCCAGTCACACCGCTAAGGGAAATTTTCCTGGCGATCTACGACTAGGGCGTGTAGTTTTTGACAATCTAACTCTCCGGCGCAAACCGGTTCAGGAAAGGAAAAATGATTCAGGAGATCGGGGTGGATCTCGCCAAATTCTCCCACCAGGTGCCCCTCTATCAGTACCAGGGCGGATCGGCCGTCAATATAGTAGGGAGCCTGGCCAGGTGCCAGGGTATAGGTGTAACCCAGGGCCTTCAGCAGGGTTTGCATATAGGCCTTAGCCGTAGTGAACGAGGCCCGGGCATCGAGGCTGGCAAAACCCCAATAATAGCTCTCCAGCACCTGATCGCCAGCCTGTAACCGTACTACCTCCCCAATTTCATAAATATTAATGGGCTTGGGAGCATTGATATTCCGGCTCAGAATCTCCAATAACCCCGCCAGTAGGGTAGGTCGGGTAGCGCTAAAGCTACGGCTTTTAGCATTACTGGTCTGAAGGTAGGGGAAGTGAAAGAGATTCAGGCGATCGGGGTCAGTGAGAATATAGCTTTTCACCTCCATTAAGCCCAGACGTTGGGCCAGATCTCCCACCCGCAGGCCAAACTGTTGCAGGGCTGCCGCCTTACCCAGGTGAAACTTGACTGCTAGGGGTTCCGCCTGCAGGCTGTCAATCCCCAGGGCCACCAGTAGGTCACCGGCTATATCAACCTGGCTAAAAATGTCGGTACGATAGGTGGGAACGTAAATGACATCCTGGCCACTCACCTCCAAATCCATACGGGCCAAAATCGGGCCCAAACCAGTCTTAGGAATGGCCGTCCCGATAATCTCATTGAGAAAACGGGCAGAGAAGGGAACCGGACGACGCTCTAGAGAGGGGGTAACCAGGCTGCCGGAGGGAAAGTCAATGGCCACGGTTTCCACCTGAGCACCGGTATCTAAAAAGTTGTGGGCCAGAATATTGATGGTTTCCATCACAGTTTGAGACCGAATACCCGTGACATCAATGAATAAATCTCTGGTATCGGCAGTGATTTCTCCAACTCCGGCAGCATTGATGATGGGCGGCAAGGAGAGAATGTTGCCGTCCTGGTCCTGTAAAACCAGGGCTAAATCCTCCACCGGTAGGGTATGGCGGTAAAGTTGGCCCACCGGGTGCTGGGATAGAATTTGGCCAGCGGTCATGGCCTCCCTAGTCTGTAAAGGGGTAAAGACAATTTCTTCCTGGGGCTGGGCGGTGTAGGTGAGATCGCCGACAATTTGCTTCAGGTCGTAAACCCCAATGGCAATTTTTTGCCGTTGCCGACCAAAGGTTTGGGTCACTTTTTCTTGAAACTGGATCAACACCTCCAGGCCACCATCGGCTAGGTGAGCCCGGCGCACCACCAGGGCGGCAATATAGGGGCGCAGGGGTTGGACTGACGGGGATACTTTGATCCGACGACCGGAGGGGGCAAGGCGGGGGGGCAGGGACCGGGACTGACCATTATAAATATTAATGGCCCGGGTAAAGCCCTCCGCTGCGAGTAAATCGGGACGTTCAGCCGTCACCTCCACCTCCAGGTCCGATCCCCTTAAGGTGGCCTCCAGACCATAGTCAAAGGCTTGGGCCTCAAGATCGACCGGGACTGTAGAGGTCAGGCGTTGCAGGTAAGCCAGGGGAAAGGTGACGGTGGGCATGACAGACGATGCTAAAGGGTTCTCATTCCCACTATAGGGTAGCGCTCTGGGCTTCCAGGTCGATCCCCAATACCTGGGTATAGGCTCCCCGCGCCTGGGTAACCCCAATGGTGCGCTGGGAGGCTTCAATCATCGGGCGTCGCAGACTCACCACAATAAATTGAGCCTGCTCAGCCTGACGCTTAATCATGCGGGATAGCCGTTCCACATTGGCCCCATCCAAGAACATATCCACTTCGTCAAAGGCATAGAAGGGGGAGGGGCGGTACCGTTGCAGGGCGAAGATGAAGCTCAGGGCGGTAAGGGATTTTTCTCCCCCCGACATGGAGGCCAGTCGTCGTACGGGCTTACCCTTGGGATGGGCGACTAGATTGAGACCGCCGTTAAAGGGGTCTTCGGGGTCTTCCAACTGGAGGTGGCCGTCCCCATCGGAGAGTTCGGCAAAGATGGTTTGGAAGTTTTCGTTGACGGCGTCGTAAGCTTCCTGGAAGGCATTGCGTCGCAGGGTGGTAAAGGTTTCTACCCGCAGCAGGAGTTCGGTACGTTCTTCCTCCAGGGTGGCCAGTTTCTGACTGAGATCGCCCAAACGCTCTTCCGTACGCTGGTATTCCTCCAGGGCCAGCATGTTGACGGGCTCCATGGCCTCCAGGCGACGTTGCAGCGATCGCAGTTCCCTACGTAATTCCTCCAAATCCAGGTCCACCGGTAGCTCGGGCAGCGGATCGGGGAGATCGGCGGTCTGAGTCTGCATCTGGGCCTGGGCCTCTAGCAATTGCTGCTGACGCTCTTGCTGGGTATCTAAAAGTTTTTGCCGCTGCCACTCCTGCTGTTGGGTTTGGGTGCGTTGCTCCCGCAGACGTTGCTCCAGCCCATCGCGACTGGCCTTTTCCGCCGCCAGGGTTTGATCCAACAGCGCCATTGCTTGCCGCAGCTGGTCAATTTCCTGATTCAGGGCCACCTGTTGCTGTTTAGTCTGGCCCAACTGGTCAGCGTGGCTACTCTGTTGCTGTTGCAAGGTCAGGATAGCCTGTTGGGCCTGCTGAATCATCAGTTCAGCCTGCTGCTGTTGGGTTTGGTGGGTCTGTACCTGGCGTTCTGCCGCCTGTAGGCGGGCCTGGGCCTGAGCCAGGTCCTGCTCTGCCTGGGTCACAGCGGCCTGGGCGGTCTGCCATTCGCTGTGGGTTTGGGACTGCTCCAGGGCGGCCAAAGTCGATCGCTGGGCGGCAATTTCCTCTTCCTGCAGGGGTAGGGTGGCAGCTAGTTCTTGTAATCGGACCTGGGTCTGGTTGAGTTCTTGCTGCGCCTGATCTAACTGGGTGCTAATCTGACCGCGACGTTCGGCCAATTGCTGATGCTGAGATTGCTGTTGTTGTCCCTGTAGTTCTAGCTCCCGGTGCTGCTGACGCTGGCTAATCAGGTCTTGCCCCAGGGTCTGTAGGGTAGTGGTCAGCTCCGCTAGAGTGCGATCGCAGCGTTCCAGCATAGCCTCAATTTCCCCCAGACGCTGGCGCAGGGCCTGGGCTTCAGCCGATTCTGCGGGCTCTACCGTACCAAAGTGGAGGCTTCCGGATCGCTGGGAGAGAGTTCCACCGGTCATTGCGCCACTGGTTTCCAGAACTTCTCCAGCCAGGGTCACCATCCGAAACTGGCCGAGGTGCTGACGGGCGGTTTCCAGATTATCAAAAACGGCGGTGCTGCCAAAGGTATAGGCAAAGATATCGCGATGGCGAGGGTCGCAATCAATCAGGTTCACCGCATAGTCGAGGAAGCCATCGGGGCGCTGCCAGGCCGGCAAGGGAGTGAACTGGGGTGCCCGAATTTTATTTAGGGGCAGAAAGGTAATCCGACCAGCCCGCCGTTGCTTAAGGAATTCAATCCCCTGGGCCGCCACCCGATCGCTATCCACCACCAGGTACCCCAACCGGGCTCCCGCCGCTACCTCTAGAGCCACCTGATAGCGCGGATCAACCTTACCCAACTGGGCCACTAAGCCGTCAATCCCCCGTAAGCCGCTATCAATGAGTAGTTTGGTCGCCTGGGTCCCCTGGCTTTCCTCCACGGCCTGGGCCTGAGCCTCGAGGCGATCCAGCTGGCGCTGTTTATCCCGTTGCTCTTTCTGCAGACGAATTTGGGTGTCGCGCTGAACCGCCAGTTCCGCCTCAGCCGCCGTGATTCTGGCCACGGTGTCTTGAATCGCCGTCTCCATCGCAGCCAACTGAACCGGGATGGCTGAGGCCTCTTCCGGGGCCGTTTCCCCACCCAGGGTCTGGAGTTGATCCTGCTGGGTTTGAATTTGCTGCTGTAACTGATGCAACCGCTCCTGCAGGCGAATTTGCTCCGATCGCTGGGGTTCGATGGCCCTCACCAGCGCCTCTAAATCATGGCGCAGTTGGGCCTGTTGCTGTACCCAGGCCTGGGAGGTAGCGGCAATGGCGCTGGTGGCCTGGCGACGGTCCTCCAGATCCTGCTGTAGCCGATCGCGGGTGGTGGTAAGGCTCACCAATTCCGTACTGGTTTGGATAGCCAGCTGGCGCTCCAATTTAGTCCGCTCCTGTTGGTGCTGCTGGAGGGCGATTTCCGTATCCCGTAACTGAGCCGCAATCTGATTGGCGACTTGACGGGTATCCTGTTCCTGGCGCTGCAACTGGCGGAGCTCAGCTTCCTGGGTAGCCACCTGAGATTGTAGTGCCAGGTACTCCTCTTCTCCCATGGCCTTAATGCGGCTGTTAAGTTCCGCCAGTTCGGACTCTAGGGCGATCAGGGCCGACTGCCCGGCCCCGATCGCCTGGGTCAATTGCACGGCTTCACTTTCCCCCGCCGCCAAGGCCTGCCGTAGAGCCGCGATCGCCTGTTCCTGCTGACGCCAGAGCAACACTGCTTCCCATTGACTCTTAGCTTGAAAGACCGCCTTAAGGTGCTGGTACTTCTCAGCCTTTTGCCGATCCTGGGCCAGTTTTTCTAGTTGGGTTTGCAGTTCCCGTTCCACAATCCGAAAGCGATCTTCGTGGTCCCTGACCGCCTCTAGCTTGCCCCTGGCCTGCTCAATTTTGCGATCGAAGGCTGCTACCCCAGCCAGCTCATCAATAATTTCTCGACGCTCCCGGGAGTTCATGGAAATAATCCCGGTCACATCCCCCTGGAGCACCACATTGTAACCCTCGGGATAGATGTGAAAGCGCTGTAGTTGATCGTGCAGGTCGTTGAGGGTACAGGGTTCCCCGTTAATAGAGTAGTTGGAGGTATAGGTACCCTGACTGGTAACGCGTAGTCGCCGGGTTACACTCCATTCCCGGGGTAGGGGCAGGGGCACCACCTTACTTCTGAGGTCAGCATTGGTGCCCCTTTCCCCTTCAGAGTCAGACGCCAGTACCCCACCCACGACGTCCGCTGGCGAGATCATCAGTTCAGGGGCGACATCACTGAGGTCAAAGGTAACGGTGACACTGGCTTCTGAGGTAGATTTTCGTCCTATCTGGTTCTGATTCACCAGATCAGGCAGGCGTTCAGCCCGCATCCCCTTAGAACTGGCCAGTCCCAGACCAAACAAAAGGGCATCTAAAATATTGGACTTTCCCGATCCGTTAGGGCCAGAAATAACAGTAAACCCAGGCAGAAGGGGAACCTGGGTTGTACCACCAAAAGATTTGAAATGAGACAACTCAACGCGCTTAATGTGCACTGGCTGGCCACGCCTCGGACATAAAACAAGCGTACTACTAAATTAACATGCTTTGATCGGCTTGGGGATCAAAATTAATAGGATGACGCTTTTCAAACTACTGCCGCCTAAGTGTAGTGCAAATGTCAGAGAATGGTCAGCTTTAGCAGAAAAATCTGGCGGATCAAGTTTTGCTGATGGAACTTGGCACCATAATCGTGAGGCTACCTTGATCGCCGTCCAGGCAGGCCATTACTCCCACGGGTAGGGCCGCGTTTTCACCATCATGCCCAAAGGGTAGGGCCGAAACAATGGGAATTCCCAGATCGGTGAGGCGATCGCGCAGGACTGCGGCAACGGTAAAACTGGGCCCCTCTGGGGGGGGATCGCAGCGACTAAAGCGACCCAGGGCAATCCCGGCTACAGACTGTAGGTGCCCCCCCAGCCGCCAATGGGTGAGTAGGCGATCGATGCGGTAAGGGGCTTCGGTGACATCTTCCAGGGCCAGAATCACCCCCTCCAGATGGGGTTGATGGGCCGTGCCTAGAAGGTGGGTAGCAACGGTGAGATTGGCGGGCAAAAGGGGAGCTGTCACCCTACCGCCTCCCCAGCCCAGCCCATGCAAAGGAGCCAGGGGCTGGCCCGTCACTAAATCCAACAGGCGTTGCTGGGTCCAGTCAGGTTCTGACCCCAGGGTGGTGAGGAGGGGTCCATGCACCCCGATGGTGCCCCGTTGTACCAGGCTCCACAACAGGCTAGTGATGTCTGAAAAGCCAATCACCCAGGGGGGATCTAGGGATTCCGGCCAGACCCAGTTTTCTAGCAGTCTAGTGCCGCCATAGCCACCCCGAGCGCAGAGAATACCCCGGCAATCAGGCGACATCAGGGCTTCAGTCAGTTGCTGGCGGCGTTCATCATCGGTCCCCGCCAGGTAGCCCCAGCGTCGATCTATGGCGGCGGGCACCACCAGATCAAACCCCCAGTCTCGCCAACGGGTAAGACCCTGGTGCATCCTTTCGGGCTCCCGCAGAGCACCACTGGGGGCAACCACGTAGAGGCGATCGCCGGGTTGCAGCCAGCGGGGATAGGTGGGGGTGGACCTAGGGTTAGCCGGTCGATCGCCTAGGGTTTGGCTATGGTCTTTACGGCCGTCTTTTCCCATGGGATTCCCTTTGCCTCTGGCTACACCTGATAGCATGATCATAAATCTCCTGCGCAGAGGTGAGAAGGGTGGCGGTTATACGAGTGCGACAGCATGTTAATCCCCTGGGGGAAAGATATCAGCGTCCAGTAGCCGTTCCCCATTGGGAGGAGATCTATCGCCATCCTCGCCAACCTCTCCACGTAGATATTGGCTGTGGTAAGGGCATCTTTTTATTGCAGATGGCGACCTTACAGCCAGACTGGAATTTCATCGGTTTGGAGATTCGCCAACCCCTGGTAGAACAGGCCCAACGGCGTTGTCAGGCGGCCGGTTTAACCAACCTACACTTTGTCTTTTGCAATGCCAATGTGTCTTTTCACTCCCTGATGGCCAGTTGGCCACCTCCCCACCCATTGCAGCGGGTTTCCATTCAATTTCCCGATCCCTGGTTTAAGCAGCGGCACCAGAAGCGGCGAGTTCTGCAACCAGCCCTGGTAAAGGATCTGGCAGAGTTTTTATCCCCCGGAGGTGAGGTGGTCATCCAGTCCGATGTGGAGACGGTAGCCCGGCAAATGACCGATCGCCTCGCCGAGTCACCTTTCTTTACCCAGCCATCTCCAGGCTGGCTACGCGAGAGTCCCTTTCCAGCCCAAACCGATCGGGAGCGGGTGACCCTGGACCAGGGCTTAGCGGTTTATCGAGCTAGCTTTATCAGGTCCTGCTCCTCAGAGCAAGGGGGGCATTGCCAGCTTGTTTAGGGGCCATTCGCCCCCACCAGTGATGTTAAGTTTCGCTATGATAGGATTTACAAAAATCACAAGTTTTCCATGGCCAACCTATTTTTTCGATCGCTTCTACGCCTTTCCCTGACGGGTGCCCTGGCTGGCGGTCTCAGCTGGTTGGGCTTCTCTTCACGAGCCCTGGCTTTGACCACCGATCAAATTGTTACCAAGCTGAACCAAATTCCGGTGTTCATGGTTCACGATGCCCAGGGAGAGCAGCTCAAGGCTATCAGTGAATCCGATCAGAAAGTACAAGCACCCGTGGTTTTTTTAGATGGTCCTACGGCGGCTGAGGTCGTTCAACGACTACAATCCCAGGGGCAACAGGCAAAAATCGACGTAGTTGATTTAGGTACCATTTATCAGCAGTCAGCGGCAGATGGTACCGCTGGACCCTTGCTATATTTTCCTATTAACACCGAACTGACCACGGCCGAAAAGCTCCAACCTGGCTTCAAGGGGGTACCGCTCTTTATTCCCCGTCGCGGCCAAACCGATTCCTACCTGCCCTTTGTCCAGGGTAATCAGGTTTCCTTGCCGATGTTTTTCTCCCGCGATGATTTACAAACTTACCTGGACTGGGTATTTAAAGACAATCCCAATGGAGCTAAAGAGATCGTGGTAGAAGTCCGTTCTCTGGAATGGTTGCTGGGTGCCATGGCAGCGGCTAAGGACACCACCATGAATAATCAATTGCAACAAATTCGCCTGTTTCCCTCCACCAAGGTGCTTGACTTTTTGAATACCATTCAAACTCAGCAGCAATCCCAACCCCAGGCCCCAGCCTCGGCCCAGCCCCAAAATCGATCCCAGCCCCGGCCTGCCGCCCAGCCTCGACCTTAGGGCCGGTTACCCGAGAAAGCGTGAAGGCCTGAGCTGCGATCGCCTTGACCATCACCGCTCAGGCTGGCTTGGGCTAGCTCCGGTTCCATTCCTTCCCTCCGATGACTGAACTTGAAGTTGTTCCGGCGACCTTTGAGCGGGTTTGTTACACTACTAGAATCACCACTAAAAGATGCCCTATTCCCCAGCCCGTAAGGATTACCTACCATGACGGTTGCCCCTTTCTCCCTACCCCTGCCCAAAACCCACGATCTGCTATCCAGGGATTATGCCCCCCAAAGCGATCGCTTTGGGGCTTCCTGGCAGCCGACCCTAGCCACGCTACTGGGCCTGGGACGGGCCGCTGGGGCAGACTTCGTCGAATTTTTCCTGGAGCGTAACAACTACATCAGTTGCCAGGCTGAAGACGATGCCATTACCAGCATCTCTCCCCGGATTGTCACCGGGGCAGGGGTACGGGTGTTTTTAGGGCAAGCTGACTGCTACGTCAGCACCAACAACCTTTCCTTCAATGGTCTTAAAACCGCCCTGGACAAAGCCCTGTCGATCATGGGCCTGACCCTACCGGGGCCGAGCGCCAATATTTTTGAAATCAACCTGGAATTGCTGCGAGACTACGGCAGCGCCCGGGGCAAAGATGGATGGTTAGGCCGCTGTAGTTCTATGCAAGAGATGGGAGAGGTGCTGCTGTCGGCCAACCATGCCTTGGCCAAGCAGGCCAGCCATGTGCAATCCCGGCGAGCCGTTTACTTTCGCGACTGGCAAGAGGTGCTGGTAGCCGCCAGTGATGGTACCTTTGCCCGCGACATTCGCCTCACCCAGTCGGTTGCCTGTAACTTGCTTTGCGCCGATGGTGACCACCGCTCCTCCATTGGTGAGCGTCTGGGTGATACCAGTAATCCCGACTTTCTCACCACTTGGGACTACCAAACCACCGCCCAGAATGTGGCCGAGTCGGCAGGCAAAATGCTCTACGCCGAGTACCTGGAGTCGGGCAGCTATCCCGTAATTATGGCCAACGAGTTCGGCGGTGTAATTTTCCACGAAGCCTGTGGTCACCTGCTAGAAACTACCCAGATTGAGCGGGGCACTACCCCCTTTCGGGATAAAAAAGGTGAAAAAATCGCCCATGCTAACTTGACAGCCTGGGATGAGGGGCTTTCTGCTGATGCCTTTGGCACCATTGATATGGATGACGAAGGTATGCCAGCCCAGCGCACCCTCCTAATTGAAAACGGAATTCTGCGCAATTTTCTCTCCGATCGCGCCGGCTCTATGCGCACGGGCCATCCCCGCACCGGTAGCGGGCGCCGCCAGGGTTACACCTATGCCGCTGCTTCCCGCATG
The DNA here is from genome assembly GCA_049317845.1 of Nodosilinea sp. Lineage (GTDB taxonomy): Bacteria > Cyanobacteriota > Cyanobacteriia > Phormidesmidales > Phormidesmidaceae > Nodosilinea. The sequence goes on along the minus strand of JBMOHM010000024.1, from coordinate 18,502 downwards.
CGCAATACCTATATTGCGCCCGGCGATCACAGCCTCGATCAACTCTTTGCCTCCGTGGATAAGGGTATTTACTGTAAAAAAATGGGCGGCGGCAGCGTGGGTCCCACCGGTCAGTTTAACTTTGCCGTGGATGAGGCCTACCTGATTGAAAACGGCCAGGTGACTAAGCCCTTAAAGGGCGCCACCCTGATTGGCGAGGCCACAGAAATTATGGACCGCATCTCCATGTGTTCCCAGGACCTGGGTCTGGCCCCTGGCTTCTGTGGCTCGATCAGCGGCAGTATCTATGTCACCGTCGGTCAACCCCATCTCAAGGTTGACGCCATCACCGTTGGCGGCCGCTAAACCAGCATTCTGAGCCACTCGGCAACTGCGAGTGGCAATTCCCCGTTCCCCCTTTCCCCCCTTCCTGCCCATGCCTACCCTCGAAGATATAGCCAGCTATGCTGCCACCAGTGCTCAAAAACTGGGCATCAGCAAATACGACGTTTACGGTGCTACCGTTGATGAAACCAGTGTTCAGGTTGACCGGGGTGATCCCAAGCAGGTTAAAGCTTCTAGCCGCTCCAGCGTGATTGTCAGGGTCTGGAATGACCAGGGTAAGCTGGGCGTAACCTCCACCAGTGATGTTGATCCATCCGGTATGGATCTGGCCCTGGCCATGGCCAGGGATGCCAGTTCCTTTGGCGTAGATGACCATATCCCCGATTTTAGTCCTGAGGCCAACACTCCCACGGCCGAGGTTAAAACCGAGACCTTACCCCCCGCACCGGTCAGCGATCTAATTGCCAATCTCATCGATCTGGAAAAGCAGTTACTCGAGGCCCACCCCGCCATTGCCAGTGTGCCCTACAACGGGTTAGCCCAGCGGAGTACCGATCGTTTCTATCTAAATAGCGCTGGGGCTCTACGTCAGGAAGCCCGCTCCTACGCCTCGGTATACCTCTATAGTAAGACCGAAGAAGCGGGCCGTAAGCCCCGGTCAGCAGGAGCCATGCGGGTGCAACGGGGGTTGTCAGTGCTCGATCTGCAGGGCTGTCTGCAGGAAGCCCTGCAGAAAACCCTCAGCCATCTTAATTACCAGAAAATCGCCTCGGGTAAATATCGGGTGGTGTTTTCGGCAGAAGCCTTTCTCAGTCTCTTGGGAGCCTTTTCCAATCTGTACAATGCCCAGAGTATTCTCGATCGTCGGAGTTTATCCACCGTTGACAGTCTGGGTAGCACCATCGCCTCTCCCTTGCTATCGGTTTATGATGATGCCCTACACCCCGATAACATTGGCATTGAAACCTTTGACGGTGAGGGTACCCCCACCCGTCGCGTTCCCCTAATTGAGCAGGGTGTACTGACCCACTTTCTCCATAGTGCAGGGACCGCCAAGCGCCTTGGCACCCATCCCACTGGCCACGCTAGCATTGGCGCCAAGGTATCCGTTAGTCCCAGTTTTTACCAGGTGTTGCCAGGGCCAGAATCCCAGCCTGAGTTCTCTCTTGATCAGGCCGATCGGGTGGTATTTATCGATGATCTTCAGGCTCTCCATGCCGGTGTGAACGCTCTACAGGGATCCTTCTCCCTGCCCTTTGATGGCTGGTTAATCCACCAGGGAGAGCGCATTAGCATTGAGTCGGCTACGGTCGCGGGTGACTTTCGCGACCTCCTACAGAGCATTGTCCATGTGGAACCGGTGGCGGAAAGCACCCCTGGTGGGGTCTGTCCCCGCATTTGGGTGGATGGTCTATCGATTACCGGAGAGAGTTAGAGTTAGCCCGTAGGCTATCCAGCTTCTGTTCTACAGCCACCAGCGTAGGTCCTAGATGGGGGCTTTGTTGGAGTAGGGCTACCGCTTGCTCCAGATCGGCGATCGCCCCATCTCGATGGCCTTGAGCTTCGTAAATTGCACTGCGGTAGCAATAGGGTAGGGGTGCACCTGGGTCCACAGCGATCGCCTGGTTGTAGTCCGTTAGAGCGGCCTGTCCCATTCCCAGCTTTTGCTGGCATCGACCTCGATAGAGGTAGGCCACCCCCAGTTGGGGATGGTGTTGCAATACCTGGCTAAAGGCGGCCATGGCAGTACCATAGTCACCCTGATGCAGATGCAACCAGCCCCGATTGCAGTAGGGGGCAAGCTGCTGGGGGTCTGCCCCGATCGCCTGCTGAAAATCATGGTCCGCTAGGGTGGTGAGTCCCAGTTCCAGGTGAGCCACGCCACGATTGTTCCGGGTCACTCCATGGTGGGGAGAATGCTCAAGGATCTGGGTGTAATCAGCGATGGCTCGACGGCGATCGCCCAGGTCATGGTAGGTAGTGGCCCGATTAAATAGAGCGCTGCCCTCAGAGGGGGCAATGGCAGGATTTTCAAACCCCTCCACCAGGGACTGAATCACCTGGGACTGGGTGGTTCGGAGCTTAACTTCTATCTCTGGAACAGCCAGGCTATGGGTCTGTAGGGTTTGTAAACTGAGAATGGCGTAGGCCCGCTCAGGGGATAGGGGATGGCAAACCAGATAGCGTTCGGTAGTACCAATGATTTTAAATTTAAACCGATCGCGATATTGTTGCCGCAGGGATAAAAGCTGCTGGAGGGGACCTTGCAGGGAGGTGGCCAGATCACCCGGTTGTCCCCACCCCTGGGCGATCGCCCCTACTAACCGAGCCTGGTCCTGGTTGCCTTGATGGCACCACCCTAAGGTCAGATGGCCTCCCCGTTGTAGAAACTGGCTAAAGCCCTGTAGTAAGGTCCCATCCAGACTGGTACGGGAACTCCAGGGCCAAACCAGTAAAATGCTGCCCTGGGTCTGTTCTAAAACCTGATATAGGACCTGGTAACTGGCCTCCTGGCCAGGTTGAAGGGAACCAGGACTCGGAAAATCAATGATCCAGTCATGTTCAGGGGAATCACCCGACCTGATTGACTGGCCCGAGCCGTTAACCTCTGTCTCCAGGTATTGCAGCCGTTTCGTCAGGGGGATTAACAGTCGACGACTATCCCGCAGAGTTTGGCTCAACTGAGAAACCTTAATCCCCAGGCGATCCAGTTCCCGCCGGTTTTCGCTTAAACCATCCACTGAACCAATCGGAATTTGGGTCAGGGCACGCTCCAGATCGGCCTGGCGCTGGGCCAGACCTTTAACATGGCTAATCAAACTAGAGAATTCATCCTGGGAGACCCGATCATCGGTTTCCCCCTGGTTTAAGCTGTCCCTGGGGAGTAAAAACTCCTGCTTGAGGTTGGTTTTGCTAGCTTCCCAACGCCTCACATGCTGGTCCATTTTCGCCCCCATAGTTTGGAGATCTCCCTGGGTTGCAAGCAGGTTAGCTTTGAGTTGAGATAGTCTATCTTCCAGAGCTTTTACCCGGTTCGTGGTCGCTAGACGACTCACCTGGGTAGTTAGATTATGGGTTGAGTTGATTGTGGAGGTGTATTGATCTTGGAGTTGGCTAATCTCCTGCCGAATTCCCTCAAGGGCATCGGCTCGAAGAAATTCATCTGGATTAGAGATATAGGTACGTAGGGAGTGAATTTCCTCATGCAGTCTGTTGAAATGACGGCTGTTACGGTTCAACAGCGATCTCTGAAATTGGGTGATCGCCTCAGGAGAAGGTAAAGCCGTTACCCGCTTATTCAGGTGCAGGACTCCCTGCTCCAGTTGGCGATGATAGGCTGTCAAACTCTTTTCAGCCCGGTCTAGTTGCTGCTGACTCCGATGCCGGTGGGCCAATTCCAGAGCCGCCAGGGCAGAAAGGGGAGCGCAGGCAAAGAAAGCATTCTGACCTGCCACAGAAGCCAGAGTGCCAAAACCAGAACTAACTAATAGGGCCCGCTCGGCCTGTTTTATCCAAGGAGAATCGGACACATTTACCTACCCATTCAACTTGGTAGATTAAAACCCTGAATTTAAATTCCTGGGAGACCTATAATCTTACTGCCAGGATTAACGGATTTCATTTTCCCATGACCGAACCGGGTCAGGTCCGGAAAGTTTTCTAAAGAAACTCTACAGTATGGCTCAATAGCCCGTAAAAATCCTATGGTTTTCAAAGGTAATTAATTCATCTATGCCAACCATTTGCCGTGGTTGTTTAGAAACAATTCTTAGTCTGTGTTGAGACATTTATAAAGTTCTATGGCTACACCCACAATCGAATCGATTTTAAGCGAAACTCGTCTCTTCCCTGCCCCGGCCAGTTTCTCAGATCAATGCGCAATTAAGAGTCTAGAGGAGTATCAGGCCTTAGCCGCCAGAGCGGCTGAAGATCCAGCTCAGTTTTGGGCAGAGTTAGCCAGTCAGGAACTGCACTGGTTTAAACCCTGGGACCGGGTATTAGACTGGCAACCTCCCTTCGCCCAGTGGTTCGTGGGGGGACAACTGAACATTTCCTACAACTGCCTGGACCGCCACCTGACCACCTGGCGTCGCAATAAGGCCGCCCTGATCTGGGAAGGGGAGCCGGGGGACAGCCGCACCCTTACCTACGCCCAACTGCATCGGGAGGTTTGCCAGATTGCTAATGTACTCAAGCAATTGGGAGTAAAAAAGGGCGATCGGGTGGGAATCTACATGCCCATGATTCCTGAGGCTGCGATCGCCATGCTGGCCTGCGCCCGGATCGGGGCTCCCCATACCGTCATATTTGGCGGGTTTAGCGCCGAGGCCCTAAAGGATCGCCTCAACGACGCCCAGGCAAAGCTAGTGATTACGGCAGACGGAGGCTTTCGCAAAGACAAGGTGGTTGCCCTTAAGGCCGCCGTGGACGAAGCCCTGGCAGAAGGTAGTGTGCCCAGCGTTGAGCATGTGCTGGTGGTGCAGCGCACTAAGGCGGCGGTGACCATGGTGCCGGGCCGCGATCACTGGTGGCATGAGTTACAGTCCGCCGCTTCCGCCGACTGCCCAGCGGAGCCCATGGAGGCGGAGGATATGCTGTTTATTCTCTATACCAGTGGCACCACCGGTAAACCCAAGGGGGTGGTCCATACCACCGGTGGTTATAACCTCTACACCCACATGACCTTTAAGTGGACCTTTGATATTAAGGATACCGATGTCTACTGGTGTACCGCTGATATCGGCTGGATTACCGGCCACAGCTATATCGTCTACGGTCCCCTTTCCAACGGCGCTACCAGTTTTATGTACGAGGGTGTCCCCCGGCCCTCTAACCCAGGCTGCTTCTGGGATGTGGTGGAAAAGTACGGCGTCACCATTTTCTATACCGCTCCCACGGCCATTCGCACCTTTATTAAAATGGGCGATCACCTACCCAAGGCCCGTAACCTATCCTCTCTGCGGTTGTTAGGTACTGTCGGTGAACCCATTAATCCGGAGGCCTGGATGTGGTACTACCGGGTGATTGGGGGAGAGCGTTGTCCAATTGTAGATACCTGGTGGCAGACGGAAACCGGCGGGTTTATGATTACCCCCCTGCCCGGAGCGATCGCCGCCAAGCCCGGTTCCGCCACCTTACCCTTTCCCGGCATCCTGGCCGATGTAGTGGACTTAGAGGGTAATCCCGTGGCGGCCAACGAAGGGGGCTATCTGGTGATTAAACATCCCTGGCCCAGCATGATGCGTACGGTCTACGGCAACGATGCCCGCTACCGCAGTACCTACTGGGAGCATATTCCCCCTCGGAATGGGCAATACCTTTACTTTGCCGGCGATGGAGCCCGCAAAGATGAAGATGGGTACTTCTGGGTGATGGGCCGGGTCGATGATGTCATTAGTGTTTCAGGTCACCGCCTGGGCACCATGGAAATTGAATCGGCCTTGGTTTCCCATCCAGCCGTGGCAGAGGCCGCCGTCGTAGGCCGCAAGGACGATATTAAAGGGGAAGATATCTTTGCCTTTGTTACCCTGGAAAGCCATTACACCCCCAGCGACGACCTCAAAGAAGAGCTCAAAGGCCATGTGGTCAAGGAAATTGGTATTATTGCCCGACCTGGAGAGATTAAATTTGCCGATGCCCTACCCAAGACGCGTTCAGGCAAAATCATTCGCCGTTTCCTGCGTAGTCTAGCCAGCGGTGAAGCGATCGCGGGCGATGCTTCTACCATGGAAGATCAAACCGTTCTGGATCAGCTGCGGGAAGGATAGACTATAACTAACTGAGGCTAAACGGTCGGCATGGAAAACCTTCGCCGACCGTTTTATGGTTATAGCCTCCCCCACTTTACCCGTGGCGGAGGCTAGCCAGAACACCTACCCAAGATTGGCTTTTATCCTTACTCCAGGGTGTTTGAAAAGCTCAAGATCGGTCCTATTCGAGCATCAGGTCCCTTCAAACTCTGCCTATGGTAGGGCTTGGACAAGCATCAGAGTTGGAAAATGTTTAAGCAGCCAGAAATAGGTTTCGATCTATGCCATTACGCTTCTTGCCATTCCCAATATCTGGGAAGTTTTATCCACACCAGGACACTTCACTTACCCATAGATAGTCTTTTTAAACAGTGTTCACCAGATTAACCCCAGGTAGGTTTTTCAAACAGTCTCCCATATAACACTCTACGGGGGATCTTACCTCAACCTGTTTTATCCCCGTCCCCTTTCTTCTCTCCCTAAGGGGAGACAGGTAAAACCTGGACAGCCAGGATCTGGGGAGTAAATTTAGCGGTTATATACCGGACTTACTCGGAAACCCCGATATAAGATTGGCTAATAAATTTAGATCTGACTTTGCAAAGACAAGTCAGAATCAAGTTAGAATTAAAATATTAAAAAAATAGTTATCACATATTTTTCGGTGACAGACTTCAATCTCGTGATTATAATAATCGGTACAAATCGACGGATAAAGATGTTATTGACTGTAAGCCTCTCCCTAGTAGTTCCAATCCTGCTGACTGAGACGGCCTAAATCATAAGATACTACGCCCGATATGGCTTCATCCCTTCTCATAAGGAATTTCCCTGACGATGGCAGAAAAACCAATTCCCCTTACCGGTAAAGCATTGATTCAAAAGGTCAAGGAACTTTCTCACCTGACCAAACGTGAAACCGCTAAAGAGTGTGGCTACTACACTTTAACTAAGGACAATCAACCTCGTATCAATCTCTCTGGATTCTACGATGCTCTCCTCGAAGCCAAGGGCATTAACCTGGAACCAGAAGTTGGCAAGGATGGTCGGGGTCGAGAACCAACCTATCGAGTTAGTGTGCACAAAAATGGCCAAATTGTGATTGGTTCTACCTATACTCAAGAAATGGGTTTGCAGTCTGGTGATGAGTTTGAGATCAAACTAGGTTACAAGCATATTCACCTGAAACAGTTAGATGGACTCTCGATGGAAGAAGACTAGCTTAAAAATATTACGGTAGTTTACGAGAAAGGGCCGATTAAAGAGATTTCGTAGCATAACGAAAGAACTCAAGCTCCCTCCGTGAATTCCGTGCTTCTTCAAAAGATCCTGGTGATCCCATAAAGCACTGGATCTATTTAACTTGAAGGCCTAGTTGCGACCACTGGAGTTATTCGCTTTAGTATCTTTCTGTCGTAAATCTCGAGCTATAGCCGTAATTAGGGCTAACAGGGCGAAGGCGAGTTAGGATGCTTACCCAGCCTTCGCCTTTTGATGTCTTGTATATAGAAAGCCTGTCAGTTAGCAGACACCCCATTAATCGGTCAACCAGGGAAGGGAATAAGTCTCCTCTTACCTCTGTAGTCATGTTCATGCATTATTCAGGCTAGGGTCTAAAGGGATTTATAGCGATTCTCGGTTCAGTCCAATATACTTTTTCTCAGCTTCAGACCCCCAGCTTTTCGCCTTCTAAGCTCCATCCTTTACCCCCCTTAGAGGTTGCTTGAAAAACCAAAGAGGGTCTCAAACTATACCTATAAGGTAGGGCACTATCCTCGGAATTCAACCTCTTTATGGCCCCTTGGCGGCGAGTCATACCTGGGACAACCCTTTTCAAGCAATCTCTTAATAAGGTTTTTTTGGGGCTCACCCTGAACTTCATTCAAGTGAAATCCTCTATATTCGCTATAACGAAGCATAAAATAGTACAGAAAACCTGAATTGACCAGGTCCTAAATGAGGATTTAAGCGGATTAAGTTGCTTCATCGCCATAGCTACGGGCAACGGAGTCCCATGGGGATATCCTGGGGCTAGGGATCTCGCCTCAATAGAAACAACTCAATAAAAGCCATTTAGAGAACTTGAGAAAGTGCTCGAATCTTAATCAAAAAACAATTTTTATGGATTCTGACTCAGCTTTAAGGATGACCGACAAAGGGTAAATGTGTTTCCCTATACAGTTTCCTGGGCTGCGACCCTCTATAAAAGAGCCTGTAGACGCCCATATTTCAAGCTAAATGCCGGAAGTTAAAGCATCACCGACTAGATTGCCTGAGCAGATTGCGGCTGAGGCCAGTGGTGTATCTTTAAGATCTGTGACTAAACGCTACGGTTTGGTGACAGCGGTTGAGAATCTAACCTTGGATATTCCTCCTGCTTCCTATACTTGCCTGTTGGGCCCCAGTGGCTGTGGGAAAACTACCACAATGCGCATGATTGCGGGCCATGAAGATATTACGGAAGGAGATGTTTTGATTGGCGATAGCCGGGTTAATGGCCTGCCCCCAACCCAGCGTAATACTGCCATGATGTTTCAAAGCTATGCCCTATTTCCCCATAAGAGTGTATGGGACAACGTTGATTTCGGTCTTAAGATGCGTAACCTTCCGATCGCTGAGCGCCGCCGACGGGTAGGGGAGATGCTGGAGATTTTAGAGCTCAGTCACCTGCGCGATCGCAAGCCAGCCCTGCTGAGCGGTGGCCAACAACAGCGAGTGGCACTGGCCCGGGCCCTGGTTACCCGACCCCAGGTACTTTTACTCGACGAACCCCTCAGCGCCCTAGACGAAAACCTGCGTATTAAAACCCGAGGAGAACTGCGTAAGCTCCAGCGCCAGTTCGGTATGACCTTTATTCAGGTTACCCATAACCAGGATGAAGCCTACGCCCTATCGGATCAGGTCGTGGTCATGGATCACGGTCGCATTGATCAAGTAGGTAGTCCAGCGGAAATATTTTCCCATCCCCTTTCCCGGTTCGTGGCTAATTTCACCGGTGACAATAACCTTTTTTCCGGTACGGTTACCCATGTTACACCTAGAGAAGGTCAGGCTGTGGTTGAGCTAGCCGTACCCGGATTGGGTACGGTTCGGTCTTGCGGCGACTACGCCCAAGTGGGGGCAGAGGCGGCCTGCTGTGTCAGGGCCGATTTAATACACCTGAGTGATCTGGGCAAAGCTCCCCCCCCAGGTACTAACCTGGCCGTCAATCCGCTGACCGCCCGGATTACTGCCGTAGAATTTACAGGCTACGTAACCCGGGTGTTTCTAGTCCTGGAAAAAAATGGCCAAGAGGTTCTTTATAAGGCCCGAACTCCGGACTGGATCAGGGCTTCCTTTCAGGAAGGGCAGGTAGTAGCTCTGACCTGGGAGCAAGGGGACTGTGTGTTCCTGGCCCACTAGGCCCATCAGGTTTGTTCGTTCCTCACCCAATGTTCACTGTTTTTGGATAGAAATCACCCATGGGTAAACTTTCTCGACGTCATATTATTCGTACCGGTCTGGCAGCTGGAGCCTTCTTAACAGCCACTCGTTGCGCCGCTCCCAAGGGTACGCCCAACAACCCTGCCCCTGGCCCCGAGGTAAATGCCAACAAAGTTAAGGATGTTACCCTACGCCTAATTGGCACTGGCGTCTCTCAAATCAATGAAATTCGGGATAAGGCTCAGAAAGACCTGGGTTTCAAAATTGATATGCGGGCCCTGAGTACGGAGGAAAATAACCAAATTGCCATTACTCAACCGGGTCAGTACGACATTTTTGATGGTGAGTACTTCAGCTTACCCCTGGTGATTCCCTCCGGTAATCTTCAGGCTATCGATATCAAGCGGGTTAAAAACTACGACAAGATTGTTTCCTTCTTCACCAGTGGCACCTTCAAGGGTATGCCAGTGGAAAAATCCCAGGGTACCGCTCCTTTTAAGGTTGAATACTTGAAGAGTAGCGATTCTAAGGAGTTTTCCCCTACTCCTACCGACTATGCCACCATGATTCCCTTCCAATACAACGCTGACACCCTGGGCTACCGGCCCGATCTGGTGGGGCGTAAAATTGAAAGCTGGGGCGAACTGTTTAATCCCCAGTTTAAGGGCAAAACCTCCATTCTAGATATCCCCCAAATTGGCATTATGGATGCCGCCATGGTAGCCGAGTCCTTGGGATTAATGAAATTCGGCGATAAGGGCAACATGACTAGGGCCGAAATTGATAAGATTACCGGCATCCTCAAAGAACAAAAGGCTAAGGGCCAGTTCCGCGCTTTCTGGAAAACCTTTGACGAGTCGGTTAACTTGATGAGCTCCGGCGAGGTTGTCCTGCAATCCATGTGGTCTCCAGCAGTTACGGCTGTTCAGGCCAAGGGGATTAAGTGCGTCTACGCTCCCTTAAAGGAAGGATATCGGGGCTGGGGTGGGGGTATTGGCCTCTCGAAAAACCTCAAGGACCTACAGCTCGATGCTGCCTACGAGTACATGAACTGGATGCTGGATGGCTGGGTGGGCGCCTTCTTAGGTCGTCAGGGCTACTACAGCGCCGCTCCAGAAACCGCTCGTCAGTTCATGTCTGCGGCTGAATGGGACTACTGGTATGAGGGTAAACCCGCCGCTGAAGATATGGTCGATCCCTTTGGTAAGACGCTGGCGAAGGCCGGAGCCAAACGGGATGGTGGCTCCTTCGAAGAACGGTTTGGCAACATTGTTTGCTGGAACTCCACCATGAAGGAAAACACCTATCTGGTGCAGAAGTGGAATGAGTTCATCGCTTCCTAACCTCTAAAGGGCAGGGGGAATCGGATCTGGATTCCCCCTGTGATGACCTTAAGGTTGTTGACCGGATCAGGTATGGGGGAGTTAGTTAGATTTTACACATCCAGACTGCGATCCCCTTGGCTAGATTTAACGGGGCGGAGCCATTCTGGGCAACGCTATAGTTGGTTAAGTTTTATGCCATACCCCTGAATATATAGATCGGGGGATTCTTCATGGGACTGACCGAAAGGGTAATTTGCTATGTTTAGCCGCCATGACTTTAAGCTGGAAAAGCCTCAAACCCTACGCCTTAATTACACCTCAATCCCTGATATTTGCCCTATTTCTAATTTTTCCCCTGGTCATGATTGGGGTAGTTAGTTTTTGGCAATTTAATGGCTATGCCATGACCCCGGATTTTACCCTGGATAACTACATTGGTATTTTGACTTCTCAGGTTACCTTTAAAACCTATCTGAACACCTTCAAATTTTTGGCTCTGGTATGGGTTTTAACTCTGCTGGTGGGTTATCCAGTGGCCTATTTTCTGGCTTTCCATGTGCCTCGTTTACAGTGGCAAATTCTATTATTCTTACTCTGTACAATTCCCTTCTGGACCTCCAACATTATTCGGATGATATCCTGGGTACCTCTGCTGGGTCGGGAAGGCTTAGTGAACCAGATCTTAACCAACCTGGGACTGATTCACCAACCCCTGGAGTTTTTGCTCTACTCAGACTTTGCCGTGGTACTGGGGATGGTGCATCTCTACATTATTTTTATGATTGCACCGATTTTTAATAGCTTGATGCGTATCGATCGCACCCTGGTAACGGCGGCGGCGGACCTGGGTGCTTCGGGAGGAGCGATCTTTAGGGAGGTAGTTCTACCTCTTTCTGCCCCTGGAGTGGCGATTGGGTCGATCTTTATCGTCACTCTGGTGATGGGGGAGTTTGTCACGGTGCGCCTGATGGGGGGTGGTCAGGCGGCGTCCGTAGGGAAGTTGATTCAAACTCAGATCGGCAGTCTACAGTATCCCCTAGCGGCCGCCAATGCGGTGGTTTTATTAGGGGTAACTCTATTGATTGTGGTATCAATTTTACGGGTGTTAGATATTCGTAAGGAACTCTAGGTGCCGCACCATGGCTAAACGGTCCCTTTCCTTTTATGTGCTGCTAGTGTTCTTTGGCCTGTTTGTGCTATTCCTCTACGGGCCCATGGTCACTATTTTTATCCTTTCCTTTCAGGGTCCCGATGGTACCCTCACCTTCCCCATCCGTAGTTTCGGAATTTACTGGTTGGGCCAGGTCTTTAAAGAACAGCGAATTGGTAACTTTGTTGAACCCTTCCTGAGATCGCTGCTTTTGGGTTTACTGGTAATGGGCATTACCCTGGTGGCTTCCGTCCTTGCCAGTATGGGATTTCGCCAGAGGTTTAAGGGCTCCGGGGTAATTTTCTACCTCACCATTGCCAGTTTAATCGTCCCCAGTATTTTGATTTCCCTCGGTATTGGGGTGGTGTTTCAAGTCATGGGCTGGCAGACCAACTGGTTCAGTTCTGGGTTGGGGGCCCACCTGACCTGGACCTTACCCATTGCTTTTTTGATTATGCTGGGCATTTTTAATCGCTTTGATAACGCCTACGAGGAGGCGGCTCGGGACCTGGGAGCGGGAGACCTAAAGACCTTCTGGGAAATTGTGTTTCCCCTCATTGCTCCTGGCCTGGTGGGAGTAGGCTTACTCACCTTTACCCTTTCCTACGACGAGTTTACCCGCACCTCCTTAGTTTCAGGCCAGGACAATACCCTACCCCTGGAGATTTTTGGGATGACTACCAACGTCACATCTCCCGCTCTGTACGCCCTGGGTACTTTAACCACCCTATTTTCTGCTTCTCTAATCTTGATTGCCTACTTTACCTATGTCTTCGTCATGAAACGACAACGAACCTGAGTAATGCCAATATCCCTTTAAGGCCAGATCTGTCTAAAAACCTCCCAGGTGGAACAATCCCAATAATCCACATGGGAAATAATTTGGTCCTCACTATTCAGCTCCAGTTCACTACGACCCGAGATCACCATAGCCGGTTGCCAGGGCAACGGAAATACCCAGCGTAGAGTCCAGCGGGTGGTAATGTGGCGGGGACTGGTATAGTCAATCTCATGCAGGTCCAGATACAGGGAGCGGAACCATCGGGCCATAAAGGCAATCATAGCCCGGTAGCGCTGGATGCCTCGAAATTCAGTCAGAGGATCTTTGAAGTAAACCTCTTGGGCATAGAGATGGTAGCTTTGCTGATCGGGAAAATTTGCATAGTCCAATCGGAGTTGATCGATCAGGTTCATAGTAGTTTTAACTCTAGATCGAGACCTTAAAGGATTTGGGAGAGAAACTTTTGGGTGCGCTCTTCGCGGGGATGATTAAAAAACTCATCGGGGGTATTTTCTTCTACCAGATAGCCTCCATCCATGAGCACTACCCGGTCGGCCACTTCCCGAGCAAAACCGACCTCATGGGTCACACATACCATGGTCATGCCCGAGTCCGCCAGGGTCCGCATTACGTCTAGCACTTCTCGCACCATTTCGGGATCGAGGGCAGAGGTGGGCTCGTCGAAGAGCATGATTTTTGGCTGCATAGCCAGGGACCGGGCGATCGCCACCCGCTGTTGCTGCCCCCCCGATAGCTGTCCTGGAAACTTATGGGCCTGCTCTAGAATGCCTACCCGCTCCAGTAACTGCAAGGCCACATCCTGAGCCTTTGCCTTGGGCCAGCGGCGTACCCAAATGGGGGCCAGGGTAACATTTTGCAACACCGTCAGGTGGGGAAATAGATTAAACTGCTGAAACACCATACCCACCTCTCGCCGGATGGCTTCAATATTTTTTAGGTCGTGGGAGAGTTTAATGCCATCCACCACGATGACCCCTTTCTGGTAGCTTTCCAGAGCATTAAAGGTGCGAATAAAGGTAGATTTTCCCGAACCCGAAGGACCCATAATCACCACCACCTCCCCCCGGTTAACGGAGAGGCTCACCCCCTTCAACACATGGAAATTATTGTCATACCACTTTTCAACATGTTCAGCCCTGATCATGGGCTGGCCTTGGGTCGGATCAGATTCTAGGGTTCCGGGTTGAAACTGATTCATGGGTATGTTCGTGTATTTTTATCAGTAAGAACAGGTATATCTTTGGCCAAGAAAGGCGATCGGTGAGACCTAGGTGTTTAAAAGGGAATTCAGTAACCCCAAAGATTAAGAGTATTGTAGTGACCTTCTACCCCGATCAGTCAGTGAACCCTGTTACATCTGGAGCTTAACTTACTTACCCCCAGGGTGATAGGTTTTTACTTCACCTGGTTTAACTGCCTCTCTAGATAGCGACTGCCCTGGGACATGGCGTAGCAAATGGCCCAGTAGAAAATACCAATGAACAGATAGACCTCAGCATTGCGACCAATGAACAGGGGGTTAGCCAGAATAGAGCGGCTCATACCCAGCAGGTCAAATAGACCCACGATAGAAACTAGCGTGGTGTCCTGGATCAGGGCGATAAACAGACCAACAATGGCGGGAATGGAAACCTTCAGGGCCTGGGGCAAAACAATTAGACCCAGACATAGGGGAGTGTTGAGCCCCAGGGAACTGGCCGCCTCGTACTGTCCTTGAGGAATGGCCTGTAAACCACCCCGGACAGTTTCAGCCAGATAGGCGGCGGTGAAGAGAGTTAATCCCAGAATTGCCCGTAATACCAGGTCAAGGCGCCAGTTACTGGGCAAAAACAGGGGCACCATAATCAAAGCCATAAATAACACAGCAATCAGAGGTATACCCCGCACCATTTCAATGTACAGGGTTGATAACCAGCGAATTAAAGGGAGAGTACTTTGCCGCCCTAGGGCCAGTAATACCCCGAAGGGAAAGGATAGGACAATACTGATCAGCGACATAAAAACCGTTAGTAGCAACCCTCCCCAGGTGGTAGTCGAGATCGCCGGCAAACCCAGGCCTCCCACCATGAGCCAGAATCCTAGCAAAAACACCAACCCCCAGGCTGGAGATAACCACTGTCCCAGGATTGGACGACGCTGGCCTAAGTCGTATCCTGTCCAGGCGGCCCCTACCAGCAGCAACAGCAAGCCCAACAGCTTGAGTCTCACCCATAGGGGAACGGCATCATTACCGGCTGGCAAAGGCATCAGCACCACCGCCAAGGCCGCTAGGGCGATGCCGAGTAACTGGAAAGAGCCCAACAGGCGAGAGGTGGAACGGGCTAAAATACCCCAGCTGAAACCACTTAGCAGAGTAATCAGGGCCAAAAGTAACCAGATTCGCCAGTATTGATTGGTAGGAAACCGCCCTACAAAAAAGAGGGGTAAATTGGTGGAAATCACACCCCATTTAGCGCTGCTGAAGGCCCAGCGGAAAAAAGCTGCACCGCCAGAAACCAGCAGTAAGCCCAGGCAGAGGGTCAGGAGAGTATTGAACCAATTACTGAGGAGATTTTCACGAACCCATGCCAGAGCAGGGGGCGCTGTGGGAGTTTGGCTCTGGGGCTTGGGTGGGTTAGGGGTCATGGTTAACGCTCCCGAATCTGAACGGTACGGTTAAGCTGGTTCATCACCACCGAGATAATCAAATTTACCGAAAGATAGGTTATGGCCCACAGAAAGACAATTTCTACCGCTCGTCCAGTTTGGTTCTGCGTGGTTTGACCGGTAGCAAAAATATCGGGGTAGCCAATAGCCAGGGCCAGGCTAGAATTTTTGGCCAGGTTCATGTACTGACCATTGAGGGAGGGAATAATCACCCGTAATGCCTGGGGTAAGACCACCAGACGCATGGTTAGCCCACCCCTGAGACCCAGGGACCGGGCGGCTTCCCATTGCCCCTTAGAAACAGATGCAATTCCGCCCCTGACGATCTCAGCGATAAAAGCGCCTGTGTAAAAGGTCAACCCCCCTAACATGGCGGCATATTCCAGGGAAATCCGTAGCCCTCCCAGTACGTTGTTGTTAGCATCCAAGCGAGGCAAGCTCCAGCCCAGGCCGAAGCTAAAAATGCCCAGGGAGATCGCGGCAGTTCCCATTAGTATCAGAGTTTGCAGCCGACCAGAACTGCCCCTTTCTTCTAACACCCGCACCTGCCAGCGCCAGGTCAGGTAAGCTGTCCCCAGCAATAGAACCATCACCAGCAGCCCCAACCAGGCGGTGGGAGTATTGGTTGGCCAGGGTAGGGCAATCCCCTTTTTACTGACTAGAAACAAACCCAGTACTTGGTTGGCCTGGGAGCCTTGGGCCAGGCCGAAAAAAACTACAAAGTACCAGAAGAAAAGTTGTAACAGCAGGGGGGTGTTGCGAGCCACCTCGATATAAATCAGATTTAGCTGACGCAACAACCAATTATTAGAAAAACTGGCTAACCCCGCGATCGTCCCCACCCCTGTGGCCGTCACAAAACCTACCAAAATCAGACGGAGGGTATTAACAAAGCCTACCAGTAAAGCCCATCCGTAGGTATCGTTAGGCTGGTAAGGTAGGATACTTTCACCAATATTGAAACCGGATTGATTTTTTAGAAAACCAAAATCAAACTGTCGCCCTAATTGCTGTAGGTTGCGGCTCATATTGCCTAGTAAAATCACACCCACCACTACCACGATAAACAAGACAATGGCCTGAAAAACTAGGCCCGTGAAGCGTTGATCTCGCCAAAGAGGGGTTTTATCATCGGAGGAAGGGGGAGATGCCATAGGCGACTTAAAGCAATAGCCATTAAGATAGGGCGCAGAGGGGGCATCGAAACGCCTAACTCCCTCTTCAATTTTAATGTCTCGTAACCCGAGACCAGTTGGTCAGTTACGAGACATCAAATGAACCGACTAACTCTCTGGCGAGGATTAGGAGTTAAACCTTTGCCAGAGTTTTCCCATAGCCTCCTGGGCTAAGGTTTAACGGAAAGGCGGAGAATAAACTAATCCTCCCTTGCTCCAGAGTTTATTCAAGCCCCGATCAATCTTAAGTGGCGATTTAGCCCCCACATTACGCTCAAAGATTTCACCGTAGTTGCCCGTAGCCTTAATGGCATGAACCATGAAGTCCTTAGACAAGCCTAATTGCTGACCTAACTCACCTTCAACTCCAAGGAAGTTTTGAATGTCGGGGCTGGGATCTTTTAATTTTTCGCTAATATTAGCCTGGGTAATACCAAATTCCTCGGCCTGGAATAGCCCAAAGGTGACCCACTTGACCACATCGAACCAGGCAGAGTCGTTATTGACAGTAACCGGCCCGAGCGGCTCCTTCGAAAGCACTTCCTCTAGCAGAATATTATCCTCGGGCTTGGGCAGACCGGTGCGCTTGGCCGCTAACTGAGAACGGTCAGAGGTAAAGCCTTCACAACGACCTTCAGTGTAGGCAGCGGCAGCGGCATTGGAGTCCTGGAATTTGACTTCGTTAATGGTAATACCGGCTTCCTTCGCCCGACTGGCCAGGTTGAGCTCGGTGGTGGTACCGGTTTCAACACAAACTGACTTTCCGTTTAAGTCGGCGAATTTTTTAATACCACTAGCCTTCGAGACCATTACGCCCTGACCATCATAGAAGGTGGTAGGGGCGAATTCTAAACCATTGCCACCAGCGGCATCGCGACTAATAGTCCAGGTGGTGTTACGAGAAAGCATATCGACTTCACCATTTTGGAGAGCCGGAAACCGAGCAGTCGAGTCTAAATTTCGGTACTCAATCTTGCTGTCAATATCGTCAGAGGTACCAAAAACCGCTGCCGCAACAGCGCGACAGATATCTACATCTAAACCTGAATACTTGCCGCTTGAATCTACAAAACTAAACCCTGGAATGGTGCCTTCTACACCGCAGATTAACTTACCACGCTCTTTGATAGTTGTCAGACGGCTTTTAGCGGTAGCTGTAGCCGTTTCACCGCCACCCGTGGCCTTGGGTGCTGTTGTCGTTCCACTGCAAGCTACTATGGTTAAACTCAAGGCTGCTGCTAATAATCCTAGTCTTCGCATAAACCGCTCCTCACCTGTAAAGCAAATCTCTAGTAAGATACTCGAAAAAAACAGAAATGTTAAGTCTGCTTAAGAATGGGATGATATCTACCTTGAATTTGTATCAGAAACAACTATTTTCCAATTAGGAGGCTTTACTGGGGCAAAAAACTGCTGAATCGGGCAAGACTCCTTGATTACCAATACTATGACTGGTCGAGAATCAACTTAGCTTTAGCTAGGGAAACGGGATGGAAGCGAATCAGAAGGCCTACCTGGACTTTACTTTTTGATATTTCGTAACCGACCAGGGGGTCTGGTGCTACGAAATATCGAGTTAGCCAATCAACCCTGTCTGCTCAAACTATATTTTTGGAGGTATGATGTAGGCTCGTCAGCTCACCGCTAGAAGGGTTTTCCAGGTCATTAAGACCTAGCTTTTAGGGTTTTATTGTTGATTGGGACAAAAGCTCAAATTATGCTGGGGCAGATAGCTATCTGCTGCTCTCAGAGCATTGCAAACGGTGTGGTCAAATCGCCCTGATAGATGGGAAAAAATCACGAATTTCGTAGATGTTAATGGTGTAAAGTCAGGACTTCCCTTTGATTTCTCTAGTAGTTTTTAGGAAGCGTTTAGAAGCTTTGGACCAGTAAATCTCGAATCAGGG
>JBMOHM010000023.1:0-43182 GCA_049317845.1 Nodosilinea sp. | reverse complement strand
ACGACAGTCTGATGGGGGATAGCGGTCAGGATGTACTTCTGGGTGGGGCTGGTCGCGATCGCTTTGTCTATGATACCAGGGCAGCTTTTACAACTACGGCCCTGGGCATCGATACCATTCTCGATTTCCAGCCAACTGATGATTTTATCGTGCTCACCAAAACCACCTTTACCGCTTTAAAGAGCTCACCGGGTAACGGTTTTAGTCTAGCGGCTGAGTTTGCCTCAGTCGGTTCTGGCACTGGGGTAGCCACCAGTGCCGCTTTGGTTGTCTACGACAGGAGCACGGGCGGGTTATTTTACAATGCTAATGGTAATGCCCCAGGGTTCGGTGGGGGTGGTCAGTTTGCTACTCTAGCGGGAGCTCCACCGATCGCGGCCAGCAACTTTTTGGTGCAAGCTTAAGCTGTTCGGCGAAAACCAAGGCATCCTAAACTCCAGGTTTCTGGTGGCTGAGGGACGGTTATAAAGCAATGGAATCGTCTTTTCCAACAGCCTCTAACCCTGGAAATTCGGATTAACGCCTTTCTGGTTACAATAAATGGGCCAGATACATGCGTGGCGTGACGGGTGCTGAGGCCTCAACAGTTAGGCTTTAGACTAGCCGATTCCTGGGGCGATAGCCGGATTTACTAGTGTCAAGTTTGTCAGAACAACCCGTTGATTTCCCCTAGGTAAAGCCCCGTGACTCAGCCTGCCACTCTGCGTTCTATGCTTGAAGCTGTCGCCCGAGGAGAGATTCTACCGGACAACGCCCTGGAGCAGCTCAAATATTTTGAATTTGAGCCGGTGGAAGACTTTGCCAAGGTTGATCACCATCGCGCCCTGCGTACCGGATTTCCGGAGGTGATCTGGGGTCCCGGTAAAACTGTGAGCCAAATTGTCCAGATTATGACCCGGTTGAATCAACACCATGGAGTGGTCATGGCTACCCGCATTGAGCCAGGTGTCTACGACCAGATCCGGCAACAGATACCGGGAGCTTTGTACTACGACCTGGCCCGCATCTGCGCCCTTGTACCTCTGAACTTGACCCCCCACCATCCCGGCAAGATTGGGATTCTCACCGCAGGTACTGCCGACCTGCCCGTAGCCGAGGAAGCGGCTGTGACCGCTGAACTATCAGGTTTCCAGGTCAAGCGTCTCTGGGATGTGGGGGTAGCCGGACTACATCGACTGCTGCGCCATCAGCAGTTGGTCCGGGAAGTAGACGTGTTAATTGTCGTGGCAGGCATGGAGGGCGCCCTGCCCAGCGTGGTTGCCGGTCTGACCGATCGCCCAATTATTGCCGTACCCACCAGCATCGGCTACGGGGCAAGCTTTCAAGGGTTAGCCGCCTTACTCACCATGCTTAATTCCTGCGCCGCCGGTATTGGAGTTGTCAATATTGACAATGGGTTTGGGGCAGCGATACTGGCTGGACAGATTTTGCGAACCGCTCAGCGCCTGGGGACAAAAAAGGATTAATCGTTATCCCAATCTTCGCGACCCATCAGGTCAGCGACGCAATCACGGAGCAAGAAGCCAGAAGACTCTAGCTCCGCTTCTACTAGAATCCATTCTCGAGCAGGAATATGGCGACAGAGGGTATAAATTGGCTGATGGCGGTCAATCGCACCCTTTTGCACCAGATGACGAGCCTCATCGCGAATAAGGTCGATGGAATAGTGGAGGGACTGAAGCATGACTAAACCCAGTAACGAGCAAGGAACTATGGGAAGGCCAAGGCTAAAGATAGCCCTAGACACATTTGGTGGGACTGGGGGAGTCAGAACGCCTACCCAGTCCTCGCTTTGACCGATCGACTTCGTCTTAAGTATTCTGACCAAAGCGATAAATCCTGACATATCTGCCTGGATTCCGTATCCTAGTTTACTGATATTTTTTAGTTCTTGACTATCGTATTAGTCCTTATTCTCTTCTTAATATGCCCCAGAAAACATTAACTAATGTTGTAATTTAGCTGGTTGTCACCTCTCCTCTTTGTGACAGAGCTGCAATACCTGTTGTGGCCCTACCGAACCAGGGAATCTAATCGGCTTTGGGTCAGTTCAACTGCCAGGCTCAGGGCAGACACCAGGCTACTGGGATCGGCCATACCTTTGCCAGCAATATCAAAGGCTGTACCGTGGTCAGGGGAAGTCCGAACAAAGGGGAGCCCGAGGGTGAGATTGACGGCTCGGTCAAAGGCCATAAGCTTCACCGGAATTAATCCCTGATCATGGTAGAGGGCCAGATAGGCATCGTGGGCTACAACCTGGGAAGCATGGCCAAACCAGGCTTGACCTGGTAAGACCCAGAGAGTATCGGCTGGGATGGGCCCATCAATTTGCACCTGGGGATAGCGTCGGCGTTGCTGCTCTAACCAGGGAATAATCAGGTCTTCCTCCTCCCGCCCCAGTTGCCCACCTTCGCCACTATGGGGGTTGAGTCCAGCCACGGCGATTCTGGGCTGGGTAAGACCAAAGTCCCGCTCTAGACTATGAATCAAAAGTTGGAGCTTTTCCGCCAGTAACTCAGGGGTTAGGGTTCCAGGTACCTGCTTCAGGGGAATATGGGTGGTGGCCAGGAGAGTCCGTAAGACCCAGTGGGTATGGGGAGAGCGAGCCACAAAGCCCATGGCAAATCGACTAATGCCAGCTTTTTCCGCCAGTAGTTCCGTTTGTCCTGGGTAGCCATAGCCAGCGGCATGCCAGGCTGATTTGGCAATGGGGCCGGTGACAATGGCGTCGAAATTACCCGCCAGAGTTTGGGCGATCGCCTGATTTAGATAGCTAAAGCTTGCCGCTCCAGTCGCCGCATTACCTAGCCCTGGGGTGAGGACAGACAACGGCAGGGGAGGATCCACTTCAAACCACTTAATGGCCTCCATAACAGCCCTTATCTCACCATCCTGGTCTAAGGACAGCCAGGCCAGATTCTGCCGCCATAGGGCCTCTGTACCAAAGACCGTAATTTCTGCTTGGGCCCACCAATCCTGATGGGCCAGAGCCTTCAGCACGACTTCAGGACCGATTCCGGCTGGGTCCCCCAGGGTTAGGGCCAGCCGCGGTCGGGATTGGGAAGAGGGGGGGAAGGCCGCCATGGAGAAGTCAGGAGCGTCACCAAACTGGTCTAAAATAAAGGTTGTTTCGGCTTTTTCAAGGCTGAAGCAACTCCATACCTGGATTATATGCTTGTTTTAAGGAGAACCTATGGGCGGCGAAATTTTTAGCACCAGTATTACTATCTTTACCCTGACCCTGGTGGGTTTGGGGGTAGGGTTTCTAATGCTGCGGGTGCAAGGGGGCGAAGAGTAGATTTCCAGGAGATCACCTGTAGGGGGGAAGAGATCTGATATCCTTAACTAAAGTTAAGTTTTGTATCACCCCCTCATGAAACTATTAGTGATTGGTGCTACCGGCACTCTGGGAAGGCAAATCGTACGCCGTGCCCTGGATGAAGGTCACGAAGTTCGATGTCTGGTGAGGAGCGCTCAGCGAGCATCTTTTTTACGGGAATGGGGGGTCGAGCTGGTGCGAGGCAGTATAACCAGACCCGATAGTCTTCCCCCAGCTCTGGAAGGAATTGACGCCGTAATTGATGCGGCGACCGCTCGGCCTTCGGAATCAGTGATGGAGGTAGATTGGCAGGGCAAAATCAACCTGATCTCTGCGACTCAAGCTGCGGGTATCAAGCGCTTTATCTTTATTTCTATTCTGAATGCCGATAGGTTTCCCCACGTACCTCTGATGAATGTCAAGCACTGCACCGAGAAGCTGCTGGCGGAATCAGAGTTAGACTATACAATTTTGCAGCCCTGTGGTTTTTTGCAGGGGTTAATTGGTCAATATGCCATTCCAATTTTAGAGAAGCAGGCTATCTGGGTTATGGGGGAAGCGGCTCCCATAGCCTATATGGATACCCAGGATATTGCTAAGTTTGCCATTCGATCCCTAACCGTTCCCGCTACCATTAAGGGGAGTTTTACTCTGGCTGGTCCCCGGGCTTGGGGAGCCTACGAAATCATTCGCCTCTGTGAGCGTAAGTGTGGGCAGGATGCCAAAATTTCCCGAATTTCCCTAGACCTACTGCGGGCAATTCGTCGACTAGCTTACTTCTTTCAGTGGGCCTGGAACTTTGCCGATCGCCTGGCTTTTGTAGAGGTGATTGCTGGCAGCCAGCCCCTGGATGCTCCTATGGAAGAGGTTTATCAGGTATTTGCCATCGACCAGAGTGAAATTACCACCCTGGAAGATTATCTACAGGAATACTTCAGCCGTATCATGAAGAAGCTCAAGGAGTTGGATTACGACCGGGACAAAGCTAAGAAAAAGAAATTGCCCTTTTAGTCGATCTTCCTCTTCCCCACTTCCCATGACCAACACCTATTTGCAAACCCTCGCCCCCAACTGGATCGAGCCCCAGCCGGGGGAGCCCGAGTCCTGGCGTCGTTTTTTCAGCTTTAGCACCGACCATAAGGTGATTGGCATTCAGTATATTGTCGCTGCCTTTATTTTCTTTTTAATTGGAGGCTTCTTGGCCATGGTGATGCGGGGGGAACTGATTACCCCCGAGGCCGACTTGGTGGATCGCACTGTGTACAATGCCATGTTCACCATGCATGGCACGGTGATGTTATTTTTGTGGACCTTTCCCGTCTTAAATGGTCTGGCCAACTACCTGGTGCCTTTGATGATTGGGGCGCGGGACATGGCCTTTCCCCGCCTAAATGCGGTGGCCTTCTGGCTGGTGCCCCTATTTGGGGTGATCCTGATGGTCAGCTTTTGGGTGCCCGGTGGCCCCTCCCAGTCGGGTTGGTGGGCGTACCCGCCAGTCAGTTTGCAAAACCCAACGGGAAATTTAATTAACGGCCAGTCCATCTGGTTACTGGCGGTGGCCCTGTCAGGGGTTTCCTCAATTATGGGGGCGGTGAATATTGTCACCACCATTGTCCGCCTGCGGGCGCCAGGGATGACCTTCTTTCGCATGCCGGTGTTCTGTTGGACGGTGATGGCGGCCCAAATTATTCAGTTGTTTGGCCTGCCCGCCTTAACCGCTGGTGCCGTCATGCTGTTGTTTGATCTGACCGTTGGCACCAGTTTTTTTAATCCGGCTAAGGGGGGTGACCCGGTCCTTTATCAACATTTCTTTTGGTTCTATTCCCACCCGGCAGTTTACGTGATTATTCTGCCGATTTTTGGAGTGTTTTCTGAGATTTTTCCGGTTTATGCCCGCAAGCCCCTATTTGGCTATAAAGTGGTGGCTCTTTCCTCCTTTATTATTACCGGCTTAAGTGGCATCGTCTGGGTTCACCACATGTTTGCCAGTGGCACCCCCGGTTGGATGCGGATGATCTTTATGGCCACCACTATGCTGATTTCGGTACCAACCGGTATCAAGATCTTTGCCTGGGTGGCTACGGTGTGGGGTGGCAAGATTCGTCTCACCACCCCCATGCTGTTTGCCCTGGGTGGGTTACTGATGTTTTTGTTTGCGGGGATTACTGGCATTATGCTGGCGGCAGTGCCCTTCGATATCCACGTTAACAATACCTACTTTGTGGTGGGTCATTTTCACTACGTTATCTACGGGGCTGTGGTGATGGGGGTCTACGCCGCCATCTACCATTGGTTTCCGAAAATGACCGGGCGCATGTATTACGAGGGTTTGGGTAAGTTGCACTTTATCCTTACCCTGATTGGGGCCAACCTTAATTTTTTTCCCATGCATCCAGCGGGGCTGATGGGCATGCCCCGCCGGGTAGCCTCCTACGATCCTGAATTTGCCTTCTGGAATGTGCTGGCTAGCCTGGGAGCCTTTTTACTGGGGGTCTCTACCTTGCCCTTTCTACTCAATATAATTAGCGCTTGGATTCAGGGAGAAAAGGCACCGGCTAACCCCTGGAGGGCGATCGGTCTGGAGTGGCTGGTGGCCTCCCCGCCTCCCCACGACAACTTTGACGTGATTCCTACCGTTGTGGCAGAACCCTATGGCTACGGTAAAAATGAGCCCCTGATAGCCCCCTATCCTGTTGACCCATGAGCTCAGTTAACCTTGATTCCCAGGTAGATCTCGCGACTAACCAGCACCATGGGGAAGCGGATCATAGCCTCTTCGGCTTTATCGTCTTTTTGCTGTCGGAGAGCGTGATCTTTCTCAGTTTCTTCGTTGGTTACATTGTCTATAAAACCACTACCCTGGACTGGCTACCACCTGGGATAGGGGGGCTGGAGGTACGGGAGCCCTTGATCAATACCATGGTGTTGGTGTCTAGTAGTGGCGTGATCTACCTTGCTGAACGCTATCTTCAGGTTAGAAATCTTTGGGGCTTTCGAACCTTTTGGTTGATCACCATGGCCATGGGTAGCTTTTTTATCTACGGCCAGGCGGTGGAGTGGCGGGGTCTCACCTTTGGCTTTACCGACGGTGTGTTTGGGGGTATTTTCTACCTGCTTACGGGCTTTCACGGACTCCATGTGATCATTGGCGTAATTTTGCAGGGGATTATGCTGGTTAAGTCCTTTATCCCGGGTAACTACGACAATGGCGACGTGGGCGTGGTCGCCACCTCTCTGTTCTGGCATTTTGTCGATGTGATCTGGATTATCCTGTTTATACTGATTTATTTGTGGCAGTAGCTATAAACTTTGGTCAGAATCCTGAGGATCCCTAGGTGCTGTTCCCTGCGATCGCCGAACCGTAGTTGCCCAACTCCCTACAAGGTATCCATAACTGGCCCATGATTATTGATGACCAGCACTATGATGTAATTATTATCGGTACCGGGGCCGGAGGGGGTACCCTGGCCCAGAAGCTAGCTCCCTCTGGCAAGCAGATTCTGGTGCTGGAACGGGGAGAGGCCATGCCCCTGGTGGATCAAAATATTAACACCGTCGATATTTTTCAAAAGCAGCGCTATCACGCCCCCGAAAACTGGTACGACGAGGCTGGCGAACCCTTTACTCCCCAGACGAAATACACCTTGGGCGGTAACACCAAAATTTATGGGGCGGTTCTCCAGCGGCTGCGGGAGAGGGATTTTGAAGCGGTTACCCTGCAGACTGGGGTTTCTCCTGAGTGGTGTGTTAAGTACGCCGATTTTGAACCCTACTATACCCAGGCTGAGGTGCTCTACCAGGTGCATGGTGAGACTGGTGGCGATCCTACCGATCCCCCCCGCAGTGCCCCTTACCCTTACCCAGTAGCCGATCATCCGGGGATTATGGCACCCATTCTGGCGGATCTGGTGCGCCAGGGCTGCCATCCCTATGCCTTGCCCCTTTCCCAGTCCCTCCGCCCCGAGGATCCCACCGGTGATGCGGAAATATTTGGGATGGAACCGGCCCTTAGGTTTCCCAACCTTACCCTCAAGACCTCAGCTTTGGTTACTTTGGTGTTAACCAATCCCGCTGGAACGGCAGCCCGGGGAGTGCAGGCGACGATCCACGGACAGGTTTATATCTTTACCGCCGATCTGATTGTGCTAGCCTGTGGTGCTATCAATTCCGCTGTTCTGTTGCTGAAATCTGCCAACGAAAGGCATCCCCAGGGTCTGGCGAATGGCTCAGGGCAGGTAGGACGCAATCTGATGAAACTACAGATGACCTCCATCGTGCAGGTAACCGCCGAGCCTAACCCGGCTACCTTTCCCCGATCGCTGGGGATCAACGACTACTATTGGGGCGATCGCCAGTTTGCCTATCCCATGGGTCACATTGAGAACATGGGAGGAGTGCTACAGGATGCGATTTTTGCCGAGTCCCCTCCCGTTCTTTCCCTGGTGACTCGACTCATGCCCAACGCGGGTCTGCAACAACTGGCCACCCATTCCATCGCCTGGTGGCTGATGAGCGAGGTATGGCCCGATCCTGCCAATCGGGTGGAGGTGAAGAAGGATAAAATCCAGGTCTACTTTACCCCAAACAACACCGAAGCCCACGATCGCCTGGTGTACCGCTGGTTAGATGGCCTTAAGGAGATGGAGAAGCAGAGTTCCCGCTTTACCCGGTCCCAGATCCATCCCCGTGGGCAAACTCCCCTGTCGGTGGTGGCGAACCAGTGTGGTACCTGTCGGATGGGCACCGATCCGCGTACTTCCGTCCTCGACCCCGACTGTCGTACCCACGAACTGGATAACCTTTACGTAGTGGATAGTAGTTTTTTCCCCTCCAGTTCTAGCCTGGGACCTGCCCTGACCGTTATTGCCAATGCCCTGCGAGTGGGGGATCACCTGCTGCAAAGGCTAGGCTAAATTGGGGTGTTAGTCGGGGAATTTTAACCTTCGCCAGCGATGACCCAGTATTTGCAGCCCAAATAACAGAATAAATTGGGGATTGTTAATCAGGTAGCGCCTCCACAACCGCCCTGGCTCCTGGCTGAGGCGATAGACCCACTCCAGTCCCAACGCCATCATCCAGCGAGGGGCCTGGGAAACTTCGCCACTAAAGAAGTCAAAGGCCGCTCCTACCCCAATCATCACCGCCTGGACCTGATTCACCTGGCGATACATCCATTGCTCCTGCTTGGGGCAGCCTAAACCCACGAGTACCACCCGGGCTCCCGATTGCTGAATTCGCTGTACATCGATGGCTTCTTCTGCAGGGCTGAGGGCTCTGAAGGGTGGTGCCTGACTACCGCTAATCACCAGTTCCGGAAAGTGCTGCTTCAGATAGGTCCTTAATCTATCCAGCCGGGCGGTTGTTCCCCCGTAGAGATAGAGAGGTAGACCCAGAGCGGCGGCCCGCTGGCACCAAGCCAGCATTAAATCGGGACCATAAACTCGATTTTGGTCCCTTACCCCTAACCAGCGTAATCCCCAGACCAGAGGCATTCCGTCGGGAGTGACGAGGGCAGCGTGACTAAGGATGGACTGGTAGAGGGGATCCCGATAGGCGGTCATAACCACATGGACATTGGCCGCCACTACATAGCCGGAAGCACCAGCTTCAACCCAGGCCTGAATGCGATCGCAGGCATCGGTGTAGCTGGTGCAGTCAACTCGAGTTTTGAGAATATAGCAACTTTGGCTCAAGGAGAAGAAAAAGCTACCTTAGTAGGCGCCCTTATCGTTGAAAACTACTAGAAAGGTCTTAGCAATAATCTTAAGATCATGCCATGGAGACCAGAGTCTTTGGTAGTGTAAATCGAGTTTGACAATTTCCTCGAAATCCTTCACAGCCGATCTCCCACTCACCTGCCACTGACCTGTTAAACCGGGTTTAACGTCCAGCCTACGCCAATGATAGTCGTTATAACGAGCTACCTCGTCCCCTGTAGGGGGACGGGTTCCCACCAGACTCATGTCCCCCTTCAAAACGTTCAGGAATTGGGGAAACTCATCCAGGCTAGTTTTCCGCAGTAGCTTGCCGATACGAGTGATCCGGGGATCGGCATCATTTTTAAAAATGATGCCTTGGGCCTGGTTGGGTACGGTCGCCTTCAGCGCATCGGCATTAGCAACCATGGAGCGAAACTTCCAGATGGTGAAGGGTTTACCCTTAAGGCCGTAACGAACCTGGGAGTACAAAATAGGACCAGGACTATCTAACTTAATTAAGGCTGCTATGGGAACGAAAATAATTCCTAGAACAGTAAGCCCAACTAAGGAGCCTGAGATGTCGATGATACGTTTGATGGAGGAATTTACTGAGGGATGGTGACATGCCACACTGTCCATAACATGCTCACCCGGTCTAACATATTGACTGTTGTGAGAAGATAGCATCATAGCAGCTCTAGAAAGTTGAAAAAGAATTACGGAAAAAATAATTACTTAAAATCCGGAATGGTTAATCTAGTACAAAAACAATGACTGGACAGAGGTCATTAAATAAATGTGGTATGAAATCTACATTTAACTTGGTTACACCCTGCCCCATTAGATTAAAAGTTCCTTCCCCTTCCTGTCTTGGTTTGACGGGTGGGTTCTCTAAAACTTTGACTAAATTCTGGCAAATATAAATTTCCCGTGAAGCAAGAGTTTGAAGCGTTAACGGTGGTTGAGCATAACTGGTTGGCCCACTCCTGCGGTCCTGGCGTTGTTCCGTTCAGGGCCGCAAAATTATCTGATCCGGTGCTCTGCAGATCCTAGGGTGTGGAAGGACGTTTGATCGCCGATTTACCCTGCTCTCAGGGCTCTGGCTAAAGCCATAGTTAGGCCTTAGGCTACCGGGTGCCAGTAGCGATAGGCGCTGTAGGCCATGGTAATCACCCCAGCGGCGATCGCGGCTTCATTCACTTCAAATTTGGGGTGGTGGAGGGGATAGTTGGTGGCCCGGTCGGTAAATCCGACTCCCAGGCGAAACATGGTACCGGGGGCGTGCTCCAGATAGAGGGAAAAATCCTCGGCCCCCAGGGAGGGTTCATGGATTACCTGCAGGTGATTATCTCCCAGGGCTTCGCTGACGCAGCGGGCGGTGAGTTCGGTCAGGCCGGGATCATTCATCACTGAGGGCACCCCTCGCCGGTAGTGGACCTCGTGGCGGGCTCCGTAGGGTTGGCAAACCCCGGCCACAATTTTCTCAATCCATTCCGGTAGGTGATTACGACTGTCGGGGTGCAGCGATCGTACCGTTCCCAATAATTTCACCCGGTCAGCAATCACATTGGCGGCCCGCCCGCCGCCAATCTGGCCGATGGTCAGGACTACGGGATGGAGTGGGTTCTGGGTACGGCTGATGGCCTGTTGCAGGGTGGTGACTACCTGGGCGGCAATCCAGATGGCGTCAATAGCCTCGTGGGGCCGGGCGCCATGGCCCGACTCGCCGATGATGATAATCTCTAAATCGTCGGCAGCAGCGGTGAGGGCGCCATAGCGGATACCGATGGTCTGGGCCGGTAAGTTGGGGTAGGCGTGCAAGCCCAGGATCGCGGAAACTCCGGCCATGGCCCCATCCTCAATCATCCAACGGGCACCCTGAGCCGTTTCTTCGGCGGGCTGGAATAAAAACCGGGTTGTGCCCGGTAGAGAGATTGGCAATTGTGCCAGCACCATGGCCGTGCCTACCCCGACGGTGGTATGCACATCGTGACCACAGGCATGCATCAGGCCCGGCTGGGTGGAGGCGAATTCCAGGTCTACTCGTTCCGCTAAGGGCAGGCCATCCATATCGGAGCGAATCCCCAGGATACGGGGATCATCACTGCCGGGCAGTTCTCCCACCACACCGGTTTTACCCACCAGTTCCTGTACCCGTAAGCCACAGGAAGACAGCACTCCGGCCACGTAGGCGGCCGTTTTGTACTCCTGCCCGCTCAGTTCGGGATGGCTGTGGAGATGGCGACGGATTTCCAGGAGTCGGGGGGTGAGGTCCTCGACCAGGGCGTGGATCTGGCGCAGCATGGCAGGGGCAGGTAGGGATGGGGAGACAGGAATAAAGCTCTGATCAGGTTCAGAGGCCGTTTGACCAGGATATCCCTAGATCGCAACTAAATCATTGGGGTCTAGGGAAAATCTGTTTAACCATCCTGCAAGGGTAAAAATACGGTTAGCACTTCTCCGGTTTGGGGTCGTTGGCGCACAATCAGCTTGCCCCCCAAAGCCTGGAAAAGATTTTTGGTTGCCTTCAAATTCAGACTTACCCCGCCAGTTTCAGGCTGAAAGATCAAGAGCTGCCCCAAGGCTTTAAAGGGAGAGGTGAGTAACTCATCGATTTCTGCTGTCTCCTCTGAGGAGGGGTGATCGAAGGGATGGGATTGGAATTGTAGCTTTAACTGGTGACCCGCCAGGGTAACGGTTAGTTGAATATGGCTGTAGGGAGGCAAACTGTGGGTGAACCGATCCACCAGGCCCGTCAAAACTTGATGAAGCATGATCGGATCGCTGGTTACCCGCGGTAAGTGGGGCGGAATATTTACCGTCAGGGTCAGGTTACGCCGACTCACCTGTTGCTGCCATAGGGGAATAGATTCCTGAAACAATTGATGCAGGGAAATTGCCGCCAGGGGAGACTTGATGGTGTGGGTAGTTTCTGTTTCTAACTCGACAGCGGTAAAGATCAGATTAAAACGGTCGATTTGCTGGGTACATTCCCGATCAATAGACCGTAAGCGCTTGGCCACTTCATCGCCAAGGTCCTTGCGCTTCAGTAGCGATCGCACCAGGGTCCGAATGGTGGTGAGGGGGGTACGAATTTCATGGGCCATAGCCTTGAGAAACTCGGTGTCTGTATTTTGGGGATGGGACACCTCGTCCCGTCCCTGGGATTTTGATGGGGAGCGGTGGGACTCAGCCATGGGGGGATTGAAGGTTGGCCAGGTCCTCTGTTCTGGGGTAGACCGACCGTTGGTTTCCGGGGCCACAAACGGCCCTGGGGTAGAACCATGGGTAGCTGACAGTAGGGAGGATTGCTGCCGCATTTGCTGCAACAACAGGTGACTGTAGTGGGTGACCAGTCGATGATCGGGTTGTACTGGGGGAAACCACCCCACGGCCTGATCGACTCCGGCCAGAAGGTGGGGTCGGACCGCCCCGATGCGATCGCGGAGCTGCTGCCAAACCTGATGAATAGTATCGGGGTCAAAGGAGAATTGAAACTGCAGTTGGCCTGTCATCGCTTCCCCTAGTAGCAGAAACAGGCTGAAGGTTTTGGTTAATACCAGGCAAAACCGCTCCCGCACCATGGGATCGGTGACGCTGAGGGGGATAATGGTTAGGTTAGCAGTTAGGGCCGCCCCTTCTGGTTGACCCTGCCCGGGCAAGAGGGGCCGACCAGTACTCAGAACCTGAGCCAGGGGTTCGGGAACTAGCAACCATTGGCTGAGGGACTGCCCTAATAACTGATCGGGCAAAACTGGAAATGGGCCAGACAGAACTACCCCCAGGGGAGGAGAGGGGCCATACTCCGCCGGGTTTGCCTTAATTCGCTGTCCCAGCAATAATGTAACTAGAGCTCCGATCCCTCCTAACCATTCCTGTTCGGCCTGGTTCTGGCCCGTACCCAAAGGTAGGGAACCTGTAGCTACCGACGTAACCCCTTGGTCGCGATCGGAAACTGCCGCCAAAAAAGGTTCATCGCCATCCCCGCGCCATGGTTGCTGCTCTAAAAGTTGGCTGAGAGAGACGATCGACTGTTTCAAAGTTCTACCTGCCTGGCAGCTGCAATACCCGTATCACCCGGGATCAATGGGCCTATCCCGATTAACTATGGGTGTCCTATAGGACATTTACCTACTAAGAGCCTACGCCCTTAGGACAAATTGGCCTATGGAGTAGAACCGAACTTGCCAAGGTCGGGATACAGCTGGGCTTAGAATAATGGCATTCCTCTGTACCTGGTTTGCCTCAGATTTGCTTAACCAAACCAGCTAGAGGCGGCACCGCTGGTATCTAAAGCCCCAGAGAGGGAGGTAAGCTCCTCAGCCATCGCATCTACTAGAAGGGCTTCTAGTCCCTGGTGAATTAGCTGATCAATCTGGGCCTGCTGTTCCGCTGAGTAACAGCAGGTAGAACAGCTATCCAGGGAGGCCCCTACGTCCCGCTCCATGGTCACGTAAACGATCGGTAAACGCCGGATTACGTAGGCGGTAAGTTTCTGATGGAGTTCGGTAGAGGCTGGGATCTTTTGGTCATAGGTCACCGCCAGACCATTTAAGACCTGGTTGATTTTAGCTGTGACGATTGGCAAAGTTAAATTAACAATAGTTTGAGTCATTTCGAACACCTCGATTTATTATTTATCTACGGGAAACTGATTAAGTCTAAAGACTTTGTCCAAACCATCTAGTCTGCCTTAAAATAATTTATATATTTTCTTCTCAGGGTTTAATAGGATGGCAATGATATGAGGACTTTACTAGAGAAAATTAGAGCCGATGCTGAGGATTTCCGCATTCTATACATTAGACAAACCTCCTCAAAATCTCTAGAAGTTAAGGAGTCTAATAAAAAAATGGAGCGCCGATTGAATACTTGAATGTTTATAAAAGCATGGAGACTGAGCTAAGAATGGTTATAGCTAAGCTGTTACTTGAATTTTAAAAGAAATTACCATAGATTTGGACACATTGTTGAGAATCTATAGAAAATGATGCCCTTCTCAACGAATAGTAAAAACCATAGGTATGTTGTGTAGCTTTGGTCAGAAGACTGGGGATCGAGTCAATCGGTACAAACCAATATTGGGTAGGCATTCTGGCTCGTCTTTGCCCCAGGTGGCGGAGCAAAAAGGATGGTTGATAAGGACTACTTAATCCAGATCTTAAGGAAAGATGTAAAGCAAAGATGGTGACCCAATCCATTGTCCTGGTGGTGTGTGGTGGCATGCATGATCCCCAGATTACAGATTCGATTATTGCTCTGATCAAGGCTGATGAATGGCTGACTCAGCTTGCTCTCAAGCAATTTCCATCAGCTTCACGGTTGGCTGTGTTGTCTGGGGCGTCCCTGCGGAGCTGCATGGATGGTCACTGGACCGGAGAGTCGAAGGCTCGATTGATAATTTGGGCCTTTAGCGCTGGTTGTATCGGTGCCGCTGCCCTGGCCAACTACTGGCAACGTTATCGCGGAGAGGTCCTGGCCCTGTTTATGGTAGACGGATGGGGGGTACCCTGGAGCCAGGCCGCACCTCTCCACCGACTTAGCCATGATGCCTTTACCCACATTAGTAGTAATTATTTGGGGGAGGGAGTGGTTAACTTTGTAGCTAGCCCGGCGGTAGACCACCGTCAGCTCTGGCAAGCACCCCAACGGGTAACAGGTCAACAAATCATGACCCGGCATCTGAGTTTGTCGAGGCGATGGATTCACCATCTTAATGGTTTTCAACCATCCCCTTCCACCACTGCCGCTGATTTTCTCTGCACCTGGTCCCGCTATCACCTGGTACGAGCAGTTGGTGACTCCTGCTAGAATTGAACCAGTAAAAATGTTATCTACTTAACAGCTTCCCCACCTTCGCCATGACTACCCCTGTTGCTACCCAACCTGATTTACTGATTCGTCGGGCCTCTGGGGCCTTCGCCTTGATCGATAGTCTCAAGCGCCACGGAGTCAAGCACATTTTTGGTTATCCAGGGGGAGCCATCCTGCCCATTTATGACGAGCTCTACCGGGCGGAAGCCGCCGGAGACCTCACCCATATTCTGGTGCGCCATGAGCAGGGGGCGGCCCATGCCGCCGATGGTTATGCTCGGGCGACGGGGCAGGTAGGGGTTTGTTTTGGTACCTCTGGCCCAGGGGCCACCAACCTGGTGACGGGCATTGCTACGGCCCAAATGGATTCGATTCCCCTGGTGGTGATTACGGGTCAGGTGCCAAGCCACGCGATCGGCACCGATGCCTTTCAGGAAACCGATATCTTTGGGATTACCCTGCCGATTGTGAAACACTCCTACGTCGCCCGATCGCCGGAGCAAATTGCTCGAATCGTGGCGGAAGCGTTTTACATTGCCCAAACCGGTCGGCCCGGCCCGGTATTGGTTGACATTCCTAAGGATATCGGCCTGCGGGAATTTGATTACCTGCCGGTAGAGCCTAACCAGATTAACCTGCCTGGCTATAAACCCACCGTTAAGGGTAATCCCCGCCAGATTAGCCATGCCATTCAACTCATTCGTCAGAGTGAGCGCCCCCTGCTGTACGTAGGAGGTGGGGCCATTACCGCTGGAGCCCATCGAGAAATTAATCGCCTGGCGGAATATTTCCAAATTCCGGTGACTACTACCCTGATGGGTAAGGGCGTTTTTGACGAACACCATACCCTTGCCTTGGGGATGCTGGGAATGCACGGCACAGCCTATGCCAACTTTGCTGTGAGTGAATGCGATCTGCTGATTGCCGTTGGGGCCCGGTTTGATGACCGGGTTACCGGTAAATTAGATGAGTTCGCCTCCCGGGCTCAGGTGATCCATATTGATATTGATCCGGCGGAAGTTGGAAAAAACCGCGCGCCCCAGGTGCCCATCGTTGGGGATGTACGGCAGGTATTGATCAATTTGCTAAACCGCCTGGAAGAGGAGGCCCAACTGCCTCCACCTAACCAAACCCTGACCTGGCGGGACCGGATCGATCGCTGGAAGCGCGACTATCCCTTGGTGGTGCCCACCTACGAGGATGTGCTAGCTCCCCAGGAGGTCATTACTGAACTGGGCCGCCAAGCGCCCCATGCCTACTACACCACCGATGTGGGTCAGCACCAGATGTGGGCTGCTCAATTCCTTAAGAATGGGCCGCGCCATTGGGTTTCGAGCGCGGGGCTGGGTACCATGGGCTTTGGTATGCCAGCCGCTATGGGTGTCCAGGTGGCCTTACCGGATAAAGTCGTTATTTGTATTAGTGGCGATGCCAGCTTTCAAATGAATTTGCAAGAACTGGGAACCCTTGCCCAGTATGGGATTCCAGTTAAAACGGTGATCATCAATAATCGTTGGCAGGGCATGGTGCGGCAATGGCAACAGGCTTTCCATGGGGAACGCTATTCCTCTTCGAATATGGAGGTGGGTATGCCCAACTTCGAGTTGCTGGCTCAGGCCTATGGCATTAAGGGCATGGTGGTGCGCGATCTCCATCAGCTGGCTGGGGCGGTGGCGGCAATGCTGGCCCACGATGGGCCCGTATTAATGGACGTTCACGTGCGGCGAGATGAAAACTGCTATCCCATGGTGGCACCCGGTAAGAGCAATCATCAAATGTTGGGTTTGCCAACGGTTACCGCTAGCGCTCGGCCTCACCTTTCCCACTGTATGAGCTGTGGCCACGATAATCCTGGTGATAGCAATTTTTGTTCCCACTGTGGGACTAAACTTTAGGCAAATAGCCCACTTTTGGGAGAATAGAGTATCCTAACCACAGTTATCTCTGTGATCTAGGCCGTCTATGTCTGCTGCCCTAAAGTCCTACGTACCTCGACCACTTCGCCCTGGCCGGGGTAACCCTCTGCGAGACAATACGGTGGCGCTGCGGGCTTCCTCTCCGGTAAGGGTTAGAAGCAAGGGCAGCGCTAGATTAAACCAGCCGATTCCCCTCCAGCCTGTAGCCCCTAGCCCGGCCCTGACCCTGCTCAACCGCTTGCAGCGGGTTTCTTCGGTGCTGACGGCTAGCCTGGTGACCCTGTCTCTGGTTAGCTATGGCGCTTCTGTCTACCTGGATCAACAACTGAACCAGGCTACGAAACAATTGGGACGACTACAGCGTAATGAACAACAGATTGCCACCTTTAGTGCTGCACTGAAAAGCCATATGGCCGATCAAGTGACCTACCCATCTACAGATTTTCAACCCCCCAAGCCCGATCAGGTGATTTTCCTAAAACCGGCTCCCCTGCGTATTAATCCTCCTCTGGATCATCCATCCCATACTTTTCTGTCCCAGTGGATGGGTCGATCGCCTCTGGGATACTAGGTTTTTAAGGGAGGGACCGGGGCCGTAGGTTTAGCCCTAGCCTGCTTTAACCGGGGGGAGGCGGGTCAAAATCCTTGCCCGTTATATCGATCCATTGTGTCCTTGGCGTTTCGGCCAAAGCTATCTGTACAATCGACCCTCTGGCATTGTTACTCCAGTTCTCTATGGCTAGCGTTCCTTCAATTTTTGCTCGTAAACGTCCTCGCCATGGGTTCCGGGCTAGGGGCAGACGCCTGACCTGGAATCGCCGGGTGATTCTGGTATGGATCTTCCTCATGTTAGCCATAGTAGCTCTGATCACCCGCCTACTGTGGCTTCAGGTGGTGCAGGGTACCCATCTGGAGAAAATCGCCCAGGACCAGCGAATGGTGGCCAGCCAGCCCTATCCTCTACGCTATCCGATCAGCGATCGCCAGGGTAACTTGTTAGCCATTGATCGCACCGTCTATACCCTTTACGCCCATCCCCGGCTATTTCGCCAGCCGATTTCCCAGGTGGCGATCGCCCTCAGTCCTATTTTAGAGAAACCAGATGGGGACTTGGTAGGACAGTTAAGTCGCCAACCTACGGGCATTCGTTTGGCCGATCGGTTAACGGCGGAAATGGCCGACCGCCTGCGTAAACTCAGGCTTGATGGCCTGGAATTGATTCCTCGCCAGGAACGGTTTTACCCCGAAGGTCAGTTATTCGCGCCCGTGCTTGGCTTTGTTAACTGGGATGGCAAGGCTCAGGCTGGTCTGGAAATGGCCCAGCAGGATCAGTTGCAGATTCCTGCCATCGATCAAACCAACCGGGCCCAGGGCATGGCAGACTTTGAAGCGGCTAAGGCCACGCTGCGCCTCACCTTAGATAGTCGTCTCCAGCGCATTGCCCAACAGAGTTTAGAGGCGGTGGTGGCTAAGCACGGAGCCAAACGAGGCACCGTCATTGCCATGGAGGTGGATAGCGGTGCCCTCCTGGCCATGGCTACCGTCCCTACCTACGACCCCAATTATTATTACAAAGCCGATATGGCGGCCTTCAAAAATTGGGCCGTTAGCGATCTCTACGAACCTGGATCCACCTTTAAACCCGTTAATGTTGCGATCGCGCTGGAAAACCGTGCCATTACTGCCAATGAAATGGTTAACGATACTGGTCTGATGCGCTTTGGTAAGTGGACTATCAAAAACCACGACTATGCTGCGGTGGGAGCCCGAGGCCCCATTTCCATCACTGACGTGCTGAAGTACTCCAGTAATGTGGGGATGGTGCGGATTATGCAAAAACTCTCTCCAGAGACCTATCTGGGATGGTTAGAAAAACTAGGTTTGGAAAAACCATCGGGGATTGACCTACCCAACGAGGCGGCAGGCCATGGGAAAAACCGGGAGGAATTTCTGCGTAGTAAGGTGGAGCCCGCCACCACAGCCTTTGGTCAGGGTTTTTCCCTTACTCCCATTAAGCTATTACAACTCCATGCTGCCCTGGCCAATGGGGGTAAGCTGATTACCCCCCATGTCATCGATGGGTTGGTGGCCGAAGATGGTAAGACCCTAAGGCACCCCCAGCGTCCCCAGCCGACTCCGGTGTTCTCCCCCCAAACCAGTCAAGCAGTGATGACCATGATGGAAGCGGTGGTGCAGGACGGCACCGGTAGTCCCGCCCGGGTAGCGGGTTATCGGATTGGGGGTAAAACCGGGACGGCCCAGAAGGCCCTGGCAACAGGGGGTTACGGGCGGGGACGGATTACCAGTTTTGTCGGTATTTTACCGGTAGAGTCCCCCCGCTATGCGGTTGTAGCGGTTATTGATGAACCCCAGGGCGATAATGCCTACGGATCTACCGTGGCTGCTCCCCTGGTGAAAGAGGTGATGGAGGCTTTGCTGGTTCTACAGGGTTTGCCCCCCGAAAAAATAGATAACAATCAAAGCACTAAGTCCATTACCCATGATTCGATCAGGTAACGCGGTAGTTTAAAGCTGGACCAGGCCTTACCTGTCCTGGTAGGTCGTCAACTGGTCTGTCTCTGGTCCAGGTCATGGCTATTTTTAATCACCTGGCATCTAGCCTTTATTGATTTAGATGCTACTGGCCGACTACTCTGCCTACCTCCCTTTTCCTTCCTTAATTATTCCCAACTGTCGTGGCCTACGTTGCAATCGAAAATCTCTATAAAACCTTTCCCAAACCACGCTCTGCCAGAGCCCTAGGGGACCCATTGCCTCCCGCTAGCCCTGAACCGATGGGAGAAGCGGCAGCGGTTCTGAAACGCATCAACCTCACCATTGAGGATGGGGAGTTTATGGTGCTGGTAGGACCGTCGGGCTGTGGCAAAAGTACTTTGCTACGCCTGATTGCTGGGCTGGAGTCGATCACCGCTGGTAATATCTGGGTTGGCGATCGCAAGGTCAATGATCTGCCTCCCAAGCAGCGGGATACCGCCATGGTGTTCCAGAGCTATGCCCTCTACCCTCACCTGCGGGTTTACGACAACCTGGCCTTTGGGCTACGACGCATGGGGGCAGATTTAAGGCAGGTTCTGCCCCTCTCCTCCTCTGAAATCCCGACTGAATTCCCGGCTGTCCCAGTTGCTGACGCTAATCAGGAGCTAGGGCAGGTGCTGTCCCAGACCAAGGGCTGGCAAACCCTGCTGGCGGCCCTGACCCGGCAACTGCCACCGAGATTACGTTACCGGTCTGAGGCGGAGCAGTTAATTGACCAGCGGGTTCAAGCGGTGGCAAAAATGTTGCAGATAGACACCTTACTCAGCCGCTATCCCCGGCAGTTATCGGGCGGCCAGAAGCAACGGGTGGCCCTGGGTCGAGCCATGGCCCGCAATCCTCAGGTATTTTTGATGGATGAACCCCTCTCTAACCTGGATGCTAAATTACGCCTGGAAACTCGAGCTCAGATCGTTAATTTACAACGTCAGTTGGGGATTACCACCATCTACGTCACCCATGACCAGGTAGAGGCCATGACCATGGGTCACCGCATTGCCGTTATGTACCAGGGGCAGATTCAACAGGTAGCCCCTCCCCTCGATCTGTACAACATCCCCGCCAATCGGTTTGTAGCTGAATTCATTGGTTCTCCAGCCATGAACTTTATCCCTGTCCAGGTGCAGGCTCCCTATCTGGTGGTCCATGGGGAGTTTCGTTTGGCCCTCCCCAGCCATTGGGAAGATCGTCTCTGGCCCTACGATCGCCAGTCTCTCTGGTTAGGAATTCGACCAGAACACCTGAGTTTAGCCCTACCGGCCCCTAAAAATATTTGCGGTCAGGTTGTCCATCAAGAGGCGCTGGGTAGTGAAACCTACCTGACGGTCAAAACCCCTAGCCTCAGTCTCCAGGCTAAGGTGCCCCCAGACCAGGCCGTGGCCACAGGCGCAGAGGTGTGGTTGGCGATCGCCTCCGATAAGCTGCATTTGTTCGATCCCCGTACCGATCGTTCCCTGGTCCAGCCTTAGCCCGGACTGGCTAGTTCTTCCAGGGCAAAGCAGGAGGCCAGCACCTGATTAGAAAATAAAAAGCCCTCTGGAGCACTCAGGCGGAGAACTTCCAGGTCGGCCCAGGAGCGGCCCTGCACCACCACCCAGCCTCGCTG
This sequence comes from Nodosilinea sp., assembly GCA_049317845.1. Taxonomy (GTDB): domain Bacteria; phylum Cyanobacteriota; class Cyanobacteriia; order Phormidesmidales; family Phormidesmidaceae; genus Nodosilinea. The sequence goes on along the minus strand of JBMOHM010000023.1, from coordinate 22,275 downwards.
AATATGGGGCTGGAGAATTTCATACAGGCTTTGCCAGGTGGCGGCATCACAGAGCGATCGCAGCTGGGATCCCTCAATTCCCTGCCGTAGTCGCAGGCCTAACATCAGGGTTTCCAGCAAGTGATCGAGGGCTGGGATGGGGGGATCGGAATGGCGGCCCCTCCGCTGCTGAAACTCTTCGACCCAGTCCGCGTAGGTGGCCTGGGTGCGGGGCCGACTCACCCGCTGCTGCTGGGTGTAGCTGGTGGCCCCCAGGCCAAAGCCGTAGTAGGGCTGGTTGTGCCAGTAGGTGAGGTTGTGTCGGCATTCATGGCCGGGTTGGGCGTAGTTGGAGACCTCATAGTGGTAGTAGCCCCGATTGCCCAGATAGTTATGGGCCAGCCGATACATGGCAGCGGTCTGGCCCTCTGTGGGCAGGGGGGAGAGGCCAGGACGGTAGCGCTTGGCGAAGACCGTTTGGGGTTCCAGACTGAGGTCGTACAGGGAGAGGTGGTGGCAACCCAGGTCTACCGCTCGCTCCAGTCCCATCTGCCAGCCCTCTAGAGTCTGGTGGGGGAGGCCAGAGATTAAATCCAGACTCCAGTTGTCCATACCCACATGGTGCAGCCACTCTACGGCTTCGTACACCTGCGCCACCCGATGGTAACGACCGCAGCTTTCCAGTAGGCTATCATCCAGGGCTTGCACCCCCAGGCTGATGCGGTTGACCCCCGCCCCCAGGTAGCCCTCCAGGTGGGCCAGATCAAAGGTGCCGGGGTCCATTTCCATGGAGATTTCCACCTGGGGATCTAGACCGAAGCGCTGCTCCAGTTGGGCTATGATCCCTTCCACCTGGGCCACCGCTAGCAGGGAAGGGGTGCCGCCACCGAAGAAAATCGTTTGCAGGGGTTGGGCACTGGCTGGGGTAGAGCTGATCTCTGCCGCCAGCAGGGTCAGGTACCGCTCGACACTGGCGGAGGTTTCCCCCCGTCCCCGATGGCCCAATACCGCGATGGGGAAATCGCAGTAGAAACAACGACGGCGACAGAAGGGAATATGGACATAGGCAGAACATGGATCGGCAACCATAGCCAGCTTTGATAGTAGGGATTTTTGACTTTTCCAACCTTCACCGGGCAAAATGACCGAACTACTGGTCTTGCTTGTGCCAAACTTACGGAAACCCGATCCCCTAAGGATCAGATCCTGGTCTGATAGCCGTCGGGAATTAGCGGTATACTTTTGCCAGTTTAGCGTTCCACCATCCTTGCAAGGACAGATCACCATGCTAGACACTCTGATTGTGGTTTCATGCATCCTGGCGGGGGCGGGGATCGGTTTCTATAGTGTTGATTTTCTACCCGATTCCATCCTTTCCCAGGTGACTAACCTGGAGGGGCTGGGGACGGTCACCGCCGTCTTTGGAGGCTTGATCGGCACCGGTTTGGGACTGGTGATGCAAACCAGCTACCGTCGACTGGAACGGCAAATTAAAGAATTACCCCCCGATCGCCTGCTAACCCGGGCGGTGGGTCTGGTATTGGGGCTATTAATTGCCAATCTGATGTTGGCCCCCCTATTTCTCTTACCCATTCCCGTTGAGTTTGGCTTTATTAAGCCCCTGACAGCGGTTATGGGTAGTGTGCTCTTTGCCGTGTCGGGCATGAATTTGGCCGATACCCATGGCCGCTCCCTACTGCGGCTGATTAGCCCCAGCACCCTGGAGTCCACCCTGGTGGCCGAGGGCACCCTAAAACCTTCTAAAACCAAAGTTCTCGATACCAGTTGCATTATCGATGGCCGCATCGAAGGGCTTTTAGAAACCGGCTTTTTAGAGGGTCAAATGCTGGTGCCCCAGTTTATTCTGCAGGAGTTGCAGCAGGTGGCCGATGCTTCCAATGATCAGAAACGGGGCCGGGGTCGCCGGGGTCTAGACGTGCTCAACCGCATTCGCGAGGCCCATCCCAACCGGGTTTTAATTAATTCTGAAGACTACGAGGAGATTGCCACCGTTGACGCCAAGCTGGTGAAGTTGGCCCAGGAACTCAACGCCACCCTCCTCACCAATGACTACAACCTGAATAAGGTGGCCAGTTTCCAAAATGTTGAGGTGCTTAACATTAACGACCTGGCCCAGGCAATTCGCCCCACCTACCTGCCGGGGGATGCCATGGATCTGAAGATTCTCAAGGAGGGCAAGGAACCCTCCCAGGGGGTAGGTTACCTGAATGACGGCACCATGGTGGTGGTAGAAGAGGCACAGGAGTACATTGGCGAGGATCTGGAGGTGGTGGTCACTGGGGCTCTGCAAACCTCCGCTGGGCGTATGATTTTTGCCCGCCCTAAAACCTCTGTGGTCACCTCCTAACCGCCGTTCTGCCTGGTTGCCTGGGGTTGCAGTTACGGGTCTGCTGTCCCTACTGGGGCTGGGATTACAATGTAACCGCTTTGCCTATCCCCCAATACCCAGTTACGACTTTGCCCCCAGTACCACCAGTGGGCTGCTACGTAGGCACAGGTGAGGCTATCTAGCTGGTCTTCCACCGCCTTCATGGCCGCCCCCGCCGTGGGGATGGGGGGAAGATCGGTAGGGGCGATTTCCAGGGCCGGGGTCAGTTGGGGTAAAACCGTGAGTTGGTAGTGGCGTAGTTTTTCCAGTTGGGGGCGACGCTCTGCCAATCGGCCCTTTTTGTATTTGAGAATGCGGTTGAGATTAAACAGGTGCACCGTGGCCGGATGGGGAAACACCTCTAGTTGAAACCGCCCCAGGGGTTGGGCTGGACTCTGGGGACAGTGGGTAAAGCCCAGGGCCTCCAGAGCTAAGCCAAAGGACACCAGCTTGGCGGCGAAGGGGCGACCCTGGTTGGCGGGATAGCAGCCCGCATCGTACTTGCCAAAGTACCTGTGGGCCAGGCGATCGGCCAGTCGCATACCGGTTAGGTTGGGAATTAGGGTGGGGGCATCCACCGCCACCACAGCGGTGTCCGTCCCTTGCGTCCACGCCTCTACCCAGGCCAGGATGGCCTCCACCGATTGCAGCCGGGTGAGGCACCTAAGGGTGAGGCGATCGCCCTCCAGGCCCAGACAACAGAGGCCCGAGGCTCCGGATTGCCAGCCTAGATCAATGCCGAGAAACTGAGGAGATAGGGACACCATGGGGGTGGAGTTTAGGCTAATAGCCTAGCCCATGCTGAGGTCAGTGGCTAGGGATGGATGGGGTTGACAGGGGTGAAATCCTGCCTACACCATAAATGGATATACCTTTTATCGCTCCTATGACCGCTACCCCCCTTGGCTGGGACGATCTGATCAGCCTGGATACCTACACCGTTGATCGGGTCAATGGTACCACTAACGCCCAAGCCCATCTACGGTTGTTTGGCCAACCTGAAGCGGCGGTACAGGTGACCCTCTACCGCGATCGCCACGCCTGGTGTCCCTACTGTCAAAAGGTTTGGCTCTGGCTGGAGGAAAAGCAGGTGCCCTACCGCATCGATAAGGTCACCATGTTCTGCTACGGCGAAAAGGAAACCTGGTACAAGCGGAAGGTGCCCTCTGGTATGCTGCCGGCCCTGGAGCTGGATGGGCGTCTGATCACCGAGAGCGATGACATTTTGATGGCTCTGGAGCACCGCTTTGGTCCCCTGGTGGCGGCCATGACCGATGCCCAGGTCCTGCCCCTGCGGCAACTGGAGCGACTGCTGTTTCGAGCCTGGTGTCTGTGGCTGTGCCAACCCCACCGATCCGACCGGGAGGATCGGCGCGCCCAGGATCAGTTTACCGGGGTGGTGAGTCGGGTGGAGGCGGCTCTGGCCGCTACCCCCGGACCCTATTTTCTGGGGGAATTTAGCACCGCTGACCTGGTTTTCATCCCCTATGTTGAGCGCATGAATGCCAGCCTTTACTACTACAAGGGCTATTCCCTACGGCAGGCTAACCCTGGGCTGGCGGCCTGGTTCACCGCCCTGGAATGCCGATCCACCTATCGGGGTACCCAGAGCGATTTCCACACCCACGTCCACGACCTGCCGCCCCAGATGGGGGGGTGCTATGCCAATGGTCTACCCCAAACCGCCCTGCACCAGCAGCAGGTGAACTACGGTCCCTGGGAGGATTTACCGGAGGTGGGGTACCCCGAACCAGAAACGGCCCGCTGGGAAGCTTTACATCGGGTGCTGAAGCATCGCCATAACATTCTGCGGGTTAACCCGGTGGATTCAGCCCTGGTGGATCGGGCCCTACGCTGCGCCCTCACCCATCTGATCACGGATCACCTCTGTACTCCCCCCCCTGGCACTGACCTGGCCCTGCGCTATCTGCGCGATCGCATCAGCGTGCCTCGGGACATGTCCCTCTATGCCGCCCGTCGCCTGCGCTTTAGCCTGGAAGCTACCGCTGCCCTGGTGGGGGTAGGCCAACCCCCACCCCTCCCCATCCAACATCGCCGGGACCAAAATCCGGCTAATTTTCTGACGGCGGGCTAGGTCTACAATCAGAACAGTGAATCTCTTAAACGGTTGCCATGGATAATCCCACGTTGATCATTCGTCAGGCCCAGGTGCTTCTTCCTAACGGCGAGTTAGAACTGGGAGATGTGGCCCTGGCCGGTGGCAAAATTCTTCAGGTGGGGGGCATGGTTGCCCCTAGCCCAGGGGTTGGGGAAATCGACGCCCAGGGCCTTACCCTCCTGCCCGGGGTTATCGATCCCCAGGTACATTTTCGGGAGCCGGGGCTGGAACACAAGGAGGACCTGGCTACCGCCACCCGTGCCTGTGCCCGGGGCGGGGTCACTTCCTTTTTAGAAATGCCCAACACCAACCCCCTCACCACCACCCAGGCGGCCCTCACCGCCAAACTCGCCCTGGCCGCCTCAAAATGTCTGGTGAATTACGGTTTTTTTATCGGCGCCACCGCCGAAAATCTACCGGACCTGAATAGGGCCCAGCCCGCCTGCGGCATTAAAATCTTCATGGGTTCAGCCCACGGTCCACTCCTAGTGGATACCGAGGCCGCTCTGGAGCCCATCTTTGCCAGTGGTAGGCGGTTGATTGCGGTCCACGCCGAAAACCAGGCCCGCATTCTAGAGCGTCGCCAGTTGTTCGCTGGGGAAACCAATCCCCGGGTCCACTCCCAAATCCAGGATAACCAGGCGGCGCTGGAGGCCACCCAACTGGCCCTGAAACTCTCGGAAAAATACCAGCGACGGCTCCATATCCTGCATTTGTCCACCGCCGATGAGGCGGAATTACTACGCCAGGACAAACCTGCCTGGGTGACCACCGAGGTCACCCCCCAGCACCTGCTATTGACGGTGGAGGACTACGATCGCATCGGTACTCTGGCCCAGATGAATCCTCCCCTGCGTAGCCGCCATGACACCGAAGTTCTCTGGCAAGCTCTGTTGGATGGGGTGATTGATTGCATCGCCACCGACCATGCCCCCCACACCCTGGCGGAAAAGGCTAGGGGCTACCCCCAGACACCCTCCGGCATGCCTGGGGTGGAAACTGCCCTCCCCCTGATGCTGACCCAGGCTGCCCAAGGCCGCTGCACCCTGGCCCAGGTTGCCCAATGGATGGCGATCGCTCCGGCCCGGATCTACGCTATCCCCAATAAGGGTCAGATTGCCCCCGGCTACGATGCGGACCTGGTCCTGGTGGATTTGCAAACCTACCGCCCCGTGCGCCGGGAAGATCTACAGACTAAATGCGGTTGGAGCCCCTTTGAGGGGTGGTCCCTGACCGGTTGGCCGGTAGTTACCCTGGTGAATGGGCAGGTGGTCTACGACCATGGGCAGTTTAACCTGGCGGTGCGGGGACGACCTCTGACCTTTCGAGCAGGCTAGGCGGCGGGCCAGAACGCTCCCCTGGTATTAGCTTTAACTGGTCCACCTGATCCGTGGCACTGTGGCCTAAGCTATAGATTCAGCCTTAGATATCGGGTGGTAGGGATAATGCCTGGGCCGGTTTGGTTCTGGATTGACGAACTAAAGGTTGGTTTGCTGAGGAACGTGATTAATACCTGATGCTGGAGTGAACGTTGCAGTCATGACCATACCCTCTATGCCCCTGGTGATGGAAAATTTATTGGAGCGGGCGATCGCACCGGATCAATTGCCCTGGCAACCGCTGCGATCGGGGGTGGAGATCTGCTCCCTGCACCAGGATGGAGAGACGGGCTCCCATTTGGCTTTGCTACGCTACCAGCCAGGGGCGATCGTACCCCTGCATAACCATCCGGGTTATGAGCAAATTTTGGTGCTGTCGGGGCAGCAAGGGGACGATCGGGGCACCTATGCCGCTGGTACTCTGGTGGTTAACCCTCCTGGCAGCCAGCATCGGGTGACCAGTGCAGAGGGGTGTGTGGTATTAATTTTCTGGCAAAAGCCGGTGGTGTTTGACCAGCCCTGATGCTGCGACCTAAGGCAAAGCCAGGTGACCGCCTCCGGACGGTTGGTGTAACCCTCTACATCCCTATCCGTTGGCCTACATCAGCAATTCTGATTGTGAAAACCTTGACCGCATCCTGGTCCCAGTTATTGAGAATATCCTCAATAACTTTGGCTGAAAAGCCTATACATCCGTAATCTGAAATCAGATACACAACTGGAAACCAAAAGCAACCTGCGGAATGTAGGTCACCCAAGGGTTAACCCCATGAAGATTGTTATCTACCTAAACTCCATCACTGGAGGCAGGGACCTTTGTAGCCGATCTAAATTCACCTCAATCGAGTTGACTACCCTCAAAATAGGGTCTGGCAGATCACCATCTGGAAAACTTTCCCTATAGATTTTGAGGACCTGTTGGTAGGTCGCCTCTGCTTCAACCCTATGACCTTGGGCATGGTGTACCCAAGCTAGTTTCAGCAGAATCAGATTCATAGAATAATCCAATGGATCTGCATGGAGATCTAAAGATCTTTTATAAAAAGCTTCCGCCTCGGGGTATTTATCTTGACTCAAATAAACATCTGCCAGCTCGTATAAAACCTGAACAATTGAATCTGTATTCCCCTGTTCTATTATCTTTGATAAATCCTCCTCAGATATATTAGAGGCCTCCTCTAATAGCTCCGGCTGAATTCTGGCGAGTTCAAGAAAGGTTCGTCGATATTCTGCCTTACGTTCGACGACCAGCTCTGAACTCTGAAAAATACCCAAGGCCTTTTCAAGAAGAGCTACAGCCTCGTCATATCGACCTTGGAGATGGTAGATTCCGGCCAATCCTCGAAGGGTTTCAGCGGTATCAGATAAATTATGTTGTAATTCAAACAAACTCAAAGCCTGACGATAGAAATCTTCCGCTTTGTCATACTTCCCTTGGGTTTGGTATAAAACCGCCAGGGCAGGAAGCTCAGAAGCCACCTGGGGGGACTGTTCACCAAATACCTCTGCAGTTAGCTTTAAGAGTCGGTCATTGACGGTAATAAGAGGATCAAAACATGAAAGATCCTGACATCCACCATAGGACTGTTGATCGTAGGCCCCCATGCCTAACACCATTCTTGCCAGAGCCAGTTGGTCCAATTCAGCCCGCTGGGCATTGTATCGATCAGGCTGGTTGAAATTCACCCCAGATGGTGTTGAGGTAATTAAACCGGCGGTGTTGAGGTTAAAGCCATCAGGAAAGCGGGTGGAGGAATCATACAGGGTTTGATGGAAGATAGCCTGACCCAGGTTAGTTGCCCTCAAGTTTGCCCCCGTCAAGGTGGTTCCCTCAAAATTTGCCCCATTCAGGTTAGCTTCTCTTAAATTGGCATCAAATAGGAATGCTCTACTCAGATCAGCACTACCCAGGTTGGCCCTTTCTAGATTAGCTTGGTGCAAATAGGAACCCATCAAACTCGTACCCTGTAGGTTAGCGCCACTTAAATTGGCCCCAAATAGAAATGACATGGATAATTCCGCACCCCTTAAATCAGCCCCGCTCAGATCAGCATTTTTGAGGTTGGCAAAATCCAGTTTGGCCTTAGTCAGGTTGGCATTCCTCAAAACAACATTTCTTAAGTCTCTGGCATAGAGGTTAGCGTCCCTCAGGTCGCATCCCACACAGGCCTTACCACTGAGAACGGTATCTAGATCTTTTGGATTAAAACCTTTTGCTGACAAGGTCCAGAAACTTTCCAGTAGCCATAACACCACACCGGTGGTGAGAATCAATGCCCCCTTGCATTTAAGGATTAAACTACTATTAATAGGGATTAGTTGTTCGATCAAAGGAAAGGCTGGGGAGACGTTCTCGCCCAAGCTATGCTTTTCCACGGCCACCAATCCCCTTGATGCCCTGCCCGATAACCCAGAGGTACATAAAATGGCGTCAGAGTTTATGTCAACCACCGAAGTAGGCAAATCCCTTCGTTGGTTAATTGGCCTGAGTATGGCCCTGGTTATTTTGGGAATCCTGGCAATTTTTGCCCCCACCCTTGCCTCCACCTTTTTCACCTCCGCCATGGGCTGGCTGGCCTTAATCAGCGGCTTGGTGATGGTAACAAAATCTTTTCGGTCAAGACCGGTCAAGGGACTTTGGCTCAACTTAATTATTGGTGTCGCCTATGGCATAACGGGTGCATATATCTTAACCCATGGCAATCAGGCCCTACTGGTTCTAACTCTGGCCTTCGGTATTCTCTTTATTGCTGAGGGTGCTTTCACCATTATGATGGGCTTCACCAACCGCTCCGGGCGCAGTATGTCCTGGTTGGTCATCCTCAACGGCATCATCACCATGATTCTGGGAATTTTGGTACTGAATTCCTGGCCCTTTAGCGCCCCCTGGCTGATTGGTCTATACGTGGGAATTAGCCTGGTCTTTAGCGGCACCTCTTTGCTAGCCGCCACCCTGGCTCTGAAAAGGGAACTGGATGGCCTCCAGTGAACCAGGGGAGGGCTTAATCTCCGCTGTAATCACCTTTGCTCTGGCGATCGCGACGGCATCGTTCTGAGCAGTACTTCACCTCATCCCAGCAGTTAGCCCACTTTTTACGCCAGGTAAACGGTCGCTGACAGACCAGACATAGCTTAGCGGGCCGATTTGATTTGAGCTGTTGTTTGGCCACAGCCTAGTCCTTCTCTAGCCAGGCAGGATGGCCCAGCAGGGCCGCCATCATACGGACTCCCCGCAATTGGTTAGAAAGGGGCAAATGGCCGTCGGGGGCACTCAAGTCCCAGGTAAACCCGGTCGGATAGCGGGTCCAGAGATTATTCTCTTTCCAGGCCAGGCGGGGCCAGAGTTTCTCCCAATTTTGACCCAAGCTCAGCCAGAGACGGCGTTGCACCGAAAAGCCAAACTTCCCCTCAGAGTAGATCAGCCAGAGGCGATCAATGGTTTGCAGATCGGTCTTAGGAAACTGCTCTACCTCTGTGAAATAGACCCACTTACGGTTGATGGCCGTCGGTCCCGCCAGCTCACACAACTTCATCAGGGTCAGGCGATCGGCCTCTTGAAAGGCCTGCCGAACCAGATGGTCCTGTAGGGAGGCGTAGTCAATACCCCGTTCCGAAGGGGTAGCCATCCGTCCCTGCGGCCAGTGGTGGGTTAGGAAATCAAGGATTTCTGGCTCCTGAAGAGCGTAGAGCAGTTGAAAAATGCGGCAATCTAGAATATCAGGTGGTTGCTGTTGCCGTTCTAAAAGGGTAGCTTGGAGCACCTTCACCCCTTCGTCGCCCGACACCGCTAGGGCATGGGCTGCCGAAAGCTGCTGTTTAAGGCCATCACTATTTAACTGATGTCGCCAGTCCTCCAGGGTACTGCTGTCTGAAACCATAGGTATCGCTAGTATGCGGTGCAAAACTCCCCGGTTCAATCATAGCGTTAAGGGATGGGTGAAAAACGCAAACTCCTCCACGACCTGGCCAGCCAGTAGATGCTCTTGAATAATTCGTTCAATCACTACCGGGCTGGCACTGTGGTACCAGACCCCCTCCGGGTAGACCAGTAGGATCGGCCCCTGCTGACAAATACGCAGGCAGTTGGCCTTGGTGCGAAACACAGAGGTGGGCCGGGTTTGGATGGGAATATCCAGCTGCAACTCCCCCAGGCGACGCTTGAGGTAATCCCAGGCCTCCAAACTGGCCGCCTTGTCGCAACACTTGGGCTTAGTCTGGTCGGCACATAGAAAGATATGGCGATCCAGGGTGGGCAAAGCCAGGCTGTTGATGCAGTTCTGCAGGGCATCGGGGGCTGGAGAAGCACTACCCATGGGTCGTCGGGGGGGTCTCAGGGGTAGGACTGGCGGGGGCATCGGCGGCCACCTCCGGGGCGATCGCTAGGGGTTCATGGCGAATTCGCCGAATCGGTAGGTTGGCAATCAGGGCGGTCATGCGCTGGTCACTTTCCAGGGCAAATTCCAGATGGTCCTGATCTAATTCAACATAGCGGGAGACCACCTGCAAAATTTCCTGGCGCATTTTTTCCACCAGTTCAGGGGTGAGATCGGCGCGATCGTGGGCCAGCACGAACTGTAGCCGCTGCTTTGCCGATTCCCGGCTACCATTGGGACGTTGGGGACTAAAGAGTTTGTCAAGAAGTTCACTGATCATAGGGACTGGCTCAAAAGGACGATGTTAAGACCATAACAAGGAGATGACTATAGACTTAACCCCGTAAAAACCGACGCAGGCGTTTAAACAGGCGGTCTTGGGAAACAGTCAGATCTAGTAGGGGAACTTCTTCGCCCAAGAGCCGGCGAGCAACGTTATTAAAGGCCGTTCCTGCCAGGGATAGTTTAGGTTCCAGGACCAGGGGCTCCCCCCGGTTAGAGGAGATAATCACCCGTTCGTCGTCAGGGATAACTCCCAGGAGGGGAACGGCCAGAATATCCAGCACATCCCGGACCGACATCATCTGTTCCTCCTCCACCATGGCGGGTTTGAGGCGGTTAATCAACAGCTTAGTGTGTCTGACATCGCTGGCTTCCAATAGCCCTACCACGCGATCGGCGTCCCGTACCGCCGATACCTCCGGTGTGGTCACCACGATCGCCTCGTTGGCGGGAGCAATGGCATTTTGAAATCCCATTTCTATCCCCGCCGGGCAGTCAATCAAAATAAAATCGTGCTGGCCCTTGAGCCCGGTTACCAGGTCTTTCATTTGATCGGGGGTAATGGCTTCCTTATTGCGATTTTGGGCCGCCGCCAGCATGGCCAGATTGGATTGCCGTTTATCTCGAACCAGGGCTTTCTCGACCGAGCAATCTCCCGCCAAAACATCGAGGGCTGTATACACAATGCGGTTTTCCAGGCCCAGGAGCAGATCGAGGTTACGCAGACCAAAATCGGCATCGATGACGACAACCTTTTGGTTACGTTGAGCTAAAGCCATACCCAGGTTGGCCGTACAGGTGGTTTTACCAACCCCACCCTTACCGGAGGTCATTACAATGATGCGCGTCATGGGCTAATTAACGTTCCAACGTTTAAATCAACAACTCAAGGAATTCTAAGAGTAATTTAGCGAATTGCCATCAATTCAGGGCTCAAATCCCAAACCTCGTGGGCTCAACTGCTGGCGCATAAAATCTTCCGCCAGAGCAATGCGAATGCCCTGATTGTCGCCAATGTAGGCGACTTCTGGGCCGTACTGAGTGGTGGCGCTATCGGGAGGACGGGCCACCAAATCGGCAATACGCAGTTGGGTCGGCTGCATTTGGAGGGCCATAATCCGACACTGACGGTTACCACTGGCCCCAGCATGGGCCAGACCCCGTAATCGGCCCCAGACTAAAATATCGCCATCGGCCACCAGGGCACTACCGGGATTGGTATCGCCAAGAATCATGATGGTGCCGGGATGGCGAATATCGACCCCAGAACGCACAGTAGTTTGCAGATAGAGGGGAGCGGCCAGGGGCTGACCAGGGGTGGGAACGGACTGATTCAGGTGTTCCATATCCGCCAGTTGATCCACCGAGCAGCCCAGGGTAATAGCTGCCATGGCGGTTTGCCGACGGCTGGTAACGACCCGCTTAAGAATTAGGTGGGCTTCGCCCAGGGTTTCCACCAGGGACTGGAGCTGGCGGGTATCTAAGAGGCGATCGCCCGCCTGCAATTGGAGGGGAGTTTGGGCCTGCCAAAAACGCTCACTGGCCTCCAGCCGTTGCCTCACCTGTTGTAACAGATCTCCCCATTCCACCGAAGATACCGGCTGGGTAGGGGGCAATATCAGCATGAGGTGGCCGTCCTCATTTTTCAGATGGACTTGTTCAGACACCGATTTTTCAGGGCTCTGGGGCGGCAAATCGGCAACGGGAGTAGAGGGGGACTGGGAAACCATAGAACCTGGCGGAGAATTAGGGTGCTCAATCATGACCCATTACAGCACAGTCTTCCAATTTGGTGACATTCTGTCTGACCCTCTGTCGGGGAAGGGGTCGGGTTGGTTATGATGGGGTAGGTTCTACTACGGCGTTGGTGACTGCCAACAATGTTTTACGATCTATGTTTCTTCTGAACGGGAACTCAGTTGGGTCGGCGGCAGTAGACCAGGCTCAGACCTGGAAACTTTAAGTCAGACCCCAGGGTACCCACCTGGTTTATCCAGGTCGAAGACTGAGGTAAGACGGCGCTGCGGGGAATCTTCAAGCCTTCCTCTGTTAATCACGGGGGAAGGTTTTGTACAGACTTTGATCCCTCCCCCACCCTCAAGGTCAGGGGAGGAGGTTATGACTGGATGCTTCCGATGGGCCTAGGGGTTAGGGGAGCCGGGGCTGCGACGCTTGGCCAGGGTCTTGAGGATAGCCGCCCAGTCGGGGCGAATCTGCTCAATGATGAGCATGGCGGGCAGATTATAGGCAATCCAGGGGTTATTGATTTTCAGACCCTCTAGATCGAGGGGATAGCCCAGTCGCTGCAGCGATTCTAGCTGCTGCTGCTGGCGAATCTGGTTGGGATGGAGCTCTGGCCAAATATTTCTCAGGTCAGAAATAGCCGGTTGACTGGGAATGTGCTTCTGCTGATAGTCCGCCAGGGCATCGGCCAGGGCTGGCGATCGCAGGCGAATTTTTGCCTGGTCACGGGTGGAGAGGCGAACGTTTTTAAGGCGATTAAAAAAGTCTGTTTCGTAGTGGGAGAGGCGCATAGGATCTCCTTCTGGACAGTGACATACCTTACCCTGGCATAATTCAGGGACTTTTCTGCAGGGCGGCTAACAATTGTTGTTTTGCGATTTCTAACGCTTCTGGTAGTTTCTGACTATCGCGACCACCAGCCTGGGCCAGGTTGGGCTTACCGCCGCCGCCACCGCCGCAGAGTTTGGCAATGGCCCCGATAAATTTACCGGCCTGCAGGTTGGCGGCGATCGCCTCGGGGCTAAAGGCTGCCACCAGACTGACTTTGCCCGGTTCCGGCACCGTTCCCAGCACCACCGCCCCCGCCCCTAGCTTCTGGAGGAGGCGTTCTCCAGCGGTTTTCAGGGCTTCGGCGCTACTCCCCGGCAGTTCGGCCACCAAAACCTTGAGCCCACCCACGCTGACAGCCTCGGGCAGGAGTTGGTCGGCCTTGAGTACCGACAGTTGGGCCTGGAGTTCCGCCAGATCTTTTTGGGTTTGTTTCAGTTCGGCCTGGAGGCTGGTGATGCGATCGCCAATGGCTTCGGGTTTGACCTTAAAGCGATCGCAGAGGTCGCGCACCACCCTATCCCGTAAATTCAGGTAGGGCAGGACGGCTGGCCCGGCCACCGCCTCAATGCGGCGAATACCAGAGGCCACCCCCGTCTCAGCAATGATCTTAAACAAACCAATGGCAGCGGTGTTGGCGACGTGGGTACCGCCGCACAGTTCCATGGAAACCCCCGGAAAGTCGATGACCCGTACCTCTGCACCATATTTCTCGCCAAACATGGCGATCGCCCCCTTCTGCTTAGCTTCCTCCAGGGCCATCACCGCCACCTCGGCGGGGTGACCTTCGCCGATCCACTGGTTGACCTGGTCCTCTACCTGCTGCACCTCATCGCTGCTGAGGGGACGGGGGCAGTTAAAGTCAAAGCGCAAACGGTCAAAGGCGACCAGGGACCCAGCCTGGGAAATGGTGGGATCCACCAGTTTCTTGAGGGCGGCCTGCAACAAATGGGTAGCGCTGTGGTTGGCCTGGGCCCGGCGCCGACAGGCCTGATCGATCTGGGCCGTGACCCGATCACCCACCGCCAGAGTACCCCGTTCAATTCGGCCGACATGGACGAAGAAGTCACTGTCTTTTTTAACATCCTCTATCTGCATCAGCACCGCCGCCCCTGATAGGTAACCGCGATCGCCAATCTGCCCCCCGGATTCGGCGTAGAAGGGGGTTTGATCGAGGACCACCTGGACCGCCTGGCCAGCGCTGGCCCGATCAACTCCATGACCTGCCACCAACAGGGCAACCACCTGACTGCTGGTGCTGGCGCTGCTGTAGCCCACAAACTGGGTCGAGTGGATGTGGTCCGCCAGGCTGTCCAGGCTACCCTGCGCCGTCAAGTCAATGGTTTCGTGGGCTGCCTGGGAGCGCTGGCGCTGCTCCGCCATGGCCGCTTCAAAGCCGGCTAGATCGACGGTTAAGCCCTGCTCTTCGGCCACCTCCTGGGTTAACTCCAGGGGAAAACCGTAGGTGTCGTAAAGGACAAAGGCATCGGCACCAGAGATTTGTCGGGCTGGAGTTTGGCGTTCTCGCTCCAGGATATCGGCCAGGAGCTTTTCGCCCCGCTCCAGGGTTTCTAAGAAGCGGGCTTCTTCTCGATCGAGCTCGGCAGTGATACTGGCGGCTCGTTCCCGCGTGTTGGGAAAGGTGGTTTGGGCCAGTTGAATGGCGGTTTCCGCTACCTGGCTGATAAAGGCCCCCTGGATACCAATCAGGCGACCATGGCGCACCACCCGCCGAATTAACCGCCGCAGCACGTAGCCCCGCCCCACGTTGGAGGCGGTAATACCATCGGCAATCATGTGCACCACCGCCCGACTATGGTCGCCAATCACCTTGAGGGAGACCTGGGTAGGGGCGTCGCAGTCGCCATAGACCAACCCCGCCAATCGGGCGGCGGTTTCAATGATGGGAAAAATCAGGTCGGTTTCGTAGTTGTTGGGCACCTGCTGCAGGATCTGGGCCATCCGTTCCAGGCCCAGACCAGTGTCGATGTTTTGGTTCTGGAGGGGAGTGAGGCGTCCTTCCCCATCCCGGTTGTACTGCATAAACACCAGGTTATAGAACTCAATGAAGCGAGAGTCATCCTCCAGGTCGATCGCCCCATCTCCCCGCTCAGGATGGAAGTCATAGTAAATTTCGGAGCAGGGACCGCAGGGACCGGTGGGACCAGAAGCCCAGAAGTTATCGGCTGCCCCCATGCGGATGATGCGGTGGGGCGGAATGCCAATCTGATCGCGCCAGATGGCAAAGGCATCGTCGTCCTCCTGGAAGACACTCACCACCAGACGATGGGGGGGGAGGTGAAAAACCTGGGTAGAGAGTTCCCAGGCCCAGGCGATCGCCTGTTCCTTGAAATAATCGCCAAAGCTAAAGTTGCCCAGCATTTCAAAGAAAGTGTGGTGGCGAGCGGTGCGGCCAACATTTTCAATGTCGTTAGTGCGAATACATTTCTGACTGCTGACGGCCCGATGCACATCGGCCTGACGCTGCCCCAGAAAAATTGGCTTGAAGGGTAGCATCCCGGCAATGGTCAGCAATACCGTTGGATCTTCCGGCACCAGGGAGGCACTGGGTTTGATGGCGTGACCTCGGGCGGCATAAAACTTTAGAAAGGTCTCGCGAATCTGGGCACCGGTTATCACCGTAGATTCAGGCAGGGGGGACTTGACCATGGGACAGGCAGACTTGTAAGCAGTCTTAGGGTAAAGATAAAGAGATACATTGAGTGTATACCGGCATAGCGATTGTGACCGATCGACCACAGGATTCCTGGCTAGCTGCCGCGTCCCGATCTCCTCTCTATTGATTACCGGGGCAGGGCTTGATAAGTTATAGGACTATGACCCAGTCTCTCCAGCCTCGTCACCGCCTAAATCAAGAACTACAGCAACCCCCCGCTCAGGTTAACCTGGCCAGGGCCGCCCTCTATATTGCGGAGGAGGAATATCCCGACCTGGATGTCACCAGCTATCTAACTCAGTTAGATACCATGGCCGCGGCCCTAAAACGGCGATTACCTGCCCAGCCCTATCCCTTGAAAATGATTACCGCCATTAATCAATACCTGTTTGAGGAGTTGAAGTTTCGGGGTAATCAGGCTGACTATTATGATCCCTGCAATAGTTTTTTAAATGACGTGCTCACCCGCCGCTTGGGAATTCCCATCAGCCTTTCCCTGATCTATTTAGAACTGGCCGGTCGGGTCGGGTTTCCCATGGCCGGAGTCGGTATGCCGGGGCATTTTTTAGTACGTCCTACCTTGGAGGATATGGCCATCTTTGTCGATCCCTTCCATCAGGGGGAGATTTTATTTGAACAGGATTGCCGCGATCGCTGCCAGCAGCTCTTTGGTCAGGGGATTCAGTTAGAACCCACCCATCTCCAGCCCATCAGCCCCAAGGCCTTTGTGGTCAGAATGCTGGCCAACCTGAAAATGATTTATCTTCAGCGCCGTCAGGCGACTAAGGCTCTGGCGGCGATTGATCGGATTTTGTTGATTTACCCGCAGGCGGTCTCCGAGTGGCGTGATCGGGGTCTGATCTACTACCAGCAGGGCGATCTGGAGCAGGCCCATGGGGATCTGCAACACTACCTACAGGAGAGCCCTGAGGCATCTGACAGCTTTGAAATCAGGCAGGTCATCGCTCAAATTGAACGCTTGCAGGCCGATCTGTAACCCGCTTTCACCGCATTAGCTGGCCCATATAGGCTGCCCATACGGCCGCGGCCTGACCGCTGCTGCCCTGGGTGGGACTATTGTCATCGTTCCCTAGCCAGATCCCTGTAGTCAGGTTCTGGGGTGGCAGAAACCCGACAAACCAGAGGTCGCGGTTATTATCGGTGGTACCGGTTTTACCCCCTTCTCCCAGGCCCAAGAAGGCATTGCGCCCCGTCCCCCCCTGCACCACTCCCTGCAACAACCCCACCAGGGTGCGGGTAACGGATGGGTCCAGGGCCGGGTGGTTACCATCTCCAGCCTGGCCAAATTCATAGATGACCCGGCAGCTGTCCACCTGGTTAGGATCGGTACAGTCACTGCTATCTAAAACTCGGGTAATACCGTGGGGGCGGTTCCAGACGCCGTTGTTGTAGACAGCGGCAAAGGCCCCCGTCAACTCCAGCGGGGTGACTTCACTCTCCCCCAGGGACAGGCCCGCAGAGGGCCGTAGTTTGGAGCTAATGCCTAACCGTTGGGCCAGGTTTATGACCCGATCCAGGCCAACCTCCTGGGCAATACGTAGGGCCACCACGTTCTCAGAACGGGCCATCGCAGCGTACATATCCAGGGGTTGGGAACCAGACCGGCAGCCGGCAAAACGCTGCCCATTCCAAACCAGGGGGTCACAGGAAAAACTCCGGCTGGGGGCTAACCCCGCCTCCAGGGCGGCCCCATAGGTAAAGAGCTTGAAGGTGGAGCCGGGCTGGCGCAGTGCCTGGGAAGCACGGTTAAACTGGCTACTAGAGAAATTCACTCCCCCCACCAGGGCCCGAATTTCTCCGCTGGGGGTATGGAGGCTAACCAGAGCCCCCTGGGAATAGGCCAGTTTAGCCCCCTGACGGGCGACATCCTCCGCCAGGGTTTTCTCGGCGGTCTTTTGCAGACTTAGATCTAACCCAGTTTCGACAAAAAAGTTGCCTTCCTGGGCCAGGGCGCTTCCCAACACCGCCTCTAGCTCCTCAAAGATGTAGCTGTAGAAGTAGGGGGCCCGGGTACGGCTGAGCTGGCGGGTGGCTTCGGGACTAATTTCAATTCGCGATCGCCGCGCCCGCCGCGCTTCTTCCTGGCTAACCATCCCCAGGGCCACCATTCGGTCTAGCACCCGGTTGCGATAATCAACGGCGGTATCGTAGCTTTGCACCGGATTAAAGGCATTAGGAGCAGGCAAAATTCCCACCAGGGTGGCGGCCTCCGATAGGGTCAGGTCATGGCTGGACTTATTAAAATAAAATCGAGCTGCATCCTCAAAACCATAGAGACTTTCCCCCAGATAAACCCGGTTCAGATAGGTGAGCAGTAAATAATTTTTACTGTAGAAAGTCTCTAGCTTGAGGGCGACGATCGCCTCACGGATTTTGCGCCCAGCGGAGTCTTCCGAACCAACATACTCCCGATAGAGACTGCGGGCCAACTGCTGGGTAATGGTACTGCCGCCCTGACGAATTTCCCGGCCTTGCAAATTAACCCAAGAAGCTCTGACAATGCCAATCGGGTCAACCCCCAGATGCCAGTAGTAGCGGGTGTCTTCGGAGGCGACCAGGGCCTTGGGCAGGTAGGCTGAAAAGGAAGATAACCCAGGTAATTCTTGATGACTCTGACTACGCTGGGGACGCAGGGGCACCAGCTGACCGCCCTCCCGAGCAAATACCATGACGGGACCCTGCACCGACTGAGGTAAGGGCCGTAGGGGAATTTTCGGCCATTCGACTGCCACAATCCAGGCCCCCAGGGCCAGGGATAGACCGGTAAAGCCATAGAGGGTATAGCGGCCCAGATTCACATACCAGGGTGGAGGATCCAGGTAGCGTAGGGTAACGCCATCTAAGAGATCGCCAGGCCCCAGGGTATAGACATCGCCATGGTTCATGACGGCACGTTCCAGGCGTCTTTTACCCCGGTAAATACCATTTGTGGAGCTGCGATCCTTGAGAATAAAGGGCTGCCCTGGCCGGTTCGGATCACGGGTTAGGGTCCCATGGACCTGGCTGACGATGGGGCTGGAGGCGACAATGTCACACTGACTGGAACTACGGCCCAAAATGTAGTGATCGCCAAGCAGGGGATAGGTGGTCTGCTCGCCATTAACAATTACCTGCAACTCCGCTGTCCGGGCCCCGGGCTTGACCGCCAGTCGGCCAAAGTCAACGCGGGCAGGAACGGCTTGTAGAGCCTGGGTGATAGTTTTGAGCAAGGTCCGAGGGGGATTGGGGGGGGTCATGGCAGCGGTAATGCCTGACGGAGGGGGGAGAACGGAGGTACAAGCCCCATTGTAGTCATAAATTCTAGAATTACTGGTGGGTTAGCAGGACTACGGCGTAGACCGCAATGCCCTCCTGTCGACCCACCGGCCCCAGCCCTTCATTGGTGGTGGCCTTAATTCCCACCTGATCGGCATCCACCTGCAACACCTCTGCCAGCCGCGATCGCATGGCAGCAATATGGGGCTTGAGTTTAGGTTGCTCCGCCACGATCACCGTATCCACGTTACCGACCTGCCAGCCCCGTTGCTCCACCATGGCCCGTACCTGGGCTAGCAGTTTGAGGCTATCGGCCCCAGCCCACTGGGGATCTCCTGGAGGAAAGTAGAGGCCAATATCTCCCAGACTGAGGGCCCCCAGCAGGGCATCCATAACGGCATGGGTGAGGACATCGGCATCGCTGTGGCCGTCAAGGCCGCGATCGTGGGGAATGGTTACCCCTCCTAAAATTAAGGGTCGTCCCCTAACCAGACAATGAATATCGTAGCCATTGCCAATGCGTAACCCCATCGCCATCGACCCCAATCACACCATTCTGGTTCTACCACGGAACGGTAATCAACCGGGTGATGACTCCAGGGTAAGCTCGTAGACATTCCACAACGCTCCCCCAATGGCGGTATATTTGACCCCCTTGACGCTATTACGGACGGCGGTCAGGGACAAATTATTGACCAGGTAGATAAAGGGTAGATACTCCTGGGCGATCTGCTGGGTTTCCTTGTAGAGATCAAAGCGTTTTCGGTCATTCACCTCCTGGGCCGCCTGCACGTAGAGATCGGCAATACGTTTTTCCCATTCGGAGGCCTGCCAGCCCTGCAGGGCATCTTGACCAGCCATGGCTTGCTGGTTAAAGGCATGGAGAGAACCATCTAATAGCCAGACGTTGGCCCCACCATTGGGCTCCAACCCCCCCGTCAGACCCAATACGCAGGCTTCCCAGTCCAGGCTATCGGTCAGCCGATCCACCAACAGGTTAAAGGCCAGGGGCTGAAAGTCTACTTGAATGCCAATTTTGCCTAAATCATTTTTAATCTGGGATCCGATCGCTTCCCGCAGCTTATTACCGGAATTCGTGATCAGGGTAAACCGTACCGGGTTACCCTGGCTATCTAGCAGTTGCTCTGGGGCATTGTATTGGAACCCCGCGTCCAGCAGTAACTGCCTGGCTTTGGTGGGGTTATAGTCGTAGGTGGGAATGCCCATCTGGGGTGGCGCATAGTAGGGGCTAGGCACCGAAATCGGCGAGGACTGGAGCTCCCCTAATCCCTGGAAAATATTATTGACCATGGTTTTCCGGTCAATGCCGTAGGCGATCGCTTGGCGAAAAGCCACGCTGTTAAACCAGGCCGATTTAATCGGATCGACCAGAGACCTATCCTGACGCCGACCCTGGTTAAGGTTAAAAAATAGAAAATTGGTACCCAGGTCAGGGCCGCCGTTATAGATGGTGAAATTGCCCCGCCCTTCCTCCCGCTTCAATAGGGGGAAGAAATCAGGCTGTACCCCGATGGAGTCTAATCCACCAGAGCGAAACTGCAGAAAAGCAGTATCAGTAGAACTAACAACTTGCCAGATAATCTGCTGAATATAAGGTTGGGACTGACCCCGGCTGTCTTTGCGCCAGTAGTAGGGGTTACGCTCAAAAATCACCCGTTCGCCGGGAATGTATTGCCCCAACCGATAGGGTCCATTACCAATAATTTCTAGGGGCGGGGTATTGGTACCCCAGGTGGATAGGAACAGGGGTTTACCATCGGAACCTTTAGTTTCAACGGTGGGCTTCAGAATGTGGGCAGGAATAATGCTCAGCTCCGTATTCCTGAGCATGGGGGCAAAGGGCTCCGGCAGAGAGAACTGCACCCGTTGTCGATCCACCTTAGTGACCTGGGGTAATAAACCCTTGGAGCCAATCCGAAAAGCATCGCGGCTATTGCTGGGAATATCGGGATTGAAGATAACGTCGTAGGTGAAAATTACATCGTCAGCGGTGAGGGGTTCACCATCACACCACCGCAATCCTTCCCGTAGGGTAAATACCAGGGTTTTACCATCTGCCGAGATGTCCCAGCTTTCCGCCAGGGCCGGTACCGTATCCCCCGTTATGCCATCGGTGCCCGTTAGCCCTTCGAAGGTAAAACCAAAGATATTGGGGGACTCCTGACTTAAAACCGGGTTAAAGGTTTTAGGATCGCTCAGGATACTGAGGACCAGGCGAGAACTGGTTGCCTCGGCTTTGGTAAACTGGCTCAGATCACAGCCCATCAGGGATAGGCCCAGTATGCCCAGCAAAACCCATAAGCCCAGCTGCCGCCTCAGCCAATGGCAGGACTTGCCCCAATTCGTCAAGAGAACCAACCTCGTTGCCCCTTTCGCAGCGAAAACTTTTTCAGACTTTTTCTGTCCTCACTATAGCGATCTCAGGAACCATTGTGACATGTGAGTAAAGATGTCTAGAAAAATTGTATGCTTTTGTGCGGCTGTAGTTAGGGGTCAGGGGGGAGGTGGTCGACACACCGGTTTAGCCCTGACTTTGACCCATTAACTAGGTCCTCAGGATTCTGGCCAAAGCTATAGGCGGGTCTATCAGGGCTGGTCAAGGGCTTCTAGGCAGAAATGGCGGCTAACTCCGTGGACTGGACAATGGGATACCAGGCATCACCATCGCCGAGGTAGCCAACCGCAGCCAGATAGATCCGGTCCCACTGGGGAATGGGCAGGTACCAATCCTGGGCTAGATCGTCATGGCATCGCTGTTCCTGTACAGGAGACTGTAACGGAGTATAGGTTGCCTGGCCAGTTACGTCGTAGAGTCGTATCGCCAGAACCTGACCTCCCTGTTGCCGGGCTCGGGTGCGATCGCTATCGTCTATGTGCCAGAGAGCATAGAAGCGATCGGGGCGATCCGGATCAATGGATAATTTGACCCAGCTCAGGGAAAGGGGGGATTGGGATGGCCCATCAGAACTAGCTGGGGAGTCACTAACTGGGGACGGCGGCCCTATGTCCTCCTGGGTTTGAGCAACTGGTGGGGAGGTCAGCCCCAGGGCTGCCGGGGAAAGGGGATCGGGGATAGCCGGAGGCAAGGCCACCGATAGACTCACCTGACGCAGTAGCTCCGCTTCTAAACTAGGGGGAGAGGAGGTGAGGGGCTGATCGGTACCAACACCGTCATCGGTCGAATAGTCAGCTTGCTGCGGCAGGGCCGC
>JBMOHM010000022.1:0-43540 GCA_049317845.1 Nodosilinea sp. | reverse complement strand
CTGATGTGATCAACCGGGCGAACCTGGGTATGGAAGTGATGCACGAGCGCAATGCTCACAACTTCCCTCTGGACCTGGCTGCGGCTCAGGCTCCTGAAATCATCGGTTAGATTTAGTTGACTGAGGTTTGAATAGGGCGCTCCTTGGGAGCGCCCTATTTTTGTTTTCTGGCTTATAGCTTTATCCACGGGAAAGACTAGTCAATTCAGGCTTTTGCTAAGGCTTTTAAACCTACTTTGCAACTAGCGAAAACGTCTTGCTTTCACCGATTAACTCTGTCCTCAGGGTTTTGGGCCCTAGCCACATACCCCCTAGCGCCAGTTTGGAGCCTGTTCTAGGGCCTGGCCCAGGTGTCCCTGGGATTGGCTTAGGCAAGCGCTGGCCTGGCCTCGGTCCAGTTGACCCAAATGCATTAATAGGGCCAGTTTAACCTGCTGATCGCTTTGATCCAGGAGGTTAGCGGCACTAGCCCGGTCTAAATCGGTCAGGTCGCAGATGATCCGCAAGGCCCGATCGCGCAACTTGGTATTGGTCACTGCCACATCCACCATGCGGTTGCCGTAAACCTTGCCTAAGCGCACCATAGCGCCGGTGGAGAGACTATTCAGGGCCATTTTGGTTACCGTACCGGCCTTTAACCGGGTAGATCCGGCCAATACTTCAGGCCCAACCGGCAGGCGAATGTCGATATCTACGTCAATTTTCACCTGGCTGGCCGGTACACAGGCGATAAAGATGGTAGTCGCTTGCCGTTGACGAGCCGCCGCCAGGGCTCCCCAAACATAGGGTGTGGTGCCACCAGCGGTAATTCCTACGACTACATCGGAGGGGCTGATGGCCCGTGCGGCGATCGCGGCTTCACCATCTTCAAACACGTCCTCCAACCCTTCGGAACTGCGCACTAGGGCCCCCGCCCCACCGGCGATAATGCCCTGTACCAGGTCAGGGGGAGTACAAAAGGTAGGTGGACATTCCGCTGCATCCAGTACCCCCAGGCGTCCGCTGGTGCCAGCCCCCACGTAGTAAAGCTTGCCTCCCTGTTGTAGGGCGCTGGCGATGGCGTCTATGGCCGCCGCCAGAGGCTCACGGGCAGCGGCCATGGCGGCCAGGGTGAGTTGGTCTTCCTGATTAAATAAATCCACCAACTCCAGAGCTGTTAGTTGGTCCAGGTGGGCGCTACGGGGATTAGCCTGTTCGGTGAGTAAATGCCCCCGGTCACCGGGCTCTGAAACCAATGGGGCCATGGCGGTAGGTCCAATTATCTAAGTTATTTAAAGAAGTTTCTCAAATTGCTGCCGGAGGCGATCTAGCTCACTCTCAGAAAGGCTTGGGGAGCTATCCCTGGCAGATCGGGAAGGGGAACTAGGGAGATCGGGACTCCAGGTAACTTGATCTACAACCTGTTCCGGTGGAATGGCTAAGGCCCCTTCTGGTACCACCTTGCAATGATAGCCAGCGTCCTTACAGAATTCTTCAATCTCATCCTGTTCGATGGCCTCAACTGTAGCCTCAGGAAAGTCCTGGGCTTCTAGCATGAGGGCAAAGCGAGTGGCGTCATCCTCGGTTTCAAACATGAGGACCACATCCTCATGATCAATTTTGAGGGTATGGATACCTTCATTCTCGGTGCGGGCATTAAATAACAGCACATACACCACCATAGCCAGTCTCCCTGCCGCAGGCCTGGTGTTTATTGTACCGATCTTAGCGCCCTTAACTACACTATTATTGGGTATTTACTGGCGCCATCTACGGCTATGGCCTATTCTCCCGATCCCAAGTCTGCTCCTCGTTTTCCCAGGTTGCCCCGCTGGTTAGGGGTAGGGTTGGTGGCTGGATCGGTGCTAATGGTAGGGGCTGGAGTTGCCTGGCGGGGTTGGCTGGTAGCTCAACACTACAGTTCTCCCTGGTTATCGGGTTATCTGTCGGAGCTGTTGGGGCGGCCCGTGGAGTTAGGACCCCTGCAGTGGGTGGGGCCCACCGGGGTACGGGTAGGGCGATCCACCATTCCTCCTACAACCCAGGACCCGGATAGGATTAGCCTAGAGGGGATAGAGGTGCGGTTCAATCCCCTTGATTTATTTCGCCGTGAACTGCCTCTGGTAATTAACCTGGACCAGGCCAGGGTTTACCTCCAACAGGCCGATGATGGTCAATGGGTTGACATCCATTTGCACCTCCCCGAACAGCCAGAGGATCAACAGCCCTGGTTTGAGGTCAGGGTTGGCCAGGTGAATTTGCATCGCAGTCAGGTTACCCTGGTGCCTGCGGCGTCTCGGGCTGCGGCCCAGGCCAGAGTCGTCCTGGAGGATATTCAAGGGGAAGGAAAATTGACTCCCCTCCTGGTCAAGACTGGTCAGGCGGCGATCGCTCCAGGCCGTCAGCCACCTCAGGTTGATCGGCTGGATTTCAAGCTACAGGCTATGGCCAGTCAGGGCGGTAAAATCAATCTGACCGGTTCCGTGCAGTTACCGCTGGGTCAGTCAACCGAGTCTGGACTGAAGGCTGCCTCCCCCCGTTCAGAGGTAGGGGCTCGAGCCACGCTCTCCGGTACCTGGCTGCCGACCTGGCTGATGTTTTCTCCCCCCAGGGGTGAGGCCATTGGCGATGGCCATCACCTGCAAGGACGACTAAATGCCAGGATCCAGGCCCTCCAAGTGAGTCACCTGATGCCCCTGGTCCAGTCCCTGCTGCCCAGTCCCCTGCCCGTCCAGGTCACCTCGGGGGAGGTGAATGGGCAGGTAGAAATTGGAATTGAGGGTGAGGCTGGTCCCAGTTTCACGGGTACGGCCCGATTGGAGCAAGGCGGTTTAATCAGTCCGGCCCTTCCCCGGCCGCTCCAGCAAATCCAGGCAACAGTACGCTTTCAAGGGCAAACCCTGAATCTGGAAAACCTCACGGCTCGATTAGGGGACTTGAGGGCGATCGGCGGCGGCAAAATTGATTTAGCCAGGGGCTATGACCTCAAGGGCCAGATTAAATCCTTTTCCCTTGCTCAGCTTCGAGACCTCTGGGCACCCGCCCTGCAGGTACCGACGGATAGCCGTTTTGAGGCGGAGGCTGCGATCACTGGCCCCCTTACCCAACCCCTTGCCATCGCTAGTCTGGCTTCTATTGGCCAGGTCAAGCTTGACAAGGTTGGCTTTGAACGGGTGGCGGCTAGGGCTACCCTCCAGGGTTCGACCCTGCAGATTAATGGCTTTGAGGCCTTACCCACAGGGGGCGGAGCGATTACTGCCCAGGGACAGGTGGACCTGGAGGGGAAGGGACAGGTTGCCCTCACCGTTAAGGGCGATCGCCTACCCGCCGATGTCTTAGCCCAGCCCTATGGGCTACCCCAAACCATCAAACTGGGGCCGGTGTTTGTCGATGCCCAGGTTACCGGTCCTCTGGACCAAGTGCGGGGTCAGGCGGCCTGGCGGGCTCCCCTGGGTACCTACCCAGCCCAGGGACGGGTCAGTCTGGTGGGACAAAACCTGCAGTTTACCGACACCTTTGTGCAGATTGCCCGGGGCACCGTCGCCGCTACCGGAAGTCTGGTGCAGAACCAATGGCAAGCTCGCCTGCGAGCCACCAACCTGCACCTGCAGGATTTGGGGTCTGCTGGTAAGGATTCGATCAATGGTGAGGCCCAACTGGCGGGGCGTTTTAGCCAGGCTGGCCTCGAGGGCCAGGCCAGGGCCCAAGTTAATTTAGCCGGGGGCAAGGTAGAAGGGGCCGCAATCCTAACCCAGGGCCAGTGGCGAGCTGCAATTCAGGGCAAGAATCTCAATCTGGCTGCCCTTTCCTCCCAACTCCAAGGCCGGGGTCAGGGTCAGGTTGAGCTAGCCGGTAGCCTTGCCAATCTCAGTCTGGCGGGGGTGCGAGGTCAGGGACATTTGGTTTTATCTGAGGGGTTAGCCAGTGCCTCGCCCCAGTTGCCCAGTCTGGCCCTGGCGGTAGCCCCCCTAACCGCCGACCTGGCCTGGGATGGTGAGTCTTTGCGGGTAAACCAGGCCCGTACCACCGGTCTGGTGGTCAAGGGGGTAGTGACGCCCCAATTCACTGGTGTTGGTACGCCTGGTCTGGCCAGCCTAGATTTGTACCTGCAGGCCAGGGACTTTAACCTGGCCCTTTTACCCCTACCCGATCTACTGCCGGTAGCCGGTCTGGCCAGCTTCAATGGTCGCCTGGTGGGCAGCCCCACCCAGCTGAATTTGAAGGGGGATGCTAGGCTGAAAGGCTTAACCCTGGGTGAGTTAGCCTTTGCTCCTTCCCTGGCAGGGCCAGTTACCTTCTCTTCGCGAGCGGGCCTGACCATAGACTTGCAGGGCGGCGAGGATCGGCTGCGGGTGGCTACAGATCAGGGCGATCGCCGCCTGGATTTCTTGCTGCGAGCCGGGACTGCCAGTGCCACGGGCTATACCAGGGGAGATACCTTCTTTGCCCAGCTTCGCCATATTCCCCTGGATCGGTTAAAGCTACCCCAAGGGGCTACCGCCGGTGTAGGTACGGTTAGTGGCACGGTAGAGACGGCAACAGTCTCTGGTAACTGGCGTCAACCCAGTCTTTGGGCTGATTTTGATATTGTCAATCCAGGTCTGGGTTATTTGAAGCTGCGTACTGTCGAGGTGGCTGAAAGCGATTCTATAGCGCTAGTCCCATGTAGCAGAGTGGAGGCCAGTCGGAATCCTAATCCAGCTGCGACGCTGACCGGTCAACCCTGTCCTCAGGGCTCTAGTCAGGGCGAGAATACTGCCGTCATCTCCAATCCATCCCCCGCCATGGTCACCCGCTATGGTCGGCTGCAGGGTAGTCTGGGTTATCGCGATGGGGTGGTTAGCCTGGCTGGGGTTAGAATTGACTCGGCCTCGGGCAGAAGTCGCTACCTGGCTAGTGGTGCCTATAATCTCAAAAATCAGCAGATGACTGGTCAGGTAACCGTAGATAACGGTCAGATCCAGGACATTTTGCTGACCCTGAAAATTCTAGAATTTTCAGACTTTCGCCTGAATCCCTTCCAAGCCCCCCCTTGGTTTCGCCTTCCCACTGCGACGGAGTTGAGCTCTCTGAAAACTACTACGGTGGGTAATTCCTCTGCTACCCTGCTGGATCAACTACGACGCTTTGCTGAAGTCAAGCAACTCCAGGGTATCAAGGCAGCCCAGGCAAAGGAGGCGCTTTTGCCTCCCCTAGAAGGATTACAAGGGAGCTTTTCCGGTACGGTGACCGCCAGGGGAACCCTGCCTCAGGACATGCAGGTCAAGGTAAATCTCTCCGGTCACGACTGGCTCTGGAATGATCCCACCCATCCTGACGCGATTGCCTACCGGGTAGATGGGTTGAAGGCCCAGGGTACTTACCAGGACGGTGTAATCCGCTTTAGCCCCTTGAGTTTACGTGCCGTCTTACCGCCAACCGATCGACCGCCTACTGCCGATCACGGCGATGATGGGGCCGCCAGTCTGGCGGAGTTAAATGGAGAATTTAGTCTTAAACCCCAGGATCCCGTCGATCGCACCCTGCGGTTAAACGTTACCAACGTGCCCGTGGCGGTTCTGCGACGTCCCCTGCGCCTGCCCCCCAACTTAAACGGACAGTTGACCATTGGGGCTTCCCTCACGGGTGGCCTGGATAACCCCCAGATTCGGGGCCGGGTAGCGGTGAATCAGGCTACTATCAACGATCGCTCCCTTGATCTGGTGGCGGCTGATTTCCTCTATCGAGATGCGCGGTTGTCCCTGCGGGGGGATGTGGCCACCCCCAATCAGGCCGATCCCCTCACCTTGCTCGCCAGTGTACCCTACGTCTTGCCGGGGGTAACCCGAAAGCCCGATAGCGACGAGGTTTCCCTGCGCCTGAAGGTAGCGGATGACGGTTTTGCACTGATCAACCTGCTAACCCAGGCGATTACCTGGCAGTCAGGTAAGGCGACCCTGGATCTAGATGTTAAAGGCCACTGGCCTCAGGATAAACCTCCCCTAGAAGCCCTGACCTCCCTGGTGGTGACGGGAACCGCTAACTTTGACGGAGTCACCATCAGTTCCGCCAGTCTACCCGATCCCCTGACTAACCTGCGGGGAAAAATTCGGGTGGTTGAGGATGGTAACTCCTCTGTCTACCTACATGGGCTGGTGCTCGATTTCCAAAATCTGCAGGGCGACTTAAGCCAGGGTGAAATACTGGCCCAGGGTAAGCTCAAGGTGATTCCTTCCGTTAATGATTTATTCCCAGGAACGGTACCCCTGAATGCCCAATCGGGTGCCCCCAACCAGCCTCTGTCCGCTGAGCCAACCAACGATCCCTTCCAGCTCAGCCTCAACAACTTGGCTCTGAATTGGAAAAATCCGGCTGGTATTTATAACGGTAAGATCAACGGTAAGGTGGTGGTGGACGGCAGTCTCTACCTGCTAGAGCCCCTCTTATCGGGAGAAATCACCCTATCGGATGGAGTCCTGACCCTACCGGTATCCCCAGATATGAATGCTCTTGCCCCGGGATCTGGAGGTAATCAGCAGGGACCCAGTCTTTATCAACCCCTCCCCCCCGTCTTCAAAGATTTCAAACTGACCCTGGGTAATAATTTGCGTTTAGCCATTCCGGCTCTGGTGGATGTGAAGGCGATGGGTAGCCTGGACCTGGGTGGTACCTTTCCGGCGATCAAGCCCGCTGGTCGTATTACCCTGCCCGCTGGGCGCATTACCCTGCTCACCACCGAGTTTCGACTGACGGGCAACGACAACTACGCCCAATTTGATCCGAAGGATCCTAAGGTTGATCCCTATCTGGTGGCTAATCTCTCGACGGCAGTACCCGATAGTGCCGGTGGAGGCACCACCCTTACCCCCGCTTCCCCTTTTCCCCGTAATGAAATCAGCGAGTCCCCCATCACCCAGTTGGGTTTAACCCAGAGTGGGGTGCAGACTATTCGCATTCGGGCGAGTGTGAACGGCCGCGCCAGCCGTCTGGTGCAGTTGCAAGGAGTGCGGTTAGAAAGCACCCCACCCCGTACTGAGGCCCAGATAGTTGCTTTGCTCAGTGGGGGCATCTTAAATGCCCTGGAGTCTACCCTGGGTAGTGTGTCAGGAGGGGGCGATCGCTTTCAGGGTCTCTTAACCTTTGCCGGTTCGGCCTTACTGAATCGACTGCAGAGTTGGTTTGAAGGCAGTCTTGATAACGTCGAACTACGCTTTTTCTCAGCCTCGCCCCCGAATTCTCAGCAAGTTGATATTGGGGGTGACCTGGGCTTTAATTTATCGCCTGATATCTCTGTTTCCCTGCAAAAGGTCTTTACCAACCTGACTCCCACTATCTTCAGTATTCGTTACCGGATCGATCAGCACACTACCCTGAGGGCCGTTACCAGTTACGAGAATTTTAATCAAAATACCGGAGCCATTCTGGAATTCAGGTTCTAGGTTGGCGGTGCCGCCCTCTCCCTTCCAGCCCTCGAAAGGCCTGTGGTATTCTTTGAGGAATTGAATCTAGCCCCATGCCTCCTCCATCCCCTTCCTCCCTGGAGTCCCAGCCATCCTCCGAGCCTGCCGCCGGGCAAAAGTTTGCTGGTTTCTTCGCCAATCTGCGCATACTACTGCTGGCCCTGGTGCTGGCCCTGGTGCTGCGTACTTGGGTGGCGGAACCCCGCTTCATTCCCTCTACCTCCATGGCCCCTACCCTACACATTGGCGATCGCCTGGTGGTGGACAAACTCAGTTACCATTGGCAATCGCCCCGGCGCGGCGATATTGTTGTTTTTAGGCCTCCCCAATCGCTCCAGGAGGAGGGCTACGATACCCATCAAGCCTTTATTAAACGGGTAATTGGAGAACCGGGAGACACCCTACAGGTGATCCAGGGTCAGGTATGGCTGAATGGCCAGCCCCTGATCGAGCCCTATATTCTCGAACCTCCCCGTTACCAGACTCCACCCCTGCTGGTGCCGCCGGGTTCCCTGTTGGTGTTGGGCGATAACCGCAACAACAGTAACGATTCTCACGTTTGGGGTCCCCTCCCCCAGGAAAACCTGATTGGTCGAGCCCGATTCCGTTTCTGGCCGCTGCATCGCTGGGGCTGGCCCGATTAAAATTTTCCCTTACCTACCCCTTGCTGACCCCCTTACCATGGCTCCTAATCCGGTAATTTTCCACCTGGCCTTTCCTGTTGGCGATATTCCTACCGCCCGTGAGTTCTATGTCACCGGGTTGGGCTGTGAGCCGGGTCGGGAGACCGCCGCATCCCTGATTCTCAACCTTTACGGACACCAACTGGTGGCCCATACCAGTGCCGAACTAACCCCCCAACGCGGTATCTATCCCCGCCATTTTGGGCTGATTTTTGCGGCCGAAGAGGATTGGCAGGCCCTGCTACGACGGGCCCAGGACTGCCACCTGCCCTTCTATCAGGCTGAAAAGCGGCGTTTTCCCCAGACTCCTCTGGAGCATCGTACCTTCTTTCTACAGGATCCCTTCTATAACCTGCTTGAGTTTAAGTACTATTGCTCCCCTAGCGCTATCTTTGGTGAGGCTGGCTTAGCGCTCGTGGGCGATAGTCACGGTTAACTGGCGGCAACCCGCCTGAGAATAATGGGGAACACCGATCCTGGTAGATCGACTGTGCTTCTTACAATGCAAGCATACAGAAAAATTTAGCCTAACCAGGGGAGAGTTAAGCCTATGCAACCCACCCAAAATCAGTTTACAGAAAAAGCCTGGGAAGCCATTGTGCGATCGCAGGATGTGGCCAAGCAAGCCCAGCAACAACAAATTGAGAGTGAGCATTTATTACTGGCTCTGTTGGAACAGGAGGGGCTGGCCAATAGTATTTTTACGAAGGTGGGCCTGAGCTTAGGCCAACTGCGCGATCGCACCGAAGCCTTCATCAACCGCCAACCAAAGGTCTCCGGTAGTGGCGGATCCGTCTACCTGGGTAAGTCCTTCGACACCCTGCTGGACCGGGCCGATCGGTGGCGCCAGGAGTACGGCGATGAGTACATTTCCATTGAGCATCTGTTGCTGGCCTACGCTAGTGATGGTCGCTTTGGTAAGGCCCTATTTCAGGATCTGGGCCTGCAGGAAGCCAAGCTGAAGCAGGTTATTCAAGAGATTCGAGGTACTCAAAAAGTGACGGACCAAAATCCCGAAGGTAAATATCAATCCTTAGAAAAGTATGGCCGCGACCTGACCGAAGCGGCTCGCCAGGGCAAACTCGATCCGGTGATTGGCCGGGATGACGAAATTCGCCGCACCATCCAAATCCTCTCCCGCCGCACCAAAAACAACCCGGTGCTGATTGGGGAGCCCGGGGTGGGTAAAACCGCGATCGCCGAAGGTCTAGCCCAGCGCATTGTCAGCGGTGACGTGCCCCAATCCCTCAAGGACCGGCAGTTAATCGCCCTGGACATGGGGGCCCTGATTGCCGGTGCTAAGTATCGGGGTGAGTTTGAGGAACGCTTGAAGGCAGTGCTCAAGGAGGTCACCGACTCCCAGGGCCAGATCATTCTCTTCATCGACGAAATTCACACCGTGGTGGGGGCCGGGGCCACCCAGGGGGCCATGGACGCGGGCAACCTGCTAAAACCCATGCTGGCCCGGGGGGAACTGCGCTGTATCGGCGCCACCACCCTGGACGAGTACCGCAAGTATATTGAAAAGGACGCCGCCCTGGAGCGCCGCTTCCAGCAGGTCTACGTCGATCAACCGACGGTGGAGGACACCATTTCCATTCTGCGGGGCCTGAAGGAGCGCTACGAACTGCACCATGGGGTAAAGATTTCCGACAGCGCCCTGGTGGCGGCCGCCACCCTGTCGACCCGGTACATCAGCGATCGCTTCCTCCCCGATAAGGCCATCGATCTGGTGGATGAAGCCGCCGCCAAGTTAAAGATGGAAATCACCTCCAAACCAGAGGAACTGGACGAGGTGGACCGCAAGATCCTGCAACTGGAAATGGAACGGCTCTCCCTGCAAAAGGAAAGCGATCCCGCTTCCCTGGACCGCCTGGATCGACTAGAAAAGGAACTGGCCAACCTGAAGGAACAACAGAGTACCCTCAATGCCCAATGGCAGGCGGAGAAGGATGTGATCGATCAAATCCAATCCATTAAGGAGGAGATCGATCGGGTCAACATCGAAATCCAGCAGGCGGAGCGGGACTACGACCTGAACCGGGCGGCGGAGCTGAAGTACGGCAAGCTCACCGAGCTGCAGCGCCAGCTGGAAAAGGTGGAGGCCCAGCTCAGCGACACCCAGACCAGTGGCAAAACCCTGCTGCGGGAGGAGGTGACCGAGGCGGACATTGCCGAAATTATTTCCAAGTGGACCGGCATTCCGGTCAGCAAATTGGTGCAGTCAGAAATGCAGAAGCTGCTGCTCTTGGAGGACGAGCTACACCAGCGGGTGATTGGCCAGGAGGAGGCGGTCACCGCCGTGGCCGATGCCATCCAGCGATCGCGGGCGGGCCTCGCCGACCCCAACCGCCCCACCGCCAGCTTTATTTTCCTGGGCCCCACCGGTGTCGGTAAAACCGAGCTGGCCAAGGCCCTGGCCGCCTACCTGTTTGACACCGAAGAGGCGATGGTGCGCATCGACATGTCGGAATACATGGAGAAACACACCGTCTCCCGCCTGATCGGAGCCCCTCCCGGCTACGTCGGCTACGACGAAGGGGGTCAACTCACCGAAGCGATTCGCCGTCGCCCCTTTGCGGTGATTCTCTTTGACGAAATTGAGAAGGCCCACCCGGATGTCTTTAACGTCATGCTGCAGATCCTGGATGATGGGCGGGTTACCGATGCCCAGGGCCACACCGTGGACTTTAAGAACACCGTCATCATCATGACCAGCAACATTGGCTCCCAATACATCCTGGACGTGGCCGGTGACGATAGCCAGTACGAAGAAATGAAGGGCCGGGTGATGGAGGCGATGCGGTCCAGCTTTCGGCCCGAGTTTCTCAACCGCATCGATGAGATGATCATTTTCCATGCTCTCCGTAAGGATCAACTGCGCCAGATCGTGAAGCTACAGGTGGTTCGCCTGGAACAACGCCTGCAGGATCGCAAGATGGCCGTCCGTCTATCGGAGGCCGCCCTGGATTTCCTGGCGGAGGTGGGCTACGACCCGGTTTATGGTGCCCGTCCCCTCAAGCGAGCCATCCAACGGGAGCTGGAAACCCAAATCGCCAAGTCTATCCTGCGGGGTGAGTTTGGCGAGGGTGACACCATCTTTGTGGATGTGGAAAATGAACGGTTGCTGTTCAAGCGTTTATCGGCTGAGTTGCTGGCGACTCGGTAAGACCAATCCGTAATGCTTTGGGCCATGATTAGGGGGTGATGGTTCGCCCTGTAACCATGGCCCTAGCTATAGCCACGTAAAATCAGGCGGAGGCGAGCCGGAACGCCTATCCAGGCTTGGCTTTTCAGGTCTCACAAAATGGGATAGGCCTGTCAGTTACGAGACTTGAAATTAACCGATCCACACTGTGCTCAGGGTTCTGGCCAAAGCTTTAAATACTTTAGTTTGTGACAAACCCCTTGCGGAAAATTACTGAAATAAGCGATGATAACTTAACCGTTGGACAGTTAGACAAAGTAAGGGGCTAAAGCTTTTGATTCGTTTCCAACCTGGGTAGGCTTTTTCCAAACTGAATCATCCCGATCAATGCACTGTTTTTGACCTGATCAAAGGATTTTCAGGCTAAGGCTAAAGCCATCCCTTAGCCAAGCTAAAGCTACCTGCATCGAGTTCCCTATCGTTCACTTCTCAAAAGGTTACTACTCCTGACCACTGTTGAGCTAAGCTGTAGTCCCCTTTAACGGGGTAGAGGCTAGTTAGGGCGCCTACCTAGTCTTCGCCTTGAGTGATTAACTTGGTTTTAAGGGTTCTGACTAAAGTTATATCAAGGTGGGGCTGACGTTAGGTTCTGGCATTGTTTTTTTCTACAGACAAATACTTGGGTGCTTAAGTGAGGCATGAGGTAGTTATGAAGGTTATTCACGAGATTCCCAGGCGAGCTTACATTAATGTGATGGAGATTCTGGTGGCAGAAGAGGTAGAAGCTCAGATGCAGACCTTGCCACCCCGTGTTCTCAGGTATCTGAAGGCTATGGAGGTAGAAACTTACGCCCTCAATCGCCTACCGGCTCTCTATGCTTCCAGTGAAAAGGGTTGGGAATACCAGTACGAAAAAGCCAAGCGAGAACTGCGTAATCAAATTAAAACGGCTGTACGTCAGGCGGTGGCAGCGGTACAGGTTGACCCGTTGCGGAGTTGTGAGCCCCTCCAGCTCAATCAGGAGGATCCTGCCCAGGGTGTGCTCAATTCCCTTCGAGAACTCCTTAGGCAGCCTGACCTCAGTTGGGATGGGCTGATTAACCGTATCAAGACGATGGTTAGTTTTCCCACTGGCGAGACCCAATTCCCTTCTAGGGCTGACCAATCTCTTACCAATGCCAGCCCATTACCCTCCGACAGTACTCAGTCCATCAGCCTCGGTGATTCTACCGCATCTATGGCTGGTCAGAGCGGCCATAGTCGTCACTGGCGTCCGGGGACCTACGGTTCTGATGTCGCGTGGCAGAAAAAACACGTCCCACCATCTACTACTAAATCTGCCGCTAGCGAGTTTAACTGGGATGATCCTCGCTACATTAAGTAGGCTGGAGATCGGTGAGATATAGCCTCAGTCACCTGCAAGTGAAGGAGGCGAGCTCGGATGCCTATCCAGTGTGCACCTTTCTGATTTACCTTACCCTAACCGAACTGGCGACCCCTATAGAATCAACTCTAAAAGATGGGAGGGAACGCCTAAACTCCGCACCCCTGCTCCCAGGCTCCTGGCATAGTCTGGATCAATTTTTTCATAGAGTTGAATGGCCTGGCTAAAAGCTTCCAAAGCTTCCGGAATTTGTCCCAGTTTAAATAGAACGACCCCCAGATTTTGATGGGCTTCTGGGTAGTCAGGACGGAGAGAGATCGCAGCTTTGTAGGCGGCGATCGCCCCATCCAGGTAACCGCTAGCCCGGTGGGTGGTACCCAGATTGTAGTGGGCGATCGCCAGGTTGGGGTCAACGGCGATCGCCCGATTAAACAACTCAAGGGCAGCCACCAGGTCTCCCTGATCCTTCCTCAGGCTACCCAGATTAATCAACGCCCCCAGGGTAAGGGACAGGGGGACCGCCTGATCTAGGGCTAAGGCGTAATCCTTGACGGCCAGTTCCGGATGGTCCTGCGTGTAGGCGAGGGCGCGATGATAGTAAAGCTCGTAGCGGGTAATAGGGTCCAGGCTATCGACCTGGGTTAGGGCCCGGTTTAGGAGGGGTAGGGCCCGGTCAATCTGATCGGCTTGAATGTAAAGGGCGGCCAGCTTATTGGCTAGGTAGAGGTCATCGGCATGGATGGCCAGGTAGCCTTCCATGATCTGGCGAGCCCGTTCAACCTTACTCCGTTCCATTATGACCACCGGACTGTAGCCACTATGATGAATGGCGACATCAGTCAGGGTAACTACCTGCCAGGTGGGGGTTTGGGCCTGGAGGCTAGCCATACTATCGTCTACGGTTTCGTGGTAGGGTCGCTCAAAGTGGACCTCGGGCAGACGCCGAAAGAACCGGGTGATCAGGGTATAGGGAGCCTGGAGAGCGCCTAGCTCTAGCCGTAAAAGGTTGACCGCCAGCACATCAGCGGCAGCGGTGGTGCCTAAGGGTTGGCCCCGATCAAGGGAGCGTAATACTTGGGCTGCTGCCGGCAGCAGCACCTCATCGGCGTCCAGCACCAGCACCCAATCTCCGGAGGCGTGAACCAGGGAGGCGTTTCGGGCGGCGGCAAAGTCATCGGTCCAGGGAATGGTATAGACCTCGGCACCCCAGGACCGGGCTATAGCCCGAGTGGTATCGACGGATCCCGTATCTATAACTACTATCTCATCTACCCAGTCCCTGGCACTGCTGAGAGTGGCTGCCAGGGTGGCTGCCTCATCCTTCACAATCATACAGAGGCTGATGGTCACTGCTATGATTCCAGGGTTTGTTCGGCCCGCTGGAGGGCCTGACGCACCTGATCAAAACCCGTACCGCCGTAGCTATTGCGGGCGGAAACCACCTGACGGGGAGTAATGGCAGCGTAGATGTCGTCGGCGAAGGCGGGGTGGATGGCTTGCCATTCCTCCAGGGTTAGCTCCCGGAGGAGTTTGCCAGCCCGCAGGGAGGTTTTTACCACTTGCCCTACCAAGTTGTAGGCTTCTCGGAAGGGAATACCTTTGGCAGCCAGGTAGTCGGCCACATCGGTGGCATTGGCGTAGTCTTCATCCACCGCCGTTTGTAGGCGGGGTACCTGGAAGCTTATCCCCTCCCTGAGCAAAATAGTCATGGCCTCAAGACAGCCGCGCACCGTCCGCACCGTATCAAACAGGGCCTCTTTGTCTTCCTGTAAATCCTTGTTATAGGCCAGGGGCAACCCCTTCATCATCACCAGTAAACCCTGCAGGTGACCAAATACCCGCCCAGTTTTACCCCGCACCAGCTCCGGCACATCGGGGTTCTTTTTCTGGGGCATGATACTGGATCCGGTGGAGCAGCTGTCCCTGAGGGTGACAAAGCCAAACTCCTCCGATGCCCAGAGAATCATTTCCTCGGAGAGGCGAGAGAGATGCACCATGATCAGGCTGGCGGTACAGGCAAATTCAATGGCAAAGTCCCGATCGCTAACCCCGTCCAGGCTGTTGCCGTAGACCCGCTCAAACCCCAGTAATTCCGCTGAGTAGTGGCGGTCGATGGGAAAGGTGGTGCCTGCTAGAGCCCCGCACCCCAGGGGAGAAATATTCACCCGTTTAAGCCCATCCTGGAGCCGTTCCCAATCCCGTTGGGCCATGTCAAAGTAGGCCAGCAGGTGGTGGGCTAGACTCAGGGGTTGGGCCCGTTGCAGGTGGGTATAGCCGGGAATCAGGGTTTCCACATGGTCCTGGGCGATGGTGAGTAGAGCCCGCTGGTATTGGCGTAGCTGTTCCTGCAGGGTCAGGATTTGCGATCGCAGATAAAGGCGAATGTCCGTACCCACCTGATCATTGCGGGATCGGGCAGTGTGGAGTTTTTTGCCGCCATCCCCAATTAGCTCGGTCAGCCGTCGCTCTACGGCAAAGTGTACATCCTCCGCCTCTACCCCGGGTTGAAAGTCTCCCCGCCGGTATTCCTGGCGAATGGTCTCTAGCCCACTAACAATGCGATCTCCCTCCTGGGGACTAATAATGCCAGTTTTTACCAGCATTTTGGCATGGGCGACCGATCCGGTCAGATCATACTCTAGTAACTCGATATCAAAGCCAATGCTGGCGTTAAATTGAGCGATGGCTGGATGCAGGGCCGACTCGAAGCGCTGGCTCCAGGTTGGGGAAGAGGGGGCTGTCAACGGTACTTACCCTTGAAGGACTGACTGGAAGGACGGATAGCTGCCTAAGAGGATGGTTGAAAAGCCAGGGGGAGGTTCTGATCGATACCGTGAGAACTCTCAAAATCCCAAACCCCTGAGGAGTTCTATGGTAACCATGGCCGTTTGGCTACCCATAGATACCCTTCTCAAGCAACCTCTAAAGGGAAACCATACCACAGACCGTTGTCGGAATGGCCCTCTTGAGTTGGTCAAATGCTGCCCTGTTTGGGGTTCCGTGGTTGCCAGGGTAAGACGGCCAGGCCAACAGGCCGATGATCGCCATGGTAGGCTATGAGCATTCCGTAACAATTAGACCACCATAGCGGTGATAGAAACGCCATGAGCCCAACGGAAATGGTTATTCACGTCCTGGTAGCGATTTTAATCGTTATAGCCCTGTCGCGATTGGTGGGTTACGCCTGCGATCGCATCAACCAACCCCTGGTAATTGGGGAAATTATCGCGGGCATTATGTTGGGTCCCTCCCTGCTAGGGTGGTTAGCTCCCACCTGGAAGGCCAACCTCTTTCCTACTGAGGCCATGCCTTCCCTCTATCTGCTGGCCCAGGTTGGCTTAATCTTTTTTATGTTTCTGATTGGGCTTGAGCTCAACCCCAGGTATCTCAAGGGTAATCTGGACGTGGCCATTTTAATTTCCCACGTCAGTATTCTGGTGCCCTTTTCGATGGGGGGGATTCTGGCCCTGCTGTTGTTCCCTCAGGTTTCTAACGGCGAGGTTTCCTTTACGGCCTTTGCCCTCTTTCTGGGGGCCTCCATGGCCGTTACGGCCTTTCCAGTGCTGGCCCGCATTATTGCTGAGAATAACCTACAGCGCAGTCGTTTAGGTACCCTGGCCCTCACCTGCGCTGCCGTTGATGATGTTACCGCCTGGTGCGTGTTAGCCCTGGCCATCGCGGTTACCCGCACTAACAATATGATGGCAGCGGTACCAACAGTCATCTGGTCCCTGGCTTACATCCTATTTATGGTAACCGTGGGGCAGCGTTTCTTTAGAAAACTCTCCAAGTACTACGATCGCACCGGTAAACTCTCCCAACTGATGGTCGCCGCTATCTATATGGCGGTGGTTACCTCTGCCCTGATCACCGAAGTTATTGGCATTCACTTCATTTTTGGGGCCTTTTTACTGGGAGCCGTGATGCCCAAAAGGGGCAATCTGGCCAGGGAATTGGCGGAAAAAACCGAGGACTTTGTACTGGTTTTTCTCCTACCCGTTTTCTTTGCCTACAGTGGCCTGAAAACCCAGGTGGGCTTGCTGAATAGTTTGGATAAATGGTTACTCTGTTTTGCCGTGATTGGGGTTGCCATCCTGGGTAAATACCTGGGTACCTACGTGGCCGCCCGAGTCTCTGGCATTGATCATCGAGAATCATCGGCCCTGGGATGGTTGATGAATACGCGGGGACTGACGGAGTTGATCGTCCTTAATATTGGCCTCGAACTGAAGGTCATTACCCCCTTGCTGTTCACCATGCTGGTGATGATGGCCCTGGTTACCACCTTCCTCACCTCTCCCCTGCTGGAGCGCATCTATCCTAAACGCTTGATCTCCCTGGATGTGGTGGAACCAGAACGAGAAGAAGCGGTAAAGGGTATTCCCTATAAGGTCCTTGTACCGGTAGCCAATCCCCATAGCCAGGAAGGGTTGCTGAAGTTGGCTGTGAAAATTGTCGGCGATCGTCCTCTGGCCCAGGTCAATCTCCTGAATCTGGTGGAAATGCAGGAAGACTATGCCTTTTCCAGTACCCCCAGTGAAATAGACCGAATCCTGAACGAACGCCAGCGGGGGCTGGACCAGTTAATTCAAACGGCTACCCCTTCAGGGTTAGCATCCAGGGTCCGGTCTATTGTCCGGGTGACTAACGATGTGGCTCGGGAAACCTCCGCGATCGCCCAGATGGAGGGCATAGACCTGATTTTGATGGGCTGGCACCGTCCCGTGTTTGACCAAAATCGTTTGGGGGGCCGGGTGGGTAAAATGCTCGGCTTTGCTCCTAAGGATGTAGCGGTTTTTGTCGATCAAAATCTCACATCCCTGAGCCAGATTGTGGTGCCCTACGTCGCCAGTCTCCATAACGACCTGGCGGTGGAAATTGCCCTGCGGTTGGTGTTTAACCTACCCGACTGCCATCTTAAGGTGTTCAGGCTGGTCACCGACGCCTACAGCGACTCCGAGTTAAGCCGAGAGTTTACCGTCTTGCTTGACCAGATTGATCCGGCGGTAGGTCGCCGCATTGAAACCCCAATTATTACCACCTCCGATCCAATCGCGGCCGTGGTAGAAGCCTCTCGCTCCGCCGACCTCACCATTGCTGGGGCGAGCCGGGAGTGGGGGCTGGAGCGCCAAACCCTGGGGCGCTATGCTGATGCCCTGGCCAATCAGTGCCATTCGTCCCTCTTAATTGCCCGCAAATATAGCCAGGTGACCACTCCCCATCTGGCATCCCTACTCCAGGGCTGAGGGTTGAAAGCCCCTTAGGTTGTCCCCATCTGTTCCCCTAGTTGTAGCCGACTGCCGTTGATAAAATCTGCCCCTCGCTGGATCTGTTTACCGCTGGGTTTCACCTGCCTCAGCAATAGCGGTCCG
This sequence comes from Nodosilinea sp., assembly GCA_049317845.1. Taxonomy (GTDB): domain Bacteria; phylum Cyanobacteriota; class Cyanobacteriia; order Phormidesmidales; family Phormidesmidaceae; genus Nodosilinea. Next base: position 25,535 of record JBMOHM010000022.1, on the reverse strand, counting down.
TCACCTGTCTGGACCACGGGCCCGTGGCCCTTCAGTAAGCCCACCAGGGTGCCGGCGGGGGCGGTGCTCTCCAGGTTGGCTACCCAAGGCTCTAAGGCAGCCAGTTCCGCCGGTAGGGCCTGCCAGTAGGGATGGAGGAGGGGAGCGGTAGCCATGATCTTCAGGGGCTGGCCGCGCAAGCTGGTGACACAGTGGGGATACAGGCCTCGAATCTGGTTATGCAGGGCGATCGCTGGGCGGCTCCAGTCCAGACCATACTCCTCCTTTTGGATTAGAGGGGCGTAGCTGGCCAGGGCCCCATCCTGAGGTGCGGGGATCAGGGTCTGGGACTCCAGCCCGGCCAGGGTGGCCACCAATAAATCAGCACATTGGTGGGCCAGGGCCCCGGCCACATCTACAAAATTATCCAGTAATCCAATGGGCAAAGAGGATTTCAGCAGTATGGCGCCGGTATCCATGCCCCGATCCATCTGCATGATGGTCATGCCGGTCAGGGTTTCTCCATTGGCAATGCAGCGCTGAATGGGGGCTGCCCCCCGATAGGCGGGCAACAGCGATCCGTGGCCATTAATACATCCCCATCGGGGCAGGGCTAGTAGGGCCTGGGAGAGGATCTGACCATAGGCCACCACCACAAAGACATCGGCCTGAAAATCAGCCAGGCTCTTGAGACTGGACTGGTCTCGGTTAAGGCGTTGGGGCTGCAGGATGGGACAGCCCACCTCTAACGCGAGTTGTTTGACGGGTGAAGGATCTACCTGGCTACCCCGGCCTCGCCGCTGATCGGGTTGGGTCACCACCCCCACCACCGCCAGGTTGGGTTCTGCCAGGAGCCGCTCCAGACTGGGCACGGCGAATTCAGGAGTGCCAAAGAAGACTAGACGCATGGTTCTATTGCACCGTATCTATTGCACAATACCAATTTCTATACGCTGGTTGCGGTTCTGGCTATCGGCCTGGTTAACCACCAGCGGACGGGTTGCACCAAAACCGACCACCAGCCAATGAAACTGGGTTTGGGGTAATTGCTGGGCCAGGTAGGTCCGTACCGCCTGGGCCTGGGCGAAGCTGAGCTGGCGAGATTCTTCAGGGCTATCTGGGCCAGTGGTGTGACTGGCCACCATCAAGGTAACAGCGCCGTAGCGCCCGAGATCGGGCTGGATGGTGGTGAGTAGTTGTTCTCCCGCCCTGGTCAGGGTGCTGCTACCCGGTTCAAATAGCACAGGACCAGGTAGCACAATGCGATCGCGAATCAGGGAAAACTCTGGTTCGCGGTAAGGTTTCAGGGTCGGTGGGGTCACCTGGCCGCTAGCCGGCGATTGGGTTGGGGGACTGGCCGCTGGGGGACGGGGACGGTTTTGGCGGACCCGTTCTTGCAGTTTAGTTAAGCGTTGCTCCAGGGTGCCCACAGCCGGTTGGTCGAGCTGTTTTTCTAGGGCGACCAGGCGGGTTTTCCAGTTCCCCAACTCCTGTGTTAGATCCTGCAGTTCCTCGCTCAGAGGGGGCGGGGCTAGGGGGGGTGGGGGGGGCGTAGGGGACTCTCCAGTGGGCTCTGGAGTCCGCTGCAGGACAATATCCCCCTGCCACCACTGGGGTAACTGGCGCAGCTTGGTGAGGCTACGGCTAGCCTGTCGCATGACGCGTTCCTGGGCGGGCATGGTGGGGGTTGGAGAGGGCCACACCTGGGCTAATAGAAGCCCAGCTACCCAGCCCAGGCCGAGACTTCCCCCCAGCCAGGTGACCCCCACCAGCAGAGACCAGAGGGGCCGTAAAGAGGACAAAAATCCTGGCGCAGATGGGGGCGCAGACACCATCCCGGTTGGCTGGCGTTGATCGGGGTTTGCGATCGCCGGACGGGAACCTGGGGAGGAGGGATGGGAGGAGGGGTCAGACATGGCAGATTAGCACTGCAGCAGCTCAATTCCCCTACAGGATAACCCCAGGCTGACCAATTAGGTTCACCCTAGGGCCAGCCATCCCAGGGATTCACCTGCAGTACCCCGGTTTCCGTAAAAACCACCTTGAAGTCAGCCTGGTTGTCGCCATTGGCCTTGCTATGGGAACCCGCAACCAGACCGGGCAAGGGGGTTTCTGGGGCCAATAGGCCAGCCGCCGCATTCACCGGTTCGTAGGCGAGGATGGTGCCAGCTTCGTTCAATCGGACCCGATAGGTAAGGGGTTCACTGGTGGATAGGGGCTTAACCTTAGCCAGTAGTTGATCGTAGAGGCCGGTGTTGAGTTGGCGGATGCGATCGCCCGCTTTGAGGGGCTTGGTTATGGCGGGTAACTCCCCCTTCGCTTCGGGGGGCAGGGACCCAGAAGGGTTCCAGGGTTCTACCCTGACCTCTGCCGCCGGAGTAAAGGTCGCCCGAAACTGGGCGATGGGTTCTTGTCCCCGATCGGGGGTCGCCACCGGGTCAAAGGTGAGCTTGGGTAGGGGGGTCCGACTCACCTCGCTGAGGGCCTGATCGTTAGCGTATTTATAGGCGAGAATATCCCCATCTTCAGCCACCGAGAGGCGATAGACCAGGTCTTGGCTGGGGGCAGGATCGGGTTTCCATGCGGACTGGAGTTTATGGGTCAGATCTTTCTGCAGTAGGGCCAGTCGCTCTGGGGCCGTAATGGCGGGGGCACTGGCCAGGGGATCGGCACTCGGGGCGGACGACGAGGGGGAGGCTGGGGGCTGGCTGGGCGGAACTTTTGCCTGGGGGGATTGGGGCTGGCTGGGGGGGGAGCTAGCCAGGGCCGGAGTCTCCTTTTGACTCGAATTGGCTGGTTTGACCTGAGGTGGGGGCACGAAAAAGAAGGCCAGTCCGGCAGCGGCTAGGGCCACGGCTCCCAGGGTGGCGGGTAGGGCTTGCTGGGTGAGGGGAGTGGCGGGCCTCACCAGTCGGCGTGGCAGGGCCTGAAACTGGGCCGTTAAATCCGGCAGGGTTTGGGTATCCGCCAGCAGTTGATCGACTGCTTCCATCAAATCGTGAAACTGGACGGTGTTCAAGGGAATATCCACCGGCACCAGCTCCTCCGGGGGAACCAGCGGCGACCCCAGGGGTTGGGACCGCACAATCAGCTGGTGATAGGGCCCTTCCCCAGGCTTGATAACAACCCAGGCGGAGGGGTTGTGGTCCGCCTGGATAGGGACTGCGATTCCACTTAATAACTGCTGACCATAGCGACTCACCGCTCCCACCAGGCTATCGAGAAATTCTCGACCGCCGCTCAGGCTATCCTGGGCGGCGCCGGGCAGGTGGCATTCCACATTCATTAAAACCGTTAGGGGAGAATAGGAGTCGTTGCCGTTAGCGGTTAATCCCTCCAGAATCAACTGACAGTAGGGCAGGGTATATTGACGCTTCACAGTCATAGCACTTCTCCGTCAAACAAACTGCTCCATAGGCGTTGGGCACCCAGTACTCCAGAGCATAGTAAGAGCTGTTCCAGCAGCGCGATCGCCAACTCGTCTAGCTTTTCATCGGTGCTGTAGGCAATCACCCCAGCCCGCTGCGGATTCATCCGCGATCGAAAATGACGGCGAAAGCGGCTCAGGTAGTCGGCCAATCGCAGATGATGATCGGGGGAAAGTTGCTGTTCCTGTAGTTGTTGATAGCCCATCAGCAACTGGCGAATTAACACGGCCAGGCGACGGGACTGGTGGGCGGTGAGAATAACCAGGGCCTTCGCTTCCTCTAGCTGCATAGGCCGCCGTTGACTATAGCGCCGCATGGGATTGGTACCACGCAACAGCCATAGATTGACACGGCCCTTAATCACCCTATCCAAACCTAGGTCTCGGGCTACCGCCAGGATTACCTCACTGCCACTTAAATCAAGGGCTTCTATGGCCAGTAGTAAGAGGTCAAGCTGAGTCCTGGCTCGACGAGGACAGTCATCGCCGGGCAAAGTAGGGGTGGGCAGCGCCTCTAGGATGAAAGGTAACTGGGAATCGGGTGGGCTATCTACTGGCATTCAATCCTGCGGTATGACTATTGAAACAGCAAGCACTTTATCAAAACAGAGTTTTAGCCTGACTAAAAATTGAACCAACCATGGGTTAGTTGCCACTTGCCAGTTTACCCATATTTTGGACATACCACTTGCCCTCTTGACGCACCAAGTCGTAGCGCATGGTCAATTGGTCATCGTAGGAGGCGCTGGTATTTTCTACATCGTACTCAAAGAAACGGGCCTTTTCCTTCACCGTAGCGGTCACCTGGAGCTTGTCTGAGGTAGGGTCATCGGGGGTTACGGAGGTGACCTCCACCCTATGATCATACTCCCAGTACCAGTTTTCCTGAGTCCCGGCCTCCGCTCGTCGCTGCCATTGGGTTAAAAGCGGCTCCAGCAGAATACCAGCCAGCCCGTCGGTTTTATGCTCCTTGCCAAGGGCCGATCGCTTCACCGTCAGCCAGTCTTCAATCACCTGCTTAGCGATATCTTTAACCCCAATTTGCTGCTCAGGACTGGGGGCTGGGGGAATTTCAATGGCAGGCTGGGCGACGCTAATTTCCAGGGGAACGTCCTTGAGTTGGGGGCCGTTAAAACCTCCTAGGACCCAACCGGCGGTGCGCATGGTGAGAAATCCTAGGCCCCCAACTCCCAGTAAGCCCACCAAACCCACCAGGACCAGGCGACCCCAACGGAGGGATGGACTGCTGCCCTGGCGACGCAGACCTGACGGGGTTGAAGCTGGAAAGGCTTGACCAGGAGCCAGACTGGCCACGGATTTAGCATCCTGACCGGGGGAAGGTCTTCTCCGCCCTCTCTGTCGCTCTGGTCTGGGGGATTGATCCGGGCTGGGGTTGAGTTTGCCTTCAGGAGAGAGGCGGGCCACCCGTTCAGCCACCGAAAGGGTGGCTGCATCGGAATTGGGCGTCAGGGACCGATCACTGTTTCGCTCCTGCCGGTTGGGGGTATGGGGGCCTGACGGACGGCCATGGGTCTTACCGTTTGCAGAGGGCCCTGAGTAGTCGATGGGAGCCTCTGTCCGGCCATTCTGGTAGGGGCGGGTAGAGCCGCGATGCTGACCAGGCTGTCCTTGGGAAGGCGCTTGATCAGGGGGGGTGGGTCTAGCTATCTGGGACGGTAGGGGCGAGGTAGGGCTCTGCCGACTACCCTGGGTAACCTCGCCGTAGAGGGGAGAAGTTTGGGGCTGACCCGGCCTAGCCTGGGCAACCCGATCCGATTCTGGTGCCATTACCATAGATTCCAGGTAGGCCTGTACCTGGGGATCGGCAAAGTAGTCCTTCAGGGCTGCTGTCTGCTCCTTCAGGTCACGAAAATGGGGAAACAACTCTTCCTTCAGCCAGCGTTCCGTATAGAGACATAGGCCTGGCAATAGGTCAGGGCTATGGCGGGAATGCTCCCGAATATAGGCCAGGGGTTCGTACTCTTGGCTCAGTTCCAGGGCGCGACTAGCTTCCTCAGTTTGCCCTAGCAGCATGGCGCAGACCGCCTGCTCCAGATGCACATCCTGATGATTTCCCAGACGCATGAGCAGTTGCTTGGCGCGGCGGATCAGGGCTGGCTGATGGCTGGCAAATCCCCTGGCTAGTAAGGCATAAACGGTCAGATAAATAGCCACGGGAGAAGGGCGACGCACCTCCTGTTCAAAGAGTTCCTGTTGCTCAGTGGTGGTTAGATAATCTCGTAGTTGCTGGATAAAACGTAAAAAGTCATCGATGGCCAAGCCCGAGAGGTCATCTTCTCCGCCCTCAATGCCACCCCGGTCTTCCAGCATGGTCCGTAGAAGCTTTAATCCCTGGCGCCGTTCTCGGGTTTGGTCTAGGGAACCGGCCACCAGTTCCAGGATGCGGTAGGGGCGAAGCTTGTAAAGCTCGGATTGAATTTCAGCCCGGATCGCTGAAAATAGGTTTTGCTGGACTAGCACCTCCTGGCCCTTTTCTAAGGAGCTAGCCGCTACTTCGTACTGGCGCTGTTGCCATTGCTCTCGCCCCAGTTCTAGATAGGCTAGGGCTAGAATCAACACCAGATCCCCTTGACCTGCCGGGCCATTGCCCGGCTGATTTGCCAACCAGCTAATGGATCCAGCATTAAAGTAAGGGCGAGCCAGGTTGATGACCTGCTCGTACTCCCCCATTTCCAGCAAGATTAATAGGGCCCCCGTTAAGTGTTGGGGATCGATATCGATGGTGGAGGTGGCCTCTTCTCCCACCCGGGCTTCTGTGGCCAGCGATCGCAGGGTGGCCTCTCCGATATCTCCACTCCGATCGCTGTCAGACCCTTCTAGGGTCAGGCTAGGGATTGGATCGACTCCATAGGCGTTGGTAAGGAACTTACTGTCGTATTGACGCCGCCGATTGGGATCGGACAGCACCTCATAGGCCTCATCAATCAGGTCCTTACGACCATTAATCACTACCTCGGAAAACTCCCGGCGGGGCAGCTGCAGACCGCGATCGCGATGGGCTTGCTCTAACTGCTCCAGCGTAGCCTGAACAGGTAGCCCCAGAATTCGATAGTAATCTAGTGGAATTTGCACAATTGCCGTCCCCAGTCGCGAATTCACCCACCCGCCATAGTAGCTAAAAAAATCTGATAGCGATAACCCTGATCGGCACTGTTATAGCCCTAGCCAGGCCGCCCTAGCTGAGTTAATTAACCCTGTCTGCAACCGCTAGGCTCTCGCAAAGGTTCTATAAAATCTAGAAGATCTCACCAAGGCCTAGAATCTTACCATAGGAGTTTAAATCCTATCCAGGCGGGCGCACCTTTGTTGCCACCATCAAACTCCTATTTCAAGGAAGGGGATTAAAAACCCTCAGCAGCCCTAGGGATTTTATAAAGTTGATGATTAGAACCGCTCCAAGTTGGTCAATAACGCTCCAACCATCGGTATGATAGGCCTATGACTTTGCCCTGGTTATCTGGGTAAATTTTTCGCTATAGTCAAGTGTTGGACATTGTGGCATAGGACCCAGCAGACCATGGTTCAAGAAAGAACACTACCCCAGTTTCAGGCTAAGATCGCCCCGATCACGGCGGCGGAGGCCTTGGTGCTCTATGAGGATATGACCCTGGGGCGGCTGTTCGAAGATAAATGCGCCGAGATGTATTATCGCGGCAAAATGTTTGGGTTTGTTCACCTGTACAACGGCCAAGAGGCCGTTTCCAGCGGGGTGATTAAAGCTCTCCGCAGTGATGACTACGTTTGCAGCACCTACCGCGACCATGTCCATGCCCTCAGTGCTGGGGTGCCAGCTCGCAACGTCATGGCTGAATTGTTTGGTAAGGAAACGGGCTGCAGCCGCGGGCGGGGCGGATCGATGCACCTTTTTTCCAGTGAACACAATATGCTGGGGGGTTTTGCCTTTATTGGAGAAGGGATTCCCGTTGCCCTGGGAGCCGCCTTTCAGTCACGCTACCGGCGGGACGCCCTGGGCCAGGCTGGGGCTGACCAGGTAACGGCCTGTTTCTTTGGTGATGGTACCAGTAATAATGGGCAGTTCTTTGAATGCCTGAACATGGCGGCCCTCTGGAAATTACCCATTCTCTTTGTGGTGGAAAATAACAAGTGGGCCATTGGTATGGCCCATGAACGGGCCACCTCCCAGCCCGAAATCTATCGGAAGGCCTCGGTTTTTGGCATGCCTGGGATTGAGGTGGATGGTATGGATGTGATGGCGGTGCACACCGTAGCGCAGGAAGCCGTAGCCCGGGCCCGAGCTGGGGAAGGCCCCACCTTGATTGAGTGCCTTACCTACCGGTTTCGGGGTCACTCTTTGGCTGATCCCGATGAACTACGGTCGAAGTCGGAAAAGGAAAGCTGGCTAGCGCGGGATCCCATTAAGCGCTTTGAAGCCTATTTGCAGGAGCAAAAGCTGGTCAGTGAGGGGGATCTGAAGGAAATTCGCGATCGCATCCAGGCCGGCATTGACGAGGCCCTTACCTTTGCAGAAGAGAGTCCTGAACCCAACCCAGCCGATCTCTACAAATATATTTTTGCCGAGGACTAGCCCATCCGATTCCGGTTTGGTGCTCCAGGCTGGATTTTTCCTCGAGCTATTGGGTTGAGCCCATTCTCCTGCCTGTCCTGAATTGTTTATCCCTAATCGCCAGTCCTATACTTTTCCAAAACTATGGCAGAAACTTTGATGTTCAATGCCCTGCGGGAGGCCATCGACGAAGAAATGGCCCGAGACGAAACCGTCTTTGTCCTAGGGGAAGATGTGGGTCATTACGGTGGATCCTACAAGGTCACTAAGGACCTCTACCAAAAGTACGGCGATTTACGGGTACTGGATACCCCTATTGCCGAAAATAGTTTTACCGGTATGGCGGTAGGGGCGGCCATGACGGGGCTACGACCGATTATCGAAGGCATGAACATGGGCTTTCTCTTACTTGCCTTTAACCAGATTGCCAACAATGCCGGTATGCTGCGCTACACCTCCGGTGGCAACTTTAAAATCCCTATGGTGATTCGGGGCCCTGGCGGCGTTGGGCGGCAGTTGGGGGCAGAGCACTCCCAGCGTTTGGAGGCCTATTTTCAGGCCGTACCGGGTTTGAAAATTGTGGCCTGTTCCACCGCCTATAACGCTAAGGGGCTGCTCAAGGCGGCGATTCGGGATGACAATCCGGTGCTATTTTTCGAGCATGTGTTGCTCTATAACCTCAAGGACGATCTGCCCAACCACGAGTATGTACTACCCCTGGATAGGGCTGAGGTAGTACGGCCCGGTAAGGACGTTACCATCCTGACCTATTCGCGTATGCGCCACCATGTTATGCAGGCCACTAAGGGCCTAGAGGCCAAGGGAATTGACCCAGAGGTCATTGATCTGATTTCTCTAAAACCCTTAGATTTTGAGACCATTGGGGCTTCCATTCGCAAAACCCACCGGGTCATCGTGGTGGAAGAGTGTATGAAAACCGGTGGGATTGGCGCTGAAATTATTGCCTCCATCAACGATCGCCTATTTGACGAGTTGGATGCGCCCGTGTTGCGGCTATCTTCCCAGGATATTCCCACTCCCTACAATGGCAAACTGGAAAGCCTGACCATCGTCCAGCCCAAGCAAATTGAGGCGGCGGTAGAAAAAATGCTCGCTCTTAAGGTTTGATCATGGCGAAATACCAAGCCTGGCTGGGGTTGATTCTGGCCCTCACCTTAGCGGCCATCTTCGTAATTACCCAGCTACCTACCCGGCTGGGGCTGGATCTGCGCGGCGGTTCCCAGCTTACTTTGCAGGTCCAACCCACAGCCACCATTGCCACCGTTGGCGAACGGGAAATGGCCGCTGTTCAGAAGGTGGTAGAAGGCCGGGTGAATGGTCTGGGGGTCTCCGAGTCTGTGGTCCAGCAATTAGGCAACAACCAACTACTTATTCAATTACCGGGTGTTAGCGATCCTGAAGAAGCGGAGCGGATCCTGGGGGGTACCGCCCAACTGGAATTCCGCAGCCAAAAGCCGGGAACGGAGGGGCAATTGCCCGTCGAGCAGCAGCTACTCCAGGCCCACCTAGCAGAGTTGGCGGCCCTACAGGTCAATCTGCGAAAAAATACCACCCTTGATGCCGAGACCCAGGGCAAAATCGATAAACTCAAGGCGGATATTAAGGCCAGTGAGGGTGCCATCACTGCCCTGTTTGAACCCAGTCAACTCACCGGTGATCAGCTTACCGATGCCCTGGCCGCCCCTGGTGGGGGTACCCAATGGGTGGTCAAGATTACCTTTAACAAGCAGGGGGGAGAACGGTTTGCTGAATTGACCCGATCCCTGGCGGGGACGGGACGGGGCCTGGGTATCTTTCTCGATAACCGCCTCCTCAGTGCCCCCCGGGTGGATGTGCAGTACGCTGAAACCGGCATTGCTGGCGGTAACGCTGAAATCTCCGGTAATTTTACCGCCCAGTCTGCCCGCGATCTGGAGGTTCAACTACGGGGTGGAGCCCTGCCCCTACCGGTGAAGGTAGTGGAGAATCGTACCGTCGGCCCCACCCTGGGCCGGGATAGTATTCGAAGCAGCCTCTACGCAGGGATTGGGGGTCTGATTTTGGTCTTACTCTTTATGGCAGTCTACTATCGCCTACCGGGTATAGTGGCCGATATCGCCCTGGTGATCTACGCCCTATTGACCTGGGCCGCCTTTAACTTGTTGGGGGTTACCCTCACCCTGCCCGGTATTGCTGGGTTTATCCTGAGCATTGGCATGGCCGTTGATGCCAACGTGCTAATCTTTGAACGCACCCGGGAAGAACTTCGGGCTGGCAAGACCCTCTATCGCTCAGTAGAATCTGGTTTTTATAGAGCTTTTTCCAGCATTGTAGACAGTAATGTCACTACCCTGATTGCCTGCGCGGCTCTCTTCTGGTTAGGGGCAGGACTGGTTAAGGGGTTTGCCCTCACCCTGGGCCTGGGGGTTCTGATTAGTATGTTTACGGCCCTCACCTGTAGTCGCACCCTGTTATTTGTGGTCTTGGGTATGCCTCAGTTTCGCAATCCCGGTTGGTTTTGCCCCGGACTAAGTACCCCTGTCCTGAGGAGCAAGCCATGAAGCTCAAGGTTATTCGACAACGACGATGGTGGTGGTGGTTCTCCAGCCTGATTATTATCGTGGGCTTTGGGGCGATGCTGCTTTCCTGGCAACAGTTGGGCAGCCCCCTGCGGCCAGGTTTAGACTTTGTCGGGGGAACCCGTCTCCAACTCACCCGCAGTTGCGCCCTCAGTCAGTCCTGTAGCGGCGATATTGATCTGGGTCAGGTGCGTCAGGTGTTGGCTGCCCAGGGACTTGAGTCTAGCAGTATTCAAGTCCTCGATCCTGCCCTGCAGATCCTCTCCATTCGCACCCGCCCCCTGGAGGTGCAGGAACGGACTATCCTACAAGGAGCTCTAGACAAGGGCATTGGTCCTTTTGATGGGGGGAGCACCCAAATTGACTCGGTGGGTCCAGTCATTGGTCGTCAGCTTTTGGCCTCCGGGTTACTGGCTTTGCTGCTCTCCTTTGTCGGTATTGTGGTTTACCTCAGCCTCCGGTTTGAGCTTGACTACGCGGTCTTTGCCATTATTGCCCTGTTTCACGACGTCCTGATTACGGTGGGTATTTTTGCCGTACTGGGGCTTGGGTTTGGGGTCGAGGTGGATAGCCTGTTTATCGTTGCCCTCTTAACCATTGTGGGATTTTCCGTCAACGATACGGTGGTTATTTACGATCGCGTGCGCGAGAACATCAAGCTTTCTCCCCAAACCCATATCAACGACATTATCGAAAATGCCGTTAACCAAACCCTGACCCGTTCCATTAATACCAGCTTGACCGCTACCCTGCCCCTGGTGGCGATTTTCCTCCTGGGTGGTCCAACTCTGAAATACTTTTCCCTGGCCCTAATTGTGGGTTTTGTGGCGGGTGCCTATTCCAGTATCTTTATCGCCAGTTCTCTGCTGGCCCTATGGCGAGACTGGCGCGGCCACGCCTATGGTAATGTGGTATCTTCCCCGGCTGAGATTGTCCGTCGAGATAATACCTCTGATTCCCTTCAGTAGAGACCCTATCTGTGGCCAGTGATTCCAGAGATGATTACCGCCTGGAGCAGCTACGGTTAATTCTGAACCGCCGTTGGTGGCTGGTTACTGGTTTATTGTGGTTAATCCTGGGCGGTCTGAGCTTAATTAGTCTGCGCCGGGAAATTGCCCAGATGCACCAGTATTTTACCTGGACTGCCCTGCGTTACGCCCTCGCCTATAACCGCCTTGCCGCCCTAGGGTTGGGCTTGTGTGTTGGTCTCACCCTGGCGCTATTGTTAGCGGAAAGTCGATATATTCTTTTTGGCCTCTCCAGGGGAGAACGACAACGGCTAGAAAAGTCCCTCCACCAGGTGCGTCAGCGAGGACCTGGCCATGCCCTCTGGCGACGGCTAGACCTTTGATTTTCTGGCCAAAGCTACAAACTAACTGCCCAAACTAACTACGCAGGGTAACCTCAAACTGTTTTGCCAGCGCTGACCGAATCTTTTGATGAACCGGCTCTACCAGGTCGTCGGTGAGGGTTTGATCCGTCGATCTATAGACCAGCCGGAAGGCCAGGCTACGTTGCCCAGCCGGAACAGATTCGCCCCGGTACTGATCAAACAGGGCGACGGACTCCAACAGTTTACCCCCCGCCCGTTGCATGACGGCCTCCAGATCAGCCACGGTTACCGCCAGAGGTGCGTAGAGGGCCAGGTCCCGATCGCTGGCGGGGAAGGAGGAGTAGGGCGCAAACTTGATTGCCTTGCGCAGCAGTGGCACCAGTGCCGTTTCTAATACGGACCAGTTGAGTTGAAACACATAAACCTCGGCAGGCAGCTGGCGCTGTTGCTGAAGTTGGGGGTGGATCTGCCCAAACCGCCCCAGTTCCAGGCTACCCCGAATCCACAGGGAGGCGGTACGACCGGGATGGAAGCGGGCATCACTGGCGTCGGCGCGATAATCGACCCTTAGCCCCAGGCGCTGAAAAACCGACTCCAGTAATCCCTTCGCTTCGAACCAGGTCAGGGCTTGGGGTTGGCCACTGGTGGGCCACTGACTGGATCGGCAGTCACCCCCCAGGACTCCGCCGATCGCCTCCGCCTCGTGGATGCCCTGGTCGTCTTGCCAAAAGATATGGCCCAGCTCGAACCCGTTGAGGGACCCATTACCCTGGTTTAAATTAAAGGCGTAGGCCTCTAGCAGACCATCAATCAAATCCTGGCGCAGGGCAGAATACTCAGGAAACAGAGGATTGGCCAGCACCACCTGGCGATCGCTAGTGGGTTTGGTCAGGGAGTAGTGCAATAGCTCCGTCAGACCGGCCGCCCGCAGGGCCTCCCGCAGGCGACGGGCCAGGGCCGTTTCCACCGGCAGGTAGCCCCCCGCCGACTTTTGGGGCAGGGTGTCGGCAAAATGGTTATAGCCGTAGAGGCGGGCAATTTCCTCGATCAGGTCTACCTCCCGCTCTAGATCGCGGTAGCGATAGGGAGGAATCTGTACCGACCAGGTTTGACCCTGATCCAGGGGGGTGACTGCACAGCCCAGGGTAGTGAGAATTTCCTCAACACGGTGGGGGGGGAGGGGACTGGGGCGATCGCCCCAATCCAGCACGGGGCCCAACAGTTGATGGACTCGGGCTAGGCGCAGGTTCAGTACCCGCTGGGGCAAGGCCTGACCCAGGGAGGTGGCGGCAGTGGTTTGGGCCACCACCCGCGCCCCCGCCAGATCCTGGAGTAGGGTAATGGCCCGCTGACAGGCCAGCCCGAGCTCCGCCGGGTTGACCCCCCGTTCGTAACGGGCTGAGGCTTCGGTGCGTAGGCCCTGGCTGCGGGCCGATTTACGAATGGCCGCCCCATCAAAGTAGGCCGCCTCCAGCACCACGGTGGTGGTTCCTGGGTAAACCTCCGTAGCCTCTCCCCCCATCACCCCGGCCAGGGCGACGGGCTGATCATTGGCCGTAATCAGTAGGGTTTCAGGCTCCAGTCGCCGGTCCTGGCCATCCAGGGTTTTCAGGGTTTCTGTGGAGTTAGCGTAGCGTACTCCCAGATTTAAAGAGCCCCCTCCGGTCTGCCCCAACCGTTCTCCGTCAAAGGCATGGAGGGGCTGCCCCCACTCCAGCAGGACGTAGTTGGTAATGTCAACCACATTGTTGATGGGACGGGTGCCAGCCGCCTGTAGCCGTTGCTGCAACCACAGGGGCGAAGGGGCCAGGGTAATGCGATCGAGGACGGTGGCCAGGTAGAGGGGACAGGCTTTGTCATCCTTGAGGGTAACGACGGGCGCGTCACCACCGTCAGGGATCTGGGGTGGCTGAATCACTGGCAGGTGCAGGGGGGCGGCGGTAATGGCCGCTACTTCCCGGGCTAATCCCACCATGCTGAGGGCATCGGCCCGGTTGGCCGTAGAGGTGACATCTAGAATCACATCATCCAAACCCAGCAGGGGCCGCACATCTTCCCCTGGAGTAAGGTTTCCTTGGCTGAAAATGTGGATACCTGCCGAGTCTTTCTCCAACCCCAACTCGGCCAGGGAGCAGATCATCCCAGCGGAGGCTACCCCCCGCAGTTTGCGCGGTTTGATGGTGAGATCGACCCGGGGCAGGTAGGTATCCACCGTGGCCACCGCCACCCAGGCCTCAGATCGAACATTGGCCGCGCCGCAAACAATGGTGGACAAAGCACCGGCGCCGATGTCTACCTGGCAGACGCTGAGTTTGTCGGCATCGGGATGGGCCGTCCGATCGACCACCCGTCCCACCACTACCCCATCGGCCCAGGTGCGGCGGTCCTCGATATCTTCTACCTCAAAGCCGGCCATGGTGAGGGCGTCTGCCAGTTGTTCTGGAGAAAGTTCGACAGTCACCAGTTGATTCAGCCAGTTGAGGGAGATACGCATGATGGAGAGACTAAAATCGGGAAAATTCGCTAGCTCAAGTATAGCCGTAGCCATGCTTCCAGGATGCAGGCGAGTCAGAAGGCTGACCCAGGCCAGGCCTTGCCGATCGCCCCGGTCCTTGGTGGGCGGACCACAGTTAGGTTTATCCTCTGGGCGCGCTGACCCTACCCTTGAGACTCCAGAGATAACCGCAGGGAGGCCCCATCCAGATCTTCGCCGATAAACACCAATCGGGTCTGGCGGAGTTCATCGGCACCCCAGGGGCGATCGTAGAAATGGTCAAAGCGTTGCCCTACCCCCTGGATCACCAGCCGCATCGGTTTTGCAGGAACGGCTACGAAGCCCTTAATGCGGTAAATGGAGTGCTGCTGCACCAGACTCCGTAACCGTTCTACCAGATCCACGGGGTTAAAGGTCCGATCTAATTCCAGGTAAACCGAGGTGATGTGGTCATCGTGATCATGGTCATCTTCGTGGTCGTGGTGGCTGGGGCGATGGTGGAGGTCATCTTCAACGGCGGCATTGAACCCCAGTAAGAGCTCGGGACTCACCTGGCCGTGGTGGCAGGGTAGGATCTGTACCCCGGTGGCTACCCGATCCTGTAGCCATTGCTGTACCCGATCGCGGCCATCGGGGCTGAGGGTATCCACCTTGGTCAACAGCACCATATCGGCGCAGGCCAGCTGATCTTCGAACAGTTCTGCGATCGGCGTCTCGTGATCCAAACTCTCATCGGCCTGGCGCTGGGCCTCCAAGGCCTCCAGGTCCCCCACCATCTGGCCCTGGGCCAGGGCTTCCCCATCCACCACCGTTACCACCCCATCCACGGTGGCACCACTGCGAATTTCTGGCCAGCGAAAGGCCTGCACCAGGGGTTTGGGCAGGGCCAGGCCAGAGGTTTCAATCAGGATGCAGTCAATATCATGGCGTCGTTTTAGCAGTGCTTCCATGGTGGGCAGAAACTCTTCCTGCACCGTACAGCAAAGGCACCCATTGGCCAGTTCGACAATATTAATCGGATCGCCAGCCCCCTCCTCCTGATCGCACACCTGGCACGATCGCAGCAACTCTCCATCAATGCCCACTTCTCCAAACTCATTTACTAGCACCGCAATCCGTCGCCCCTGATGGTTCTGAAGCAGATGGCGGAGCAGGGTGGTTTTACCTGACCCCAGAAAGCCAGTGATGACGGTAACGGGAATTTTATGCATGGGGGTAGTTAGGGGGGGAGAGTAATCCCCCTGATCATAGAGGCTATGACGGGTCTCTAGCCGAAGTGGATTGACTTTCCCGGAAAAATTGAGATCGAAATGTTTCGCCCACCCCATGGCCCGAGAAATGGACAATCTGGGGGCAAAGCTCCAGGATGGCTCCCTGAATGTCCCTGGGACGCACGGCCCACCGTTGCACCAGTTCAAAGCGATCGCGCTGCTTGGCCCGGGTCAGATCCTCGTCAATCTCCCGCACCTCCTCATCCAAACGCAGGGTGGCAAAGGCGGAGGCTGACCAACCGGGCAGATGGATCAAGTGAAGTAAGGTCTGTCGCACCCGTCGGGCTTGGCCATGGCGCAGCCAATGACGCCAGCGATGAAACCAGGCCCGGGCCTCTGCGGAGTAGAGGGAGCCAAAGAGGGCCTCGGTGGCGCGGGCCAGATGACCAGCGGCGGGGAAGAAATCGAGCACGGCGATAGCGGTGGCAAAGCAGGTGCGGTAGACCCGCCAAAAGCCTCGTCCACCATCGCTGAGCCAGACCACCAGGGGAGCGGTATCGACGTCCATCGGCTCAGGGGCCACCCCTTCACCCCCGGATTGAACCTCCAAGTCCTCAGCCAGAGCTGTCTCAGCTCGTTGCCCTACCTGCTGCACCCAGTTCCATAGACTCGCCGCACTCAGCGATAGCCCGCTCCACTGGCGCAACACCTCACTGGCCTGACCATAGGGCATCATGATTCTCAACAGACAGCCTAAGCGGACTAATTCCTCTAGAAAGGCTTTATCGAGATAGTCGTTGTGGTGCTTTAATGAGGCCTTGGGGAAGTGATCGATGCTTAGAAAAATTAGGCATTGAAGCCTTGTATGAATCAGATGAACCATACCCCTAGCCATGGCAATCCGGGGCTATTAACTTGCGTTCCTTCTCCAATTCCTTTCTTAACCTCAATAGCCGTTAAAATAGCCCCTAGTCTTGGCCCACAGCCTCATGTCGCTTACCCGCAATTACCGTAACATAAGCTTCCCGAAAGTCGGTGTAAGAGGATGTTTTGAAAGGGGTCGGGGGGTGCGTAGCCTCCTGGACTGGGGGTGAACCAGAGGGCGATCGCGCCCTCCCTAGAACTGGAGTCCCCGCCAACTTGTCGATGGAGACCAACCACATGGAGCAAGGGTTTTCCACCATCTGAACTGGATGTTTACCGATGTCATCGTGAGTTTGCGATCTACTGAACCTCTAAAAGGGGCTACTCAATAAAACCCAATATGCGCACCTGGGGTTCAGTCCAGTGCTGGTACTGGGTGGCTTTGGTTGCAATGCTTTGCAGTTGCCCCAGGGCTAAACTACAGGGCATTCCATACCTGGCCTGCACCCGATCGCTGGCGATTTGCAAAGCGGTGCGAGATTGCTCTACAAACTCGTCCAGGGGATAGGCCTGGTTGGCCACAAAGTAGTCCTTCACCACCAGTGACGGGGAGTAGCAAGTATCTTTGGAGCCATCGGGCCATTGGATTTGAAAACGAATTTCGGGCATAGGGTGGGGGGAGAGGGGCTATAACAGCTGTCGATAATGATTAAGATGCATTTTAGCCGATGTTTCCCAGGTGTAGCAGGGGGGGATTGACTGGCTGGCGTGAATTAAGGCTTGGGCGGTTTCAGGTGCAACGATTTGCACCATCCCTTGGGCGATCGCCTCTGGATCCTGGGGATCAACGAGTAAGGCCTGATGCGGTTCGAGAAACTCGGTAAAGGGGGGCTGGTGGCTGGTCAACACCGGTAACCCAGAGGCGATCGCCTCCAGTACCACCAGGCCCCAGCCTTCCTTAAGGGAGGGGAAAACAAAGGCGTCCGCCGTGCGGTAAAGCCCGGGTAGCTGGGCATCGGCAATCACCCCCGGCAGCAGCAGCGATCGCCCAGGGGTAATGGCTAGATCATCCGCCAGGGCAAAAAACTGATCGAGATAGGGCTGATAGTCAAACAGGGTAGCGCCGCCCGCAATCACCAGTTGGGCCTGGGGAAAATGGGCTAGCACCATGGAAAAAGCCTGCAGCAGCGCCAGTGAATTTTTCCTCGGTTCAATACCGCCGACCGTTAAATAGACTGGGGCACCAGTTATCCCGACCTGCTGTTTGATCGCCGACTCAGTAGCATTGGGGATAGGAGAGAAGCGATCGCCATTGATGCCATTGATCACCCTGGGGGCGTGGATGCCGTAGCGCTGCTGCACTTCTTTGTGACTGTCTTCACTCACACTTAAGCACAGGTTTGGTTCCTCAATAGAACGGTCTTGACAGGCTTGAAGATAGGCACTGGTGAAGGCTTCCACATGGTGTACGGTACGGATGAAATGGGGAATTTGCCTACTCTGTCTAAGTTTGAGCAGTGCATTGGCGCTGATGCAGTCCTGGGCGTGGTAACAATCGTAGGGATGCTGCTGGAAATGTCCAAGACTCAGAAAATCTACAAACTCCTGAATGCGTTGCTGAATCAGAGCCTCTGTGTTTCCATCAACAGGCTTTGTCGGAATCAGGTGAGAGGGGCAACGCAGGGGATAGTCGAAACCCGCCCCATCTTTGTCCAGGGCGTAAATCGCAACGGTATGCCCCAAGTCGTGCAGCGCAGTGGCTAGCTCCAGGGTATGTAGCACACTGCCCCTGGGCTTGGTGGAGTAGGTCAACAGGGCAATGCGAAGCGGGGATAGCTCATTCATGGTGGGGCAGAGGGAGAAGGGGTAAATCCAGTAAAGGGCTGGTCAACCAGGTCCCAAAATAGCTGTCGTTCTCCTTGGAGTTCCAGGACTAATTGGGAAGTTGCTTGGATTTCACCGATTTCGACACAGCTAATCTGGCGATCGCTAAAGCGTTGTTGCACCGTTG
This sequence comes from Nodosilinea sp., assembly GCA_049317845.1. Lineage (GTDB taxonomy): Bacteria > Cyanobacteriota > Cyanobacteriia > Phormidesmidales > Phormidesmidaceae > Nodosilinea. The sequence continues at coordinate 7,091 of JBMOHM010000022.1, read as the reverse complement.
CCACCTGGTCAGGACAGACGCTGAGCAAAAAACCGTAGCTGGGAAAACTGATCAGCCAGCGGGCCAGGGGTACACCCTCTGGCACAGAAACCCGATCCAGATTCAGGATGGCGCCACAGCTAGCGGTCTCCATCAGCATCAGGGTGGTGCCCAGGATACCTCCCATGCTGATGTCCTTGCCGGCCCTACAGAGGTCTGCCTCTGCCAGATCGGGTAGGACGGCTAAGTCCGTCCGCAGGCGATGGGGGTCTGCCGTGGTGGCGGCATTCCAGAAAGGATAGGTGGGATGGGCCTGGCCTCGCAGATCAATAGCGGCTAGAAGTCGATCGCCTGGTTGGGCGTCAAAACTGGTGATCAGTTTTGGCGCTCGTCCCAAAATTGCCACAGAAAGAGCATTATAGGGGCTGTGGCAGTTGGTATGTCCCCCCACAATGGGCACCTGGTAGGCCTGGGCTGCCGCCTGCATGCCCGCTAATAGGGGTTGACTGAGGTCCGCAGACTGGCTCCACAGGGTATCAACGACGGCGATGGGCCTACCCCCCATGGCGTAGATATCACTGACGTTAACCATCACCGCCGACCAACCCGCAAACCAGGGGTCTGACTCTAGGAAAAAGGGCATGATGCCTTCGGCGGCTAGCAAAAGATAGCCATCCCCATCGGGAATAGCTGCACAATCGTCACCCAAAAGAATGGCGGTATGGGTGGGGCGGTGGGTCGAGCCCTGGGATAAAAAACGAGCCACGGTTTGAATGTCTTGCTTATGCAAAACCCCCAGTGATTGCCTCAGTTCTGTTACCAGCGTCTCTAACATTGACACCTAGGAGGCTTGCTCATACGGCTTGCTTGGTCGCGGTTCATGACCCGCTGGGTAGTAGTTGAGATTGGCTTCCATCAGGTGGTGGGGGCGATCGCAGAGAGTGATCTGCTCCAGGGAGGTCCAATGTAACCGTTGGAAGAACCGCACGTTTTGCAGCTGCACCGTGGCCAGAAACTGGCGACAGCCCCAGGTGTGAGCGGTGGTCACAGCCTTTTCGATCAACCCCTTCCCAATTCGCCAGCCCCTACGATAGGCGGGGTGGGTACCCAGGCGACCCCCGTACCACAGCCCGGGGTCTGCTTCGTAGATCCGGACAATGCCAACAATTTTACCGCTATGGGTTTCCAGGGCAATGATGGGATAGGCAATCTGATCAATATCATCCACATCGGTGGGTTCAAACAGGCCTTGCTCCTGGCAAAAGATTTGCTGACGGAGGGCAAAGTACCCTTTCACCTCTTCAGGGGAGGTTGCCAGTTTAAAATGATAGGGATGGTCTGACATTGAAAAGTACCTTGAGACTGAGCATTAAAGTCATCATCCTGCCTTCAAGTTAGCGCTCAAAGGTGGAAAGGGCAGAGCAGGCTCCACACTTGGCGCAGCCCGCTTTGATCTGGGCAGAATCCATGCCCGCCTGTTGCAAGAGTGCACCCACCCGTTGGTAGAGGGTAAACATGAACTCACTGGAGGGAGCCGGGTGATGTTCCAGCGGCGTACCCGTAATCGGTACAAAGGGCACCACAAAGGGATACACCCCTAGCTGGATCAGGCGATCGCACCCGGCCACCAGGGCCTCCAGGCTATCGCCCAACCCCGCCAACAAATAGGTGCTAACTTGCCCCCAGCCAAACACCTGCACCGCCGCCTCAAAGGCCTGGAAGTAAAATTCCACCGGCACTTCGGCTTTGCCGGGCATGATCTGGGCCCGAACAGCGGGGGTGATGGCTTCTAGATGCATTCCCAGGCTATCCACCCCCGCATCCCGTAGATGTTGAAACCAGGCAAAGTCGTCCGGGGGTTCGCACTGCACCTGGATGGGTAGGGCGACTCGCTGCTTCACCGCCCTAGCGCATTCCGCCAGGTAGGCGGCGCCGCGATCGCGGGTATGGGGGGTGCCACTGGTCATCACCATCTGCTGAATGCCATCTAGCCGCACCGCCGCCTCCGCTACCTCTGCCAGTTGGGCCGGGGTTTTGCGGGCAATGGTGCGACCGGCCTCTAGGGATTGCTCAATGGCGCAAAACTGACACATGGTGGCTTCGTCTCGATAGCGCATACAGGTTTGCAGCACCGTCGTGGCTAGCACATCATGGCTGTGGAGCAGGGCGATTTGCCAGTAGGGAATGCCATCGGCGGTCTCCAGTCCGTAGAAGTGGGGCGATTGGGGGAAGGAAATTGGGGCGATGGCCTCATCCCCTTGATAGAGGGTGGCCTGATCTGGGCCTGCATCCAGGCTCGCACTGTAGGGTGAGCGGTCTACCGCTCCCGTGTAGACTGGCACCATCACAGTAGTTCCGGCGATCGTCACGGCCCGGTGATCGGATGGCCCGGCCCCTCCTTTACGTCCCCTTGCCCCGGTCGGCTGCTCAGCCAGCCTCAACCCTTTGGACTGGAGTGCGGTAATCAGTTCCTGCTTGTTCATGGGTGTGACCATTTTCAATACGGGGGTTTCACTGATGGCGGGATCGGATGGAAACGGCCCAACGTTGGCGGTTGGGCTGACTGGGGCGGTTGGTGAAGCCGCGCCGATCACCGACCAGGGGCGACTGTTGATTTGCAGTTGCAGTAAATCGGGACGGGCATAATGGCCAACGGCATCCATCATGCGCTTACGTTTAGTAATCAGGGAAAAATCCAGATCGGCGATCGCCATGCCCTCCCCCTCCGTCATCGGGGGAGAAAGGGGCATGCCTTCGGGGCCAATAATGGCGGTGTAGCAACCTCCCCTCAAGGCCTTTTGCAAGCCCTCATCGGCGGTGATCTGGGCCACCTGCTCGGTGGACAACCAGCCGGTGGCATTGACCACAAAGCAGCCCGCCTCCAGGGCGTGGTGGCGAATGGTTACCTCGATCTGGTCAGCAAAAATCTGCCCCACCATGGAACCGGGAAACTGGGCGCATTGAATTTGCTCATGCTGGGCCATCAGGGCAAAGCGCGCGAGAGGATTGTAATGTTCCCAACAGGCGAGGGCACCCACCTTACCGACGGCGGTATCCACCACCCTCAATCCCGCTCCATCCCCCTGGCCCCACACCATGCGCTCATGGTAGGTGGGGGTGATTTTGCGCCGTTTCAGCAGCAGGGTACCGTCGGCATCAAAAATTAACTGGGTGTTATAGAGGGAACCGTGGTCACGCTCGTTAACCCCCAGCACAATCACCATGGCGTGGGTGCGGGCCGCCTGACTGACCGCCTCCGTGACCGGACCGGGAACCACCACGGCTTCTTCGTAGAGCCGCATATGTTCCTTGCCCATCAGCACCGGGGGCTGCACAAAGGAGAAGTAGGGGTAGTAGGGAATGAAGGTTTCTGGAAAAACCAGGAGTTGGACTCCCTCCCTGGCGGCGGCGGCGATCGCCGCCAGCACCTTTTCCGTGGTGCCATCCCGGCTAAACAATACCGGGCTCAGTTGCACCGCCGCCGCTCGAACTGTGCGCGAGTAATCCACTGGTTCTAGACCGTCCAGGTATCCAAAATAAAGGCGTTATCCTTGCGGTGGAGCAGGATAAAATCCAACACATCCAGGGGGTTAATGGGACGAATACCTGGAATCAGGGAGGGCTCACCGTGGCCGTAGAGGGCCTGCAGGGCAAACCGGCAGGCATAAACCTTGCCGCCCTCCCCCATAAACTTGGTGAGCTGATCATTGAAGTTTTGGTGCCCCGGAAAAGCCGCATCACCGAGTTTAGGAAAGCCCCGTTGTACCCCCAGGGTGACGCCGGGACCGTAGAGCAACACCGAGGTTTCAAAGCCTTTACGCAGTAGCCGCAGGGCTTGGAGTAGATTTACCAAACCAATGGAACCCTCAAAGGCGACGGTGTGAAAGGTAACCAGGGCTTTTTCACCGGGTTCCGCCTTCACATCGGGAAAAACCTTCTCTTCGTAATCGACGAAGAAATCACCGGGTTGGTGGGCAGGGGTTGTAACTTCTGGCATGGCCGCTTTGACGCTCCTGGACTGGTAAAGAAATCTGTGTTGTCAGATTAAGGGGGGTGGGAGCGGTTTTTTGTATTTCTAACTACGAAACCCCTAGGGCTAGCGATAAGGTCAGGCGGAGCGATTTTCCCCCTGCCGATGCTCCCCTGGGCTGACCGGCCCCCCTGCCGATTTAGATAGGGGGCCAGTTAGATGGAGGGCTTTAGGACCCCAGCAAAAACTCGTTTACCACGCTCCAGTCATTGGTGGGTACGACTTTTTTGCGGGCCACGATGTAATCAGCTAAGTAATTGGCATCCCGGGCAATACCAGAAAAGCGCCCCGAACCCCAGGTATGGAGCCAGGGTAGCCCCAAAAAATAAAGTCCCGGTACAGCGGTGACGCCCCGATCATGACCGGGATGCCCCTTGCCGTCAAAGACCGGCACCTCCACCCAGCTAAAATCCGATTGATAGCCGATCGACCAGATCACTGTGCGGATGTTTGCCTGTTCATAGTCCAGGCTTGAAGGATCCGACTCTGGTTCCCACACCGGTTGATAGGGGGCTTCTAAGGGTGCTTCAATACCCTGTTTGGCGATGAAGGCATCGATGGTTTTCTTGATGTTTTCCGCCACGGCATCGGCCCGATCCAGATTCACCTTCAGGTTGGGCTGAAATTCCAGTAGGGAACCATGGATCTGCTCTAATTTACCGTAGAGTTTCATGCCCTCCAGGGCAAATTGTCGCAGGTTAATTTCTCGCCCACCATCCCGTCCCGTCAGGTAGTGATTGGTGTTGGTTCTGGCCCTTTCTTTCTGCGGGTGATCCTCAATGGAGAGGTCGTAATAGCCCATTTGATCCAGCCAATCGACCACATCCTTACCCCGGTAGCGGCGGGGCGATCGGGGGGCACCGCCGACGCATAAATGTACCTGACGACCCTCCAGGTGGAGATCCTCGGCAATCTGACAGCCGGATTGGCCGGTGCCGACCACCAGGACTTCCCCTTCCGGTAGGGATTGGGAATTTTTGTACTGAGAAGAGTGAATTTGTAGAATGGTGCGGGGCAGGCGTTCCGCCACTCTAGGTACCCTGGGAATGTGATAACCGCCCACGGCGATCACCACCTGATCCGCCGTAAAATCTCCCAGGGTGGTAGCGATCGCAAAGCCGTCCTCTCCCTGGCGGGGGCGAACCCTTAGCACCGTTACTCCGCTGTAAATCGGAGGCTTGATCAAGTCAGCATAGGCTCTTAGATACTGCACAATCTCATCTTTGGCCATGAATCCCTCGGGATCGGCCCCGCCATAGGGAAATCCCGGCAACTGGCATTGCCAGTTGGGGGTGACCAGGCAGAAGGAATCCCAGCGCCGTTCCCGCCATTCGTAACCGATGGAATTTTTTTCAAAGATAATATGATCAATGCCCTTTTCCTTCAGGCAGTAGCTCATGGATAGCCCCGCCTGTCCTCCACCAACGATCGCAACCCCATAATGATCTTTCATAGGTACTGGCATCACCGATGGCTAATAGGAACTGGCAAAGGCTAGAGGGGGGAGGGTATGGATACCCAGCCAGGGCCATAGTAGGAGATGGCAAGGGGGATATTTGTATTTCCCGCTACGGAAAGTTGGGCCCTGTCCCTCCGGGCAGGGGGGCATCGCCAAGGGCGAAATCCTGCCGGTTTTCCCCGATCATCCTGCCCTTTTAGGCAGGATGATCGGCTTAGATCCAGCCTTTGATCAGGGCCAGATACAGGGCCTGGCAGCGGGTTTTGGCCTGCAACTTGGTGAGCACGTTATTGAGGTGAAACTTAACGGTGCTCTCGCTGATGTAGAGTCTATTCATAATGTCGCGATCGCGCAGACCCTCTGTCAACAGTCCCAGAATTTCCCGCTCCCGAGCAGACAGCCCTGGGGTTTGCAGGTCAGGGCTGGTGAGTGGCCTGGGCACCGGCGGGGGAGTGGGATCGACTCGATAGGGTAGTTCCACCACCACCTGTATAACTTTTTGATTGGCACCTGCCAGCAATTGCAGGGTGCCGCCTAAACCGGTGACAGCGGATTGCACCTCCCCCAGGGCCACTGACACCCAGGGTTGCTCTGGGGTCTCGGCAGGGGTTAGGATCGTCACCATGGCCTCTAGCGTCAGTTGAGTTTCGCCATAGCTGAGGCGGCAGTAGGAGCACTGCAACCGTTGCAATAGCTCGGCGATTTGCAAGAGCAGGCAGGTTTGGGGCGCGGGTAACCCTCGTTCAGTACCCACCAGGGAAAGTCGAGCCTGGGCCAGGTGATGGGCCAGCTGTTCTGAGAGGGGGGCGCTGCCCGTAGCCATCAGCCTTTGCTGTTGCAGGGCGTGCTGTACCTGCTGACTCTTTTCCAGGGCCAGGGCCAGGGTGGTGCACAGCACCTGGAGTGCTTCTAAAAACTCCGGCGATAGGGGGTGGTGGCTAAAAACCGCCAGCACCCCCACCACCCTATCGCCCAGCAGGCAGGGGTAACCCGCAAACCCGGTGATGTGATTAGCGATCGCCCACTCCCGATCCTTTACCCAGGGTTCTTCAGGCAGATGGTTACTCAAGAAGGGAATACGGTTTTGGGCGATCTTGCCCACCTTGAAGGCTCCCACGGGCACCCGGGCGAAAAACCCGTCAGTGCGGGTATACATGCCAGCCGAGGCCACCAGCCGTAACAGCCATCCATCTGACTCCATCAGCCAGATGCGGGCCAGGGCACAGTCAAACTTTTCGATCAGCCCCTTAGTGGTTTGCAGGGCGATCGCCTCCGGTTCCTGGCAACCACTGAAACTCTGCACAATGGCGTTGATCTGTTGTAAATCCATCAGTAACCGCGTAGCATCAGCCAACCCGCCAGCGGTTTCTAACACAATGGATAGCCCCAACGTCTCCATCTCAATTGAGCCGCCTATCCCCAGTTTACTCTGTATCCTCAGACACGAATTACTGAATTGTTGTTTTTTGATTTCTATCGCTGTAGTTACTTAGTTCAAGACACCGGGCTAGGGTCTGGGTCTTAGCCCATAGCCAATGGCATCGCAGTCTTGCCCTAACCCCACTGGCAACTGCTATAGGGCTTTTACCGAAGCTAGCCAACCCCCTCTGAGACGAGGTAGAA
>JBMOHM010000021.1:0-44093 GCA_049317845.1 Nodosilinea sp. | reverse complement strand
CAGCACCCTATCCTCGCTACGGGTGACATACAGCACGTAGGTAGGTTTGCCATTCAGGGTGGCCGGCACCAGGTTGGGCGGGGCTGGAGCCGTGGCCAGGGCGACTTGATCTGACCAAAATTGAGACAGCAGGACAACGGCTGAAACCGCTACAGCCAAAAGGATCAAGCCCAATCTAAAAAAATGCCTTCCCATGGTTTCAAGTCCTCTCGTTCAAACTGTTTAACTGTTCCATGCCATTCCCGTCGGCCATCAGCTTTCTAACTCAGGCCAGGGCACAACTAGATTTAGCCTACTAGCGATCGCGAAAATGGTTCTGATTATCGCCTCAGGTCAGAAGCTTTAAAATAGATTCCTCAATCATATCTAATCACCTCAACCCGTTCATAGGCAATGCTTTGACTGATTCAGGTAAATTCAAAGGATTGCTTATCAATCCCAAGGCCATCGCTGGTAAGCAATTTACTTTTGTGCCCCACGCCTTAACTGAATCAATTACCGTCAGGCTAAACCCCCGATCGACCAGGAATCTTGTAGCCTTAATTATCCCGTCGAAAAATCCGCTGATCCATCCCAGTCCCTAGCCCCATGGCCCGATCCAAACCACGATGCCAAAACTCCGCCGCTGGGGGGCTTGCTCTGACCCCTGAGCAGCAAGTTGCCCTGGATGCCCTGCATCGGTTTGTGCAGGGGGAGGAAAAGCTGTATTTACTAACGGGCTATGCCGGTACGGGTAAAACCACTCTCCTGCAGGTGTTTATCAGCGGACTGCGGCAGCAGGGCGACCACCGTTCCATTGTGCTCACTGCCTTCAGTAATAAAGCCACCAAGGTACTGGCCACAATGGCGGTCCAATGGCGCTTAGAACTAGATGCCATGACCTGCTGTAAACTTTTGGGCCTACGGCCAGTCATTAACGAAGAGAATGGTAAACAGATATTTCAACTCGATCGCCAGCAGGCTAGTCAGATCGATCGCTACCGCCTGGTGATTGTGGATGAATGTTCGATGGTGAACGAAGAACTCTGGCAGTTGTTGGTGAATGGGGTTTCCAACCTGTACCGCAACACCCAGATCCTGTTTGTGGGGGATCCGGCCCAGTTGCCGCCGGTCAACGAACCGGAATCGGCTTGCTTCCGCCAGATCCCCCAACGGGCCGAGTTAACCCAGGTGGTACGCTACGGTGGCGCCATTGGCCTGGTGGCCGAAGATATTCGCCGTAATCTCGACCGCCCCCAACTGCCACGCTTTCGCACCGATACCAACCCCGACCAAACCGAAGGATGTTTTGTCCTCTCCCGCCCTATTTGGGAGAAACTTCTACTGCGCGCCTTTACCAGTGAATCCTATGGCCAGAACCCAGACCAGGTCAGGGCCCTGGCCTACACCAACCAGCGCGTCAATCACCTTAACCGTCTGATTCGTACAGCCATCTATGGTCCCCAGGCGCAACGCTTTGTACCTGGAGAACGCCTGATTGCCCTCAACCCTTGCCTGGAAGGGGATAGCATTATTCTGCCTACCTCCGCCGAGTGTGAGGTACTGGAGGTGGCCCGGGGGCGGGAGGGGGAATGGCCGGTCTGGTTACTGGAGGTAGAAACCGAGGAGTTAGAGTACAAAACCCTAAGGGTACTGCACGAGTCGGGGCAGGCAGAGTTTAAAGCCAGACTCGACTTTTTAGCCCAGGAAAAACGCTGGATGGAATTTTGGGATTTACAGCAACAACTCCACGCCGTTGACTATGCCTATAGCCTGACTATCCATAAAAGCCAGGGTTCCACCTTTAAGGATGTATTCGTTGATGTTCCCTCTATGGTGGTTAACCGTAATGTGGTAGAACGGAACCAGCTCTGCTACGTGGCCTTTACCCGAGCCGCTAAGCGACTCTTTTTATACCAATGATCCAGGGTAAACCTGGTTACTATAGGTCCCAGAGTGGTCAGCAATTGAATTGAATGAGCTGAAGGTATGTCTTCCCCACCCTATCCCCGTGACTTAGTCGGCTATGGCCGGACTCCCCCCCATCCCCAGTGGCCCGGCCAGGCTCGGATTGCGGTGCAGTTTGTACTCAACTACTTGGACCTGGCCACCCAGCAAGGGTTGCAGCCAGTATTTGAAACCGCCCGCATGTACCGGGGCCCTAGCCCCTCCCTAGCTCTGGAATTAATCTTTGGTATTACTACCTTTGAGCTGGGCTAAGGGTCCTCACCATGGCCAAGGCTATAAAGGCTAAATCCCCTTGACCTCGTAATTCTAGTGGGGCTGGGGGGGATGCCTCTGGCCATGGGTAGGACAGGGTGGGGCCGTCACCGTTTGATTTAACCAGCCGACAGCCTGTTCCAGGCGGGGGAGGGCTTCATCCGGTTGTTCCTTCAGTAAAAAAACCAGGGCGGCGGCTAGTTGTTCCTGGGCCCGCAGGCGGCGGTTGCGATTGAGACGATGCCAATCCTCTGATTTAATCGCCAGGCGCTCAGCTAATAGTTGGGCCAGTTGCAAATCGGTAAGGGTTGCGACAGGCGGATTAGGCTGGGCAGATAGCGAAGGACGGGATGAAAAAGCCATACTTACTCTACAAAAATCGGGTTAACTAGAAGCGAGCACCTTTCTTCCATTGTGCATGATGAAGCCCAGCGATCGCCCAAACCGGTTTCCAGGCCACCGGGATTCAGGCTCTAAACAGCCCCAGCTTGGCCTGGCTGGCCTGTGGACCCAGGTTCAAGGACTAGAAACCCGTTTACACCACTTAAAGGTGGGACTACAAAACCTGATGGACCTGGAGCAGATCGAGTCATCTCCCCCTGGCCCCTCCGATACCGACCGGAGCCAGGCAGAAATAGCCAACCTACAACGGGCAGTGGAGGAACTCGAACACCAGTTAGCTCACCACCTGATCCGCTGGGAATATTGGCAGGAGCCCTTCTGGCAGGCCCTTCGTTACGGTGGGCTGGGATTGTTGATTGGTTGGGGGCTGGCGTGGTTGGCTTATCGTAGCTAGAGTATGACCCTAACCACCTGCAACGGAGCGAAAAAACTAAAACTGGATAGGCGCATCACAGTCCCGATTCCAGGGCAAAACCCCCTCCTCTTCAGGGTTGGCGCTTCGCCGCTGTGGGCAAGCGGAGGGCAGGATGAATCGGCTAACTCATTCCACAGGGGGAGCCAGGCTGTCGTACTGCTCCCCTACCCACGGCATGGTTACCAGGTCCTCAAAGGTGACCTGGCGGTCCTTTTCCAGGGCCTCAATGCGACGTTTCTCAGCATAAATCTGATTTTGAAAGTAGGTGATCTGCTCCAGGTTACTGCTGGCGTCAGTTTTTTCCCAAAGGGCCAGAAAGTGACGATAGCGCTTTTCACACAGGTTTTTTTCCATGCAGGCGGCGGCCGCCCGAATAATCAGCGGTCCGCGCAGAATATCACGGCGAGTCTTTTCCCCCAGATGCAGAAGGGATTGCATGGAGAGGCTGGCCAGGCCCGCATCGGCCAGATGGTGACGCAGTTGGCTAACTAGATCCTGACTACCTTCCTCCTGGGGTTGACTCAGTAACCTTTGAATGTGACGCCAGAGGGCGCGGTGGTGGGAGTAACTAAACTGCAAATCCCGGTCTTCCAGTACCTGGCCAATCTCCTGGCGGTGGCTGGGGGCGTGGAGAAAGAGCCGGAGTAGGGCCGCCTCCGCCTGTTCCAGGGAACTAGTCGCGGCAACAGGACTCGGTGTTACGGGGGGAGGGGCGTTCTGGGAGGTAGTCCGACGCTGGCGCCGGACCTGGGTGATCAGGTTTTCTGCCAATAGGGGCACTAAGCGACTATCCCCGTTGCTAAAGATTTCCGCGCAGTAACGGACGTAGTGGGTGCGGGTATCGGCGTTGGCAATATCCCCCAGCAGCTGGACGATCGCCTGGGTGGTTTGTTGAAACTGGTCTGCCTGGCGCAGGTCCTTGTCTTGAATGAGTTGGTGAATCTGCCAGTCAATCCAAAGAGGGGCCGCCTTGACAAGGGCCTGGTAGTCGCTGGAACTATGGTGCCGCAGGAACTCGTCTGGGTCCTTACCAGCGGGCAGGTTCAACACCCGCAGTTGCACATCGCCCCGGTAGGCCATGGCCTCCACCTCGCCGATCGCCCGCTGGGCTGCCTTGACCCCGGCGCTATCGGCGTCAAAGTTAAGCACAATTTGCTTAGATTCGCTGTAACGTAAAATTTGCTTTACCTGGGCGGTGCTGAGGGCCGTCCCCAGGGCCGCGACGGCATTTTCGATGCCAGCCGCGTGGAGGGCAATCACATCGAAGTAGCCCTCCACCACGATCGCCTGGTCGGTTTTGGCGATCGCGGCCCGGGCCAGATCTAAGCCGTAGAGGGTTTTACCCTTATCAAACAATTCCGTGTCCGGGGAGTTCAGGTACTTGGGTTTTTCTTCCCCCAATGCCCGGCCCCCAAAGCCAATTACCCGACTCTGGCTATCACGAATGGGAATCATCAGCCGATCGCGGAAGCGATCGTAGTAACCCTCTCCCTGCTGACGGGGCACAATTAAACCTGCCTGTTCCACTAAACGGACGGGATAGTGCTTTTGGTCCACCAGGTAACCGTACAGGGTTTGCCATCCCCCTGGGGCAAAACCCAGTTCAAACCGTTGAATGGTGGCCTCGGTCAGACCCCGATTTTGGCGCAGATAGGCCAGGGCCTCAGCTCCATCACTTTGGGCTAGGGCGTGCTGGTAGAAACGAGCGGTGACCGCCAGCACTTCGTAAAGTTGTTCGCGGAGGCTGAGTTGATGCTGCAACTGCTGCCGTTGCGCCGGTTCCAGGGTTTTTACCGGCACCTGGTAGCGCTGGGCCAAGTCCAGTACCACCTCGCCGAAGGAACGCTGGTTCAGGGTCATTAAAAATTTAAAGGCGTTACCCCCTGCACCGCAGGAGAAACAGTAGTAAAACTGCTTGCTGGGGCTAACGCTAAAACTGGGGGATTTATCTTCGTGGAAGGGACAGAGGCCGGTAAAGTCTTTGCCCTGCTTTTTTAACACCACGTACTGGGAGACAATGTCCACAATATCGGCGCGATCGCGCACTGCTTCGATGGTGTCGGGGTGGAGGCGGGGAGTATCCATGGGACAACAATGGATCGGGGGCAAACCAATAGTGCCAACCAATAGCTTAGTGTAGCCCGAAAGTCAGATTTAGCCCGGTGAGGATGACGTCCCCAGGCTCGGCCTGGGGGCAGGACCATGGTAATAGAAATCTCTATATCAACTCTAGAATTTGCAGCGGCATTAACGGGTAGAAGTTTTTAGAATGGGGAGTAGATCACCCCTCTGATTTTTCTAAGGATGTTTTCATGGAAACACTGACCCTGAACCCAACCAATGTCGAACAGGTGCTCGATGACCTGCGCCCTTACCTGGTGGCCGATGGCGGCAATGTAGAGCTGGTAGAAATTGATGGTCCGGTAGTAAAGTTACGCCTGCAGGGATCCTGTAGTTCCTGCCCGAGTTCTACGATGACCCTGCGCATGGGCATTGAGCGCCGCCTGCGGGAGTTGATTCCCGAAATTGCTGAGGTTGAGCAGGTTAGTTAAAGCCTGTTGCAGCGGTTTTTCAACGTTGGGGGTGGCTAGCCTGAGTCCTCGATCCTAAGTTTTATAGCTGAAAAGGGTGCCGCCAGGTCACTCAGCCAGCCTCAGGCCAAGGCCATCACCCCCCTAGAAATTGCAAATAGATGTCTTCTCACTTGATATCGCCTAACTAACCAGCGGGTCTGGGGTTACCGGATATCAAACATGGAAGACTAAATAGGGGGCTCCACCCGCCTCAGTCCTCGCAAACCTGGCTACGGCTATAATAATGCTGGTGGCTTAACTCAGGAGATCGGTAACTATGGCTGGTTTTACAGATCTGGTGAAGAAAACCTTTTATCTTGGCGTAGGAGCCGCCGCCTATGCGGGGGAAAAGGCTACCCATACCCTCAAGGACATACAAAAGCTTAGCTCTAACCTGAGGGATTTGCAGCAACAGGCTCAGACCGTGGTTAACGACCTGGTAGAGCGGGGAGAAATTACCGCAGAAGAAGCTCAACGTCTGGTTAATCAACTGGTCAATCGCCCTGGAAAAAGCCCCACCCACCCACCTGCCAGCGCAGAGCCCCGCTCCATTGAAATCAGTGATAATGATGCAGAAAGTTCTAGCCTTGACCTGGCCTCGACTCTGCGCCAACAGGTGGCAACCCTAGGGCAGGAGTTGGACGCTCTGCGACAAAGGTCCAAACACCTCTGATGTAGGACTACCCTGGACAGCCTATGGCTAGTTTGGTCAAGGGGTATGAAAGGAATACTGGAAAATCCATGGCAATATCCGGATTCCTGTTTTTATGTATGGTTTTCTGACCCAATCAGGGCAAAATAGGAGTTTGTAATGATGGATTACCACTTTTATGTCCTTTGACCGAGCTGCTGTTAATCCCAGTCTGGCTGCCCTAACCGCGATCGCCCTCAAGGTTGCGGGGTTAGTCACTATTGTTTCTGCCCTGGTCGATTATTTAACTCTGCTGATTCCCCTTGATTTCGGCAACGCCCAATGGCAATTGGCTACGGCCACCCAAATTACCGATCGGGGCATTTTACCCTTAGTGGGTATTGCCCTCGTGCTCACCAGTCTGTGGATCGAGGGTACCCGCAAGGCGGCGGCGCAACCGGGGTTCTGGCAGACCATTGATGTCCGCTTCTGGCTGTGCATCCTGGCCAGTTTACTTAGCTTGCTTTACCTGATATTGCCTGTTTTCCATCTTAGTGCGGTGCGCCTATCCAGTCAGGCGGCATTACAGCAGGTTGGAGCAGAAGCCAGTCAGGCCTCCAGCCAAATGGAGCAGCGGCTGTCCAGTGAGTTAGGACAACAGCAGCAGCAACTGCAAGCCCTGATGCAAAATCAGGACTTACTCACCCAGGCCATTAAAAGCGGCCAGTTACCCAAGGATATTGAGAAGTATCGCAACGACCCTGAAGGCTTAAAACAGTTTCTACAAAAACAGGCTGATCAGGCCCGGGAGAGGGTTCAGAATCAGATCGGTAGTCGTCGGGCCGAGGCAGAGCGGCGGGTTCAAGTGGAATCTTGGAAAGCGGCTATTCGTACCTTAATTACCAGTCTGTTACTGGCGGTGGGTTACGCCTTAATTGGCTGGCAAGGGTTGCGGCAGACCGTTAACCGTTAACTCAGGGACTGCTTTAGGGCCTCCTGGCCTACGGCTTGGTAAATATCCTGAAGGTAGGCCAGAACCACAGGTCCATCTTCCGCCGGCAGGGGCATTTTTCCCAGGGCTTCCAGTACGGACGTAGGGGATGGGGTAATCACTACCAGGTCGCTGTCCAGGGGGCGATCGTAGCGCCAAAATCTAGATAGATCGGGGGGCGAGTTGGCTATGGCTAGGCCTGGCTGGACTTCGTCTTGTTCTGCGGCTGCCGATAGAGGGGTCGGTGTACTGGCCTGACGCTTGTGGCGCAGGGCTTCTAAAATGCTATCTCGACTCCGACCCCGCAGTTGAAACAGCACAAAGGGATCTTCTCGAAAGAAATCGCCTAACTGGTAATAAACCGCAGCAATGTGTTTACAGGGGTTTTTGGGATCGGGGCAACTACACCGAGAATGGACCTCTGCCAGATTAAAGGGAAACAGGCTCAAACCATTGGCGGTGAACACCGCTTCAATTTCTCCTGGCATTTCCCCCGCCAGTAACTGGGCAGAGTAGATGGCCTGTTCTGAAAGGGAGTCCACGACGTAGTTCCAGTCTTCGTCACTAAAGGCATCTAACCAGATAGAGAGTTTATAGGGTTCCGTTGCCGTGCCTTGGACCAGAGCGGTAACCTTAGATCCCTTGTATTCCAGGCTCAGGATATGGCCCTCACGAGCGTAGATACGGCCCCGTTCCAGGCGTTTTTTAAAGCGGTAGGAATTGAGTAAATCTACCCAGCGCTGGACCCACCAGGCTTCTTCTTCCAGGGTATAGGGGGGACTGACAGCAGGGGTATGGGTCATAGGGTCTCAGCTTTCTGGCCAAAGCTATAAATGGCACCAGCTATATGGTAGGGAGTGATTACAGGGATCAGGGATGGTGCGTTATTTTGATCATAACAGCGATGGCGTGGTCCTCGACCCCTAAGGTGTTGAAGGTCAGTCTCGTCCCAACAGTTCCTGAATGATGCGGGCCTGGCTGGATAGGATGCCTACTAGCCGCCGAGGGGGATGGGGAAGCACCTGAATCAGGGTGGGGGTAGCTGAGATATGCTCGGCCTCTGCCATTTCTGGATGTTTCAGCACATCCACCAGTTCCAGGCTGTAGGGGCTGGACAGGGCTGCTTCCAGACTACGGTGCAGGAGCCTTAACATTTGCTCCGTTGCCAGGGTATCGCTACCGTTGACAAAGAGTTTGAACTGGTAAATTTGGGGTGAGGGTAGGATAGGCTCTCGCTCTTCGGGTTGAGGTTGACCACTCCTCTCAGGCTGAACATCAGACTGAATAGGCAGAATCAAATCATGGCATTGCCATAACTGGGGAAAATCAGCCCGATAGGACTCAATCACCCCCCGGGAGCATTCTTCTAAATTGCCGTAGTTGGGCTGCCACTGCAGATCTCCCAGATCAAATAGGGCATTCAATAGGGCTTGAAACTGCAACACCCGGGGATAGGCCTCAGCCACGGTAACCAGGGTTTGACTGCTGGCGTCGATCCAGCGATCAACGGTAGCGGTAAAACAGGGCAATAAAAAATACGGGGGAGCACTTAACCCAAGATGGCGCTGTAGGGCGGCACAGAGATCCAGGTGCCAGTGCACCCCCTTACGGTGATCGCGGCAATAGACACAATCACCTCCTGGGGTAAACAGCGCTAAACCCTTAAAGCTGGGACTGGTGATCACGGAATTAGAGGCGTCCACGCAGCATTTGGGCCATTTCATTCTGCTTGGGCGACATTTCCAGAGCAATTTCCTCCGTAATGCGGCCTGACTCGTAGAGGGCGTAGAGGGTTTGATTCATGGTACACATACCATCAAAGGTGCACTTTGGCATCAAGGCCTCCACTTCGTCCAGTTGACCACGCACAATGTAGTCCTTAATGGCATCGGTATTAATTAAAATTTCGTGGAATGCGGCCCGTTTGCCGTCAGTGGTGCGGCATAGCCCTTGGGCAATAATACCCACCAGAGACTCCGCCAGGGCTACCCGAATAGGCCCCTCCTGATCGGGGTTGTAAAGACTGAGAATCCGCTCTACGGTTTTGACCGCACTATTGGTATGTAAGGTGCCCAGCACCAGGTGGCCGGTTTGGGACGCCTTGAGAGCTGTACTGACGGTTTCCTGATCTCGCATCTCACCCACTAGAATAATGTCAGGATCCTCTCTTAGTGAGGCCTTGAGGGCGTGGCTAAATTCCCTGGTGTTTAACCCGACTTCCCGTTGTTTCACCAGGGATCGTTTACTCTGGTGGACAAATTCAATTGGGTCTTCAATAGTAATGATGTTTTTGGCCATTTCCGTATTGATGTAATCAATCATGGCGGCCAGGGTGGTTGATTTACCCGATCCGGTCGGGCCTGTAATTAAAACCAACCCTTTCTGGTAGTGGCATACATCCTTGAAAACCGAAGGGAATCCCAGTTGGTCGAGGCTTAGCACCTTAACTGGAATAAGCCGCAGGACCATTCCCGGCCCCCGCAGCGAATCAAAAATATTAAACCGCACCCGGGTAAATTCGTACTGGGCGGCACCGTCAAAATCCAGGTTGTCGCGAAACCGCTGGATCTCTTCAGGGCGCAGAATTTCTGCCAGCCAGCGATAGAAGGTGTCTTCGTCTGTAACGGGGTATTCGGTTGGACAAATCTCGCCGCGATCGCGGAATCTAGGAGCTTCGCCCACGCCCAGATGCACATCGGAGAAGCCCCGATCAAAGGCTTCTCGGATAATTTTTTTGAGGCTCAGGCCATGGCCCACGGCCAGGGTTTCTGAGGCCTTGGGTAAGGGAGGAGGAGTCGGCGGACGATGGCGCACCTGACCCGCAGATATTTCAGGGATCTGGGTGAATCGAGGGGGCGGGGGAGGAACCGGAGGGCTAGGGGGAAGATTAGAGGGTTCAGCCATAGGGTGGATTCTCCGCAATGATCGTAGACTGCCGGATAAGGCTAAAGTATAACCCTGAACCCTGTCTAGTGTGTTCAGGACAGGGTGGGAGTGGCTTTAGTAGTTAGAGTATTGATCCTTAGGTTGGTCTTGATCTTCCTCCCCATCTTCTCGGGTATATAGCTCTGGCCAGAACCCTTAGGACAGGGTTGACTGGTCAATTTCATGGCCCATAACTGACCACTGGTCTGAGGTTAGCAGATAGCCAAGGGACCAAACCCCTGTGCCCTCCGGGGTCCTGGCCAGAGTCGTACCGAAACTATAATTTTTTGATCGATCATCTTCCCAAAGTCATTCCCATCAGTAAAATTGCGGATGTCAGGTGTTTAGTTCCGTGAAGTCGTCAACCCTCGAACTATTGCACCCAGGACTGTTGATTGATGGTGACATTTTCCTTGCGGGCCGCAGGCCATCATGGCCGTATTGTGGTCATAGAAGACGACGATGCCAACCGCTTAGTTTTCACAGATTATCTAACCTACGCTGGCTTTACGATTCTCGCCCTGCCCAGTGGTTTGAATCTTAGCTACCATTTGCAGGAGTTTCGACCCGACTTGATGTTGCTCGATCTAGGTCTACCGGACATTGATGGCTATAGCTTGCTGGCTAGCCTACGGTCTACTCCCCAGTGGGCACACCTACCCGTTATTGTGGTGTCGGGCTATGCTTTTCCGGCAGAACAACAGCGGGCTATGGACCTGGGCATCAATCGCTATCTGGTGAAGCCCATCCATCTACAGGAGTTAATCGAGTCGATTCAGACCGCTCTTCGGCTTAGCCCTCTTGGCCAGCCCGAGGCAGCCGATGGGGAGGTAACCGTCGCCATGGAGAATCAAGAGCCGGATTTGCAGAGGGAATTTCCCCTCTCTCAACCAGAAAGCCCTTAGCCATGTCCCAGACTTTACCGTTATGCTGGTTAACGACGAGTTCTGGAGTCCATCGGAACGGTGTTACCTAGCCCTCTGGTTAACGATCCCGAACGGTTAGAGCTACGCCTGGGAGAAATTCCCCGGGAGCCAGGGGTGTATTTTATGAAGGATGCCCGGGACCAGGTTCTCTATATTGGCAAGTCCAAGTGTCTGCGTACCCGGGTACGGTCCTACTTTCGCGATCGCCAGAACCACATGCCTCGCACCATGGTGATGGTGATGCAGGTGGTGGAAATTGAATTTATTGTCACGGACACAGAGGCAGAGGCCCTCGCCCTGGAAGCCAACTTAATCAAGCAGCATCAGCCCTACTTTAATGTGCTGCTGCGGGATGACAAAAAATATCCCTACCTTTGTGTAACCTGGTCAGAGCCCTACCCCCGTCTGTTAATTACCCGCAAGCGTCGCCAGAGCGCTAAGGATAGGTACTACGGTCCCTACGTGGATGTGGGTCTGCTACGTAGTACGGTGAACCTGGTGAAGCGGACCTTTCCCCTACGCCAGCGGCCCCAGCCCCTGTTCAAGGATCGACCCTGTTTAAACTACGACATTGGTCGCTGCCCCGGGGTATGTCAGCAGTTAGTATCTCCCGAGGAGTACCACAAAACCCTGCAACGGGTGGTGATGGTATTTCAGGGACGGACAACGGAATTGGTGGATAGCCTCACCCAACAGATGGACAAGGCGGCGCTAGATCTGCGGTTTGAACAGGCCGCCCGATTACGGGATCAGATTCGGGGACTGGAGCGGCTCTGCGCCGATCAGAAGGTGGCTCTGCCAGACGATACTATTTCCCGAGATGCGATCGCCCTGGCAGCGGATGAAAAATACGCCTGTGTGCAGATCTTTCAGGTACGAGCCGGGCGCCTGGTGGGGAGACTAGGTTTTGTCGCCGATGCGGAGTCAGGTACGGCCGGAGCGATATTACAGCGGGTGCTGGAGGATCACTACCAAACGGTGGAGGCGGTGGAGATTCCAGCGGTGATCCTGGCCCAGCATGCCCTGCCGGAAACGGAAATTTTAGCGGATTACCTGAGTCAGCGGCGGGGACGCAAGGTCACCATTGAGGTGCCCCAGCGCCAGAGTAAGGCTGACTTAATTGATATGGTGGAACGCAACGCTGAATACGAACTGGTGCGGACCCAGGCGGTCGCCGATCGCCAAATTCAGGCCCTCCAGGATTTAGCGGTGATCCTGGACTTACCTGACCTACCCAAGCGCATCGAAGGCTACGATATTTCCCATATTCAGGGGTCGGATGCGGTGGCTTCCCAGGTAGTCTTTATGGAGGGGCTACCGGCGAAACAGCACTACCGCCACTACAAAATCAAAAATCCCCAGGTCCGCACCGGTCACTCCGATGACTTTGCCAGTATGGCAGAGGTGATTCGTCGTCGTTTCCGTCGCTATGCGGAAGCCCCCGACCAATCCCGTCTGGGCAATCCTGACTGGCCCGATCTGGTCATGATTGACGGGGGAAAAGGGCAACTCTCGGCGGTGGTGGAGGTGCTGAAGGAAATGAATCTGCTGGAGGATGTGCAGGTGGTGAGCCTGGCTAAAAAGCGAGAGGAAGTCTTTCTGCCAGGAGCCTCCCAACCCCTCGCCACCGAGCCTGAACAACCCGGACTGCAATTATTGCGCCGCCTCAGGGATGAGGCCCACCGCTTTGCCGTCAGCTTTCATCGCCAGCAACGCAGCGATCGCATGCGGCGATCCCGTTTGGCAGATATCCCTGGCCTCGGTCACCACCGTCAGAAACAACTGCTAGCCAGCTTTCGATCCATTGACTACATTCGCGTAGCCACCCCCGAACAACTGCAAACCGTGCCTGGCATTGGTCCCCAACTGGCCCAACAGATCTATGAGTACTTCCATCCCCAAGCCGAACCCGTCGCAGACAAGCTAACCATTCCCGCCAATCAGGGCAATACCTAAGATGCAGGGAAAGCCAGCTATTCTAGCCTCCCCAGTTCGTCCCCACCGGTCGCAGTCAGTGGACCGCTAAAACTGGACGATCGCCAACCGGGAAGTTGCCAGGCGATTCATCCAGGAAGCCAGGAACTCGTAGTTAGCCCGAGACTCCGCCCTGTCCTGGGTATCGGCGGGGTAGGGTAGTAAGCCCTGCAAAGCCGCACTGGTAACACAAAACATCGACTTTTGAAAACTCTGACAAATTTTCACCCGTACATCCCCCAGCCCCCGTCCGTAGGATGCATAGAAGGCGGTCAGATAATCGGGTAGGAAATGGCGCATATCCTGCATCAACAGGGTGGGTGGAATTCCTGCTCCACCAATCGGAACAGGATCGGCGTAGAGAGCTCCATACTCAAACCGACTCTGGTCATCGGGAATTTGGTAGGCTTGGGCATTATAGGAAACGGTACCCAAAAAGGGAGTTCCCCGAAAAAAGACCGCTTCCACGTAAGGAACCGCCACATCCATTAAAAAGGTTATGCCAGCGGACTTGGGCACCAAGTCGTAAACCGAGTCGTCAATGGTAACCGCGTAGGTAATCGGTAGATTGGCGGCAGCCACTAGACCCCCTTTGATGTGGGCCACCACCTGGGGAATGGTAGAGATTTTACCCTGGTCGTAGCGATCGGAGAGATCAATAAACAGGTCACCCATCACCCGCCAAAATTGGCCCAGGGCGCTGTAGTAGGCCAGTTGGCGGACCTGCTCCGGCAAAAAATCCGGAAACACTCGACCTAAACCCTGAATCAGCCAATTACCTTTGGTTTTAGCTCCTGTAGCGCGGCGACAATGGTCTAGAAAGTCCTGGGAATCAAGATACTGATCAAACCTACCGCCCCCATGCCAGAGCATGGTTTTCATGCAGTATTCAGCGTACTCAAAGTTGATCCGATCGTGCCCCCAGTGCTGTAACAGGCGAGATAGGGAGATTTCGCCATTAAAATACTTAAAGAAGGGAAACAGGACTAAAAACTGGTGATCGGCAATGTAGATCAGGTTACGGGAGTAGGCATCTAGGACAACTCCATAACTCTTTAAAATTCCCACTACCTCTAACAGGTTGGTTTCGCTATCGGGCAGCAGAGCTTGGGCAGAGAGTAGCCGCTTGATAAAGGACTCCAGGGGATGGGGTGTAGCAACAGGGCTAGAACTCATGGCAATGGAGACCTCAGGGTGTCGGCAATAAGAGCGGGGGAAGCAGCGGTAAAGGGCCAATTACTAGCCTGCATCTGGTAGGGCTGATGCATCACCAGGGTGGTGTGTTCACTCCAGCGAGCTAACCAGTTGGGCTGCAAACCGAGGGCCACAATTAAGGCAGCTAGAACCAGGGCGGGTAGGCGATCGCGCCAGGTTACCGAGGGAAGATCAATATCGGGTTGGGGCGTCTGGCTGAAGGGAGTAATGGCCAGACGGCCAAAAAAGGCGCGGTTTACCAGCAACAAAAAATACACAGCTGTCAACCCCGATCCCACCATAGAGAGGAGGGTTTGCACCGGAAAGATCAAAAAGCTACCCCGAAACACCAGAAACTCTGAGATAAAACCTGCCATGCCAGGGATTCCAGCGCTGGCCATCACCCCCAGAATCATCAAAGACCCCACAAAGGGCAGGCCCCGCTCGGGATTGAGTAAACCCCTGAGCACATTCAAATCGCGAGTACCGGTGGTCTGATAGACCACCCCTACCAGCAAAAATAGCAAACCAGCAATCAGTCCATGGCTGACCATCTGAAAGACGGTGCCCACAATACTGAGGGGAGTGGAGGCAGAAGCGGCCAGCAAAACGTAGCCCATATGGCCGATGGAACTGTAGGCGACCATTTTTTTCATATCGTTCTGGGCGATCGCCGCCAGAGAACCGTAGAGTATGCTCACCACAGCCCAGGTAGCCAGCACCGGGGCCAGGGTCATCCAGGCATCGGGAAACAGCCCCAGACCAAACCGGACCAGTCCGTAGGTACCTAATTTTAACAACACCCCCGCCAGCAATACCGACACCGGAGTTGAGGCCTCTACGTGGGCATCAGGCAGCCAGGTATGGAAGGGAAATAGGGGAACCTTAATGCCAAAGCCAATCAGCAGGGAAATCAGCAAAATGCTTTGTTGCATCAAGGGTAAGGCGCTGGCCATCTGGCGATCGTAGTTAAAGGTGGTATTACCAGAGAGCCAGACCAAACCCAGAAATGCGCCTAGAATCAGCACCCCAGATAGGGCTGTATAGATTAAGAACTTGGTGGCAGCATAGCCCCGCCGTGCTCCTCCCCAGATAGCAATGAGTAGATAGAGGGGAATCAGTTCTAACTCGTAGAAAATAAAAAATAGCAACAGGTTAGCTGAGAGAAAAGCTCCTGCTACAGCGCCATTAATCACCAGCATCAGAGCATAGTAAAGGCGCGGTCTATGGAGTTGGGGGTCACTGATGTAAAGGGCGACCAATCCCAACAGACTATTAACCACCAGGAGGGGCAAAGATAGCCCGTCCAATCCCAGCCGGTAACTCAACCCCAGGGGCTCCACCCAGGATAGGAGTTCCTCAAATTGAAAGTCAGGCATAGTGAGGTTGAACTGACTAGCCAGAACCCCCAGCCAC
The DNA here is from genome assembly GCA_049317845.1 of Nodosilinea sp. Classification (GTDB taxonomy): domain Bacteria; phylum Cyanobacteriota; class Cyanobacteriia; order Phormidesmidales; family Phormidesmidaceae; genus Nodosilinea. Next base: position 28,447 of record JBMOHM010000021.1, on the reverse strand, counting down.
ACCAGGGTTAGCCCCAGGGTGACATTGCCGATCACCTTAGCCATAAAGGCCGTTAGCTTGCCGGGCCAAAACCCTATCACCAAGCCCCCAAGAATAGGAATGAGAATCAGTATACTCAGCATAGTTTGGCTTACCAGAGACTCCAGGTCATCAAAATACCCAGCAGGCCCACCCCGGCGATGATGGTTAAGAGATAGAGCTGGGATTGACCCGTCATACTATATTTAAGACTCTCACCTCCCAGTAGGGAGGCCAAGCCGATGGCATTAACCAGACCATCAACGACATAGCGATCGAGCCAGTTGCTCAGGCGGGACAGGCCCCCTATAGCGGCTACAACGGTTTTATCGTAGATCCGTTCCGTATAGAAGTCGTAGGCCAGCAAATCCTGAACCAGCCGTAGGGGGCGGTTTAGGGATCGAGCCAGGGATCTGGAAAGGGGAACAACCGCCCCTAACCCCAACCCTGCTAGACCACTAACGGCCACTGCCAGGATCGCGCCCCAATTAATAGTCTCCCAGGCTGGCAATAGGGAGAGCCTGGCCATAATCAAAGGTACCAGCAGAGTAACGATAGCAAGGGTTACCATGGGTAAGGCCATGGGCCAGGGGACCTCTGGAGCCCGGCGAGTTTTGGGCTGGGACTTACCTAAAAATACCAGTCGAAAGACTCGCATAAGATTCAGGGTAGTCAGGCCATTAACCAGCAAAAAGACTACTGCCAAAAGTGGGGTAGCCGGACTCAACGCGTCAACCCCCAACTGCATTCCCCAAAAACATCCCAAGGGCAAAATCCCCACCATGCCCAGGGCACCCGTACCATAGGCCAGGGTCGTAGCTGGCATTTTGGACCAGAGTCCCCCCATTTCCGTAAGATTTTGGCCGTTAGTGGTGGTAATGATAGACCCCACAGCCATAAAAATCAGGGCTTTAGCGACAGCATGGGTGAGTAACAGGGTGAGGGCAACCCCAGGCCACTCTGCCCCCACAGCAATAAATACCAACCCCAAATAGGCACTGGTAGAGTAGGAGAGGGTACGCTTCAGGTCAATCTGGGCGATCGCCACGAGGGACGCACCAATGGCGGTTATACTGCCCAAACCAATCAACACCCCCAAGGCAACCGGGGAAAGCACGACAATCGGTTGGAGACGAATTAATACGTAGGCCCCACAGGTGACCACCACAGAGTTTCTCAGAATTGAAGCAGGGTTAGGGCCTTCCATCGCTTCATCCAACCACAGGTGCAAAGGAAACTGGGCACACTTGCCTACCGGACCAGCGATCAAAGCCAAACCTAGTAGGGTATCTATCCAGGGGGAGAGAGTTTCTGTTTTAACCCAGCCGTAGAGGTCATTAAAATTCAGGCTTCCGGCCAGAGACCCCAGGGTCACCATCCCCATCAGCAGCAACACATCCCCAATCCGTTTGGTCAAAAAAGCGTCTCGAGCGGCCGTCACCACTAAGGGTTGGGCATACCAGAATCCCACTAATAAATAGGTGGATAGGGTAAGCATTTCCAGCAACGAGTAGGACAAGAATAGGGACCCGCTCAATACCAGACCACCCATGGCAGCCTCGAAAAATCCCATGAGGGAGTAAAACCTTGCCAAAGCCCAATCTTTTTCGAGGTAGCCAAGGGCAAAAATCTGAGCCAGAAGACTCATAAAGGTAATCAGTTCCAAGGCACCCAGATTGAGCACCGAAATTTCCAGGGCCAGATCAAGGTGCAAATCGGCAAAGCTGAACCACGACCACACCAATTCCTGCACTGGCTGGTTCCAGATACTACGAAAGGCGAGTAGACCATGCAGCCAGGCGACCAGGGTCATGGCAATATTCAGATAGGCGGCTGGTCGGGGACCGGTACGACGTACCAAGCCGGTGGACCAAGGTAGGGCTAACATCGCTCCTATCAGTCCGTAGATTGGCAGCAACCATGTTGTTTCCACCCAAAACTGGTTCATTTTCACCGATCTCAGCAAAGTACAGAAAACATCCACGCAGCGCTAGCGACAAAGCGGGATGGACAGGGTAGGACCTTGAGCCGATTAACCACCATCGACCCATAACTATCAGATTAGACAAGCCCTCAGTGTTTACCAGTTTACTGGATAGCCCTTTCCTGAATGGAATGGAAAGAAAATGGGGCCATGACAATCCCAGGCAACGACCTATCCGTCAGCCGAAAAATACCCCAAACAAAAACCCGCCAAAGATATAAAAAATAAACTTGCCCCTGGCCAACCAACTAAATAGCGATAGGGGTCGCGGTAATTTGAAGCTAATCCTGGCAAATGGTCAGCCTAGATCATCCATTTCAGAGTAGGTTAATCGCCCACAGAATTAAATAATTATCCCAGAAATTGACATCAACACTGAGTGATTACCCCTAAAAATTTTTCAAAAAATAACAGCAGCAAAAGTTTTAAGACATAAGCTTTAACAATACTCAACATTAGCAACAATCATTAGGGCTTATATTGCAAAAGTACCTACAGGCTCCTATGCTTAATTTGTTATCAGAAACAAGGTTGGGTCTTTTTTGAGTCTTAAATAATTTTTCCCCATCCCGTTTTTAGTTAGACCGGGAACCTTTCTCGCATGTGTTTTTGATCACAGTTCGAGCGGGGAGGGATTTTTGCCCTAGCTCAAGTCAGACCTGGATTCATAAGGAGATTACGACGATGCCGATTGCTGTTGGAATGATTGAAACCCTGGGCTTCCCAGCTGTGGTTGAGGCAGCTGATGCTATGGTCAAAGCTGCCCGGGTTACCCTGGTAGGCTACGAAAAGATTGGTAGTGGGCGAGTGACTGTGATCGTTCGGGGTGATGTCTCCGAAGTACAGGCCTCGGTTTCGGCTGGCATCGAATCGGCCAAACGGGTAAATGGTGGTGAAGTTCTTTCTACCCATATTATTGCTCGTCCCCACGAAAACCTTGAGTTTGTCTTGCCAATTCGCTACACCGAAGCCGTTGAGCAATTTCGTACTTAACTTTCTATCTGGTTTTTAAGCGGCTGCGATCGCCCAACCGGTACAGAGGGCGTTAGGAGCTCGTAAAGATTGTGTAAGCGTCCCTGGTCCATAGACGTGGAGCATTGGTGCTTGGCTTTTAGCCATTGATGGACTGCTATTTATACTTAGAAAAAGGATTACTCCCATGGCAATTGCAGTCGGTATGGTCGAAACCTTAGGGTTTCCCGCCGTAGTTGAAGCCGCAGACGCGATGGTAAAAGCTGCTCGGGTAACACTGGTTGGTTACGAGAAGATTGGTAGTGGTCGGGTAACGGTCATTGTTCGTGGCGACGTTTCCGAAGTGCAGGCCTCCGTTTCAGCGGGGGTTGAGAACGTTAAGCGGGTGAATGGGGGTCAGGTACTCTCCACCCACATCATTGCCCGTCCCCATGAAAATCTAGAGTTCGTTCTACCCATTCGGTACACCGAAGCCGTAGAACAGTTCCGGGAAAGCGTCAGTGGTATCCGCCCCTACGGTAGATAGGTAGTTATGCTCCTGGCAAAGGTGCGGGGTACCGTGGTTAGTACCTGCAAAGAGCCCAGTTTAAGTGGGGTTAAATTTTTGCTGGTGCAGCTGATTAGCGAGGCTGGCGACTTGCTACCCGATTATACTGTTGCTGCCGATGTGGTCGGCGCAGGTCCAGGGGAGTGGGTCCTGATTACCCAGGGGAGCGGAGCCCGGCAGCAACCAGGCTATGGAAACCGGCCTGTTGATGCTGCCGTAATCGCTATTGTGGATACGGTCAGTCTCGATACGGGTGCCCTTTATAACAAGCGAGATGACTTTGGTTAGAGTGTTCCAGATCAATGCCCCTTCAGGGTCTTGATATCAAAGGCTGGATCAGCTGATGTCAATATCTTGAATCGGCATATTTGATCCCATGGCATGCTCTTAGAGGTTGTTTGCCAGACATCTGCTTGCCGCACGTTTGTTTGTAAGACATTCGTTTGCAAGGCATTTGTTGAAAAAGTTGGTTGGAGAATTTAGATCATGACGGTTGGCACCTTAAGGGTGACTCCAACGGTGGAGCCAGGGTCGAGAGCGAGCCATAGATCTGTCCCCACTCAGGTTCATCGCTCGGCCGAGGTCAGTGGTGATGTGCAGTTTGGGGCAGGGGTCGCGATCGCCTTGGGAGCTATCGTGCGAGCCGAGGCAGGGGCTAACTTTGCGATCGGCGAGGGTACGGTTCTGCAAGAAGGAGCAACGATCCACGGATTTTCCCAGGCCAAAGTTCTAGGGGACGATCAGGTTCCCTATACGGTCTGGCTGGGTAATCAGGTCACCCTCACCCACAAGGTTTTAGTTCAAGGCCCAGCCTATCTCGGTACAGGCACCTTTGTGGGCTTACGATCAACAGTATTTAATGCTCGTATTGGCGCTGGTTGCGTCGTCATGATGCACGCTCTGGTTCAGGATGTTGACATTCCCCCAGGCAAACTGGTGCCCTCTGGCTCTGTCATTACCCGACAAGAGCAAGCCGATGGCCTTCCCGATGTTCGTTCTTCAGACCTCGCCTTAGTCAGAGAAATGTTAGGCCACGGAAATTTTCCAGCTTCTTTATCGGATCAATCCTTTCCAACTGATACCAGACCAGCAGTCAATCAACCCAATCGATTAAGCGCTATGAAACTCCAACAACTCTCCTCCGACATTGTTCAGCGAATCCGCCAGTACCTGGCCCAAGGGCTCCATATTGGCACCGAACATGCTGACTCTCGTCGCTATCGCAGTGGGGTATGGCAAACCTGTAGCCCCATTCAGGCTAGCCGGGAAGCCGAGGCTTTCCAGGCCCTGGAGGTCTGTCTCGCAGAACATGCTGGTGAGTACGTCCGTATGTTCGGTATCGATCCGAAGCTGAAGCAACGGGTAGCTCCTGTTACCATTCAGCGACCTGATGGTAAGCCCGTTGAGGTGAATGGCAATGTTTCCGTAGGGGCGTCGGCCCAGGCCTATCGTACCGCTCCGATCGCCCAGGGGGCGCTTTCAACGGAAGTAGTCCAGCAAATTCGCCACTACTTAGCGCAGGGCTACCGTATTGGCACGGAGCATGCCGACCAGCGCCGCTATCGTAGCAATGTGTGGCAGACCTGTAGCCCCATCACCGCTACTCGCGAGGGCGAGGTCCTGGCTGCGCTGGAAGCCTGTTTGACCGAACATGCCGGGGAATACGTGCGTCTATTCGGCATCGATCCCCAGGTAAAGCAACGGATCGCGCCGATTACGATTCAGCGACCCGATGGCCAGCCCATGAATGGCAGTGCTAGCCCCAGTCCGAGTAGTTTAACTGCGGTTAGTAGCCGGTCGTCCAGCCAGTCTCCTGGGCTGTCGGGTGATGTAACCCAGCAGGTACGACAATTGCTCAATCAGGGTTATCACATTGGCGCCGAATACGCTGACCAGCGCCGTTATCGCAGTAATGTGTGGCAGACCTGTCCGGCCATTACCTCCACCCGAGAAGGCGATGTGATCGCGGCCCTCTCCGCCTATATTAGCCAGCATCCAGGCGAATACGTGCGCATCTTTGGTATTGAACCCGTCGCCAAACGACGCAGCTCTGAAATTGTGATTCAACGGCCAGGAGAAAGGGTAAACACCGCCAATCCTTCCAGCCCTTCCCCTGGATCTCCCAGCCGAGCTGCAGGTTATGGGGGCAACGGCGCCAGCAACCCATCCCTATCTCAAGATTTAGTGCAGCAGATCAATCAACTGATGAATCAGGGCTATCGTCTCAGTCTGGAGCATGCTGATAGGCGACGCTACCAGAGTGGTGCCTGGCAAACCGGTAGTGCCCTGGATGGTAGCCGTGTCTCCGACGTCCTGGCAGCTCTCGAAAGTCAGCTGCAAACCCACCGGGGTCAGTACGTTCGCCTGATTGGCACCGATCCAAAGGTAAAACGTCGAGTCCTGGAAACGACGATCCAGCGTCCCTAAGCCACTTACCATGGCCATGGTAAAACCAATGCAACCATCTTTCCAGGGAAGTGGGGTGCAGTGCTATGGCCAGGTTAGTCTGGCTGTCGGCGTGGCCATCGGCGACGGCGTCATCCTGGGAGCCGATGCGGGCTGCCATCTGGTGATTTCCCCTGGAGTTTGCCTGGGGAGTGGGGTACTGGTACAAGCCAGAAAGGGAGATCTGGTAATTGAAGTCGGGGCTAACCTGGGGAGTGGGGTACTGGTGCTAGGACAAGGTCGCATCGGGGCCCACAGTTGTATCGGCAGCAACAGTACCTTAGTTGACCCCACCTTAGCAAGCAGTCAGGTGGTTCCCCCGGGTTCCTTACTGGGCCCACCCGATCTCCTACCACCGGCCCCTGCGACTGTATCTTCTGGTGCATCTGAGGCCAGGAGTACTGGAGGGGATTTCCCCTACGTCTATGGCAAAACTCAACTAGAGCAACTCCTAACTACCCTGTTTCCTCACCGCCAGCCCTTAAAGGGTAACGGAACCAAGCCCAGCCCTTAGAATAGAATGGAGAAGCAGACCTTATCCTCAGAGGCAGTCTATGCAAACCGATGGTAAGTGGGCCGCCCAGTCTGACCTGCAAACAGCCCCTCGGGCTGCGTCCCTATCCCTAAACACCGCCAAAGCAGACCCGGTCTCCCCCCTCCAACGGCGGAGCGATCGCTATCGTGGGGCGGCTTTGGGCATGGTCTCAACTGAAAGTTTCCCCGCCATAGTGGGTACCGCTGACGCCATGCTCAAGGCGGCAGATGTGTTTTTGGTGGGTTACGAGAAAACAGGTAGTGGTCACTGTACCGCCATTGTGCGGGGTGGCATTGCCGATATTCGCATGGCGGTGGAAGCAGGGGTAAAGACGGCTCAACAGTTTGGTCAGTATATTTCCTCTACCCTAATTCCTCGGCCCCTGCCTAACCTGGAGGCGGTGTTGCCAATCTGTGCCCGCTGGGATGAACTGCGTCGGGCTGGGGGTGGAAAACTTGGTAACCATGCCATTGGTTTGCTAGAAACCCGTGGGTTTCCAGCCATGGTGGGGGCTGCCGATGCCATGACCAAGGCGGCCGACATCCAGCTGATGTCCCATGAGGCAATTGGGGATGGGCTATGTACAATTCTGGTGCGTGGTTCTCTACCCAACGTCGCGATCGCCATCGAAGCCGGTATGCATGAAGCCGAACGCATCGGTGAGTTGCACGCAGTCATGGTTATTCCTAGACCACTGGACGACCTGGAAGCGTCCCTACCTCAGACCAATCTAGAACTAGAACAGGAACAACCCCTGCGCCTACCCCTAACCCTGACCACCAAGACTGTCATCGCCCAACCCGAGGCCATCCCCCTGGAGTCCACTACCGTTGAACCCCTGGTTATGGAGATGGAGCAAACACCCGATGCGGTAATTTCTGAACGCCCTTAGCACAAAACCTACGGTTTTATGACTACTATACCTGCCCCAGCTACCTCCCATCAGTATGGCGACCTGGCCATTGCCCAAACCCGTGAAGCCCCCCTGGTAAAGTGGCCCAGTCCCTCCCAAAATCAGTACACTATCCACCTGGAACACCCAGAATTTACCGCCCTCTGTCCCCGTTCGGGCTACCCTGATTTCGGCACCATTGTTGTAGACTACTGTCCCCAGGAGTGGGTGGTGGAATTAAAAGCCTTCAAGCTTTTCGTTAATTCTTTTCGCAACGATCGCATCAGCCACGAAGACGTGACTAACCAGATTGCTGATCGCCTCTGGAACGAACTATCTCCCCTGGGAATTCGAGTGATTGGCGACTTTACTCGGCGGGGCGGTGTCAAAACCGTCATTACAGTGAGAAAAGGGGATTGGCAAAATTTCGATCCCTACCAACCCAATCCCCTGTAGCTGTCCCAGTTGCCAGCCTAACCAATCAGTAAATCCTCCTGCGGATACTGAATAGCCGTGGGCTTCGGGTCTCCCACCAGGGCGGCCATAAATAACAGTACTCCCACTCGCCCTAAATACATGGTGGCAATAATCACCCCCTGACTAAAGGCCGATAACTTAGCGGTAATACCCATCGATAATCCCACGGTGGCAAAGGCCGAAACTGTTTCAAAGAGAACTGCAATAAAATTCAGTTCAGGGTTACTGATAACGATTAAGGTAGTGGCAACAATAACGACCAGCCCCGACCCCACCAGAACAGCGACAGTTTTCAGTACCCGGGCCGGAGGAATTTGGCGTCGATAGCAGACCACCTCCTCCTTACCCTGAAGGACAGCCCAGCTACAGGCCAGCAAAATTCGAAAGGTAGTCGTTTTAATACCACCACCCGTACCCCCTGGACTAGCCCCAATAAACATCAGGGCAATCATGATAAATAATGAATCATTGCCCAATGCACCAATATCAATGCTGTTAAACCCTGCTGTACGGGTGACTACCGACTGAAACCCCGCCACTAAAAACTTCAAAGGCATGGATAGATCCCCCAGGGTAGCGGAGTTCGTAAACTCAGAGGCAAATAGGGCCAGGGTACCCAACCCCAGCAGGATGGCAGTGGTACTGGTGACAACCTTGTAGTTAAGGGAAAAGCTAGGCCGTCTACCCTTGCGGCGAAAATGCCGTTTAAAGGCCATAAACATTTCCATAATGACTTCGTAGCCCAAGCCACCAAAAATAATCAGCAGGGAAATCACCAGGTTAATCCAGGGATGCAAAGCGTAACCCATAATATTGTCTGGGAACAAACTAAAACCAGCATTATTAAACGCACTGACGCTATGGAACAGGGATAACCACAGCCCATAGGCCGATCCGTAGTCACGACTAAATACTGGATAGAAACAGAAAATACCCGTGATTTCAAAGATCAGGGTCATAGCTATGATCGAGGTAATTAGGGATTTACCCCCAGCCAGTTCAGCCTGATCCATAGATTGTTGAATCGCTATGCGATCCTTTAACTTTAACCGACGTCCAAGCAGCAGCAGCAGAAAAGTAGTAGCGGTCATATAGCCTAAACCGCCAACCTGGATCAGGGCCACAATCACTGCCTGCCCAAAAGCAGAGAAATAGGTACCGGTATCAACTACCACCAGCCCCGTGACGCATACCGCAGAGGTAGAAGTAAACAGGGCGATTAGAGGACTGGCCCAATCCCCATTGGTGCCGGCAAAAGGAGTCATGAGTAGCAGCGTACCCAGACTGATTACCAATAGAAAACCCAAACAGATGGTTCTCGAGACAGTCATAGGCATCGGCTAGGGTGGATAGGTCAAAGAAATGAAAATAGTATAGCCGTAGCGATGGATGACGGAGAGGGAAAACACCTACCCAGTAAGCGCCTAGAGCGATCAACCCTGTCCTCAGCATCCTGGCCAAGGCTATATTGGCAAAAATAGCAGGGTGGTAACCCTAGCTAGTAGCTCTCCATGGAACCTCAGAAAGTAGGTATAAAAGATGCCTGAAGCGATTACCCTCGCTATAATTAGCCAGACCTATGGGAATGGTGATGAAGCTCTGGCTGGTTTGCTTTCTATTACTATTTTTTGCGGTGGAGGGATGGCAGTGGCTAGGCCATGCTCTCTGGTTTAAGCAGGTAGACCTGTCCTTACCACTGGTGGTAACCGGGGGTATGGGCCTGGCGATCGCCTCTAACACCTGGCGCCGTCCCACTCCTCACCTATCACCCGAACCCCAGGAAGAAGCCCCAGATCTTCTACCTGCCCCCAAGACCCCACCAGGGGACAGTTCCACCGGCGTCCCCCAGTCCCAACCGACCCCATCCTCCCCCTCTATTTCCTTTGAAATTCGTAAACCCCAACGCCAGGAAAGAAAACCGACGGGGCACTAGCGGTTGATCTGACGCTTTAAATCCTCCAGTTCCTGGTCCGTTTCCCAGCGCTGAAAGGACTCCTCCAGGGGGTCGAGGGGTGACTGACTGAAGCTTTCAAAGGGAGAAGCATTCCACCCCCGATCCCAACTGGTTGACCGCTGAGCCGCCCGTTCGGCCTGAACTTGGGCAATCTTCACCTTCAGTTCCCGACGGCGCTCATGGATCTGCTGTTGTAACAACCGGGTCTGAGTAACTTGCTCCTTCACCCCTTGCATCTGCCCCCAGTACTGGTTTCCCTGGCGCAATAAGGCCGCTTCCCGTTCCTCAGCCAGTTTCACCAAATCAGGGCGCTGAGCCGATCGAGCCCGTTCAATCCGCAGATGCCACCGCTGAATTTCCTGAGCCGTCGCCAGAATACTGTCCTCCAGTTGTTTCTGACGCCGCTTTAATTCCCCCAACAGGTGTATAGCGTCCTGCTCCTGGCCCCTTAATTGATCCTCCAAGCCAAGCAGTTCCAGGTGGGGATTGGCCTTTAAAAACTCATCCAGGCGGGTTGCTAAAAATCGACTTAAGTCCTCAAATAAGCCCATTGGTGTTGTCCCTATGGAGATGGTATGCCTTCAGCATACCGGCCTCTATAGCCGTAGCGATGGATAACGAAGCAGAAAGGGTAAAGGCTTTCATCGAAGGCTTCAAACAGGCCCTTCTGACCCAAAGAATATAGAGCGGAACCATCGATCAGCTGGTGAACAAAGGTTATCCAGGTGGGACCAGAGAAGAAGAGGTAGGGCCGTCCGAGGCGCCGGTTTACTATGGATAGGTAACGGATCCTAAAACTGTTGACCAATATAAATCGATCTTATCTCTCCATTACGGCGAATCCTGACGTCGTCCCGACGAATGGACACCAAACTCCAGCCAGCATTACCAATGGCTTCGCCAATATAAACCCGTTGGGGGACGCCGTTAATTTCAAACAACGCGGCAGAGCGATCGCCTAGCTCCAGCACCCCCACCAGTACATGCACGACTCCTGGGGTAATCGCCTCTGCTGCAGGAGCAGAAGCACCAGCAGCCGGGGAAACGGGCTGGGGCAATACCGGAGGGGTGCCAGCGGTTTGGTAGGGAATATAAATGCGTTCAATCACATTAATCGGACCACCTGCCCCCCCAGGGCTCAGCCCCAAGGGAGGTAAGAGAGGCATGTCACCAGCGATGCCCTGGCTGGCTTCCTGGCCTGAGGCTTTTACCTGCTCGGCCTTTTTGCCAATCACCTCTAGCGATCGCTGCAAATATTGCAAAAATTCTGCATCCGATTGACTCACCGCCGCGGTTGGATTAGCGGCTGGCCCGCCGGCAACCTGCAGGGCAGATTGGCGCTGATGCATCCAGAAAAAGCCGATCAGACCCAGCAGAGACAGGCCCGTTGAAAAGAGCAGAAAGTGATCAAACAGACGACCCCATCGGGTCTTGCCCGAGGCTGGAGGAGCCACCTGGATTGTATCGGTGGTATCAGGCCTATTCACCCAGTTATCCAGGGCATCGCCGCCCGTCGTCGTCAAAGCCTGACTAGTATCAGCAGGATCGGCATTAAGGTCTGAGCTATCGCTAGACCGTTGGGGCTGGGACTGGGCATTTTCCGCCCCCAGACTCGCTTCTACGGTGGCCAGGGCATTCAAGTCGCCAGCCAAAATTTTATCTACATCCTCAAACAGAGATGACATCAGACTATCGGCATAGGTACTAACGAGGGAATCAGGATCGATAGCATCGATGCCAATCGGCTGAGTTGTCAGAGTGACGGTATTAGTAGTTTCGTTCTGGCTCATAGAACATCCTGTCGGGAGGAGCTGATCAATAGATTGGATTAATCAGGGAAAGGGAAGGTAACGTAACTAAATCTGATGAAGTTTACCGCAACTTTTGAAATCTTTCATCCGTTAGAATAAATATATTACTTAATGCCTTTGGTTCCTTATGCCTAAGTACGTCTTGTGGGGTTCCTACTGCGAAAATGCCCTGGAGAAACGTATTCCCTATCGCCAGGCCCATCTACAGGGATTACAGGCCCAAAAGGATAAGGGTATATTACTTAGCCTGGGACCCACCAGCGATAATACTAAGGTTTTTGGTACCTACGAGGCGGAGAAAGAGGCTGTGGTGCGCCAACTTATCGAAACTGATCCCTACTGGCAGCACGGCATTTGGATTGAGTACAGCCTCTACGAGTGGAATCAAGTTTTCTAACAAGCGATATTGCCATATATAGATTTAACCTGAGTCCGGGGGCAGACGAGTCCAAACATCCGTCCAGCCTTCACTTTCACCGCTTAAGGCTGCCCTTGGCGTTCTCACCATAACTGTATAACCCCCGGAACAGAGTACGCCACTGCTTTGGCCACCATCCTGGGGTTCGTTAACTTAAAGGCTAGGGAACTGGGCTACTTTTCCCTAACCAGCCCAGTTCTCCCGACCATGTCTACAATTGTAGATAGTCTATTTGACTAGAATGGGGCCGGCTGGCCTGACCTATTCTGACTTTGACTGACAATATCTTTGACTCGAGGCTTTCCCTATGGATGTTGATGGTTCTTCCACACTCAATCCGTCCCCTGCAACACCCCGTTCAGGTCAAGATCGCCTTGAGTTATCCATGGTGCAACGGATCAAGCAAGACCTTAAAAGTGATTTAATTGCTGGCTTGCTGGTGGTAATTCCCCTGGCTACCACTATCTGGTTAACCATTACCATTGCCAGCTGGGTAATTCGCCTGCTTACCCGGTTTCCCCGACAATTAACTCCCTTTAAGGGATTGAACCCGATCCTGGTGGATCTGATTAATCTTTCCATTGGTCTAGCCGTACCCCTCCTGGCTATTTTAATCATTGGCCTCATGGCGCGGAATATTGCCGGCCGCTGGCTGCTAGATTTGGGCGATCGCACCCTCCAGTCCATTCCTCTGGCCGGTTCGGTGTACAAAACCCTTCAGCAACTCCTACAAACCGTTTTCCAAGACTCTAAAAGCCGCTTTCGCCGGGTGGTATTGGTGGAGTATCCGCGCCAGGGCGCCTGGGCCATCGCCTTTGTTACCGGTGCGATGAGCAGTAGCACTCCCCTGACAACCATGCTGAGTGTCTTTGTGCCTACAACCCCCAACCCAACGAGTGGGTGGTACGCGGTCGTGCCTGAAGCCGATGTCATTAATCTTTCCATTTCCGTTGAGGATGCCTTTAAGGTGCTGCTCTCCGGCGGCATTGTTGGCCCAGACCTGGCGGCGGCAGTCCCCCTCGATCGCATCCGTCCCTACCATTCCCCTACCTCCAATCCGATTGACCAGGCTGGCCAAGTCGCTAATTCTTCCCATCCCGCCCCCAGGACAGAGGAAGATTGCTAAGATAGCAAAGCTATATCTGGGAGAGATCGACTATGCAGGCTCGTCGTATTGGTCGGGAGTTAGCGCTATTGGGGTTAAGCCAGCTATCTGACGGGCCTAGAAAGCTCATTCATCAGGACCTGGATCAACTACTTCAGGCTGCAGTGAAAACCCTGACGATGGAGGCTCAAGACGATTTAGAGGCAGCCTCTGATGAACTCAAACGGGGCAGTAGTCGCCTGGTAGATACGGACCTGCTGGCGGGCAACCTGGAAAGCAGCAAGATGATGGTGGAAGACGCTATTAACCTGACTCAAGCTGCTATCAATCGTCTAGCCCATGCCCTAGAACTACCGCAGTTTATTCAAATGGGTAATCAAACTGAGGTTAAATCCTTTGCCCTACAACTATTAGAGCAGGCGGTTCAGCATCAAACGGCCGTCGACAGGATTTTGGGTGAAGCCATGGTAGCCTGGCAACTGAAGCGACTAGCTCGCATTGATCGAGACATTTTGCGATTGGCTGTGGTGGAGATGGATTATCTAGGCACACCAGACCGGGTAGCGATTAACGAGGCTGTAGAACTGGCTAAGCGCTACAGCGATGAGGATGGTTACCGTTTTATCAATGGTGTATTAAGGCGAGTCATAACCCGTCAGGAGACTTTGGCAGCAGCACCTGACCCTACCTCAGGACAATTGGAGTCCATAGTAAACCCCTAGCATACCCACAACATAGTACAGTGGCAGCATTAATCGTTATCAATCGTTCATTAGGGTGGGTCTGCTATGGCCGAGTTTAACTGGTTTCAACGCAGCTTCAATACTTCTGACGACACCTCTGGCGAAACCGCCGACCTGACCGATAAGCCCGAGCCGTCATCCCAGACAAAGGAAACTACCACTGACCAACCCCTCTCTCCTGAGGACTATCTCAAGTGGGCTAAGGCCGCCTACCAAAATATTCAGCAACAACAAGCCAGGGTAGAGTCTGAGGTAGTATCTGGGGCTGCGTCAGAGCCAGAAGCTCCGAGCCCATCGCCCCAGCAGTCTGACCTAGAACTAACTCCTCAGACACCCACCAGTGCCCTGGTTGAGACCGCTGAAGCAGTTCAAGGGCCTGCCGTTGCCGATTCCCCATCACCCGTCACGGAGCCTGAGACGACTTTACCCCTCTGGGCCAGAGCTGAGGAAGAACGGCAACAACGGCTGGAACAGCTAGAAGCAAGCGCGATCCCGGAACCCGTTACCGATTCCATAGCAGCTGTAGAAGCGATCGCCGCCGACCGAGAACTACCTGAAATTGATCTGGATGAAGCCTTCCTCTGGTCCGCTGAGGTCCTGGCAGCTCAAGGACGCCGTCCTGATGATATTTCCGTCGAGGAAATTACCTGGCTGAAGCGGCTACGCCAGGGTCTGAATAAAACCCGTCTGAACTTAATTAATCAGTTGAAGGCGATCGTCGGCCAGGGTCCCCTCAACGATGACGCTATCTTGGAAATTGAGACCCTCTTACTCCAGGCCGATGTGGGTGTAGCGGCTACCGATAAGGTGATTGAAGCCTTACAAAACCGGCTGCGGCAGGATGTTCTCCCCCCTGATAAGGCGATCGCTTACCTTAAAACCCTGCTGCGGGAAATGCTCGATGCCCCCCTAGGCCTATCCCAAAACCTGACCTTTATCCCAGAAAAAGGGAGCCTGAATATCTGGCTGATGACCGGAGTGAATGGGGCAGGCAAAACCACCACTATTGGTAAACTGGCCTACATTGCTAAAAAATCTGGCTACAACACCTTGATTGCTGCCGCCGATACCTTTCGCGCTGCCGCCGTGGAACAGGTTAAGGCCTGGGGCAGTCGCAGTCAGGTTGAGGTCATTGCTAACCCCGGCAAAAACACAGACCCAGCGGCGGTGGTGTTTGATGCGATCGCGGCGGCCCAATCTAGAAATGTCGAACTGCTACTAGTTGATACCGCTGGACGGTTGCAAAACAAGAAAAACCTTATGGATGAATTGGCCAAAATTCGCCGTATTGTCGACAAGCAAGCTCCCCATGCCAGGGTTGAGGCCTTGCTAGTTCTGGATGCAACTCTGGGCCAGAATGGCCTACGGCAAGCGGAAGTTTTCGCTGAGGCTGCCAACCTGAGCGGAGTTGTGCTAACTAAACTAGATGGGAGCGCCCGGGGAGGGATCGCCCTGGCCGTGGTCGAACAACTGGGCTTGCCGATTCGCTTTATTGGGGCCGGAGAAGGTATTGAAGACCTGCGACCTTTCTCGAGTTATGAGTTTGTAGAAGCACTCCTAAGTGGTTAGCGGCTATGTAGATAGTTTTGACCAGAAGGCTAAAGGCAGAAGCAAGTTAAAGTTATAGCTCGTCTCCGTTCAGATACCTCCGACTAGGGTTATAGCTTTGACCAGATTGACGTTTTAGTTTAGCCCTACCACCTTTCAGGTGGGTAGGGCTAAACAGGGGAACTAGTAGAATTTTGAACCACCAACTTACCTCTATGGGCTAATGGGTAACGACGGGAGGCAGGAGCGAGGACATACCCCGTTAAAGCCCCGGTAATCAAGGTAATGTGGGGCAAAACCGGAGCATTAACCAGAATCTCAACCGAGTACATCAGAAGCACCAGGGCGAGGGCTCCAGGAGCTGCAAATTCAACTCTATCCCAGACCTTAACAGGACACTTAGTGTTAATCAAACTAACAACGGGTAGCAAGATAGAAGAGAGAAGAGCGCTTAAACCCAGCAGACCTAAACTACCGAGCGTAATAATCCATAAACTGTCTACAGTAGTTGTAGCTTGACCGACCTCGTTAGTAACGAAGTTACGACCGTATCCACCCCAGCCCAGCAATAATCTTAATTTAGCCTTACCAAGCAGAACAGCTTCATTATCAAACCTAAACTGTAAAGAACCAATGCGATCGGGGGCAAGATACTTAGAAAGAAAATCAATGATGCTAGTGGTGATCGTGGGAGTATCAGGGGTGATAACAAGATAGAGATAAATAACAGTTGAGGCGATCACCAAGTAAACCAAAAAGTTGGAGCGAAAAATCAGTACAGAGGTGAAGAGTAGAGCTAGAGCCACACCCAAAGTAATGTAAGCACCGGTAGAACGAAGAAACATGTCCGTCAGAAAGAAAATCGGTATGACAACAGCCATAGGAATTCTAAAGATTTCCTTCAAGACGCCGGTTTTCCAGAGCCAGACACCAACGGTCAGAGCGGCTATCATAATGAAGCTCAGAATCAAGCCATGCCCAGTAAATACAACCGGACGATATCCTCCCATACGCACTGCCTGGGCAAACATACCGTGGGGAAAGCCACCGTAAAGCATAATGTGCAATTTAGGTGACATACGCATTTCAAAGAGGCAAAGAGGAATATAAACTACCCCTCCAGCAAAAATACCAATAGCCAAGTTCCGTAAACCCACCAGATCGTTCAAATAAATGCGCCCCAAGAAGAAGGGAACTCCCCACTTCATAGTTTGCTCAAGGGTAAAGGATATGGCGTCATATAAACCCAGATCATTGGCCAGGGTGGTAAAAAATGGACAAATACACCAGACCAACATAGGCATATCAAGCCATTGCAATCTAAACTGGCGAATACGTTGACCGTCAAATAAAAATGTAAAAATCAATACAGCGTAGGAGGTAGCCGAGATCTTCGTATAATCCGGGAAGCCTGGAATAACCAACTGCGTCTCAGGTAAAAATAAAGCCCCAGTAATAAAGGCGATAACTATGGCCCGTTGAGACGGAAAAGCCCTAAATAACCAGAATACAAAGGGTATCCATAGAAACATTGCCAGGGCAGCAATAAAATTAGGAGTTTCGTAGGGATGAAAGAACTGAAAGCTCATAAACTATTAGGTATGAAATAAAGATTACAACTAACAGACATAAAATGCCCCATTCTTGCGATCAAATCCTAAAAATATGCACCTGTGGATAAAAATTCTACCTAGTTCAAACTGTATATAAAAGCTCTGATTAACTTGATTGTTTTCAAGCCTTAAATCTAGGCTTACCCATAACTCAAACTAATTTCATCCTGACTCAACAAGGACCGAATAAAAATACTTAAGATGAGTTAACCGATCAAAGCTAACTATATTAAAAGGTACTAAAACCTACAAATTAGTATCCATACTATTTTCCTAAAATCTATTGTAATAATTGTATCTTTATAGTCACCTTTAAATTTTGAGTTTACAGTATTAATATATTTAATCAAGTAAATTAGCATGTTTGGGTGGATAAGTAAAGGAAATCTCTGGTCATCACCCGGACAGAATGGGTATACAGCTTCTGTCAAAGCATAGGCTAAGGCTCCTACAGGCCTTTTCACGTCACCTCTGAAAGGATTATGGAATTTAGACCCAATGGTCAGGGCCGACAAACTTACTGAAGACTGGTTATGTCGACTCGCCCTTGATCGCCCTGAAGAGACCCCGTCTACCCATCAGGGCCTTGTGCGGTGGCTCCTGGGGTGCTCTCCTGAGCGGTTTGATCACCTAACCCCTGAACAGTTTGACATCGCCTCTCAGTCCATTGAATACCGCTATCGACTATTTCAGACAGGTTACCGAAACCTTAGCCCAGAACGGGGCTACCAACATCTGGTGAAACGATTGAGCAGACTGTTTCTGCTACGTCATAAAATCAGTACCTGGGTTACCCTCAGTCGAGATCGCCAGCGTACGGTAGTTGACGTTATCCAGGAAGTCATTCAGGAAATGATGCGCAGCGATCGCCATTTGGGTGAAGAATTACAGTGGATTGCCACCTGTACCCCCCAGGCCCGACTACGTAACCTGCTGATGCTAGCCAGTATTGAGGAGTACTGCCTGCGTCCAATCCGCAATCAACCCCTCATCCTCTATCGTTTTGTTAATTACTTGCACTCCAGCCAGCGGAGTGGAATGACCCACGTACCCTCCGGTGAGCTCATTCAGGTGATCTCTGATGAGCTAGCTCTAGGGCAAGCGGACGAGTCCATCAGTCGACTCGATGTAGAAGCCTGGAACCGTTATCAAGCCGAGCAAAATAGCCTTGACCAGCAACTGCAGAGAACCCAGGTAAAAAATGCTTTGATTACCTATCTAGACCGTCAGATCGGGCCTGATGCAGTTACATGGCTTAAATTGCACTTGCAAGGCCTGACCCCGGAGCAAATCGCCCCACACCTCCAATGGCCAGTCAAAAAGGTTTATCGCCTGAGGGAACAGGTGACCTACCATGCCTTAAAGGGATTTGCCCTGAAGGAACAACCGGCCATGGTACTGGACTGGCTGAAGACTTCCCTGATAGATCATCGCTTTGGTCTTACACCAACTCAGTGGACAGGTTTCTGGCAAAACCTGAGTCCAGAGGAACAGGCTATTCTGGAGAGCTTGCAAGGAGGCCAGTCACTGGAGATAATTGCGCAGAATCTGGCAATTAAGCCGAAACAGGTGAAGAAGCACTGGGTTAATCTGTACCTCCGTGCCCAGGCTCTGCGGAATTAACCAGAACTGTAGCCATAGGCACGGATAAAGGGATGGAGGCGAGGCATCTTTACCGTCGGCAGAAGAATTGTTGGTAAAACTTAATCTGGACAACTCCCGTCAGCAAAAATGCTATGATGCCATCAAGCTAGGGGTGTCCGAAGTAATCGGGCTGAGATCATACCCTCAGAACCTGACCTGGTTAATACCAGCGGAGGAAAGCGTTGATTCTGGTCATGTGCCGAAGCGACGAGCCAGTTAAAGCCTAAGCTCAGTTGTAGGGATTCCTTCACCTTCAATAGCTTGGTGCAGTTGCTTGTTTACAAAGGCTGATGAACTAAGGCTATAGCTGGCTGACCTGACGTTAAATCTGAGACCCATATCCCTAGCGTTACCCAACTCTTTACGCTAAAGGTAGGTTGTTGATGACGCTGGCGACAACGGCACTGGCCGTAACCATAATGACTACTACTGTTTTTACCCTGCTTGGGTTGCGGCAGAGTAGCCGCCAAACCATAACTTTGGAAGATTACATGGTTAGCCGCAACCGCATGGGCACCGGCATGGCCATCGCCACCATTGTGGCCTCGGCCCTGGGGGCCTGGATTCTGTTCAGCCCCCCCGAGGTGGGGGCAACCAGCGGAATCGCCGGTATTTTAGGCTATTGCCTGGGGCAGGCGGGGCCCTCTGGGCTGTTTGCCACCATGGGCAGTCGCATTCGCCATTTGATGCCCCAGGGGCATGGTCTGAATGAGTACGTTTTACATCGCTTTGGCAATGCCATGTACCTGCTTACCCTGGCGATCGCCCTGTTCTATATGTTTGTTTATCTCACGGCAGAGCTGACGGCGATCGCAAAAGCGGTGGAGCTGATGGCCGCCGTTCCCCTGTGGCTCACCTCCCTGGTGGTGATGACGGCGGTGTTTATCTACACCCTGGTGGGAGGGTTGGGGGCAGCAATCTTCACCGATGCCCTGCAATTTGTGGTGATCGTGCCCCTCCTGCCCTTGAGCTTCGCCATTGCCCTGGTGGCCCTGGGGGGATGGCATCAGGCCATTGCCCCGGTGATGCAAGCCGCTCCCGAGCTGCTCAGCCTGGCCAATGGGCCTGGACTACGGTTTGGCGCCACCCTGGTAATCGCGGTGATCGCCGCCGAGATGTTTAACCAGGGCAACTGGCAACGGGTCTATGCCTGTCGCAGCGATCGGGTGGTCAAACAATCCTTCCTAGGATCCTTTGTTTTAATCTGGCCCATGCTGATCATCGCCGGACTGCTGGGTATTTTAGCCATGCACTTTGGTTTCAATGACGACCGGGCCTTCTTTTCCCTGATTCAGGCCCTGGCCCTGCCCCAATGGTTTAGTGTGCTGGTGCTGGTGTTGGTACTGGCCCTGGTGATGAGTACCCTGGGAGCCTTACTCAATGGCATTACCAGCCTATTCACCACTGACCTGCTACGGCTCCTACCCCACCGCTCCAGTCAGGATATTCTCCAACTCACCCGCATCCTGACCCTGGTGATTAGTGTTCCTACGGTGTTCCTGGCGGCCCAGGGCTACAACGTCCTTTACCTGTTTCTACTGGCGGATCTGATCTGTGCTGGGGCGCTTTTCCCAGTTCTGTTTGGTCTCTATTCCCGGCGGCTCACCGGCCCCATGGCCCTATGGAGTGCCCTGGCCGGTATTGCCATGGGAGCCCTGTTCTTTCCCAAGCCCGATTTCTCTGGCTGGAACAGCTTGCCCTGGGCCGGTGATTTACTGGTGAGTTTTACCGCTCCCATTCTGGTGTCCCTGGTGATCTGCTTGGGGGCGATTCAATGGCAGGCCTGGCGGGGTAAAACCCAGGTCTTCGACTTTAACCGCCTAGGCCAAACCATTACCGCCTACGACTAGGCTCACCCCCCAACGGCTTCATGTTTTAGTTCGAGTTTGAGTCCCCATCCTCTTACCCTGACCTGGAGGTCACCCGATGAGAACCCCATGGATTGCTAAACGACAAAACCACAGCAATGTGTCCCAACTGCACTACGCCCGCCAGGGCCTGATCACCGAGGAAATGGCCTACATCGCCGATCGCCAAGGTCTGCCGGCGGAGCTAATTCGAGAGGAAGTGGGCCGGGGTCGCATGATTATCCCCGCCAACATCAACCACCCCAACCTGGAACCCATGGCCATTGGGATCGCCGCCCGTTGCAAGGTCAATGCCAACATTGGCGCTTCCCCCAATTCCTCCGATATCACCGAGGAGCTGGCCAAGTTGGCGCTGGCGGTCAAGTACGGTGCCGATACCCTGATGGACCTGTCCACCGGGGGGGGCGATCTGGATGAAATTCGCACCGCCATTATTCAGCATTCCCCCATCCCCATTGGTACGGTGCCGGTGTACCAGGCCCTGGAGCAGGTGCATGGCCAGGTGGAGGACCTCACCCCGGAAGATTTTCTCACCGTGATTGAGAAACAGGCCCAGCAGGGGGTGGACTACATGACCATAAAACCGCTGAGTTTTGCTCCATGTGTGGACCCAAATTCTGCCCTATGCAAACCAAACTTGATAGGGAAGCTCTTAAGGACCTGGAAGATGCCCTCACCCAGGGCAAACACCACTCCCTGACCTCCTAGTATCCTGGTCTTTTAGTTGGTGTCACGGTAGCAATCACCGTCGGGCATGATTATAGTTACAGCATCCCCGTGGGAACCATTCTATGGTTTTGTAAACAGGGGTGGATCTTAGTCGCGTAGATGTCAAATAGTTCCTGACTCACCAGACCAGGTGTAACGACTTGAGGGCCATGCCACGATCAAAGCTTCCTAGCACTTTAAAAACTCGCTCCGTCCACATCGGTGATCGGATTCGACAAATTATCGTTCCTGCCTTTCTATACCAGTCTGCCGGTAAGTTAGCGGCGACGGGTACTAAGATTGTGCTGCTGTCCAGCGTGCTGGCGGGAGCTTTTGTCAGTGGGGTGAAGTATCTGGGGATGATCGAGCCGCCGGAGTTGTTTTTGTTTGATGGCCTGGTGCGATCGCAACCCAGTCGGGATCTCCATCCTCGCGTCACCATTATTGGCATTACGGAGGGAGACATTCGCCAGTATGGCTGGCCCCTAGTCGATACCCAGCTTGCTAACCTACTGCAGAAACTTCAGTCCCACCATCCCAGTGTGATTGGGCTAGATTTATACCGCAGCACCTTACATCCCCCCGGTTCTCAGGCCTTAATTAAGCAACTGGCTGCTAAAAATCTCATCGTTATCAAGAAAGTTGACAGTGCCTCAGACGGTAATGAAGTTCCTCCGCCCCCCACTGTAGAACCAGACCGGGTGGGCTTTAACGACTTCCCAACCGACTCTGACAATGTTATACGTCGCAACCTTTTGTTTGTTCCGGGGAAGACCGCAAAGCACTACTCCTTTAGCCTCAGGCTAATTCTGGCCGATCACCATCCTCCCCTGTCCTTTCGGTTTGATGACAATGCCAACAACCTCTATCTGGGGGGGCTGACCATCCCAGCCCTATCAGCCCAGGACGGTGGCTATCAAACCGTCGATAACGGTGGCTATCAAATCTTGCTACGCTACCGTGGGCAGGACATTTCCAACCACCAGCTTTCCATCAGTCAGATCTTGAGTGGCCAGTTTGATCCCAGTTGGATTACCAACAAGGTGGTATTGATCGGCTCAATCGCTCCCAGTCTTAAGGACAGCTTTCCTACCCCCTTTAGTTTTAGCCAAACCAGGGATTTTAAAATGTCAGGGGTGGCCATTCACGCCCAAATGGTCAGCCAGTTACTCGATTTAATGGAGGGTAAGCCAGCCCTGTACAGATTCCTAGCACCCTGGGCCGAAGGTCTCTGGCTTTGGGGTTGGTGTGTAGTAGCCGGTACTCTCACCTGGCTAATTCAGCGCCCCCTTTTACTGTTTTTTGCCAGTTTGGGGGTAACCGCGATCCTGGGGGGAGTGGGATGGTTTGGCATTAGTCAATTATTCTGGTTACCCATGGCAGAACCGATCCTTGGTTTGTTAACGACTGCTGCTGTGGTTACCGCCTACAAAGTACTTTACCGCAGTACCCACGACCCTCTAACCGGTCTACCCAATCGAGACGCCTTTCTTATCAGCATTGAAAAAGCTCTGCGGCAGCACCAACGGCCAGCTAGCTTACCAGTGATTACGGTGTTTATGGGGGTGGATCGCTTTAAGGTCATTAACGAAAGCTTGGGCCACCATGCCGGTGACCAAGTGCTGCGGATTATGGCCCAACGTCTACTGGAATTTATGCCTCCGGATGCTAAGGTAGCCCGGGTGGGAGGGGATGAGTTTGCGCTCTTACTAACCAGTCTGGATTGCGATACCGTGGGTCAGCGCATGGATGCCCTGCAGGACAGCCTATCAGAACCTATCACCCTGGGAGGCCAAAAGCTCCCCAGCACCATCAGTATGGGAATGGCCATTAATCAGACAGGGTTTGAGCATCGACCGGCCGATCTGCTACGGGATGCTCATACCGCCATGTACCGGGCTAAGGCCCTGGGTAAGTCCAGGTTTGAGATCTTTGCCTCTGGCATGTTGACGGAGGCTGTGAACCGCCTACAACTGGAGAGTGATCTGATTACTGCCCTGGATAATCAGGAGTTTTTGCTGTATTACCAGCCCATTATTCGTCTTCACACGGGGGAACTGGCGGGGTTTGAAGCACTGGTGCGCTGGCGCCAAAAGGACCGGGGCTTTGTTTTACCGGGCACCTTTATTCCAGCGGCGGAAGAGACGGGTCTGATTATGGCCCTAGGTCAATGGATCTTTCGGGAAGCCTGTCAGCAACTGCAGCAGTGGCATGAAGCTTTTCCGGAGTACCAACATCTAACCATGAGTATTAATTTATCCAATCGACAGTTTGGCCAGTCCGACCTGATCGACCAGGTGGAAAGAACCCTGCAGGAAACCCGGGTGAGGGGAGAGTGTATACGACTGGAAATTACCGAGAGCATGGTGATGGGAGATGTAGATCGGGCTATCGACCTGATGTTGAAGTTAAAATCCTTTGATCTAAAACTGGCCATTGATGATTTTGGCACTGGCTATTCCTCCCTGAGTTATCTCCATCGCTTTCCCATGGATACTCTAAAAATCGATAAGTCCTTTGTGGGGAGGAAAGATTGGGCAATTATCCAGACCATCCTCACCCTGGGTAAAACCCTGGGGATGGAGGTGGTCGCGGAAGGCGTTGAGACAGAAGAACAGGTAACCATCTTGAACCAGGAAGGTTGTAACTATGGTCAAGGCTATTTCTTTGCCAAACCACTGGCTAAAGAGGGAGCCGAGAATCTGTTACAGCTAGGGATAGAGAATCTGAGGCAGTCTTGGGGCAAGGAACGAGTAATCCAAAAAAATCAACCTGAAGGTATTCCCAGATAGATTAGAGTTTGATTAAAGTATGAAAGCCAATATTAAATAGGTGTTCTGGCCGTTAGCCGTAGCTACGGCGATCACCATGTCCCTTACCCCAGTATGACCTAGAAGAAGGATTACCCATTGATCAAGCGCTGGAATTCAGCCTCTGCCCGAATCGGGTCGAAGTGATCATCCATCTGGGCCATGACTCGATAAATATAGGGGCTAAGAACAAAGGTGCGATACAAATTTTTGATCGCCCTATCCAGGTCATTGATCATGGCATAGACTCGAGCCTTGCCATACCAGGCATTGGGGTTGTGGGCCTGATATTGGAGGGAGGTATCAAAACTAGCGATCGCCTCACCATAGCGGCCCAGTTGCAGTAGAGTAGTGCCCCGCTGATTCCAGATATAGTGGCTATCGGGTTTAAGCCTCAAGGCACTCTGCAGAACCTGCAGGGCTTTTTCGTAGGCCTGCAAACCATGGAAGGCTACTGCCTGGTTATAGTAACAATGATGATCCCGAGGATCGAGGATGAGGCTTTGCTGGAAACTAGCGATCGCCTCCCGGTAACGACCCAGATGGTTTTGGGCCGTCCCCAGGTTATACCAGGCCTTGGTATCGGCGGGATTGAGACGAACAGCCTGCTGCAAATGGCTGGCAGCTTCCTCAAAATGGCTTAACTTAGCCAGGGAATGGCCCTTACCATGCCAGGCTAAGGAGTAATCTGGGCAACGCGTCAGGGCCTGGTTATAACTTTCCAGAGACGCTTCAAAACACTTTAAAGCAGTCAGGGTAAACCCATGAAGGGTCCAGAGTTCGTAGCTGTCGGGCTGAAGCTCCAGAGCCGACTGGAAACGCCCCAAAGCCTCACTATAGCGACCCAATGCGTACAGGGCATCGCCCTGACCTTGCAGCAACTTCGCCCGGGTCAGGGGAGGGGAGGAGGATGGTGAAGAAGGAGTCATGGATAGGATTAAATTCTGACCCCAGACTGCCCATTTCAGCAGATAGAATCTCGGGTAAAGATAAAAAAACAGAAATTCGCTACTTATGGCGGATATACTCATAGAGATCGATATAGGCTTGTCCCGGATGATTCCAGGAGAAGTCGTACTCCATACCCTGTTGGGCAATTTGTCTGAAGATTTGGGGTTGTTGTTCCCAAACATCAAAGGCTCGGTTCATAGCCGATTCTAGAGCTGAGTAGTCAGTCTGAAAGAAGACAAAGCCATTGCGTTCTTCGGGCTCATGGAAGCTATCGTAATCCCAGTCAAAGACCGTATTGACCAAACCGCCGACTCCGCGAACAATGGGCACAGTACCATACTTAAGACCGATCATTTGGGTGAGACCGCAGGGTTCAAAGTTACTGGGTACCACAATCATATCGGCCCCAGCATAGATGAGGTGGGCCAGCTCTTCGTTAAAGCCAATTTCTAAATGGACATCGGGGTTGTCATTCAGATGTAGCTTTTCGTGCCAGAACCAGTCATTGATGCCCTTCTCAGTGGCTGAACCCAATAGGACAAACTGTCCCCCGCGGGAAAGGGCGTGATAGATTGCATGGTGGACTAAATGGACGCCCTTCTGGTCATCGAGGCGCCCAATAAAAGCAACCAAGGGGCTATCGCTCTGGCGTAATAACAGCCGTTCCCTGAGTTCTTTCTTGTTTAGGGCTTTATCTTCAAAGGAAGTGAGGCTGTAGGAATGGGGGATGTAGGGATCTACCTCTGGGTTCCAAACGGTATAGTCAAGACCATTGAGGATGCCGGAAAACTTGTGCTGATGGGTATGCAGGGTATGACCCAACCCAAATCCCTGATCGGTATGCTGAGCTTCCCAGGCATGGTAGGGAGAAACGGTATTGACATGGTTAGCGTAGGTAATTCCACCCTTCATAAAGTTAATGGCAAAGGGGTTGAAATTATCCCGTAGGCGATCGTATTGAAAATAATAGTCATCCCGGTTTAGGCCAGTAGCCTTCAGAATCTCGTTAGCTCCAATACCCTGGTGTTTGAAATTATGAATGGTGTATAGGGTCCGCTGAAATTCCATGCCGTTGTACTTATAAATTTCAAACAACATGGGAGGAATCAGACCGGTTTGCCAGTCATGGCAGTGAATAACATCAGGGCGCTTATTACTGCGTAGTAAAAATTCCAGGGCTGCCTTACTAAAAAAAGCAAAACGCATTGGATCGTCATAGCAACCGTAGTAGCAACCCCGGTTAAAGAACATTTCCCAGGATTTAGGTTCGATAAAAAAGCACAACCGCCCATGCACCCAGCCACAAAACACATCACAGCGAATATCGGTGCCGTACCAGGGCACTAACAAATCGCGATAGGCGTCGTGCAGCCCCCAAATATGGTCGTAACGCATACAGTCGTACTTGGGCAGAATAATTTCAACACAATGACCACGGGCCTCAAGTTCGCTACTGAGCCCATAAACCACATCGCCAAGGCCACCAGCCTTAATTACGGGAGCGCATTCCGAGGCAATTTGGACGATGTACATGGGCTCTTCCTGTTTAAAAAAGTTTATGTTTAGCCCCTATTCAATCAGGATGTTGAAGCCTAGGCAAGGGGTAAGGGATAGTAACAAGGTAATCAATACGGCCTACCAGTTAGAGATAGCTTTCCAGGGGTTGTAGCTGTAGCCTCGGGTAATAGCCAGAAGGATAGCTTTGGCCAAAGCGCTTAGGACCTAGCGGATCGGTCAAAGGGAATGGTAGCGGGGCATTCTAGCTCGCCTTTGCCTTATTGTAGTTAGCTGCGGCTAATAACCAGTCGCCTCAAGGATGAAGTCCATCGGCCCGGCAGAAACCTCGAAAACCCTATAAATTAGTAATTAAACTCGAGTTAAATTGCCAACCGGCAACCCATCGGGATCAATCCACTAAAGCTAAGAAAACATTATTCAAAAGGCGAGGCAACCCACATGCGGGTACTGTTAATGACGGGTAAGGGCGGCGTTGGTAAAACCTCTGTAGCAGCAGCTACAGGCCTTCGCTGTGCGGAGTTGGGCTATAAGACTCTGGTGCTGAGTACTGATCCAGCCCACTCCCTCGCCGATAGCTTTGACCTTGAGTTGGGGCACGACCCTCGACCGGTGCAACCCCATCTCTGGGGCGCAGAGTTAGACGCCTTACTAGAACTAGAGGGTAACTGGGGCGCGGTAAAACGCTACATTACCAATGTGTTGCAGGCCCGAGGGTTAGAGGGTATCGAGGCCGAGGAATTGGCAATCTTGCCGGGCATGGATGAGATTTTTAGTCTGGTGAGAATGAAGCGGCACTATGACGAAGGCGAATACGATGTGTTGATTATCGATTCGGCTCCTACTGGCACAGCCCTACGACTACTGAGTCTGCCAGAGGTGGCGGGATGGTACATGCGCAAGCTATATAAACCCTTTCAGGCGGTTTCTGAAGCTCTGCGACCCCTGGTAGAGCCTTTTTTTCGTCCGGTAGCAGGATTTTCCCTACCCACCAAAGAGGTGATGGATGCTCCCTACGAATTCTACGAACAGTTAATTGCCCTGGAAAAAGTGCTAACTGATGCCAGCACCACCTCGGTAAGACTGGTTACCAATCCAGAAAAAATGGTCATTAAGGAGTCGCTGCGGGCCCACGCCTATCTTAGCCTTTACAATGTAGGCACCGATTTAGTGATTGCCAACCGCATTATTCCTGATACTGTGCAGGATCCGTTCTTTCAAGGTATGAAAGAAAAGCAGCAACAGTACAGGCACGAAATCCATGAAAACTTCCGCCCCTTACCAGTAAAGGAAATTCCCCTGTTTGCTGACGAGATGTGTGGCCTTGAGGCCTTACAGCGCCTTAAGCAGACTCTTTATGCCGAGGAAGACCCCACTCAGGTTTACTACAAAGAAACTACCCTGCGGGTGACGCAGGAGAATAATCAATACAGTTTAGAACTGTACCTGCCTGGTATTGCCAAGGACAAAATTGAACTCAGCAAGTCCGCTGATGAACTCAATGTGCGCATTGGCAACCATCGTCGCAACCTGGTATTACCCCAAGCACTGGCGGCCCTGGAACCCTCCGGAGCAAAAATGGAAGATGACTATCTCAAAATTCGCTTTGCCACCCCTGGTTAGGGAGTTCTAAGGGCCATCCTGATGGACGCTGTCAGGGCGAAGCCTTGCCACAGAGAACATTTGAGGACTCCAACGAACTGGGCGAACCGCAGAGTCCCCTTGAATTTGAGGAAAGCCAGCCCATCCCAAAGGTAAGGACTGAGACCCTAGCGCCTTGCTCCAGCCCTGGCCCTGGGCCAGGGGAAACGGATCGGGAGCCTTAGCCCTGTTTCTTTACAAATCGAAACAGTTCGGTTAAGGTAGGGATATACATACCTCGTTACCCC
>JBMOHM010000020.1:0-45766 GCA_049317845.1 Nodosilinea sp. | reverse complement strand
CAAGGACGTCGAACCATCCTCGCTGGGCTTGCGCACGCCCCATTGCTATGGTCATGTCAAATCCTCTTTACCTTCATATGACATCCAGTCCATATAGGTTAGATTTTGATGGATCCAGGTTGGATACAAACAGAATCTGGCCCCAGGGCAAGGTTTATAGGTATAAGTATTCCAGATATCAGAACCACAGAGACGATTTATTTTCTCTCTAGATCCAACATTTGCCCGAGAATAACCTAATGGCCTCCGAAGCAGGGCTTCGGAAAATCAGCCGATTTCTCTTTATGATAAGGAGTGTTCTATTTTTTTACAATCTGATACGTAATTTCTCAGGCAAGAGAATTTTATATCCTTACCATAAATTCACTCCAGGATGTTTATCCCCGATTTCCTATGACTGCCTCCGAACCATCTGTTCAGCCCCAATGTTTAAGGCGTGCCGTTTTAGGGGCTCGTCGCTTCAGTAATATTTTCTGGGCCCTGGTGCTTAGCCTGGGGGGCATGGGTTTTTGGCTGTCTGGCCTCTCCAGTTATTTCCAGGTAAACCTGCTGCCTTTTTCCGACCCTACCCAACTGGTATTCATTCCCCAGGGCATTGCCATGGGTTTCTATGGCCTGGCTGCTCTGATCATGGCTACCTATCTATGGTTGGTGATTGCCCTGAATGTGGGGGGAGGGTATAACGAGTTTGACAAGGCTAACAATCAACTCAGGATTGTCCGCAGCGGATTTTTTGGGAAAAACCGTCGGATTGAGATCCAGCAACCTC
Organism: Nodosilinea sp.; assembly: GCA_049317845.1. GTDB lineage: Bacteria > Cyanobacteriota > Cyanobacteriia > Phormidesmidales > Phormidesmidaceae > Nodosilinea. Next base: position 44,997 of record JBMOHM010000020.1, on the reverse strand, counting down.
TCGAGGACATCACTGCCCTGCGGGTGGATATCAAAGAGGGGTTGAATCCTAAACGGGCCCTTTATCTTCGCCTCAAGGGCCGGGCCGATATTCCCTTGACCCGGGTTGGTCAACCGATTTCCCTGTCCGAGTTAGAAAACCAGGGGGCAGAACTGGCCCGTTTCCTCCAGGTGCCCCTGGAAGGATTATAGTTTCTGTGATTGTCTATACTTGACATGTCGGAACAGGGCTAACCTGGTAGTTCTGGAGCATCAAAAGATAGAAATCTGATTTTTTTGGACTGGGAGCTCTCTATCCATGGGATTTAACATGCGTCTGTTTAGCTTCACTCTAGCTACCCTGTTGGTTCTCTGGCTGGGGGCCTGTACCTCGGGTGGTCCGGTAAAAAGCAGCACTGATCAGGCCCCAGTCAATCCTGGGCCAGCTCAGCCAGTGGCTACGGCTAGCCCCGACCCCACCAGCCTGGGCCTCCCTACCCTGACCGGGACCGCTAAGGTAGAGCTAGTGGTGAAGGGGTCGCCGATCATTATCGAGATCGACGGTGCCCAGGCCCCGATTACCGCTGGTAACTTTGTGGATTTGGTGAATCGCGGAGTTTACAATGGTCTGGCCTTTCACCGCGTAGTCAGGGAACCCCAGCCCTTTGTGGTGCAGGGAGGTGATCCCCAGAGTAAGGATCCAGCCTTTCCGGTACAGCAGTTGGGTACGGGTAGCTTCACTGATCCGACCACCAAGGTACCTCGCTATATTCCCCTAGAGATTAAACCTGCCGGGGCCAATCAGCCCATCTATAGTCAGACCCTTGAGGAAGCCAAGGTTAATCAAGCCCCAGTCCTTACCCATAAACGGGGGGCCGTAGCCATGGCTCGATCCCAGGCTCCGGATTCAGCCTCAGCTCAGTTTTACATTGCCCTGGCCGATCTACCCTTTTTGGATGGTAGTTATGCAGTGTTTGGCTATGTCACCCAGGGTATGGAGGTGGTAGACAAAATCCAGCAGGGCGATCGCATCGAATCGGCCCGGGTGCTTGAAGGCCTTGACAAACTCAAGACCCAGTAGTCCTGGGGTGCTGGTGACCGGAGTAGGGCTGGTCACCAGTCTGGGCTATGGCTGTAGCAGGATCTGGCAACGATTACTGGCAGGGGAATCGGCTCTGGCGCTCCAGCAGCCCTTTGCTGACTTGCCCGCTCTCCCCCTGGGCATGGTCGGTCAGGTTCCCGCCACTCTCATCGGTCTATTGCAGCCTGCCCTCACCGAGGCGATCGCCGATGCCCGGATCGACCCACCCTTACCCGACTGCGGAGTGGTGATTGGTTCTAGCCGTAGTTTTCAAGGAGTTTGGGAGGAATTTGCGAGAAACTGGCTGGTCGGGGGCCATCCCCCCGATCCCCTGGACTGGCCAGGTAGCCTACCCGGTATGGCCGCCTCCATAACGGCTCAAACCATTGGCAGTCACGGACCGGTCCTAGCCCCCATGGCCGCCTGCGCCACCGGTCTCTGGGCCATCTTTCAGGGCTGCGAGTTGATTCGTCGGGGAGAGTGTGAACGGGTGTTGGTAGGAGCGGTGGAAGCCCCCCTTACCCCCCTCACCCTGGTCGGGTTTGAGCGGCTGGGGGCCCTGGCCCGTCAGGGTTGCTATCCCTTCTCCAGTCAGCGACAAGGCCTGGTTCTGGGGGAGGGAGCCGCCATCCTGGTGTTAGAGGCGGAAACCGCCCTGCACCATCGGCCTGGGGTAGAACCCTATGGTCGGATTGTGGCTGCAGGGTTGAGGGCCGATGCTCACCACCTGACCGCTCCCGATCCCCAACAAACCGCCAGCCGCTCAGCCCTATTAGCCTGTCTGCGCCAGGCTCGCTTGGCCCCTGAGGCGGTTGACTACGTCCATGCCCATGGTACCGGTACGGTTTTAAACGACAGTCACGAAGCCCAGCTAATTCGGGACGTCCTGCCTCACCAGCCCCCCCTGAGTTCTACCAAGGGGGCCACCGGCCATACCCTGGGGGCCTCGGGGGCGATCGGTATGGCCCTATGTTGTCTAGCCCTGCGCCACCAGCAACTACCTCCCAACCCCGTTCCTCGGGGTGAGGCCATCTATTCAGCCCTGGTCACCCAGACCCGGCCTGCCCCTATCCAGAACCTGCTCTGTCTAAGCTTTGGCTTTGGTGGACAAAACGCCGTACTGGCCATGGAGAAATTCTGATGTGCTAAGGCACCAAATTCCGAAATACTTAAGGTATAACTTGTCCGATCAGCCATGCAAACATTTTTTACCTCCGATCCCGTCTTGGACCAGTACCTGAACCGGACCCTCGATCAGCTTTGGGTAGACTTTCCTACCCTGGCCCCGACCCAAATTGCGGTCACCTGGGTGGTTTACGACCCGCCTTACATGACTAATACGGGCGGTGCCCTGAGCGCCCTGGACTTTTGGCAACATCGGCCCCGGGGAGCCAGCTATCGAGGGATGGAGTTGATTTATCCCGCCAGCGTGGTCAAGCTATTTTATCTGGTGGCGGCCCAGGAATGGCTGGAACAGGGGATGGTGTCCCCTGCAGCGGAGCTAGATCGGGCCCTACGAGATATGATTGTGGACTCCAGTAACGACGCCACCAGTCTGGTTGTAGACCTACTAACGGGCACCACCAGTGGCCCTGATTTACCCGCCGGTCCCTTTGCCACCTGGCAGCACCAACGCAATATGATCAACCGTTTCTTTCAGTCCTTGGGCTGGCCAGAACTGACCACGGTTAATCTCAACCAGAAAACCTGGGGAGACGGTCCCTACGGGCGAGAACGGGCCTTTTTGGGAGAAACCTACGAGAACCGCAATCGTCTGACTACGAATGGGGTAGCTCGGCTAATCCATAGTATTGCCGGAGGGGTAGCGGTATCAGCGGCCCGATCCCAGGCCATGCTCTCCCTCATGGCTCGGGACCTGCGGTCGCCGCGATCGCCCGGAGAGGAGGAGGACCAGATCAGGGGATTCTTTGGGGCAGGGCTACCGGTTGGGGCCGCCCTGTATTCTAAAGCTGGTTTTACCAGCCAGGTGCGTCATGATTCCGCCTATGTAGAGATTCCTGGCTACCACCCCTTTACCCTGGTAGCCTTTACCGAAGGCCGGGAACATAGCAAGAATAGGCATCTTCTACCGGCGCTGGTGGAACTGCTGATAGAGCAGATCAAAGTGGAGGAGTAGGGGGGAGAAAGGCTTGGGATTTCCATATCCTCTGGCCATAGCTAGATCCTTACTCTGGGGATGGGCATGCTGAAGGGTAGTTTTGAACAGCTAGCTATATGACTCCGCCGACCTGGGATCAGGTGCTTAAATCCTTTCAGCAAATTTGGGGGTACGCCGACTTTCGCCAGCCCCAGGGGGAAATTGTTAAGGCTCTCATCGATCGCCGGGATCTTTTAGTGGTGTTACCCACTGGTGGAGGGAAATCCATCTGCTTTCAGTTGCCGGCGGTGTTGCAGTCGGGGTTGACCCTGGTGGTATCGCCTCTCCTGGCCCTGATCGAAAATCAGGTACAGGAACTGCGGCAGAAAAACTTACCAGCGGCGGCCCTCCATAGCGAAATGGCCCGCCAACAGCGGCAACAAATTTTGCAGGCCCTGGATCAGCGCCAGCTTAGACTCCTCTATCTCTCCCCTGAAACCCTCTTGAGCCCGCCAGTCTGGCAACGGTTGAGTGATCCTAACCTGGAGATCAATGGGTTAATTCTGGACGAAGCCCATTGCCTGGTGCAGTGGGGGGATAGCTTTCGCCCGGCCTATCAGCGCCTAGGAGCGGTACGCCAGGCCCTGGCCGCCGCCAGACCCGATCGTAAAATTCCCCTGGCCGCCTTTACGGCCACCGCCGATCCCCAGGCCCAGCAGGTTTTATGCCGGGTGCTCCAGCTCCAATCCCCCCGATGCATTCGGGTTAATCCCCATCGCTCCAATCTGCACCTGGGGGTGAAAAGGGTCGTCAGCCCAGGGCAACGGCAGTTTCTAATGGATCGCTATCTCCGTCACCACCCCCATGAATCGGGGTTAATTTATGTGCGTACCCGACGAGATAGCGAAACCCTGGCCGCCAGGCTGGTTGCTCAGAACTATCGCACCGCCCCTTACCATGGCGGGCTCGGGGGAGCCGATCGCCGCCGCATCGAAGCGAGTTGGATGGAAAATCGCCTACAGTTTGTAGTCTGTACCTCAGCCTTTGGCCTGGGAATTAACAAACCCTCCACCCGCTGGGTTTTCCATTACCAGGCTCCCCATACCCTGACCGAGTACGTGCAGGAGGTGGGTCGGGCCGGTCGAGATGGGCACTGGGCAGAGGCCCTAACCCTGGTGAGTGAACCAACTGGGTGGATCGATCCCAGCGATCGCCAGCGGGCTAGATTCTTTCGGGATCAGACCCTGGACCTGCAGAAAAAAGCGCAACAGTTGGTGAGTCAAATTCCCCCCACGGGGGCGGTTAACCAGGTGAGTCAACGGTTTAAACACGGCGCGATCGCCCTATCCTGGCTCCATAGTGCAAGACAACTGGAATGGTTGGATCCTTTTCATTATCGAATCCGACCCTCAACTGCCCCTGCCCCCGATCTGCAAACCGCTGCTAGCCACCAGCTCCACCAGTTTTTCCATAGCCCGAGCTGTCGCTGGCGCTCGCTGCTAGTTGCCTTTGGCTTTCCTGCAGAAGCTCAAACCCTGGGGGACTGCGGCCACTGCGACAACTGCTGCCGGTCTAGACGGCACAGAGGTGTTCAATCACCTGTTCAGCCGTAATCAGTCGTTTCAGAACCACCTGGCCAATGGCTTGCCTCAGTTCTCCCTCAGGTTTGACCTCGACCATCAAGACGGATTCTTCTACCTGGTAAAGCCAGAGGAGTTCCCCCTGCTCGTTGATGGATAAATTCAGGCGGCGTATATGGGGCCGTCGCTGCCAAGCGGCTTCATTCCACAGGCCGCCAAATTCCCAAACTCGTCCGGTCACCCAACCATCAGACAGAAAAAAGTATTTCACCGCTCACCTTAGTTCCAAACCGAACGTTACAGGCATTATGCCCTACCGTTGACCAAAGGCAACCCCGGTTTGAGCTGACCCTTCACCTTTGGCCAAAGCTACCTAACTCAAGCCGCTGATGATTTAAAATGCCACCATGCGTAATCTCTATTTTCTTCTCCCCGGTACTGATCAGCGCTATGCCTGTGGGGGCTTATTTGCTGAACTTAAAACCCTCCGGTTAGCTCAACAAATTTGTTCAGCGGCAGTGGTTACCTATGCCCAGCGAGAACCCGATACTCTCTTTTTGGATGACCTGCTGCAAAGCTCTAGTCTGGCGGATAGTATTTTTGTGGTGAGTTGGGGCTTCCATGTACCCAGGCTAGTCCGGCGGCTGCGATCGCACCAGGTGGTCTACCATGCCCATAGTACTGGCTATGGATTTACCCTACCCGGGGATGTACCGATTATTACGGTTAGTCGCAACTCCCTGGGATACTGGGGCCAACGTAGCTCCAATGGGTTGCTCTTTTATTTACCCAACTCCATCTCTGAAGACTTTACCAACCGCCACCAACCTCGGGATATTGATGTTCTGGTGCAGACCCGTAAATCCTCAGAGTACCTGCTGAAAACTCTGGTGCCAGCCCTGCAATCCCAATGCTACCTGGTCCGTTTGGACAACTTTGTGGAAGATCTGGCCGGGCTATTTAACCGCAGTCGGGTTTATCTTTACGACTCCGCCGAATACTGGGCCTTAAGTGGAGTTAGTGAAGGCTTTGGCCTGCCCCCTATGGAGGCGATCGCCTGCGGTTGTCAGGTATTTTCCAGTCTTAACGGAGCCCTGGCCGATTACCTTGATCCAGGCTTTAACTGCCAGAAAATCGGTGTTTACTCTACCACCTACGACGTAGAGCGTATTCTCCGGGCCGTTCAGCATTACCCTCAGGCGATCGCCCCCCTGGATCTCGCACCCTACCGGGACAGCCAATTAATACCACGGTTGCAGGTAATCCTGGAAGAACTCAACCATTTCTTTGATCATCGTTCTATCCATGGGGCCAACGTACCGGGTCTGACTAAACCCCGCCTGGCCCGACTCAAACTGCACCAGTGGGGTCAGAAGTTGGGCCGGAAACTACGCCGTCGAGGTTAACCCCGCCGCCGCCCTCCCACAAGCTGGACCAGTCCCTTTCCCCAAAGAACCAGAATAGGTCGCCAAGCGGGAATGTTTAGGGGAGCGGTTAGCCCAGCTTGCAGACCGGTAACAACAGCTCGCAAGGGATCCCCCCGTTCCAGTTCCTGCCAGGCCCGACCGATCAGAAAGCCTTGAATATGGTTGGTGGCCCTATGGGCAGGACCTTTTCCCACAGGTACCGCAGGCGGGCAACCCCGATCCAGATCATCCCTACCGGTGTGGTGCCGTTGCCGTTGTAACCGCTGGGCTACCTGGTCAAAAAACTCGCGCTGGTTCGAGGCAATCCTATGGGTAATGGAGTCGCCATGGATGCGGTAGTAATAGGCAACCGGGGGACGGTAGCCTACCCGATAGCTATCCCCCAGTCGCAGTTGCAGGTCAATGTCTTCGGCGGTGGTGAAATAGGCACGAAACCCCCCCAACTGTCGCACAACCTGGGTGCGCAGTAGAAAGGTACCGAGATGGGTGCGGGTGATGCCGTCCCGCAGTTCAGGAGTGATGTCAGCCTCCTGGTCGCCGCAGTTAAATCGGGTGATCAGCTGATCTTGATGGTTAATCACGGCGTAATTACCACAAACCGCCCCGAACTCGGGGTGCTGTTGTAACCACTGAATTTGCCCAGGCAACCGATCGGCTGGGTAGCTATCATCGGCGTCGCAACGACTCAAGAACTCTCCCCGGGCCAACCCCAGGCCCAGGTTCAAAGCATCGGCAATGCCGCCGCCCTGGGCTGTCACCAGCCGCAGGCGGGGGTCCTGGATTCCCTGTACCCGGGTGACTGAGCGATCGCGGGATTGGTGATCAATCACAATCACCTCCAGTGCTACCCGCTGTTCCTGCAACAGCGATCGCAAGGCCCGCTCCACAAAACCTTCGGCATTGTACATGGGCATCAGGATGCTTACCTGGGGTTGGCTCACCAGCAGTCTCCTCTCAAAAGGTTGTTCCTAGCCTGCTTCTTAAGGTACCTCCTCGGGAACGGTCGGGGGAGACTTGAAGAGGGCACAGCCTACCAACGCCCAACCCGACCGCCGCCAGGGCTGGGCCAGAATGGCTTTGCCGCCATAGAGGGCGGCGGTTTTCCCATGGCCACTGTTAAAGGCCCACCAGCCGTACTGCAGCATAAATTGGTGTTGGGAGGCGCGATCGCCCGTGGGTCGCCAGGGCTGGGTCGCCTCAAACTGCCCCTCCATACCCCGGCGCCGCCAGGCCGCCTCACAGGCCAACCGCGCTTCCGCCCGCTGATCACTGGGATTGCGCCCACTCACCGAGTTAGTTAGCAGGCGATACTGCAATAGGGTATCTGGCAAATTAGCCAGTTGGCCGATTTCTCCCAGTTTGAGCCAGAGGTCTAGATCGTGGGCCGATCTCAGGTTCTCGTCATAGCCTCCCACCGCCACCAGGGCCGATCGCCGTACCATAGCGCAGGGGTGACAAATGCTGCCGTGACCCGCCAGAGCCAGAGATTGAATTTCGGCATCGGTTTCTGGCAGCCGCAGGCGGGTGAGAAACCGGCCCTTGTGATCAATTAGATCGTGGGCCCCACCCACACAGACATGGTCGGGGTGACCTTGTAGAAAGGCCACCTGTAGGGCAAATCGCTGAGGTAGGGCGATGTCATCGGCATCCATCACCGCAATCAATTCCCCCCGGGATGCCGCCAACAGTTGGTTACGGCTTTTCGAGACTCCCTGGTTAGGGTTACACCAGAGGCGCAGGCGAGGGTCCCGATCTATGTAGCTCTGGATAATGGTCCTGCTGCCATCGGTGGACCCGTCATCTACAATCAGGCATTCAAAGTCCGTCAGGGTTTGGGTCAGAATGCTCTCCAGGGTGGCGGCCAGGTAGGGAGCGGCGTTGTACACCGCCAGATGAACAGAAACCAGGGGCGGAGCACTCATAGGGTAGGGGGGAGGGGCTTAACTAGGGCACAGACCAGCAGGGTCCAGCTTTGCCTGGATAGGGGTAGGGCTCTGAGGGCTTTGAGGGCATAGGCAATGGCGGCGGGGCGATCTCCGCGATTAAAGAATAACCAACCATATCGGGTCATGAACTGGTGGCGCGATCGCCGGTCCACCGGTCGCCAGGGTTTATTTTCCATGGTTAGATTAGCAATTCCCCGGCGTTTCCAGGCTCGCTCACATACCTGGGATTGCAGCTGAAGATGTTCTAAGTGTCTGCGATCGCTAATCGAGTTTGCATGCTGGCGATATTGAATTAATGGATCAGGTAGGTTTGCCAGCTTACCGATTTCCCCTAGTCGTAGAAACAGATCAAGATCCTCGGCTTGTGCCAGAGACTCATCATAACCACCAGCCTGGATAACGGCTTCCCGCCGCATCATTGCGGAAGAATTATTAATACAGGTTCTGCCTACTAGTAAAGATTGCTGAATTTCCGCGTCTCTTTCAGGCTCTGGATGAATCCACAAATAACGTCCAGCCTCATCAATCCATTGTTGAGTGCTACCTAAACAAACAACTTTCGGATGACTATTTAGAAAATTAACCTGAGATTCTAGACGTTCAGGTAAGGCAATATCATCCGCATCCATAACAGCAATAAACTCTCCCCTTGCTTTTGATAAAAGTTCATTACGAGTGGCAGAAATACCTCGATGCTGACGGGCGACAAAGCAAATACGTCGATCTTTTTGAAGATAATTCTCAATAATATTAACTGTTCGGTCTCTAGAACCATCATCAATAATAATAAACTCGAACTTAGTGAAGGTTTGGGACAATATACTCTCAATAGCAAGGCCTATATAACGCTCTGAGTTATAAGCTGGCATTAATACTGAAACAACCAAGCTGTCCATAATACGGCTAAGACTTCAGGTAGTTATTTACAATATCTATGAAATTATTGACTTGAAAATCCGGATTAAATTCCGATCTTTGGCTATTATCAAAAGCTAATTTGGAAATATCCGAATAGAATTTTTGATCAAATTTTAGTCGTTCAATTGATTCCACATAAGCTTGGGAAGACGCATCAGAGTCTATTAGAATACCACCCATACCAAGGGTGTATTCAATACCACCGACCTTAGACGCAATCACTGGAATACTATTTATTTGAGCCTCTAGAATAATCCTCCCAAAGGTTTCGCTAAAGATAGAAGGAACTAAAAGAATATCAGTTACCTCATAAATAGATCGTGTGTCCTCTTGATGGTCCCAAATCTTAATATTGGGTAAGAGACGGGCCTCTTGAATGAAACTTTCTTCATTACCTCTGTAATGAAACCAGTTACCTTTAACAAAAAGAAAATCTACATTGGGTAATTGCTTAGCCACCTCAATTACTAATTCCACACCTTTTTGAGGAACTGGATTTATAAACGTAACGTATTTTCTTTGGCGAGTTTTTATTTTATATTTTTTTTGCTCTACGAAGGGTAAAACCACTCCATAATTCTTTCCAGTCAGCTTATTTAGATACAGATTCATAAATGGAGAATTTGCAATTATATTAATTTCTTTTGGAATAGAATCGGCTGATCTCATAAATTCAGCGACCCTGGCTATATAGAAACAGTTATACTTTTTATTTAAAGCATGATTTAGCAACGGACAGTTAATATCTCCCAAACCCAAGATCAAATCAGGTTGATATTCTTCTAATCTTTTATCGAGAAAATTAATTAGCCTTTTTGTATTTACAAATTTACTCATTAACCTCCAGATGGTATAACCTTGCCTTCGATCGACGAGAGCCGGTATAGAGATACGTAAGCTATTTAGATCTTTCCAAGAAGTTTTCCTGAAACTAGGACTTCTAAAAGAACAGGTACAAATTACTTCTATTTGCCAATTTTTCCTATAGAGATTGTCCAGTAAATAGGCCGTCGATATTTCACTTCCGCCAGAAGAATCGGGATAAAAGAATTGCTCAGTCACCAAAAGCATCTTATACATATTGTATATAACTCTTCAGAAGAAATTTGGCGCAACGTAAACCGTACAAATCAATGAAAATATCAAATATACGATGCTTTAATAGCTTTTAATATCATTTTTTCAGGTAAAGAATACAAGCCCCCTTTTCGGCGTGCACCTTATTGACCGATGAAAATTTAAACTCATTCTTCCATAATTCTATAATTTTTTTCTCTGCGTCTCGATCAGCATCATCCATTAAAATGATTGCATCGTCACTCAACATATCAAATAATATTGGTAAAGCTGGATATCTGGATAAATCTTGAATAAAATAGGGAGGACCGTCGATAACAAGAAAATCTATGGTTCCATGCAGGTTATGACTGAGTTCAGTGGTGTCGTACCACAGCCATTGTTTACCCTGTATTTCGAAATTAGTTAGGGGTGAGTAAATTACCCTAGCTACTGATTGAAGACCATGTCTATGGATATTAGATTGAGATTTTTGACTAAATTCTGCCTCATGATCTAATGATATTAGTTGGCCCTGATCCAGGGTTTTCAGGCGATGACCGATAATAATTGTTGATACACCGCTACCAGCTTCTAAAACCAGTTGAGGTTGATATTGGTCCAGCAAAGATATTAATAGAATGGCGAAGTCTGGGGAAATTGCCCATCCTCTCATGCTGGGTAGGGGATGGGCGGGTTGGATCACTGAGAAAACCGAGAATAGAGCTTCTATTTGGGCATATTCCCGCTCTCTTTCCCGGTTTGCATGGCTGATCCGGTCGATCAGATCGGCCTGTTCTAATCGGGCATACTTTCTAATTCTTCTATAGATTAATATCTGCATTAATAGGACTATGGAAAACCCTAAGATCAGCAGAGCATAGATCAGAAGACTGGGAACCAGAAGAGAGATAGGTAGCAGAATAAATAGGCATAGTAGACCTGTGGCGAATAGGTAAATAGCTATCTTAGGTATTTGCATTTTATATGTATCTCCTATGTTTTCTGCCCGATCATCTCTAGGGAACCCTATCAATACCGATTTACCATGGCCTGGGGATGTTCTATCATTAGCTGCCTTCGTGTCCGTGAATTTTTCCAGTTACCCATAGCTATAGCAATCCGGACTGATTACTTCTAAGTGTACTGGGACTGCTTTCCTTGCCCCATGGGGCATTGAGTCCGAGGATTTTTCAAAAACCAAACTGGATTGCTATATTTTTAAGATATTGTCCATTGCCTTTTTTGGTAAATTAATCCGCGATTTACAACTTCATTGCTGGAAACATCAAAGGACAGGGAATCATAGGCGTCTAATGAATAGAGGGTGCCATCCTTGAGAGCGACTTTAGCTGTATAGGAGCCCCTTAATAGAGCTAGGGGCATGAAATGAAGACGCAGTTCATACTTCCCGGCTGAAACCTTGAAGGTTTTACCGTCATACTCCTGACTGACATGAATCATCAGGCTGTTGTCCTGTGCAGGCTGATAAATATAGAGATAAAGCCCTAACCGATCGATTTGTCTAGAGACATTACAAGCGACACAAAAACTGACCTCTTCTCCGCTGGCGGGTAAATCAATGATGGTGTTCTGACTGTTTCTAAAATAAACTCCGGTAATGCTTACGCCAGACGACTGTGGTTCTTCCTTGGCCGCAGGGAAAAAGGGCAGACCTGGAGAGGCGTTGCCAACTGTAATCAGGTCCAGATCGTATTTGTCCATAATTGATCGGGCATCACCATAGGCTCTTACCTCACCTCTGGATAGATACAGTGCCTTTGTACAGATATTTAATATTCCCTGGAAAAAATGGCTGACAACGATAAAGGATGTGCCTTGTACCCGTAGGTCATGGAGAGCACGATCGCACTTTAGCCGAAATTTAATATCTCCTACAGATAGAACTTCGTCAATTAAAAGTATGTCTGGCCTGGTATAGATGGCACAGGCAAACCCTAATCGAGCCCCCATTCCAGAGCTATAGCTGTGAACAGGAGACTCAATAGCCTCACCAATTTCTGCAAATTCGACAACGGCATCATACCGCTGATCAATTTCTGTCTTTGACAGGCCTAAAATCGCCATATTGGCATAAACATTCTCCCTCCCTGTAAGCACCGGATTAAATCCTGCTCCTAAGGCAATTAAGGGTGCAACACGACCGCGAATTCGGACGTTACCAGTATCAGGTCTAATGAGACCACTGATAATCCTCAATAGGGTTGTCTTACCGCTGCCATTGGCACCGACTAAACCTAGGGCTTCGCCTCGGCGCAAGGTTAAGTTAACATCCCTCAATGCCCAAAACTCACCAGGTCGCAAGAAATCACATTCTTGTCGCAGGCTGAGCACCTCTAAACCAATATCTTGAACTCCGTAAAATAGTGAACGCTTGAGACTGCGACAAAACTTCTTTGAGACGTTACTCAGGCAAAGCACCAGGTCGTTTTCTAGCCCTGGGTTATCAGTTGATTCAGTTGTGGCTTCAGTCATTATCTAAAAACAATACACCAGCAAACTGAGAAGGTAGTAGATGCCGTTATGGGTAACTCAGCATTCCTAAGGATGAGGACTAGTGGAGGATCTGAGTTATCTTCATATTACTCTGTTGGGAAGTCAGTTCATATAACCTGGACCAGAACGGGTGGCATAGAGTTGATCGGTGCAAGTAAAGGCTGGGCAAGTATTCTGATTTGCTTCCGCGCCGTCAAATGTAGCTATCGTCGTGGACTAAGGGTATTCTCCGTGTCTAACTCACCCGCTTCTCCCCAAAGGAGAAGTGGGTGGATGGCTCAGGGTAGCTCGTCTCGGAAAGCCTGATTGACCTAGGCTACCAACAACTGCCGCAGCACGTAGGGCAAAATCCCCCCATTCCGGAAGTACTCCACTTCATCCAGGGTATCAATGCGGCAGAGTAAGGGCACCTCACTGGTGTCCAGACCACGGTGAACGCGTAGAGTGAGGGTCATAGCCGGTTGGATGCCATCCTTGAGACCTACCACATCGAAGGTTTCTGAACCCTCCAGTTGTAGCAGGTGGCGGTGGCTACCCGGTAGAAACTGCAAGGGTAGAACCCCCATCCCCACCAGGTTAGACCGATGGATCCGCTCAAAGCTTTCTGCAATCACTGCCCTGACCCCCAGCAGGCGAGTTCCCTTAGCAGCCCAGTCGCGGGAAGAACCGGTGCCGTATTCCTTACCGGCAATCACCACCAGGGGCGTTCCTTCCCCCTGATATTTAATCGCAGCATCGTAAATGGAGAGAACCTCCCCCGATGGCTGGTGCCTGGTAACACCCCCAGAGGAATCGGAAACCATTTCATTCTTCAAGCGAATATTGGCAAAGGTACCTCGCATCATGACTTCATGGTTGCCTCGCCGGGATCCATAGGAATTAAAGTCGGCGGATTCCACCTGGTGGTCGGTCAGGTAGGTGCCCGCTGGACTGTTAGCCTTGATTGAACCGGCGGGAGAAATATGGTCTGTAGTAATGCTATCCCCCAGAATGGCGAGGGGTCTAGCCCCCAGGATGTCGGTAAAGGCTTGACCGTTCACACTGGCTGCCATGCCCACAAAATAGGGTGGGTTTTGCACGTAGGTGCTGCTAGTCTCCCAGGGATAGGTTTTACTTTCTACGGGAACAATTTGTTGCCAGCGATCGGTTCCTGTAAACACGTTACTGTAGCGGCTACGGAACATCTCTGGGGTTAAGGCTGCGGCCATCACCGTTTGAATCTCTTGGTTGGTAGGCCAGATATCCTTGAGATAGACTGGACGGCCGGACTTGTCTTGACCAATGGGCTCGGTCTTGAGATCGATGGTCAGACTACCGGCGATCGCATAGGCCACCACCAGGGGCGGAGAAGCCAGGTAGTTGGCCTTGGTATGGGGGCTGACACGTCCTTCAAAGTTACGGTTACCAGAAAGCACTGCTCCGACCACCAGATCCTGGGAGTCAATGGCGGCAGCGATCGCCTCAGGCAGGGGGCCGGAGTTACCAATACAGGTGGTACAGCCATAGCCCACCAGGTTAAAGCCAAGGGCATCCAGGTCGGTCTGTAGACCAGCCTGATTCAGATAGTCGGAGACCACTTGACTGCCAGGCGCCAGGGAGGTTTTAACCCAGGGTTTGACGGTTAAACCCTGCTGAAGGGCCTTACGGGCTAACAGACCAGCAGCAATCATCACCGAAGGATTAGAGGTATTGGTGCAACTGGTAATGGCGGCAATTACCACATCTCCATCACTCAGTTGATAGGTCGTACCGGCTACTGGCGCCGATCGCTTGTCGCCATAGTCTCTACCACTAAAACCGGGGAAGTCAGCTGTTTTAAACTGGCTGGCTATGTCCTTCAGACAAACCCGGTCCTGGGGTCGTTTGGGTCCAGCCAGGGAAGTCTCGATGGTACCCAGATCAAGGCTGAGGCTATCGGTAAAGATGGGATCGGGGGCCGCCGCATCCCGCCATAGGCCCTGGGCCTTGGCGTAGGCCTCCACCAGGGCAATGCGCTCCGGATCACGACCAGAGAACTTTAAATACTGGATGGTTTCTCCATCAATCGGGAAGAACCCGCAGGTCGCTCCATACTCCGGGGCCATATTGGCAATGGTGGCGCGATCGGCGAGACTAAGGTGATCTAAACCTTCCCCATAAAACTCCACAAACTTACCCACGACCCCCTTCTGACGCAACATTTGCACAATGGTGAGCACCAGATCGGTGGCCGTAGCTCCTTCGGGCAACTGTCCCGTTAGTTTAAAGCCCACCACCTCAGGAATCAACATAGAAATAGGCTGCCCTAACATGGCTGCCTCCGCCTCAATACCCCCGACGCCCCAGCCCAGTACCGCCAGACCATTAATCATAGTGGTGTGGCTATCGGTACCCACCAGGGTATCGGGGTAAGCCAGGGTTTCTCCATTCAGGTCTCGGGTCCACACCACCTGGGCCAGATACTCCAGATTGACCTGGTGACAAATACCCGTACCCGGAGGAACGACGCGAAAGTTATCAAAGGCGCTCTGACCCCAACGAAGAAAGGCATAGCGCTCATGGTTCCGTTCAAATTCCCTTTCGACATTTTCGCTGAAGGCAGCGCTACTGCCGAAGGCATCTACCATGACAGAGTGATCGATCACCAGATCGACCGGCGACAGGGGATTAATCTGATCGGGGTTACCCCCAAGATTGACCATGGCATCCCGCATGGCCGCCAGATCTACCACCGCTGGCACACCAGTAAAGTCCTGCATCAGCACCCGGGCAGGGCGATAGGCAATTTCCCGGGAGGATGTCTGGGTTTGCAGCCAGGTAGCTACCGCCTGCACGTCGGCAGCCGTCACCGATCGCCCATCTTCGTAGCGCAGTAGATTTTCCAGCAATACCTTCAGGCTAAAGGGCAACCGGCTAATATCTCCTAGGGTTTTAGAGGCCTCTGGCAAGCTGTAAATAACATAGGTTTTATCGGCCAGGGTCAGGTGGGTTTTGGCATTAAAACTATTCACAATAATTCTCCGGTTGCGACATGGTTGGGAAATAGACACCTGGGTCGGGTAGCCATTCTCCCTGAGTGGGTATGGAAAAAGCCCTGTAGCAGCCCTGATGGATACCGTGAGATCCCTGCAAGTCTGGATATCTGACCAAGATTACCGAGCCAATGGCGTTTTAGCTAACCACAGATACCCTTTTCAAGTCCCCTCTGAACCATGAGATTTTACTGCTTTCCAGCGTAATTACTGTAAACCCAATGGCCAAAATGGCCTTCAGAAATTAAATTTAGTTCTCCTTAATCGAATTCCATAAATATCATTACTATTGTTTATTAATTTTCCAGACTCAGAAATCGCTCTGGGTAGGGGAAGATAAATTATTACCGTTAATTCTCCAGCCCTAGTTGTTAACTGGTTACCTGAGGTTTATAAACCTTACGATTGAGTCGGTCAGGCATAGGGGGTCTGGGGTGAATGTCCTCCCCCGGGATTTGTTAATGCATTGTCCATTCTGCCAACATCCCCATAATCGCGTCCTGGAGTCCCGTTCCGCCGAGTCAGGGCGGAGCATTCGCCGTCGGCGGGAATGCCTGAGTTGCGATCGCCGCTTTACCACCTACGAGCGCATTGAATACGTGCCCATTACGGTGATTAAACGTAGCCAGGACCAGGAACTGTTTAACCGGTCCAAGTTACTTCAGGGTATCGTCCGAGCCTGCGAAAAAAGTCCTGTCTCTGCCCAGGTGATTGAGACCATTGTCGATGATATTGAAGCCGAATTGCAGCAGCGCAGCAACCGAGAAGTTACCAGCGCCGAAATTGGAGAATTAGTTCTGGTCAAACTGGAACCCATCAGTGAGGTAGCCTTTATCCGTTTCGCCTCGGTTTACCGCCAATTTCAGGGCATTCGAGACTTTGTCGACACCCTGAAAAAACTCCAGGGTAGTCCCTTACTGGCGGATAGCGAAACCCCTAGCAATGGTCACTCCCCCTACTATCGGGATGCGCCCCTCACCCCTTGATCCTCCTAGCAAGTTTTTCTGAGTAAAGGCTGGGTTGGGGTTCTGGCTTGCTTCCCCTCCGTTTTATCGGGCTATGGTTATAGCTCACAGGCTGGAACCTCTAGGGAAACAGCTGCTTCGATTGAATCTTAGGACAGGCTGTTCAACAAGTCGGTTTCATCGGCTATAATTCTAACTCTGTGGGTTTATCGGGCTAGCCTGAAGGGATGTGGTAGTTTACTGTCGCATTAGCTTCTAACTATAACTGAATCGGTAGTTTTGGATCTTGGCATAGAAACCGCAGTATTTAACGGAGAAAATCATAGGGAAATACAGCATGCTCAATCAGGACGTAAAGAACGTTGGAATCGGGTTTACGCACGAAGATTTTGCCGCACTTCTGGACAAATACGACTATCACTTTAACCCAGGGGATACGGTCACTGGAACTGTGTTTAGCCTTGAACCAAGAGGCGCTCTGATTGACATTGGTGCCAAGACTGCCGCCTTCCTACCCATTCAGGAGATGTCCATCAACCGAGTTGATCATCCTGAGGAGGTTTTGCGGTCAAACGAAACCCGGGAATTTTTCATTTTGACCGATGAAAATGAAGATGGTCAGCTTACCCTCTCTATTCGTCGCATTGAGTACATGCGAGCCTGGGAGCGAGTTCGCCAATTGCAACAGGAGGACGCCACCGTTCGTTCTGGAGTATTTGCCACCAACCGGGGTGGGGCCCTAGTACGCATTGAAGGACTACGTGGATTTATCCCTGGATCCCATATTAGTACCCGAAAGCCCAAGGAAGACTTGGTGGGTGAAGAATTACCCCTGAAGTTTTTAGAAGTTGATGAAGAGCGTAACCGTTTAGTGCTCAGTCATCGGCGTGCTCTGGTAGAACGTAAGATGAACGGTCTACAGGTGGGTGAAGTGGTGTTGGGGGCGGTTCGCGGACTTAAGCCCTACGGCGCCTTTATCGATATTGGCGGTGTCAGCGGTCTACTGCACATTTCTGAAATTTCCCACGACCACATTGACACGCCCCACAGTGTGTTAAACGTTAACGACGAAATCAAGGTGATGATTATCGATCTTGATGCTGAGCGGGGTCGTATTTCCCTTTCCACCAAGCAGCTTGAGCCTGAACCGGGGGATATGGTCAGAAATCCCGATCTGGTCTATAACAAAGCTGAAGAAATGGCAGCCAAATACCGGGAACAGTTACGCAAGCAGGCCGCTGAGAAAGAATCTGGTGGTCTAGGGGCCGATAGCGACGGTAGCGATGTCTACGAAGATACTGAAGTAGCCCTTGCCGTTGAATAGGCTCCTGGTTCAAGGTTGTACCCTATTTGGTATCCAGGCTGTCATCTTTGATAAAGATGGCACTCTGGCTGATTCCCGTTCTTTCTTATTTAGGTTAGCCCATCTGCGGGCTAACCTATTTTTTACTACCCTTAAGGCTGCTGGCCTTGCTCTGGAACAAGACTCCCTGCAAGGTCTTTATCAGATCTTCGGGGTTGCTGGGGGACTTGACCCCGATGGGTTAATGGCCGCAGGCAGCCGCCAAGCGAACCAAGCCGCGGCCGCCCAGTGGCTGATCCAGGCGGGGTATTCTGGGGACCAGGTAGATCGGCAAGTTGCCGATGTTTTCCAGGCCGCTGACAATCAACTTCAGCCGAAGGTTGCCTCTACCCCTCCCTTTCAGGGTACGGTAGAGCTGCTGGACCGGCTGGCAAAGAGTGGCCTGAAACTGGGGGTGCTTTCCTCTGATAGTACGGCCCACGTGGAGGATTTCCTGGAATTTTACCAACTCAAAGACTGGATAGATGGCTGGCGAGGTACGGAAAGGGAGGATCCAGCTAAGCCAGACCCCACTCTCTTCTACCAACTGTGTGATTCCTTACAGGTGCCGCCGCAGGCGACCGTTATTGTTGGTGATAGCTGGGTTGACCTGAGTCTGGCGGAGCAGGGAGGAGCTGCCGCCTTTATCTCGGTCTCTGAAGCCTGGGGGCGATCGCCGGTCCCGGGGTCCCAACTGGTGGTCAGATCCTGGAGCGATCTTTCGGTAGTTTCAACTAACTTGGATCACCTACAGCCCTAGTCCGGTGCAACGGGGCAGAGACCAGCCACAGCCTCGATCTACCCTATCCTCCCAGGGTTCTGGCCAAAGCTACGTCGGGGCCCTGACCCTCAAGCTCTTTGAGAAGTCCGAGCAGTTCTCGTTCAAAGGCAACCTGGGCCCGGTTGGTGCGCCCACCCAGATAGAGCTTATCGCCCTTAACCAAGGCCCATACCTGGGAATGGGAAACATAGCTCATGATCACGCCTACCATTAAGAACCCAAAACCAGCGTATACCAGCGGAATACCAGGATCTGCCTTAATCTGTAAGCCCGTACTACCAATCACATCAATCAGGGCCAGGGTGATACCGTTCACGTCAGTGGCCATGCCTCGCCGCAGGGTAGCTATTAACTGGCCAGCCTGGTTATAAATTAAAACCGAACCCTGGAGATCCTGGGCTAATAGGGTAACACCGGTGCTCATGTCCGGCTTGGTGGGTACCCAGGTACCCCAAAAACCAGTGCCTTCCTTTTCTAAACGCTGCATGGGCAGCTGCAGCACCGGACTATTATTCAGCTTCACCTGCACCGCGCCAATCCCCCAATCTGCCTGGTAAAGGCTTACCCCGCGATAGCGTAGGGGATGGTTCACGGAAATGGTATGGCGATCCACCTCGGTTCCAGTACGATCAATCACCGACAGATCGGAGTAAAACTGATCAATGGTCCCGGCTGGGGTGTAGTCGATCCAGAAGCGATTCACCCGTACCGACCAGTCTTTGGGAATCTGGGCTGCGGACCAGGGACCAGCGCTGAAGATATTCTGAATTTGAAAGGTTTCGCCGCTGGTGGCCAGTTCCTGGGCGAAAAAGCCGGTCATGGCTCCCCAAATTGCCCCTAGCAAAATCAGGAGCATACTGGCATGTACCACAATGGGGCCAATCCGCCCCACCAGGCCCTTGCGCCCGTAGAGACTGCCCTCCTGTTGAAAAACCCGATAGCGGCGCCGCTCTAAGCCGGTGTACAGGATTCCTAGATCGGTCTGGTTGAGTTCCGTACTCAGGGCTAGCTTTTCGAATTGTCTGGCCTGGGTATAGTACTGCCAGCGCTGAGCCGCCCCCAGGGCGGGAAACTGACGGGTAAAGGTGCAGGCGGTTAGACTGGATCCAAATAAAATCAACAGAGTTAAAAACCACCAGGTTCGGTAAACATGATCGAGTCCTGCCGTTAAAATCACCTTCCAGCTTAGGAAGCCAAATAGGGCTGGCTCCTGGGGATAGCTAGCCTGGTAAAAGGAGAGGCTTTGGTCCTGTTCAATTAGGGTCCCTGTCATACTGGCCAGGGCAATGGCCAAGAGCAGTACGATCGCTAATCTCAGGTCGGCTAGCAGGGGCAACAGGTCTTGCCGCAGGTAACGGGTCAGGGCTGACCGAGAGCCTGATGGGGAAACCTGGGAGGATGTCATAGGATGGTTTTTGTCAATCGGGGGCTTAATGGGGGTGGGCCTGGTTGGGGGCCGGGGAGTTATAGCCCTAGGCTAGGGCTAGGGGCAGTAGACGGTTTAACAGGGAAAACAATCCAAATATTAAAAGTATGACCCCACTGGTGGGGGTGATCCAGCCTGACCACTGGCGTAATTCTAATAACCGCTTTAGACCGGTGGTAAAGGTGCCAGCCAGCACCAGCGGTAGGACATAGCCGATCGCATAGGCAAGTAACAGGCCACCCCCCAGTAAGGGGCTTTGGCTGGCGGATACCCAGGCCAATAAAGTGGCCAAAACGGGCGTACTACAGGGAGAGGCCACGATGCCAAAGGTGAGCCCGAGCCCATAGGCCTTTAACCAGCTGGGTAGGGCCCAGCTTTCCAAGTCGATTCCGGCCACCACGGGAAAACTAATGGGCAGAAGCCCTAGCAAATTGAGTCCCATTAAAATTGCTAACAAGCTAACGGCAATTGGTAGGCCGATCGCGACTTGACCATAAACATAGCCAAACAAACCCGCCACCAAGCCCAAAATTGCCAAGGTCGTGGCTAACCCCAGACCAAAACCTATAGACCGTAGGGTAGCTTCCTGGCGATTGACCGGCTCGTAGCCCCCCATATACCCCACCATAATGGGCAACATCGATAGTAGGCAAGGAGAAAGGCTGGTTAACAAGCCCGCTAAACCCACCACCACCAGGGTAAGGGGAGAAAGGTGGGTGAGTTGGTGATCAACCAGATGGGTCGCCCACTGACCGATCTGGTACAGCAACAACTGTAAATTGTCCAAAATCGTCCGCCCCCAGTTAATACCCTACTATTCTAGGACCTTCCTGAAGCTCCCAGGGAAGGGGAGGAGTTGATTATCCCAGCCTTCTGATTAGACCTGGGTATCGGGGATAGTTAATATAGGAAAACCCAGGGACTTTTTCTCCATAGCTATGGTTGTAACCCACTCTCCCTCCTCCTCCAGCTTTAAAAAGCTCCAGTCCTTCCTGCGGGCACGGGTAGGACAGGCCGTCCATGACTACGCCATGATCGAGGCGGGCGATCGCATCATGGTTTGCCTGTCTGGCGGCAAGGATTCCTATACCCTGCTGGATCTGCTCCTCCACCTGCAGCGCCATGCCCCCATTCAGTTTGACTTGCTGGCGGTTAATCTAGATCAAAAGCAGCCAGGGTTTCCCGCCGATGTGCTGCCCACCTACCTGGAGTCGGTGGGGGTACCCTACCGAATTGTGGAGCAAGACACCTACAGTACGGTTAAGCGGGTCATTCCAGAGGGTAAAACCCTGTGTGGCCTCTGCTCTCGTCTGCGTCGGGGAATTCTCTACCGGGTGGCTGCAGAAGAAGGAGCCACTAAAATTGCCCTGGGTCACCACCGTGACGACATCGTAGAAACCTTATTTCTAAATCTTTTCCATGGGGGGCGGTTAAAGGCCATGCCCCCCAAACTCCTGACCAACGATCGTCGCCACATCGTCATTCGGCCCCTGGCCTACTGTTCAGAAAAAGATATTGCTCGCTATGCCCGCCATCGCCAATTTCCTCTGATTCCCTGTAGTCTCTGTGGTTCCCAACCCAACCTACAGCGGGCCCAGATCAAACAAATGCTCCAGGATTGGGAAAGGCAGTGGCCAGGGCGTACCGACAACCTATTCCGCAGTTTACAGAACATCGATGCCTCCCAACTGGCGGATCGCCAGCTGTTTGATTTTCTGGCCCTGGACTCGGCCCGCATACCCCGTCCTGGGGATGGGGCCGGATCAGAGGAACCAATGCCAGGGGATCTGGAGGACCCACTGTGGTGAAGACTAATGCGGCCAGAATCTTAGACCGTCTCAACCTGCCCTACCAGATTCTCACCTATCCCGTGGATCCGGAGGATTTAAGGGCCGAGATCACTGCCATTAAACTGGGTTTACCTCCCCAGCAGGTGTTTAAAACCCTCGTACTCACAGGCTCTAGCCAGGGGGTCTGTCTGGCGGTGATCGGGGCCCACAGCCAGATTGATCTGAAGGCCCTGGCCCGACTGAGGGGCGATCGCAGTATTCATCCCGTGCCCCTCCCGCAGGTGCAGGCCCTAACCGGCTATATCAGAGGTGGGGTGACCGCCCTGGGCACCAGCAAAACCTACCCGGTCTACGCCGACCAAACCATCACCGATTTTGATCAGATTGCCGTATCGGCTGGTAAACGGGGACTGATGCTGTGGTTATCTCCCCAGGACTATCTGACAGCCACGGCGGCCACCCTGGGAGCCATTACCCAAAGAGGTTAGCGATACTGACCCAAAAGCTGTTTCAGCTTGCCCGCTTCAATCGCTGCACTATGGTCTTGGGCTACCCGTTGGGCCCCGGTTTGCCCCATTTGGGTGAGGGTTTCGAGGGGGGTGTGGATAACCCTTGCCATAGCTTCAGCTAATTTCTCGGCTGACCCGGCGGGCACCAGCCAGCCACAGACCCCAGGCTCCACCAGCTCAGCCATGCCAGCGATGTAGGTGCCCAAAACAGGTCGCCCCAGGGCCAGGGACTCCATAACCACTACGGGTAAACCCTCAGCAAAGCTGGGGACCACCATCACCTGGGCCTTGAGAATATACTCCTGCACCTGGGCATTGGTAGCCCAGCCCGTAATTTCAATGTAGTCGTGCAGTTTAAGCTGGGCAATCAGGGCTTCAATCTCCGATCTCAACGGCCCATCCCCCACCAAAACTACCTTAAAGGCTTTTTCCTGGGCGGCCAGAAGGCTCACTGCCTCTAGCAAAATGAGATGGCCCTTTTGTTCACTAATGCGCCCCACACAGACAAACATCGGAGTCGCAGGAAGGGGGGTGGGGGGTTGGGCCAGAAAGAGTTGATCAACCCCACAGTGAATGATATGGATTTTAGACCAGTGCTGGTAGGAACACCAACGTAATAGTTGGCTTTTGGTAAAGGAAGAGATTGCCACCACAAAGGCGGCTCGGCCAATTTTTTCCCCCAGGGCGATCGCCTCTGGCTGATCAAATTCGTGGGGACCATGCACCGTAAAACTATAGGCCGGGCCACCCAGGCTATGGCAGAGCATTGCCACAGCCGTGGCATTGGTAGCAAAGTGGCAGTGCACATGGGTAATACCGGCCTCCTGCAACCATGGCAGCAGCACACAGGCCTCCGCCAGATAGGCCAGGTTAACCCCCAGGCCCCGATCGGAACGGCGAGCCAGGCTTAGGGTCAGCCCCAGAGTACGGAGCCAACGACGGGGACGGGTGATCAGGGTTTTTAAGAGCCCCAACCCCAGACTCGCCATTCCCCCGGTCAGAATAAAGCGAGTTTTTGTGAGCTCCTGTTGGTCGGCCTGATCGCTAATGGTCAGCTCTGGATAGCGAATCGAAAACCGACTCACCCCCACTCCCTGGGCTTCCAGCTCTAAAATCTCTCGCCGGATAAAGGTACAACTGGCGTAGGGATGCTGATTCATTAAATAGGCAAGCTTCATAGAAAATCAATAATATTTATAGAAGGATAGAATGGTATCTATCTTAAGAATACCCTACCCCTTGGGGTTATGAGCCTTAGAGGACGCCTTAGAACTGACGGCGGTAAATAATCAGGGTGGTCAGACTGAGCAGCATGGCGGTATAAATCAGGGCGTAAATTCCGTGGCTGATCAACACACCACCCTGGGGCATTAACTCCGAACCATAGACAGCAAGATTACGTAAATTCAGCCGTTCCAGGTCGGGTAAAACCAGGTATAGAAGGTGGCTGATCCGGGTTAAGCCAGGATTCTGGCTCAACTTTGCCAGATTCACCAGGTTCTGGCTCAGGTGGCCCATCAGGTAAACCGCCAGACCCAGCAGCATCGCCAGCAGGGAACTAGTGAAACTGCCGAAAAAGAGAGCGATCGCGGCGAGGAGAATGGCCTCCAGGGCGGTAAAGCCGATCGCCAGCAGCACACTTCCGAGGGGAAAGGTCATGCCCTGGAGGGTCAAGAGCAGTAGCAACACCAGCCCTAGAGCCCCCACCAGTAGCACCAACACCGTCGCCAGGCCCAGGTGTTTACCCACTACAAATTCAGCCCGGCTGACTGGTTTGGTCAGCACCACCAGAATGGTGCGTTTATCCACTTCCCGGTTTACCAGCCCCGACCCCACCAATAGGGCGACCACCCCACTCAGCCAGTGGATGGCCACCAGTCCCAGATCGAGGAAAATTTTATGCTCTGTGCCAGCGGCAACTGGCGGCAGCAGTCCGGCTACCGCCACCATCAGCAGGGTAAATAGACCCACCAGGTACAGCAGGCGATCGCGGAGGATTTCCAGATAAACATTACCGGCGATCGCCAGAATTCGCAGGAAACCAGTTTTAGCCATGGGTCTGGGGAATGGGAGGAGGACCAGGGTGGGAAGGTGTTTCCAGATTACAGGTGAGTTTAGCCCAGCGGGAGGGGGTTGATCGGGCCGGATCGGCATCACTTGCAGGTTCGATAACGGGAACCAACACACAGGACTTTTCCAGATAGTAGCTAGCTGGGTCAGCCGTTGGCCCGGTCCATAGGGCCAAGATTTTCAGTTCATAGCCATCTCCCTGGAGTAGTGGTTGGGGAATCTGGATTTGCCAGAGCCCATCCTCTGGGGAGGATTGGGGATGGCTCTGTAGTTGGGCCTGAATCGTCTGACGGTGGCCCTCGGTGTTCAGGAGCCACCGCTCTACCGCAGACCAGGGCTGGCCATCGGTCTGATCGCGAATGAAGGCCTCCGCCTCGGTTAAATGGGCTATGCCCGCCGATAGGGGAACCGGCTGCCCAGGTAAGCGATAGACAAAACCACTGGCGTCAAAGCGATCGGCCCCCAGACTGGGATAGTCTTTCAGCCAGTTTTGAATACGAAAGTGAAATTGCAACCAGCTACTGAATAGAAGACTGAGGAGAAACAGTAGCACTAACCGCTGCCGCACCAGGGGAAAAGGTAGTTTGGGCTGTAGATCCCAGGTCAGCACTTCGGGTACAGCCCCGACGAAAAATGAAATCAGGGGCCAGCAAACCAGAGCCGTCTGGAGCCAAGGCCCCGGCCAGGAGCCAAATAAAAATAGACACAGAACCCCTCCCGCCACCCAGGGGGCAATGGTAAGGCCAAAGGGTTTGATGTGGCTATGTTCTACGGCCCACCCCAAACCTATGGCCAGAAAGATCCAACTGCCGGCGGCTAGCAATCCTACGGTAAAGCCGCTAGCCCCCAGGAGGCGACCTAGCAGAGACATAAACCAGGAAAAAAGACTCAGGTATAGGATGGTTTGCCAGGAAAAGTATCGGTCTGGCAGTATAAAGGATTTAATTCCTGCAATGGTTTGGCCTAACCACTTCATAGGGCTACCTTAATCAGCAAAAGGAGAAGAATAGCCGTAAAACTGAGGGCATTGGCATGTAATACGGCCAGGGTGTGGGAGGATTTTTCTGACGATGGGGAGGGGGTATCCTGGGGCGATCGCGGGTAGATGCGGCGGCGAGTCTTTGGCCTGACGGCAACGGCCGGTGAGGTGCCCAGCAACCGGGTCAGGGAGTTAAGTCCTTGTAACTTCACCCAGTAGGTGAGAAAGAAAACCCCAATGGCCGTCATTACCACCATCACCGGTAGATTGGGCGATACCTCATTGGCGTATAAATGGTTAAACAAAACGTAGCTGATTACCTGTTGTTGTAGCCCTGGCGGCAAGAACCCCTC
This sequence comes from Nodosilinea sp., assembly GCA_049317845.1. Classification (GTDB taxonomy): domain Bacteria; phylum Cyanobacteriota; class Cyanobacteriia; order Phormidesmidales; family Phormidesmidaceae; genus Nodosilinea. The sequence continues at coordinate 19,170 of JBMOHM010000020.1, read as the reverse complement.
GAGGGCTAAAAAGGCCAGCCAACCCAGGCTAGTGGCCAGCAGGTTGAGGGTGGCGGCATAGTGCACACTGGTCTGGTAACCTAACCGCAGATGCTGGCGCAGGACCATGGCTTCCAGGGCGATCGCTGCCATCAGCAGGGTGGCTTGGAAAACCACCGCTCGCAGGGGCATCAGGCCAAGATCGGCAAGCAGATCGGTCATGGGTATGAATAGAACACCTCAGGGGTGGTTTAAGGATACTCCCAGGAGTGAAATTAGACGCACTGAAACTCCAGCTTTCGCTAAAATATAATTCTGGTGAGAATCCCTAGGTCGATTCTCCAGGCTGGGACAGCCGCCTGGCCTATGGCTCCAACCATACCCTACCGGAATATTGCTCTGATCATGGTTATAAACCCTACTTTTGGTTAATCTATGGTTAGAACTGGCATTGGCATTCGCACCGCTCAAGAAACCAACGAGCGCCTGACCGGACAGATCCATGTCTACGACGGTGAAGGTAAGGGTAAGTCTCAAGTGGCTCTGGGGGTGGTGCTACGGTCCATTGGGCTGGGTATTCAAAACTTTTTAGAAAGTCGAGTTTTATTACTGCGCTTTTTGAAGGGACCCGGTCGCACCTACGACGAAGATGCGGCCATTGAAGCTCTCCAGCGCGGGTTCCCCCATCTGATTGACCAGGTCCGCACTGGCCGGGCGGAGTTCTTTGGAGTTGGAGAGATTACCCGGTTTGATAAACAGGAAGCCCAGCGCGGCTGGGATGTGGCCAAAGGGGCGATCGCCTCAGGGCTTTACTCCGTGGTCGTGTTAGATGAAATCAACCCGGTCCTCGATCTAGGGTTATTGCCTATCGATGAGGTGGTTAAAACCCTGGGACAAAAGCCCCCCCACCTAGAAATTATTGCCACGGGGCGAGGCGCCCCCCGCGCCCTCCTCGACATTGCCGACCTCCACTCGGAGATGAAACCCCAGCCCCACCTGAGTGATGTCCCAGGGCTCCAGGGCATTCAAATCTACACCGGATCTGGCAAGGGTAAATCTACCAGTGCCCTGGGTAAGGCGTTGCAGGCGATCGGGCGGGGTATTAGCCAGGACCTATCCCACCGGGTATTGATTATTCAATGGCTGAAGGGGGGCAAGGGTTACACGGAAGACGCAGCGATCGCTGCCCTGCGCAAAATTTACCCTAATCTGGTGGATCATCAGCGCTGTGGCCGGGATGCCATTGTCTGGCGGGGGCAACAGCAGGCCATCGACTACGTTGAAGCTGAACGGGGCTGGGAAATTGCTCGCACGGCCCTGACCTCTGGGCTCTATAAAACCATTATTTTAGATGAACTAAATCCCACCGTTGACCTGGAACTCCTACCAGAAGAACCCATTGTTCAAGCTCTTTTACGCAAACCCAGGGATACGGAGGTAATTATCACCGGTCGCTGTAAAGTCCCTCCGGCCTACTTTGAACTGGCCAGTACCCATTCGGAAGTCTTTAACCATAAGCACTATGCTGAAAAGGGTATTGACTTGAAACGGGGGGTTGATTTTTAACTAGATCCCCGTTGATAGAATGGCCCTATGAAAGTTTTGCTTTTGGTTCTAATTCGTACCTACCGCCAGCTCATTTCTCCCCTGCTGCCCCCCACCTGTCGCTTTACCCCCACCTGTTCCCAGTATGCTCTAACTGCAGTGGAACAATTTGGTCCGCTACGGGGTAGCTGGCTGGCCCTGCAGCGTATCAGTCGCTGTCACCCTTTTCATCCCGGGGGCTACGACCCGGTTCCCAACCTAGGTGACCAGAAGAATCACCCTCCCACCAGCCATCATCGCTGTGATTAGCATCCCCTGTACCAGATTGATCGAGCCCATCCCTAGCTTGGGGAGGAGTCTGACTGTTCTCTATAGCTACCGCCATCAACCTTGATTTTAGACACTAACATAGCGGACCTTATGGTATGTTAGGTAAACAGTAGAGTTGTTCAGCGGGGCGTAGCGCAGCTTGGTAGCGCACCACTTTGGGGTAGTGGGGGTCGTGGGTTCAAATCCCGCCGCTCCGATAGGCCGAAACCTCCCATTTTTGGGGGGTTTTGCTGTTTATTAGGAGATAGGGATTATGGTTAATTCAGGTCCTTACCCTTCCCGATAATTAACAAAAGAATCAGGATTTTAGCGCCTTATTGGGTACCTATCTGGTAAAGGAAAAGGGTAGTTTGGTTCCCATAGGCAGGCCTGATTATCTGGGTACCCGACCGGTTCATAGGGCCGAGGCACAGCGTTAGTCCACATTCCCCAGATCCTTTGGCAAAAGATCGGTCCAACTTTAGCTACCTTAATGATTTTTGAGTTAGAAGAAAGATAGGTATCACGGCATTTATCCATGGCAGATCAATCCCAGTCTATTGTGATTCTTGGCGGTGGCTTTGGTGGCCTCTATACCGCTCTGCGGCTGAGTGAACTCACCTGGCCGGGTACTTCCCCCTCTATTACCCTGGTTGACCACCGCGATCGCTTCCTCTTTTTACCCCTGCTCTACGAGTTGGTGACCGCAGAACTGGAGTCCTGGGAAATCGCCCCTGCCTACGAAGATTTACTGGCGGGCACCCAGGTCCGGTTTTGCCAGGGTGAGGTTAGCGCTATCGACCTCAAGGCAGAACAGGTAAGGCTGGTGGGAGGTCAGGAGCTACCCTACCAGCGCCTGGTGCTAGCCCTGGGGGGTACCACTCCCCTGGATTGGGTAGCTGGGGTAGAGGACCATGCCCTGGCCTTTCGCACCCTGGAGGACGCCTATCGCCTGAAGGAACACCTGCGTCTGTTGCTGGCATCCTCCAGGGAGAAAATTCGAGTGGTAGTCGTGGGAGGTGGCTACAGCGGCGTAGAGTTGGCCTGCAAGGTCGCCGATCACCTGGGCGATCGGGGCCGGGTACGGTTGGTAGAACGCACTGACACGCTGTTGCGTACCTCCCCAGAGTACAACCGTCAGGTGGCCCAGAAGGTGCTGTCTGACCTGGGAGTTTGGGTCGATCTAGAGACTAGCGTCGCCGGGGTCACCGCCGATACCATCAGTTTGACCTTTCGGGAACAAACGGATATTTTGCCAGTGGATCTGGTGCTCTGGACCGTGGGGACCCGGGTAAATTCGGTGGTGGCTGACCTACCTGTCGCCCACAACGATCGCCAGCAGGTGGTGGTAGAACCCACCCTGGCTTTGCCGGACTGTCCCCAGGTCTACGCCCTGGGTGATCTGGCCGACTGCCGTGATGCCGAGGGGCAGCAAATGGCGGCCACTGCTCAGGTGGCCATTCAGCAGGCTGACTTTGTAGCCTGGAATATCTGGGCCTCCCTCACCGATCGCCCCCAACTGCCCTTTCATTACCGCCATCTAGGGGAAATGCTCACCCTGGGTCGCGATCGCGCCACCCTGACCGGCCTGGGCCTGCAACTGGATGGGGAACTTGCCCATATTGCTCGCCGTTTGGCCTATCTTTACCGCATGCCTACCCTGGCTCACCAGGTACGGGTAGGGCTAAATTGGATTATTAAACCCCTACAGAAAGCCATGGTGCATAACCAGGATGGGCCTGCCAGCAGATAAAATTCCCCTATAGCCGTGTAGCTCTGGGTAACAGGGCTACGGCGAGTCAGACCGCTTCCCCAGCCTTCCCCTTACCGATCCCGATGCTCCGGATGTCTCCTATGGTTGCGTCTCGCCCCCAGGTAATCTTTCTTGATGCGGTTGGTACCCTGTTTGGGGTAGTCGGCAGCGTCGGAGCCATCTACGCTGATCTGGCGGCACAGCATGGCATCGCCGTTGACCCCGATCGCCTCAACCAGGCTTTTTTTCGGTCCTTTAAAGCTGCCCCTCCCATGGCCTTTGGGGCGAGTGATTCCCTCTCCATAGCCGATCGGGAGTACCAATGGTGGCGTCGGGTGGCCCAGCAGACCTATAGCAGTGCCGGAGCGATCGAACAGTTTGTTAACTTTGATCGGTTTTTTGCCCATCTCTACGCCCACTTTGCCACCGCTACCCCCTGGGTAGTCTACGCCGATGTACCGGCTGCTTTGCAGCGCTGGCAGCGCCAGGGTATTGAGTTAGGCATTATTTCTAATTTTGACTCTCGCCTGTACCGCGTTCTGGATGCCCTCAACCTGGCCAGTTACTTTCAATCGGTTACCCTTGCTTCAGAGGTGGGCATAGCCAAGCCGGATCCACAGATTTTTCAGGTGGCTTTGCAAAAGCATCGCTGTGAAGCCGACTCTGCCTGGCATGTGGGGGATAGTCAGGTCGATGATGTGGCTGGAGCTCGGGCGGCAGGGCTACGACCTATCTGGATTCAACGCTGAGCAAGCATCCCATGGTGATAGGTTGGGCATGGGTTATAGTCTTTTCCACAGGGCTTATCTCTGCTCTGCAAAATCTTTTCCATAGACCCTAACAAAGGTAGGTAATTATGATGTCTTGGCTGGCTAGTTTGTTGTTGGTCACCCCTGCTGCGATCGCCCTACCTCTAGTTTCACCGGTGATTCCCGTTGCCGCAGTACAGCAGCAGGATCTAAGTCAAAAAGATTTGCTGGTTGTGCCAGGGACGCGGTTAGGGCCGGTCACCGCCAACACCAGTCGTCAGCAGTTAGCCCAGATCTACGGCGAAACTAACCTCAAGGATGGTCAGATTCCGGTGGGGGAAGGTTTTACCGAATTGGGCACCATCGTTGCCCAGGGGACTGACCACCAGTTCACCCTGCTGTGGCTCAACCAGCAACGTACCAAGCCCCTGCTGGCCCAGGATTTGGGCCCTGCCTGGAAAACTCCGGAGGGGGTGGGGGTGGACCTGCCCTACACCGATTTGCAGGCCATTTTGGGTAAGTTTGAAGTGTATGGCTTTGAGTGGGACTACGGCGGTACCGTTTCCCTGGAGGGCAGTAATCTGCGAAAGTACGCCAGGCAGTTGTTTCTCCGTTTGGTGGCCGACCCGGCGGCCATCGTCAGCCATCCCCAGGCCTACCGGGCAGTAATGGGCGATCGCCTGTTTGCCAGTACCGACCCTAACCTGGCCTGCCTCAATATGAAGGTGAAAACCATGATTGTTTATCTCAACAGTCCTCCCCAATAGCATCAGGGATTTTCAGGGCTCTCCTGTTTCTGGGCAAGGGCGGTAAGAATTTGCCGGTGGCGATCGCGGCTAATCGGGTAGCGGTAGGCAAAGATCAGGCTAATCAGCAGCAGTAGCCCGGGCAATGGCCCGATCAATAACCGAATGGCCCATAGGGCGCTGGGGGACTGGGGATTGGCCTGGGCCATAAAGCCAGTCCAACTCAGCACCTGGCCCGAAGTAAACAGGGCCAGCGCCAGTCCCAACTTCTGCAGAAAAACCAGGGCGCTAAAGTAGAGCCCTTCCCGCCGTTGTCCGGTTTGTAGCTCATCTAGATCCACCACATCGGGCAGCATGGCAAAGGGCATCATGTACAGGGTAGCCACCCCAATTCCTGCCACTATTGCCAGGCCATACATCCAGCCTACCTGGCCGGGTTGCACCAGCCCCAGGCTGATCAGCGCCGCCATGGCCACCGGGGCCCCCAGTAAAAATACCGTGCGCTTGTCGGTATGGCGGGCAATTCGGTGCCAGACCCCAATCAGGAGGATGGCGGTGCCCTGAACCGCCAGCGCCATTCGGGCAAAATGGGTGGGGGGCAACCCCATCCAGTCACCGACAAAGTAGGGCAGCATCGCGGCGGTTACCTGCACCGCCATCCAGGCGCAGAGGTATAGCCCCAGTACCTGGCGAAAGGCATAGTTGTGAAATACACTGGTCAGATCCCGCCACAGGGGCACCTGGGAGGGGGGGCGGCGGGGGCGACGTTTTTCCACCTGCCAGTAACGCCCATAGGTGCCCGCCACACATAGGCCCACCATCAGCACCGCCAGCACCGCCGAGAAGGCTCCCAAAATTAGATACTGGCGGCGTGGATCGGCGACCCAGGCAAACACTGCCTGGGCCATCGCCAGGGCCAGGATACCCCCACCGATGCCAAAGGCAGCCTTCAGGCCAATCAGGGTGGTGCGTTCATCGTAGTCAGGCGATAACTCGGCGGCCAGGGCGGTGTAGGGCAACTGCACCGCTGTAAAGGCGATAAAGGCAAAGAAGGAAAGCACCCCATAGTAGGTAAAGATGGCCCACTGGCCGCTAAAGGGAGGCACGGTCCAGAGCAGCAAGGAGCACAGTGCCATCGGCCCCACGCCCCCCAGCATCCAGGGAAAGCGACGCCCCAGCCGAGAAACGGTGCGATCGCTCAGGCCTCCGATCAGGGGGTCATTAATGGCATCCCACAGCCGTCCCACCAAAATCACCCCCCCCGCCAGGGCCGGACTCAGCCCCGCCACGGTGGTAAAAAAGTAGAGGACAAAGAAGGCCGATAAACTGGCGGGCACCGCTGCCGCCAACTCGCCAGCGCCGTAGGCCAATTTTACCGACAACGATAGGGGAGGGAGTTTGGACAAGGGGGAACCACTGATAAAACGACCAGATAGCAAAACAATGGGTAGGGATAACGAGAGTATTGCCTAGATCAGCCCTAGCTGCGTTTCCCTAGTAACTGATCCCGTAGGGTTTTGATGCGATCGCGGTACTTGGCGGCCTCCTCAAACTCCAGGTTTTTAGCCGCCTCCTTCATTTGTTTTTCCAGCTGGCCAATCAGCTCCGGGATATCCTCCAGGGGCAGGTCCTCCTTGTGGTCGTAGGCGGCCTCCAACTCCTGGGCGCTGAGGCGGCGAGACACCTCCAGAAAGGAGAGAATCGAGTTGCTGTTACGGCGTTCGATCGGTTGGGGGGTAAGGCCGTGTTTTTCGTTGTAGGCCATCTGAATCCGCCGCCGCCGCTCCGTTTCCTCGATCGCCCGGGCCATGCTATCGGTCAAATTATCGGCGTAGAGAATCGCCTGCCCCCGCACATGGCGAGCCGCCCGGCCAATGGTCTGAATCAGGGAGCGCTCCGCCCGCAAAAAGCCCTCCTTATCCGCATCCAAAATCGCCACCAGGGACACCTCCGGCAGGTCCAGCCCCTCCCGCAGCAGATTCACCCCCACCAATACATCGTAGTTACCGTTGCGCAGGTCCTGAATAATTTCAATCCGTTCAATGGAATGGATTTCGGAGTGCAGGTAGCGCACCCGCACCCCGTGCTCCTCCAGGTACTCCGTCAGGTCCTCCGCCATCCGCTTGGTCAGGGTGGTGATCAACACCCGTTCCTGCCGCCCGGCCCGATCGCGAATTTCCCCTAGCAGGTCATCCACCTGGCCCTCCGTGGGGCGGACAAAGATCTCCGGATCGAGCACACCGGTGGGGCGAATAATCTGCTCCGCCACCCGCTGCTCCGAGATCTCCAGTTCCCAATTGCCGGGGGTGGCGGAGACAAAAATGCACTGGTTGACCTTGTCCCAAAATTCCTCCGCCTTGAGGGGGCGGTTGTCGGCGGCACTGGGTAGGCGAAAGCCATGGTCAATCAGCACGGTTTTGCGGGAGCGATCGCCGTTGTACATGCCCTGGATTTGGGGAATGGTGACGTGGGACTCATCGATCACCAACAACCAGTCCTTAGGGAAATAGTCGATCAGACACTCCGGTGGGGATCCGGCGGCCCGACCGGCGAGGTGGCGGGCGTAGTTTTCCACCCCATTGCAGTAGCCCACCTCCCGAATCATTTCCAGATCGTAGCGGGTGCGTTGTTCTAGCCGCTGGGCCTCCAGCAGTTTTCCCTCCTTTTCCAGCTCCTCCAGGCGATCCTTCAGCTCCGTCTGAATGGCTGCACAGGCGGCCTCCAACCGCTCCGTTGGGGTGACAAAGTGCTTGGCCGGGTAGATACTCAGCCCCTCCATACTTTGCAGGGTGGCGCCGGTGATCGGGTCAACGTAGCGGATGGCGTCGATTTCATCGCCAAAAAACTCCACCCGAATAATCCGGTCTTCGTAGGCGGGGCCAATTTCCAGCACATCCCCCTTCACCCGAAAGCGGCCCCGGCCCAGGTCCAGGTCGTTGCGTTCGTACTGCACCGAGGCCAGGTCCCGCAGCACCTGGCGTTGGTTCACCTCCATACCCACCTGCAGGGGAATGGCCGCCTTCAGGTATTCCGCCGGTATGCCCAGGCCATAAATACAACTGATGGAGGCCACCACGATCACATCCCGCCGCTCAAACAGGGACCGGGTGGCGGAGTGCCGCAGCATATCAATTTCGTCATTGATGGAGGCGGTTTTGGCGATGTAGGTGTCGGTGACGGGGATGTAGGCCTCCGGTTGGTAGTAATCGTAATAACTAATGAAGTACTCCACCGCATTGTCGGGGAAAAACTCCCGCAGCTCATTACAGAGCTGGGCCGCCAGGGTTTTGTTATGGGCCAGCACCAGGGTGGGTTTGCCAATCTGGTCAATCACCCGGGCAATGGTGTGGGTTTTGCCCGTGCCCGTTGCCCCCAGCAGGGTCTGGTAGCGGGTTTGATCTCGCAAAAACTGGGTTAACTCGGCGATCGCCCGGGGTTGATCCCCCTTGGGTTCAAAGGGAGCCTGAATATTGAAATCAGCCATGGAAGCCTCGCCCTATCCCAGTAGTTTCTTTATGATGACCGATTTCCCTGATTTTGACCTTGAGGGCTCAAGCCCCCTGGCCGTGGTCTATTGACCTGGATTGTAGAAGTAGATCTAATAAATTATGCCAGGGGTGATATGAAAACTTGACCGGGTGGGTAGGTTAAACAAAGGAGCCTTACAATTTACATCGGTTTATCTGAGGAGACATTTAAACATGAAAACTTCCCTGACCCATAAATTACTGCACCATCTGGTGAAGAAAAAGCAAGAGGGTGGGTTTACCCTGATTGAGCTGTTGGTGGTGATTATTATTATTGGTATTCTCGCCGCGATCGCCCTGCCCGCCTTTTTGAACCAGGCCAACAAGGCCCGTCAAAGTGAAGCCGTCACCTACGTGGGGTCCGTCAACCGGGGTCAGCAGGCCTACCGCCTGGAGAATACCCAGTTTTCAGACAAGGTGGATACCCTCGCCCTGGGCATTAAAACTACCACTAAGTATTATCAGTATGGTAATACCCCAGGTAGTGATGGTACGCCGGGTGACGGCGCAGGCAAGACATTGGTCCTGGGTACTGATATCAAGAAGGGGGTGGGCATCTATGCTGCTCCCAAGGACTCTGCTCTTTTGGGCTATGGCGGTGCCACCTATACCCTTAAGGATACTGCCGGCAATGCCACTACGACGGCGATTTTGTGTAAGTCTGATAAGACTGGTGAGGCTCCTGCTTTTGATCCCCCTACGGGCCTTGGAGATACTGGAGCGAGCGTTGACTCTAGCAAAGGTGATTGCGGCTAATTAGGACTATCCCGTCTAGGGTCTGTTCACCCGTCCCTACCCTAGGGTGGGGGCGGGTTTTGGTTTTTACCGACGGTTTCCAGGGCCAGCCATAGCTCTGGCCTGCCCGGTCTATCGCTATAATGGACTAGGTAGTCAGGCTTTATCCCTATCTTCCTTTGGAGGTTGCTATGGTAGAAGACCATTCCCATAGTCCCGAAACCCTACCCCCCGAGGGGTACGCGCCCCTATCCCAAAGCCAAGCCCGGGTCGAAAGTCCGCGCTATCGCTGCCCGGTGGCCAACTGTCATCAAACCTGGCATCGTCACAGCCTTGATGAAACCATTCCCCACGGCCCGATTCACGATTTAGCTCTGGTGCGAACTAGTGTAGGGGACACCTTTTAGCTCAGGTCAGGTCCCTAATCTCAGGCCTCTAATTTGAGGAGCTGCGAACCCTGGCTCAGATTTAGAGCCCTAGGACCATAAACCTGTTGGGGATTTAGTCATTATTGCCCCCTCTAGAGCCAAAGTAAAAGCCCAGGGCCGTACCAATCAGGCCGGTTTGGGCGGTGAGAATAAAGGTAACTAAATCCTTAACCAGGGTACTGGTCTTATCGAAGGAGGGGGCCTTTTTATCATCTACAAAGCCCGACATGATGATCAAAATAATCACCAGGGTAAAACTGGCGGTCAGGGTTCCGGCCAAAATATTAATCAGGAACGTAGCCAGTCGGGAACGGGTGGTTTCTTGCCGTTCCTCCAGTCGAAAGTCTTTATCAACCTGGGAAGGAAAAAAGTTTCTAATGCCAATGTCCTGGGCTGGACTGTAATCCTCTCGTGGCGACGATAGAGAATTTTTAAGGCCAATAGCCTGGGCTGAATTGTAGAAGTCGTCTTGCTGTCGGGGAGATTGGCCTACTTCGGTAGAGGCATCCAGAGTCGGGTCTTCAGAATTGAAGGGCATTGGCGCTAGATAGAAAAGGCTCAACTCAACACAATTTCACCAATGGAGTTATCTTTGCGTTGAACCAGTAGGGTGCCTCCCTGGCTGGTGGTGATTTCATGGATGTAGGCGGCGGTTGCTACCGCTTTCTTTAAGGCCAGTTCGGGGGTCAGACCCTGTTGTTGCGCCAGCCAGGTGACCAGATTCAGAACTTCGGCATCAATGGTGATGGGGGTAGAAGCTTTCACCGTTGGGACGGTTTCCTCAGAGGGGCGAGTATCATCGCGAGTCATAATCCCCTGGGAAACGCTATAAACCTTGCTACGAGAACTATCTTTCAGGAAACCCGGATCGGAGGAGCTTCCATACTGATGAAATTCCATGGTTTCAATTCTTCTTAAACGTGCCCTTATTTATCTTATCCTCTCCAGGGGTGTTTGGAAAGGGTATAGCCCTGGCCGAGCCAGAATGCCGAGCCAGTTGGGCTTTCATCAGCTATGTAGTTCTGGGGCCAAATAAATCCTAAGGGTTTGGGGCATGGCTGGGCTGGGGTTTTATGCTGGGGTCGACGATGTCTGGAAAAAGGTTATGACTGGTTCAAAACGGCGGCCTAAGCAAGATAGTGAGCGATTAGGAGCAAAATACCGGGCGGCTTCCCCTTCCCCGCCGGGGTCGTCCAGGAGTTTAGTGGAATTTAATTACAATAGTCCCGGCACCCTGCCCGGCACCTTGAATATTCCCACCGATGCCCTACCCACGGAATTGGTTTTGCTGGCCTATGGCCCTGAGGGCATCAAAAACCAAACCCTGGAGCACCTGGAGGAGTGCCGGGCTCTGGCGTCAACCCATCCGGTTCGATGGATCGATGCTCGGGGGCTGGGGAGTGAGGATAAACTCTGGCAATTTACCCAGGTGTTTTCCATTCCTCCCCTGATGCTGGAGGATGTGGTGAATGTGCCCCACCGCCCCAAGGTGGACTTTTACGATAATCAGATTCTGTTAATTATGCAGATGGTCAGGCCCAAGCCATCGGGGACGGGGGTAGGCAGTGAGCAGGTTAGCTTAATTTTGGGTAAGGGGTTTTTGGTGACCTTTCAGGAGGAGCCCACCTGGGATTCCTTTGAACCGGTGCGCGATCGCATCCGCCGGGGCACCGGCAGCATTCGTAAGTTGGACTCCGATTACCTGGTCTACGCCCTTTTAGACACCATTGTGGATAGCTTCTTCCCGGTCTTAGAGAGAATTGGCGAAACCCTGGAAGACCTGGAAAACGAAGTCATCGAGTCTCCTACCCAGGCTACCGTTGAGAAAATTTACCTGATGCGACGGGGGCTGATGAAACTGCGGCGGCTGATCTGGCCCCAGCGCAATGTCATCAATAGTTTGATTCGAGATAGCGATGACCTGATCAGCCCGGAGGTGAAGATCTATCTCCAGGATGTCTATGATCACATTGTTCAGGTGGTGGATATTCTGGAAAACTATCGGGAAACCGCCTCCAGCCTGGTGGATGTTTATCTGTCGTCCATCAGTAACCGCATGAATGAGGTGATGAAACTGCTAACGGTGATTTCCTCAGTCTTTATTCCCCTTACCTTTATTGCTGGGGTCTATGGCATGAACTTTAACCCAGATAGTTCTCCCTGGAATATGCCTGAACTGGAATGGTACTGGGGCTACGCCGCCTGTCTGGGGCTGATGGCGGTGGTGGCGGGGCTGCAAGTTTACCTGTTTTGGCGGCGGGGCTGGTTTCATAATTTCTCCACTACCCGGCGTTAAGGGTGCGGGTGGGGAAGCCTACCGTGGTAAAACTAGGGTGTTGGTGTTTTCCGCTGGGCTAGGGACACGGTGCTGACTGCCATTACCATTCTGCCGCCTGATGATCGGGCCACCGTAGCCGCCACCCTGGCCCTGACCGCCAGCGATCGCCAGCGATCGCGCCATCGCTTCCTCAGCGAGGAGGGCCTCACCATTTACCTGAACTTGCCCAGGGGCACCGTACTGCGCCATCAAGATCTACTGCTAAGTGAAGATCAACACCTGATTCGGGTGGTGGCCAAAGCCCAAGCGGTGATTGTGGTCCGGGCTAATTCTCCCCTGGATCTGTTACGGGCCGCCTATCACCTGGGCAATCGCCATGTGGCCCTGGAAATCAACGGCGATAGTCTCAAGTTTGAACCGGATGCGGTATTAGAAGCCATGGTCAACCAGTTGGGCGGCCTCTCCCAGCAACGGGCGACCCTACCCTTTGAACCCGAGGTAGGGGCTTACCGCCAGGGTCACCATGCTGGCCATTAGGGCTAGAGTCGCGATAGGTGATGGCGGTCGCCAGTCCGGTGGGGCCAGGGCTGCGGTGCCAGTTGCTATGGGCTGAGCCCCAGAGCCTGACCCGGCATCTTGAGGAGACAGGACATAGACTGGTCTCCTCCCTCCTAAGCGGGCTGGTCAAGGCTATAACTCGCCTGTTTAAGCAATGCGAAGGGTCCCATGGCAGGTCCCCAGGTCAGCTGGCCTGTGTCTGGATTTACCCCCCGATCGCAGAGTCGCAGAAGTAACCCACCGCTGTCCCTAGGCCCCACCTCAAAGCCCAGGCGCACGTAGCTGGTCTGGCCCTGGTAGGTAAAGCTACACAGGCTATTAGCGGGGGGATGGGCCCTATACCAGCCGGTGTCCAGATCGGCTTGAATCGCCAGGGCGCAGGTCGGTAAGGGCACCAGATCCTGGGGTGTGAGTTCGGGCAGGCGTTGGGGTTGGCTGGCCTCACCACGCCAGGCCAGGGGGTCCTGCAAACCGTAGTACTGGCCCCACAGACCGCCATCTTTCAGACTCAGGTGTAAGACCCGCTGACGGTAGGCTGGGGTAGCCGCCGCCACACTGATTTGTTCCATAAAGAAGCTGTAGCCCTGGTCAAACAGCGATCGGGGTAGGGGCCGGAGCCATAAACGCAGGTGCAGGTACCAGATTGGGTCGGTGAGGGATTGTTGACGATTATCAAATTCTCCGGCCAGGTAATGGGCCAGATGGGGGAGCGGATCGGCAGGGAAAACCATGGTGATTGGTTAGGGAACGGTGGCCAACCAGTCGCTAAAGGGACCGGTGAATTGATCCAGCGATAGGCTATGGAAGGCGGGGGTTTGGCGGGCCAGGTTGCGATCGCCCGGGGTATTGTAGCCCCACTCCGCCAGAAATAACTGAATATCCCCTAAATCCCCTTGTCGCCGCACCCCCTGCAAGGCCTGGAGGCGGTCTTCCACAAACCAGATGGGGGCGGCCCCAGCCTGGCTAAGCTGACGCAGGGTTTCGTACTTAGGGCGTTGGACCTCCTTGCCGAGAATCTGCTCAGGCCCTAGGGTGATTCCCTGGCGATGCAGCAGTTGTTGAATAAACCGACCTTCCTTGGTGGAAATAATCACCGGGGTCACCCCTGCCGCTGTGGCCTGGTGGAGGCGATCGATGACCCCTGGATAGAACCGGTGTAACCCCAGCCAGCCGGTCAGGTCTGCTTGAATCCACCTATCCCGAACCCTATCCACCGCCTCTCCCAGTTGTCCGGGTTGGAGTCCGGTCTCCGCCAGCAGGGCGGGCACCATCCCCGACCAGTGGGTCAGAATGGCTTCATCGGCGATGCCCCCCAGCAAGGCCCGCAGGACCAGGGGCATTTCCCACCCCGATTCAACGACGGGACGCAGGGGATAGAAGCGATCGGCCAGCCCCCCTGGCGGGCTGGAGAGGTTTTCCTCAAACACCTGACAGTAGGCTCGCCAGGCGGTTTCAAAGTATTCCAGCAGGCCATCGCAGAGGACACCGTCAAAGTCGAGGGCCAGAATTTGGGGAGAGGTCATGGGGAAGGCAGAGGGAGGATAGCCACCTTCTGAATTTTAAGGGAATTACTGCAGGTAGGGGCAAAGTCTCAGGAATCTCAGAATTTAGCCAAACTGGCTTACCATGGCGGCATGTATTCTAATCGGACCTTATGAGTCTCTGTATTAACCCGCGCTGTCCCCAACCGAACCATGCCGATAACGGCACCCAGGCCCATTGCGCGGCCTGTGGCTCTAGTTTACTGTTGCAGGGGCGCTATCGGGTTATGCGCCTGATCAGTCAGCAGACCGGCTTTGGTCAGATCTATGAGGCCTACGATCAAAATGTGCCGAAGATTCTGAAGGTGCTGAAGCAGAGCTACAACCACAATCCTAAGGTGGTGGGTCTGTTTCAGCGGGAGGCCCAGGTACTCAGCCACCTCAACCACCCTGGCGTACCCCAGGTAGAATCCAGGGGCTATTTCCACTACTTTCCCCAGGGTAGCTCCGAGCCCTGCCATTGCCTGGTGATGGAGAAAATCGACGGCCCTAACCTGAAACAGTGGATGGTGCAGCAGGGTAATCATCCGATTAGCGAAAAACAAGCCATCCTCTGGCTGACCCAACTCACCGATGTCCTACACCTGATACACCGGCAAAATTACTTTCACCGCGACATCAAGCCCGACAACATTATGTTGCGGTCCTCTGGCCAATTGGTGTTGGTGGACTTTGGGGCAGCCCGGGAAATGACCCAAACCTACCTGGCCCAGTTGGGAGACAGCGGTATTACCACCGTTAGTTCGGCGGGCTACACTCCCCCCGAACAGGAACAGGGTCAGGCGGTGCCCCAGTCTGATTTCTATGCCATGGGTCGCACCCTAATTTATCTGCTCACCGCCAGAGCTCCCAATGACCCTGCCATCTATGATTCCCGCACGAATCAGTTTAACTGGCGTCCCTACGCTCCCCAAATTTCCCCGGCCCTGGCGGACTTAATCGACCAACTCACCGCCACCGCCGCCGCTAATCGTCCCCAGACCACCCAGGCCATTCTACAAGCCCTGGCCCAGGTGCGATTGGCCCCAGACCAGGCGACCCCAACCCAGTCGGCTACCCCCATACCGTCCCCAGTCCTCCCCGACTGGCCGGTTACCAGCCTCAACTCCCAGGAGTCAAATTCCCGGCGTCCCCCGGTCTGGGCGATCGCTGGATTGGCCAGTCTAGCTCTGGCCCTGCCCCTGGGCTGGTATAGCCTCAGCCGCCGGGGCACTCCACCCGTCTGCTCCCTCCCCAGCAACGCCAGTCCCCTAACGGTGACCGCCGCCGGAGTCCTGGCTGGCCATAGGGGAGAAATCAAAGACCTGAAGCTCTGGCGTAAAGGTCAGATGTTGATTACCGCCAGCGAAGACCAGACCATTCGGTTCTGGGATCTAGCTACAAAGAAGCAGATTCGTTCCCTACATCAACACACCAACGCGGTCAAAGCCCTGGCCCTGACCACAGACCAGAATATTCTGATCAGCGCCGGTGATGATCGCACCATTCGCCTCTGGTCTCTGCCGGAGGGCAAAACCCTAGGGGTTATTGCCAATGCCCATGAGGTCCCCATCAATGCCCTGGAGGTTAGTCACAACAATAAATTTCTGGCTAGCGCCGATAGTAACGGCACCATTAAACTCTGGCCCCTACCCCTGGGACAGCGCCAGGTGGCCCTTCTCACCCTCAAAGCTGAGGGGACTGTTAACGATCTGCTGTTTAGTCGAGATTCTGGTCTTTTAGTCAGCGGCGGTAAGGGTTTGCGATTTTGGGATCTGACCAGATTAGAGCAGCCCACCCCGCCACCAGACCTGACCCCGATTAGCCTGAAGACCTCCGGTGCCTTGATCAATTACCTGGAAATCAGTGACGATGATCAAACTTTGATGACGGCTTCGGTGGACAAAACCGTCGCCCTTTGGGACCGGGCCTCTAGATCGGAAAAGATGACTTTGCAGGGCAGCCAGGGCATTGTTAACAGTCTGGAGGTAGAGTCGGGCCAGGTTTGGAGTGCTGGTCTCCTCCCCACCATGGTGCGTTGGCGTCTAGCGGATCTGCAGCCCCAGTCCTGCCCTGGAGCTGACCAGATCAAGGGATTTACCACCGATATCTGGCGATTTGCCCTATTGCCGGAGCGGGGACAGGTGGTGACCATTGGTGGCCATCAATTCCAAATTCGTCTATGGCAAATGCCTCGGCCCACTCCCTAAGCAGACCCGCTGTTCAGGAGAGGCAAGACAGCGCCTGACGGTGGTTGAGATCAAAGCGATCGCCATGGGCCAATAGGTGCACCCGCAGACCGTGAATCCCGATGGGATCGTCGGGACCAACGTCGGTGGCGTTGGTATGGGTAATAGTTTCGGCATCTACCACCGCCACTACCCCCTTACCAATCACCTGAAAACTACCATTGCCCTCAAACAGGGCGCAGGTGTCTTCGTCGATACCCAGGCCCAGGCGATCGGGCTGCATGGCGATAGCACTCATCAGTCGGGCCATCCGGTTGCGGTTATGGAAATGCTGATCCACAATTACCTCCGGCACAAACCCCAAACCCATGGCCATATCCACCAGGGACCGATGGGGAGTCTCGCCACTGCCACCACCGGCAATCATGTGGTGGCCCATGACCGCCGCTCCAGCGCTGGTGCCCGCCAGGCTGATCTGGCCCAGTTGGGCCCGCTGCCGGATGGAATCAATCAGGGGCGTGTCGGCCAACAGTCCACACAGACGCACCTGGTCACCGCCGGTAATAAACACCCCGGTGCAGGGTTCCAGGACGGTTTTCCAGGCTGGGTCCTCCCCCTGGGTGCGATCGCGAATATCCATAATGGCGATCTGGCTTGCCCCCATGGCGGTGAAGATCTGCTCGTAGCGTCCCGCGATCGCCACCGGATCCCTGGAAGCACAGGGAATAATGCCAATGTGGGCCGCTGATCCACCGGCTCGCTCAAAGAAGGTGTGCAAAATTTCCTTACCGTGAACTTTATCTTCTGCACCACCAACGGCTAATATGGCATGTTGCATGACAGGGGACATGGATTACTTAACCAAAGGACTCAGGAATAGGGCCTGGGCTGTCTTGCTGCATGATAGACAAGATTTGAGCTTTAAGATCATCCTACCGTCAGGAATCCAGCCATGAACCCCAGCGTCGACGGGCTATCGTCCCTCAGGTTTGATGTGATTACGCTGTTTCCAGACTTTTTCACATCTCCCCTGGCGTCAGGTCTGATTGGCAAAGCCCTGAATCGCCGAATCGCCGAAGTTCATCTTACCAACCCACGAGACTTTACTACGGACAAACACCACCGAGTTGATGACGAACCCTACGGCGGTGGGGTCGGTATGGTGATGAAGCCCGATCCCATCTTTGCTGCCGTTGAGTCCTTACCCCAAGGACCGCAACGGGAAGTGATTTTATTCAGCCCCCAGGGAGAACTGATGGACCAGAATTTATTTCACCACCTGGCCAGTTGCTGTGATCAGGTGGTGCTGATTTGTGGTCACTACGAAGGGGTAGACGAGCGCGTCACCCACCTACTGACCCGGGAGGTCTCCCTGGGGGATTTTGTTTTGACCTGCGGGGAAGTGCCAGCCCTAGCCCTGCTGAATGGGGTAATTCGTTTACTACCAGGCACCGTAGGCAAAGCCGACTCCGTTGCCCAGGATAGTTTTCAAAATCTGTTGCTAGACTACCCCCACTACACCCGACCGGCCCAGTTTCGCGATTGGGAGGTGCCCGCCGTGCTGCGATCGGGGAATCACCAGGCAGTCGAGGCCTGGCGGCGGCAACAACAGATCGATCGCACCAGGGTTCGCCGTCCCGACCTGTACCAGCGCTGGCAGCAACAGCAAAACTCAGAGTAACCTATACATCACCAGGGCATCGACGTAGCCGTAGCGGCGATGATTAAAGGCGGCGGGTAGCCTACCCACCACCTCGAAACCTAGTTTCTGCCACAGGTGAACCGCCCTATGATTGGTGGAAACCACCAGATTAAACTGCATCGCCCGAAACCCCTCTGCCCTGGCTATGACCTGGGAATGGTGGCAAAGGGCCGCACCAATTCCCTGCCCTTGAGCTGCCTCGGCCACTACATAGCCGCTGTTGCAGACATGGGACCCTAAACCGGGCTGATTGGGTTTGAGGTAATAGCTGCCCACAATTTGAGCGTGGCTATCTTCCGCCACAAAGGTGAGGTGAGGGGTATCCACCCAAATCCCCTGGGCCTCCGCTGCCGAAATGTCTGGATTAAATACATAGGTCTCGCCAGCCCTGAAAATGGGCTCGAGAATTGACCAGAGCTGGGGCCAGTCCTCTGATCGGTAGGCACGAATCGGTATCATGGGTGTTGAGACTAAATCAAAAAGGGTTGGAATAATGTTACTAAAACCATGGACAATCCTAGGCATGGGGGGTGTAGTCCTATCCAGTCTCTTCGCCGGTAGGGCGATCGCCGGTACCATTGAGCTCCAGGTTTCCCGTCTGCTTTCCCCCTCCACCAGCCCCACCAGTCGCTGTCCCGACACGATCAAAGTGACGGAAGCTTACCAGCCCTATCGGGAAGGTAGCTACGAAATCCATGGCACGGCAGAACTGAAGGACATCGCCAGCAATTTTGAAATTACCGATCGGGATCCTTTTAGTGTCACCTGGGTGGGTACGCTCAACCCTAAATACAGTGAATGCCAGGCGGCGGCAGGAATGGTAAGAGTGGAGGATGAAGCCTATCAGGGACATTCCTATATCCGCATGCGCTTCATGGACGGAAAGGCTTATCTGATTCTGGATATGACTGGTTTACGGGATCCGAATAACTATACGACCGTAATTACCCAAGCAGGGGTGCAACACCATAGGCCAACCTGGAGTTGGGGTGGATCGGATTGAGACAGGCAACCCCTCAGCATGATCCTTGCAGGTATTTGCCCAGGCCACATCAGAACTCTGTTCTCAGTCATTTTCTTAAGCTATGTAGCTAGTCTTTATTCCTACTTGACAGTTAAAAGGCTAAGCTTATTTAGGGTGGGCATCTAACC
>JBMOHM010000019.1:0-46717 GCA_049317845.1 Nodosilinea sp. | reverse complement strand
CACACCCGTGCAAACATCGATCACACCCCTGTGTTTAACGATCACACCCGTGCAACCATCGATCACAGGCCTGTGTTTAGCATGCACTCAATGGTGATCGCCATACACATAGACCACAACAACGGTTTTTCGCCAAACTTTAACGATCACACCCCTGTGTTTAGGATGCGCTCAATGGTGATCTTTATGCACATAGACTACAACAACGGTTGCACGCGTGTGTTTAGAATGCGCTTAATGGTGATCGATATGTGCATAGATGAAACCTTAGGTATTTTGGGCCAATTTGCTTAGACAAAAGGACACGCTGAGAAGTCAGTGATCAGGGGTCAGTAATCAGAAGCCTGTTCCATAGACCTTCTCACCCTTAGGAAGTTTCTCCTCAAGTAACCAGTGTCTACAGGCTGAGACCAATGCGAAGCGCGATCGGCCACCCACCGTCTACCCCTTCCGCGAGGTCCAGGGCGGCGGCACGCCCTGGGCGAGGGGGTCCGGGGGAAACCGCCATTCCCCCGGAAAAGAAATAGTCATCGAGTCGTCAGTCATCAGCGATCAGGAGTCTGCTGTAACCACCTTCCCAACCAGAGGATAATTGTCCTGATGGGCACGGGCCAGGCCCTTTGCCCATCCTACCCCGCCAGATTCAGTAACCCCGTAAATTAATCGCCCCAAGGTGTTGGTTGAGCACAAGCCAAACCCCATTTGCCCCCTTTAGCCCAACTCTACCGTCAAGTGATTATCCCTCACGTCCTATAGCGGGAGCTTGCAGATATTAATCGTCCCGTTCCTAGAGCACTGGCAACCCAATCTGCCGATAGGAACCTACTCGGGAAAGAAAAAATCCGTCGATTCTTCGTCTTCAGTATCGGTGTAGCTGCGATAGTACTCCTCCAGATCGGCGGCGCTGATAGACCGCTCTGAGGGATTTTCGAAGAAGGTCTTAACCTTGAGATAGCGCCGTAGCCCCTCTGCTCCAGCATCATGCTGGGTAGCCGCTTTAAAGTCCTCCGGGAAGGTATCACTAATTTGCAGCCAGGCCTCTTCAAGAATATCTTCTACATCTTCGTTAGGAGCATTTTCAATCAGCGATTCTAGTCCGTCGAGGATATCAATCAGGGCTAGAATTTCTGGCAACTGCTCCGGGTCAGACATTGAGGCGGCCATGGATAAAGGCAAAATAACCGTTAGGGATATTAAAAAAGAACTGTAAGAAAATTTTAGTGGAGGATGGACCCCGGCGATCGTCGGATTCTAGAGCCATAGCCCGGCAGGGAGCCAGAACACCCACCCGGAATTGACTTTGGCTAGAACCCTGGCCTCAGTTTTCTGGCCAAAACTATAGTAAAAAACTGTATCGCCGGGGGAGATTGCTTCTAAAATGTGGCATCGTCACTGCCCCGCCAGTCAGTTCCCCCTATGGCATCTACTCCGACAGGATCCAGACTTCCAGTTCCGCCTCCGGTTCAGCCCGGGGTCCCTTCTTCCTACGCACCCCTCCATCTTGCCCAATGGCTTTGGCCCTGTTGTTGGGTGATGCTGTTAGCGGGGTCAGGGCTATTTTGTGGCTGGGCGTTGATGTGGCTGACCCGCATCCCTCCCTTACCGAACTGCGATCAAATCACCCCCTTTAGTTCAGCCCGGGATATGCTTTACTGCGCCAAAGAACAGGCCTATACGGGTGAACCCAATAACCTCAAACAGGCGGTCATGCTGACGGTCAACTGGCCTAAAACCGCCGTTGACTACAAAGAGGCCAACGAGGTTTTGAAGGATGCCTCAGAACAAATGTTGGTGCTGGCCAATCGCTGGACCCAGGCCGGTAAGATTGAGGCGGCCCTGGATCTGGCTGCCCAGGTGCCTATTGGTAGTCCTTTGCGGAAGTCCGCCCAGGCGCTGATCTACGATTGGCAGTCGGAGTGGAGTCGGGGTAAGGCGATCGAGGCCGATCTGCAGGCGGCCCTGGCCACCCAAGACTGGGATAGGGCCAGGCTGCACCTGCGGTCCCTGAAGGAGCTGACAGCGGATTACTGGTTGGGACCTCGGTTTAACTTCTGGCAAGAGCAAATCCAGATCGAACAAAGGGGCTGGAATCAATTGCAGGCGGCCCGTAATCTGGCTGCAACCGGCGATCTAGAGAAGTTGAAGGAAGCCATTACCCTGGCCCACGCCATTGATTTGCGTAGCCAGCTGTGGGCCACTGCTGAACAACAGGTCAGTGGTTGGGGCCAGACCTTATTACAGGCAGGCCTGGCCCAGTGGCGAGCCGGTCAACACCAGGCAGCCCTGGATCTAGTCAGGATAGTCCCACCCAGCCCGTCCCTCGAACCCGAGGCCAGGTATCTACTGTACCTCAGCCATGCCCAGCAGTTGGGCGAGTCTGCCGGCCTCGATACACCGGCCACCAGACCGCGCTACGGTACCCTGCTGAATCTTCTGGAGGCGATCGCGGCTGTGGGTCAGATTCCCACCGATAGTCCCTTCGCCTCAGTGGGCCAACCCTCCCTCTCCGGCTGGCAATCCCAGCTAGAGGATTTACGCTGGCTCAAATTTGCCGATCTAATTGCCCAACTGGGTCAGCGGGCCAGCTATGAACTGGCCATCAACCAGGCCCAACGGGTAGAACCTGGACGCCCCCGCCGTCTACAGGGTCAGACCTTGATTGCCGACTGGCGGACTCGGATGGAGCGGATTGAGGATCGACCTACCCTGAACCTGGCTCGGCAACTGGCCCGTCCGGGCACCATTCCTGCCCTGCAAGCAGCCACAGCTAAAGCCAGTCAGATTAGTTTGGGCCGACCTCTGCGGGTGGAAGCCCAGACCCTGATGGCAGCATGGCGGCAGGAGATTGAGGAAATTCAAGACCGACCGATTCTAGATAGGGCAGTGGCTCTGGCCAATCAGGGTAAGCTCCAGGAAGCCATTGTTGAAGCCACAAAAATTCCATCCAATCGGGCCCTCTACCCCCGTGCCCAGGGGTTAGTTCAAGACTGGACCCGTAGTATTCAAATTACCCAGGACCAGCCCACTTTAAATAAAGCTAAGGACCTGGCCTACTCTGGTAAGTTAACAGCAGCCATTAATCTGGCGGCCCAAATTGCTCCCGGTCGAGCCCTCTACCCCGAGGCTAAAGCCGCCATCGCCCTGTGG
The DNA here is from genome assembly GCA_049317845.1 of Nodosilinea sp. GTDB lineage: Bacteria > Cyanobacteriota > Cyanobacteriia > Phormidesmidales > Phormidesmidaceae > Nodosilinea. The sequence goes on along the minus strand of JBMOHM010000019.1, from coordinate 43,570 downwards.
AAAGCCGATCGGGAGTACATCTGGTCGATCTGGAAAAAGGAGGGACGACCCCCGGCTCCTGCTGCAGACCCGAACTCCCTGCCCGCCAGCTCCGAATGACCAGGCCTACCCTAAACCTGTTGTTGGTGGATGCCGATCCCTTGTTTCGGCTGGGTTTGCGCACCTGGTTAGAGCAAGTCGCTGGCTACCAGGTGGTAGGGGAGGCCGACCAAGCCCAGGAGGCCCTAGCGTTGATCCGGTCCTACCTCCAGCCCATGCCCCCAGGCTTAGAGGAGACTCGCTCCCCGCCATCGAGTTTAGAACCATCCCTGGATCTGGTGATTCTGGGGGTGGGTGCGGCCCTGGAGCGAGGTCCTGAAGATCGGGAACCATTACCGGGTCTTCAACTGTGTGGCCAGATCAAGCAGGAGTTTCCGACTCTGCCGGTGCTGGTGCTGAGTCCTCGGACAGAGCCGGTGTTGGAGGCCGCAGTCCGCCAGTTGGGGGCAGACGGGTTTGCGTCCCGCAGTATAGCAGTGGCCGATCTAGAGGGACTGATTCAACGCTTAACCCGGCCGCCCGATCGTCCAGGCCAGCCTGCACCAGGGTTAAGCCCAGGGGCCCAATCCTGGGTAGGGCTGCGGGCAAGGCTGCGGCAATCTTCCCTGGAGCAAATTGACGCGGTGATGGCGGCGATCGCCCGTGAGCAAGGGCAGCGGCATAGGGATCTGTGGTCAGCGGCCATTTTGGCCGGGCGCTATCGAGAGCTTCGGGCCGCCCGTTGGCTGGTAAAACGGATCCTGGCCACCCCTACCGATCCAGTCACAGATCGCCCCTCCTCCGATCAGCCAGTTTCCACCTGGCAACCATCCAGGGCCCTACCCAGGGGCGATCTCCCCCTGCCCCTGGTCAAACCAGAGTCGGAAGCCTCGCCGCTGGCGACCCCGGCCCTTACCGATCAGGTATTTGAGGGGGTCTTTAGTAAATTGCAAGGAAATCTGGAAAACCGTAGTAAGCTGCCGCTGGAGACGGACATTTTGAGGACGGATAAAAAACATGAACTTTTTTACCTGGCCCTGCGTAAGTTTGAAGAGATTCTAGATAATTTGCGCCGGGCTGAGGTGTTACCGGGTCAACTCACGGACAAGGCTCCCCAACTTTTAGTCGATCTCTGGGAAAGTACCCTCATGGAGTTTTTGGGTCCCTACTATTCCCTCACCGTAGATCATCTGGAACAGCCGGTGGTGCCCACCTTAATGGCTGAGGTCGAAGTGGTGAGGCACTCCATTCTCAGTACCATTCCCCTGGTACCCATGGTCCTGGAGCATTTACTCTTTCAAGCCCCACTGCTGGTGGATGGCGTCCCCTATCCCGCCAGTCACCCAGAGGCTATCGGTCGTAGTCAGCTGCTACTTGAGCATCTGCTGATTCAGGTGGCCAATGGGGTGATGCAACCCCTACTAAACTGCTTTGCTGACGTGGAGGCGGTCAAACGCAAGCTTTATCACCGTCGTCTGATCACCAGTCGGGATATCGAACGGTTTCGGAATGACCTTTCCTGGCGGTACCGCTGGGATAGGTTAATCCATGAACCCAAATCTATTTTTGAGAGCCAATACCGTTTGTTTAGCTTCACCGACGAGGGCATCCAAACCCAGACTATCTACGCTCCCCGGCGAGAGGAGCTGGAGCAGTTAGGAGGGGCCCAACGGGCTGTAACCCTGGTGATTGAGGCCAAGGATGCCATCGCGCCTCCCCTCGGGCGGGCCATTTCCCTGTTGGGGTCCAGTCTTGTCTACCTGCTGAGCGATGTGATTGGCCGTGGCATCGGCTTGATTGGTCGCGGTATTCTACGCGGCATTGGCAATAGGGTTTATCGTAACTAAATTGTCTCTGCCAGATGATCTCTGGCGAATTTTTAAGTTAGGGAATTTTTGATCATGGATGATTCTACCTCAGGGGTGAGCCAGCGCCAGGGAAGTACTACGGACCATATCCTGACTACGGCCAGCGGCCAGCTACCCTACAGGGCCTCTGCCCAGTGGCAACTGATTTATGAGCAGGACCAGGCGATCGCCGAACTCTTCCATGTGGCCTATAGGGCTAGCGATGAAAGCTCTACCAATCGGCCCTTAACCTTTGTTTTTAACGGTGGCCCGGGGGCGGCCTCGGCCTATCTGCATATGGGAGCCCTAGGCCCTAAGCGGGTTTCTTTCAATGCGGATGGCAGTTTACCTAAACCCCCGGTACGCATCGTTGACAACCCGGAAAGCTGGCTGAGGTTTACCGATCTGGTCTTTATTGATCCCCTGGGAACTGGCTTCAGTCGTAGTTTATCCAAAAGTACCGAAAAAACCGGTGAACCTTCTGCCGAGAAAGGTAAAGAGACTAAACCCGAGCAAAAATTCTGGGAAGTAGATCGAGATCTGACCACCCTGGGGCAGTTTATCCAGGGCTATCTCTCCGCCCATAATCGCTGGCTATCCCCCATCTTTATTGCCGGGGAAAGCTACGGCGGGTTTCGAGTCGCGAAGCTAACCCGCAAGTTGCAGCAAGAATTTGGGGTTGGCCTGTGCGGCGCTATTTTAATTTCTCCGGTGATGGAATTTGAACTCCTGAGCGGCACCGACTATACCCTGACTGGTTGGGCTACTGCCCTGCCATCCATGGCGGCCACCGCTGCCCACCATGGGCGGGTCGGGCCAGGATCCCCAGAGAGCTATGGGGCCAGGGCCGAGAGCTTTGCCCGCCAAACCCTGATTCCCTTTCTCGCCCTAGGAGAAACCGCCTCCGAAGTAGACCGCCAGCGAGCCTACCAAGGCCTGGCCGACCTGACGGGGTTATCGCTGGATGTGGTACAGCGCCATCGGGGGCGGTTAGATATTTCGATATTTGCCCGGGAACTCCTCCGGGATCAACAGCGTATTTTGGGGATCTATGATGCCTCGGTGACCGCCATCGACCCTTTCCCTGACCGGTTATCGAGCGAAGGCTGTGATCCCACCCTGGAGGGGATTGACCGTCTGTTTAGCGGCGCCATCAATAGTCATCTGCGGGATACGTTGGGGGTCAAGACTCCCCTCACCTACCATCTGCTTAACTTTGAGGTGTTTAAAGCCTGGAGCTTTCCCCCGGAGGGGGACTTTAAGCAGGGTTTTGTGGGCGCCGTGGATGATCTGCGCATGGGGATGAGCCTCAACCCCCACATGCAGGTGGCAATTAACCATGGCCTTTTTGATCTGGTTACCCCCTACTTCTCCTCCAACTTTCTGGTGGACCTGATGGCTCTTAACCCTGAGCTGCGGCCCAATCTTAGCCTGGACCACTTTCAGGGAGGTCATATGTTTTATACCTGGGAGCAGTCGCGTCAGCAGTGGCTGGCTAAAATGGAGACCTTTTATCAGAGTGCCCTAGGATAGGTGGGTCCAGGGCTTTAGTCTGGGCCGCTAAAGCCCTGAGTAGCTGTCACCGATCCATCCTGACCTAAGCGTTCTGGCCAAAGCTATACTATCCGGCTGTATGACTAGCCCACCAGCCCTAGTACAGGCAAAATTTTCCAGGTATTTGCAGCTTTGACAGATCCGATCCCATCCATCAGAACCTAGCTCTGCTTCTGCGAAGATGTCCCAGACCAGATTGACTTTGAGCCTAATAGAGCTCTTTTTCTAGCATGAACGAAACTTTAGAAAAGTCTATTCTCATAGTCTAAGGTTCTGAATGAAGTCATTCAAGGATGATCCCCGGGTTGTTTACCTAAGTTAATGGATGAGGATATTAATACTCCTTGAGAGTGTATTCATCCTTAACAGCAAGTTGAAGAAAAGCTAAAGCCAAGAGTTTGGCTGAAGTTTCCAATCTCCTTGATTAAGTTAGGTTTCAGGCATTTTTCCAGGACTGATCCCCAACTTTCAGGCAGTAAAAATAATAAAGGTTTCATGTATTTTAGGGAGTAGCCATGAAGACTATACAGTGTCAGCCTGTATGTTGTAGTCGTTGCCGCTATTACACCCCCGAAGGGCGCCGAGGTGGACACTGCAGCCAGATGGGGGTACCGGTACAGCCCTCATGGAAAGCCTGTACGGTGGCAGTGCCCATATTTATGGCCTCCCTGCCTGAGCTGGACTCCCTGGATCTGTTACCCCAGCCCATTGAAATCCATTTTCCAGAACCCCCCCTGACTCCCCAGGTACAACCCACCTATCCGGAACCCTCGGTACCGGCATTAACCCGATGCTAAGGGCAGAATTTTCAATTGCAGCCAAGCCAGAGCCACCGGGATGGGGTTTAACCCTATCCCGGCAGCTCACCCCAGCGATAGGGCTGTTGCCACTACCCAGCCATCAATTAGCAGTAACCCCAGGCTCAGCAGGAATAGTAGGCCATACATCCAAGGCTGGGCCAGGGGTTTGATGTCACTGGTGTCCAGGTGGGTATAGGTTTCTACAAGTTTGAGGAGGCGGGCAAAACCCGCTACCCGCATCGGTAGCAAGTAGGCCTGCTGGTCAGCTCCAACAAAGTAGTAGACAATACCTCCTTGCCCCGTGGAACGAGGCTTGAGCTGTTTCACATCGACCCAGGACAGGTGCCAACGGTAGCGCAGTAACCAGCCAATCCAGACTGGATAGTTAACACTAATGCCCTGGGCATTAACCTCTACTCGCTGGCCTAGGGCAGCATAAATCAGGATCCCCCCTAGACCTATGGCAGCCACTAATAACCCTGAGGAGGGCGGGGGCTGGGTCACCCTGGCTAGGAAGGGTAGAGGTAACATCAGGGCAGTATAGAGTAGCAGCAGAGTCAGGCGAATTAGGGGCGAAACCCGAAATAGGTCATGCTGCTGGGATTTTTCGGTATTTTGAAGGGCTGACGGTTCAACCATGGAAAACCTCATCGAGACGAATGCTTAGGGCAAATACTTTTGCACCACATGCCATCCTGACCAGCCTACCCCCAACAACATCAGGCCAAGGCTACCATTGAGAATGATATGAAGGGAGCGGGCCCAGGGACGATTAAGGCTAATTTGACGAGCACTCCAGGCTGAAGCCAGGGTCAGCAGGACGACTCCCAATCCCATAAATAGATGGATGGATTGTCCCAGGTGACCATACTCCCCCAGAGTACCCACCACCCCAATGGTCAGCAGTAAGAGTACGAGTATGATCACTGTCAGGCCAGTTAGGATATGTAGAGGCCTTAACCATCCTGGATAGGCCTGATGATGACGTCGCCAGTAGGCGATCGCAGAACCGGTTGCAGCTAATAGCCCATAAGCTGCAATCACGAAGCCCATAGACCAGGCGGCAATACGCCAGAGCCAGAGAAAGGAAGGCAAATCCAAAGTGTCAACTCGCTACTGCAATACGGATTTAATCTACTACCGATGGGACACTCTGGTTTAACCAATTGAGCTAACCAACCGCCTGATCTCTGCTCAGGATACGGCCACCATGGCTGATCGGCCTCCATCGGCCATCACCAAGGGAGTGGCCGGAGCCAGGGAGTCCGATCCTCCCACTTGTTCGATCTCCAGTCGCTCACAGGGGATGGTGTCCGATAGAATGGCACTGGCCATCATACCCGTGTGAATCTCCAGCAGAGCCTTAGGTAAGGCTTCAAAAATTAGCCGCTGGCCAGGAAAAACTACGCGCTCAAAATACCAATCGGGTATGTTGGTAATGCGAGCAACCTGCATTTTGCCAGTCGCGTTGACATAGCAGCAAAGTATATAGTCGTTATTATCGGGGGGGAGGGGATCAAGTATCTGTGCCATCTAACTCTAGGAATATTATGGGGAATCAATAAAATGACCTTAACACTTCACGATCCCCAAGTGCTGTAAAGGCGACTACCAACCCCTAAAACAAAACAATATTTCGATATATTCAGTAAACTTGGTTTACATATCTCTTTATATGATTTCAGTGGTTGGCTGGCTTTGGCTAGAGTTGATTACCTAAGGGCAATTCAATGCTGTAGCTAGGACTGGACTCCCGAAAAGGTAGGAAAACTATAGGGTTGACCTTGACTATTACAAAATTCCTGACCTGAAATGTCTTCAAATCTAGAAATTAACTATTTCTTTATATCATGACAGGTGGGCTGCTTGGCAAGGGTTAAGGGTCTATGATGGATGGGGCCTTAGTTGTGATGGTTCAGGTCGGGCTAGGGGCCAGGGGCAAAACTCCATGCTCCTGGGTTTGAAGATGCTGCCACGCCCATTAATCCCCTTACTCCATGAGTGATCCGGTTGTCTATATTGCCATTACTAACCATGGCTTTGGCCATGCTACCCGAGCTGCCTCCATTGCAGCTACGCTGAAGGCCCTGGCTCCTGAGGTAGATTTAATTCTGGCAACGCTGGCCCCCCAGTGGTTGCTGCAGGAATACCTACCCTGGGATTTTGAGTATCGACCCGTTGCCTTTGATCTAGGTGTTATTCAGCCCGACAGTCTAACCATGGACCGGCAGGCTACCCTGGAACAACTGAGACAGATTCAGGCGAGTCGAGGGCAGCGGGTTGAGGCGGAGGCGAGATTTCTTAAAAATCGGGGGGTAAGGCTGGTGCTGGGGGATATCCCCCCCCTGGCTACAGCCATTGCCCATGCCGCTGGGGTTCCCTGCTGGATGGTGGGTAATTTCGGCTGGGACTTTATTTATCGGGCTATGGGGGAAGAATTTGTGCCCCTAGCCGATTGGGTAGGAGATTGCTTTAGGGATTGCGATCGCCTATTTCGCCTTCCCTTTCACGAACCCATGGCAGCCTTTCCTGTGGTGACAGAGGCCGGTTTGACCGGCGGTACTCCCCGCTATGACCCGGCAGTCCTCCGCGATCGCTGGCACCTATCTACCCCTCCAGACCGTACCGTTTTACTCACCTTCGGGGGACTGGGCCTGCAAACCATTCCCTACGCCCAGTTAGCTAAGTTTTCCGATTGGCAATTTCTCACCTTTGATCAGGATATTCCCGAACTGCCCAACCTTATGGCTGTACCCCGCCAGGGATTCCGACCCGTAGACGTGATGCCGATCTGTAGTCGAGTCGTTTCCAAGCCAGGATTCAGCACCTTTTCAGAGGCTTGTCGCCTCGATCTACCCATCGTTACCATCACCCGCGAGGACTTTGCTGAGGGTCCTATCCTGGTCAGCAGTATGCAAGACCATAACTGGCATCAGGTGCTCAGCCCAGAGGAGTTTTTTCAGGGTCGGTGGGATTTCCTCAACCAACCCTTGCAGCCTCCCCGTACCGATCAGGCGGTGGCCAAAAACGGGAATGAAACCATTGCTAAAGCCATGGTGGAGTATCTATTTTGAGCCTCCTACCCTGGCGGGTGGCGAGGTTGGGTCAACACCGCTGGTGACCCTTGTGATCTAGCCATCAACCGGCGATCGCCGCTACTTTTCCGTTAGCATCATTGAGAGTATGTGAGGGCTCCCACCCATGACTGGTTACGCTGGCAATTCTCTCCCGGTGCAATCCGCTAGGGCCTGGGGTACCCTGACCGGAATTGGGGTAGGCCCTGGCGACCCCGATTTAATTACGGTTAAGGCCCTGACCTATCTACAGCAGGCGGCGGTAGTTGCCTATCCCCGCGGTCGGGATGGCTTGCCGGGGCTGGCCCAGCGCATTATTGGCGATCGCCTGGGTTGCCATCAGCGCCACCTACCCCTGGATTTTCCCTACGTGGCAGACCCACAGGTACTCCAGCAGGCCTGGCAACGGGCAGCTCAGCAGGTCTTGGAGGTGCTGGCCCTAGGACAGGATGTGGTCTTTGCCTGTGAAGGCGATTTGGGTTTCTACGGCACTTTTACCTACCTGGCCCAGGTGATCGCTACCCTCCATCCGGAGCTAACAATTCGCCGCATACCGGGGGTGTGTTCCCCCCTGGCGGCGGTCAGTGCCCTGGGCATGCCCCTGACGATGGGGTCCGATAAACTGGCGATTTTGCCAGCTCTCTATAGCCTTGGCGATCTGGAACGTACCCTGGACTGGGCCGAGGTAACGGTGCTGCTGAAGGTTAACTCGGTCTACTCCCAGGTATGGGCTGTGCTAGATCGCCGACGGTTGTTACACCAGAGCTGGGTTGTGGTGAGGGCGAGCCAGCCCGATCAAAAGATCTACAATGATTTAAGTCGTTATCCCCATCTACAGTTGCCCTATTTTGCCCTGATGGTTATCCGTTGTGGTCCAAATTCGCTAGGCTAGGGCAGTCAACCTGGATATGTTCTTTATATTTTTTTGAAACCGATCGGGAAAGATACCCCTATGCAAGTGAAAAATCTAAGATTTTTGACTACCCTGGCGGATCGTCTGCCTGCCTTAATGGGCCAGCCCCAGGCTATAGCCGTTATTCTTTCCGTAATTTTTCATGGCATTTTGTTTGGTGCCGGTCCCTCCTTTTCGAGCCTGCAGTTGGAGGCTTTACAAGGCGATCAGCCGACTGCTGGAGTGCGTCCCATGCCATTGTTGGCCCTTACCCCTGAGGACCAACGTCACCTCCCGGATTTCAACAATTCCGATGTCTTTCTCCCCGATCAGGGTAAGGAACTGAAGACCCTGGCCGATCCCTATAACTTCTCCTCCGGATCACTCCATTCCCTTGGTTCTTCCCTAAGTCTCAACCACTTGCCCGGTCTGCCAGTCCCTAAGTCCTCCTTCAGCAGCGATCCCTTTGGTACTTCGGGACGAACCATTGTGTTGCCCCTACCCTCCCTGTTTCCCAATGGTGGCGCCAGTGTTTTCGATCGCCCCCAGACTACCAGGCCGACGGGACGCGGGGGGGGCAATCAAGCCTTCCGCCACCAGACCAACTCCGGCCCCGGCGATCTAACAATGGTACCGACCCGGCCGACCATGGCGGAAATTTCCCAAGGGCAGGTTCCAGTTGCCTCTAAGGCCGAAGACCGATTCAAAGCCCTGATCTCTCGGGTACAGTATAGCCCTGAACAAACCACAGAGCGGGAGGTTGAAGTGGCCAGTCAAACCTGGATTGAAGCGGTCAAAACCCAACTGGGTCAGGCCCCCAAGTCTGCTGATCAGCCTCTTACCGTAGAGGTGCCCTACGATCTACGTCTTTGCCTAAATCCTGTCCCCGATACCGGGATGGTGGGGTTGGCTCTGGTGCCAGGGGAAAAAGCCGATACGGCTAAGCTAGCCATAACCACCTTAAAAAGTACGGGCTATCCCTTCCTCAATGCCCTGGCGATGGATAAAGTTCAAGCCCAGGTAGCCAATATCACTCCCCCTCTAGAGGTGGGCACCCTGTACCAGGTCCTGGTAAAGGTCAATTACGATAGCAAGACCTGCCTGAACCGCCAGCCCCTGTTAAAGACCCGATCGCCCCAGTCCCCTACTCCCCAGCCCGAGAAATAGCCGCCCCTCAGGGCTTAAGGATGTCTAGTTTTCTGGCGAAACTGCTCAAGATCAATCACATTGGAGCGGTTGCCATGATCGGGAAAAATTGCCAGAGTACTATCTGCAAAATCAAGGGGAGTGAGCCGGTATTGCCCCATCAAGTGTCGGGCTTTACTGGCCAGTTCAAGGATCTGCAGTGTAGTACTGGACCTGGGACGAATCCAGTTGACCACCCCATTCACAATAATTAGATGCTTATCCCGCAAACTCGGGGGAAATCCCTGTTCTTCAAAGTAGTGAAGAATTCTGCGAATTGCCTGAAAGGACAGGTGCTGTCGCAGACGACTAATGGCCCGAATTTCTAAGATTTGCTCCCAGGAGTAAACCACCTCACCATGGGGCGGTAACCCAACTCGACGGGGAACCACAATACCGATTTTTTCCAGGTAGGCCAGACGGCCAGAACTGCTGCGGGCTAAAACAATGACATGACGGCGAGGGAACCAATCCATGACAGAGGTGCTCCAGGCTCAGCACTATAGGTAGGGGTGACACGGTTTAATTTACGCCACCTATCCAGGAAGGTCCGGAGGGTTTGACCCCCCACCCGGGGTATAGGTTCACCAGCATAGGCTATTTATCAAGCCAGGCAAGGGATTGGGGAAATGTGAATTTTTATGAAAAGCCTAGCGGTGGATGAAGCTAGCTGTATAGCCTTAGCCATGGGGAGGGCGGAGGCGAGTCAACGCCTAACCGACTTTAGCCGTAACCCATCCACGCTATCCCCAGCGTTCTGACCAAAGCGATACAATTCATCCGGCCTGTGTCTGACTATGAAAAAAAGGGTTAAGCTTACCTTCCCCAAGCGATCGGTGCATATGCCGATTACCTATCGTCTGGCTAAGGACTTTAACATTGCGGCTAACATCATTCGAGCCCAGGTTGCCCCCAACCAGGTGGGTACCCTGGTGGTCGAGTTATCCGGTGATATTGATCAGCTCAACGACAGCATAGACTGGTTGGAGGCTCAGGATATTCATGTTTCTGGAGCCAGTGGAGAAATCGCCATAGATGAGGCTCTCTGTGTTCACTGTGGGCTCTGTACAGGGGTTTGCCCTACCCGTGCCCTTACCCTCGATCCCCATACATTTAAGCTCAGCTTTAACCGCAGTCGCTGTATCGTCTGTGAACAGTGTATTCCCAGCTGTCCAGTGCAGGCCATATCCACCAATCTGTAGGCGGTGGGCTTCTAACCCCAAGCCCCTAGGGATGGAAGGGCTCCGAGACCTACACCCCCAACTCCTGGGAGTCTATCGCCATTTCTAGCCTGGTTTCTGTCTGGGCTGGGGCCGATCGCGCCAGGGCCGCTTCTACCAGACCTAAAAACAGGGGATGGGGAGCACTTGGACGGGACTGAAACTCGGGATGGAACTGACTGGCGATAAAGAAGGGATGGCTGGGTAATTCAATGATTTCCACCAGTCGACCATCGGGGGAGGCGCCGCTCACCCGATAACCCGACTCTAGAAACAGGTTGCGGTAAGCATTGTTGAACTCATAGCGGTGGCGATGGCGCTCATAGATGACTTCCCGTTGATAGAGTCGGTTAGCCAGGGTATGGGGCTGTAACCGACAGGGATAGAGGCCGAGGCGCATGGTACCGCCCAAATCCACCACATCCTGTTGTTCTGGTAGCAGGCTAATGACTGGGTTAGGGGTGTGGGGATCAAACTCAGAGCTGTCGGCCCCTTGGAGGTGGGCCACATGGCGCGCCCATTCCACCACCGAACACTGCATTCCCAGGCAAAGGCCGAGGAAGGGAATGCCCTGCTGACGAACGTACTGAATAGCCCGAATCTTACCGTTGATCCCCCGGGAGCCAAAGCCCCCCGGTACAATTACCCCATCCACGTCCTGTAGGTAGGCGTCTGGGGAACTAGCCTCAATGTCTTCGGAGTTAACCCAGCGGATATTTAAACTGGCTAGATGGGCGATCGCGGCATGTCGTAGGGCTTCTACCACTGACAGGTAGGCATCGTTAAGGCTGACGTACTTGCCCACAATGGCAATATTCAGAGGGCGACTGGAATTCGATAACCCCTGTACCAGAGCTTGCCAATTTTCCAGGTGAGGCTGGCGTTGCTCCATGGCTAACAGCTCCAAAGCCTGATGGGCCAGTCCTTCCTGCTCCAGGTTAAGGGGAACCTCGTAGATACTACTGGCATCCTGGCAGGTGACCACCGCCTCCGTTAACACATCACAAAACTCTGAAATTTTCTCCTTCATCGGTTGGGGTAGGGGACACTCGCAGCGACACACCAGAATATCGGGTTGAATACCAATGGACCGCAACTCCTTAACCGAGTGCTGGGTGGGTTTAGTTTTCAATTCGCCAGCGGAGGCAATCCAGGGAATTAGGGTAACGTGCATATAGAGCACATCCTGGCGGCCCACATCCTTACGAAACTGGCGGATAGCCTCTAAAAAGGGTAGGGATTCAATGTCGCCGACGGTGCCGCCGATTTCTGTGATCACCACGTCCGGGCTGGTATTGCGAGCTACTCGATGGATCCGCTCCTTAATTTCATTGGTGATGTGGGGAATCACCTGCACCGTCCCCCCCTGGTAGTCGCCCCGCCGCTCCCGGTTAATCACCGCCTGGTAAATAGACCCGGTGGTAACGCTATTCAGGCGAGACATGGCGGTGTCGGTAAAGCGCTCGTAGTGGCCCAGGTCCAGGTCAGTTTCGGCGCCATCTTCGGTAACAAACACCTCCCCGTGCTGGAAGGGGCTCATGGTGCCGGGGTCGACGTTAATATAGGGGTCGAGCTTAAGAATCGAAACAGAATAATCCCGTGACTTGAGCAACCGCCCCAGACTGGCGGCCACAATTCCTTTGCCAATGCTGGAGACCACACCGCCAGTTACGAATACAAACTTTGTCATGGTTTTCCCCTAGGTCAGAGAGTCGTCCAGCCCAAATTATGCCACCAAGATGGCATCTGATTCCCCAGCCTTGCCCCTGACTAATCAACGGTGCTGATAGGAGATATAGGCAGTGTGATTACCAGCCATGGCCCATGACCCCAAACTCTCAGTCTGGCAGTATGGCCCCGTCTATTACAGCCTCCTCTGAACTGAGGGGGTCGCGCTTCAGGTTTCTCACCTTCAAATCCTGGTAAAACTCCTGTTGAGACAGCTCTACCTTAGACTGGGCCGAGAGAAAAAGTAAGCCCCAAAATACCCCAACCCGCTCATGGACGGCAGCGGCATGCTGGGTCTCAAAGTCGTGACTGGATTTCAGGTCGGCGGGTTGAAATCGGGGCCATTGTTCTAGCAGATGTTCAAAATCTAACCAGCGCTGGTCCTGTTCCAGGGTATCCCAGTAGGTATCTAAAAACATCTCCAGGGCCGCGGCTATCTCCGAAAGATTCTCCTGGTGCGCCAGTTGGGCAATGGCCCGTACGGCCTGACGCTTAGCCTGAGGGCGCGGACGTCGGGTTCGTGACTTGGGGATTTGATCGGCCATCACCGCCGCAATGGTCTCAAGTTGTTGAATGAGTTCATTCAGGGTAACTCGGCGGCGTTGTGGCGGCGGGGCTGTAGCCCGTCTATGCAGACGTTGCTCTAAATTACGGGGTAGGGGGATGGCGGCCAGCCCCTGTTCCTGATCCCAGAGCACCTCTTCTTCCTCTGCGGTGGCCTGTGCTTCGGAACGGACCATGGTATCGGCCTTGAGTAACACCAGCATGGAGGCGTAGAGAAAGGCCTGGCCCGACTCCGATAGGTTGGCTTCGTAGGGAGTGCGGCCCTGCACAGCAAGAACTTCCGCCTGGGCCTTGAGACTCTGGAGAAACCGATCAATGACCTCAATTACCTTCACATTCCAGGGGTCGATTTCTCCCTGTTCAGCTAGATCAATTAAAAACGCAATGGCAGTTTGAGCCAGGGAAGAAGACATAGTAATGACCTTGAAATCGACAGGGCGATCGCAACCCGGCCCAGCAAACCAATCACCATGCCGTCCAGATCAACCCAAAACACCTGGACGAGGTGAGACCATAGCTCTGGCTCTTGCCACCGATTTTAAGCCATTTCCATCAGGTTGGGGTTATTAAGCGTAGGCCTGACCACTATCGCTAGATTTTGCTGAAGCATCGGAGGCTGGCAGCAATAAGCTTTGCTCCTCCAATTGCACCCGGTAGCGCTCAACATCCTGTTCTAGTTCTTGAATACGGAGTTCTCGATTCTGTACCTCCTTGCCCACGGATAGGTGGCTTTGTACCTGGGCCCATACACTAAATACCCAGGCCAGCACCGCCCCAATCCCCATAGCCATAATCAGTTCTACGCAGAGGGGAGCTTCCACATCTAATCCTCTGGCAATGTGAATCAAGACCGGCTCAGTATTTTCAATGCCGAAGAGCACTAGTGCTAGGGCAATGACAAAAATGACAACGAAGTTAATCTGTTTCATGGCTGTGCATATCGAATGTCTACGTTTATTTTATGAGGGTATGGCAAAAGGACCTGGGTGGCTAGATAAACCACCGGTGCCCAGGTAGAAGTTCTTCGGTAGTCAAGATAGTCTCCCCACTCACCGGATCAAATCAGGCCTTATCAGAATTGTCTAACGCTCTCTGAGCAGGAGACACGGCCAGCAGACGATAGCGCAAAAAGTAGCCCAGCACTACCACCATGGCGATCACCAAACCCCCAATTCCGACCAGATCGGGTAACCAAAAGATGACATCAAGATGGTTTAACTCTCCTACCTGGAGTTGCCAGCGGACTTCCCTGGTCTGGGAAATAGCGGCTAATTCAGGACTCGAGGCCAGCACCCGACTACCCCAGGGAGTGGCTAACCTGAGGGAAAAACTAGCCCAGCCCTGATCTTTTGCCCCCCGGTGAAGCCCGCCTAAATCCCTTAAGGATTGCAGATCAAAATCCCAGATCAGATGGTTGCGACTGGCTAGCAGCCAATGGTTCTGCTGAATCTGCAGGTTCACTGGCAGCGGCTGAATAGCGGATATCGGCAGGGTATCCATAGCGGCAATGGCTGCCCAGGTTTGGATAAAGCGTTGCTCTAAATCTGCGGCGGTGGTGAAAGGCACCGCCAGGTTAATCTGGTCTGGGGTTTGGGTAAAGCTACCCCCTAGCTCCCCTACTCGTTTCCTTAAGGTGGTCAGCCATGGCTCCAGCGTAGGATTGGTGAGAGGGCTACCGCCCTGGTGGAGGCGAATAGACTGGGTCATCAGGCCCCGGGTCTGATGATCGAAATGGAGGGTCAGGTCCGACTGAACACAGCCACTGATCAGAAGACTTAGTCCCAGAACCAGCAGAATGGGTAAAACCACCATCCGATTCTCCAGCCTTAACCGGAAAAGAGGAAAAAGCTCAGCTAACCTACCCAAGGCCATGGGTGTAATCCTTGACTTACCCTGATTGCCAGGTTCATCGTGACACGATCGCTTGCTGGCTGACATACATCGCCTGTAGGACCAACGCCGGGTCAACCCAGCTACCCTGATATTGGATCCCCCAGTGCAGGTGAGGACCTGTAGTGCGCCCGGTCATACCGACTCGACCGATCCGAGCCCCGGCGGGAATCAGTTGTCCTTCCCGGACTTGAATACCCCCTTCCCGATCCATCAAGAAGGTGCCCTGGTCATTCTTTTCGACCTGGCCATGCATATGGCAATAAATGTGGGTCCATTCCCCTGACTTGATGGCGATGGAGGTGCCACAAGCGCCCTGACCTTCTATCCATAGCACCTGACCGGCCCACCAACTGCGGATATAGCTGCCGTCAGGGGCCGCCATATCTAAACCGTAATGAAAGCGTTGAGCTCCAGTTTCAGGATCGGTGCGATAACCAAAGGGAGAGGTGTAGGTTTGAAAATTTTCCACAGGGAAGGAAGCCCTGGCCCAGAGCGCGGCCGTACTGTTATTGCTACCGTTACGGCTAGATAGGGCAATTTGCTGGGCCTGGGCCGCAATTCCCAGGGAAAGAGCTAGTGGCGTAATGACAACCGAGGTTAACAGAGCTATGACACGCTTACGCAGGTATAGATAGCGATGCCCCCATCCCTGTCGAGAGGCATGGCTCTGAAAAGAAGAGTCAGAAGGAGATCGGTTGATCATGTAACAAAATAGAAATTAAATAACAGTCAAAGTTTTTTCATTAGGGTACCGCAAATTGGGCAAGGGGAACATTTTTCTACCCACCTCTGGTCCAGCTAGAATGGTAAGGCCCAGAGTAATAGACTTTTGCAGAAAGATGCCACGTCGGCCCCTTGATTAGGCTAGAATTATTAAAACTTTTTGCATATTTAACGGTTTCCAGCCATCCTCATTTATGACTCTTCCCATCCGCAACGTTGCCATTATTGCCCACGTGGATCACGGCAAAACCACCCTGGTGGATGCCCTGTTGAAGCAATCCGGCGTCTTTCGGGAAGGCGAGGAGGTGCCTGACTGCGTCATGGACTCTAACGACCTGGAGCGGGAGCGGGGTATTACGATCCTGTCAAAGAATACCGCAGTTCACTATCAGGAGACCTTGATTAATATTGTTGATACCCCCGGCCACGCTGACTTTGGCGGTGAGGTGGAACGGGTATTAGGCATGGTAGATGGTTGCATTTTAATTGTAGATGCTAACGAGGGTCCCATGCCCCAGACCCGATTCGTACTGAAGAAAGCTCTGGAGAAAGGGTTACGTCCCATCGT
Organism: Nodosilinea sp.; assembly: GCA_049317845.1. Lineage (GTDB taxonomy): Bacteria > Cyanobacteriota > Cyanobacteriia > Phormidesmidales > Phormidesmidaceae > Nodosilinea. The sequence continues at coordinate 27,504 of JBMOHM010000019.1, read as the reverse complement.
AGTGATTAATAAGATCGATCGCCCCCAAGCCGAGCCCCATGGTGCCGTCGATAAGGTACTGGATTTGTTTCTCGAACTGGGGGCCGATGACGATCAGTGCGAGTTTCCCTATTTGTTTGCCTCCGGTATGGCTGGCTTCGCTAAGCTCCAGCTTGAGGACGAGAGCCTGGACATGAAGCCTTTGTTTGAGTCTATTCTCGACCACGTACCCCCACCAGTGGGGGATATCGATAAACCCCTCCAACTGCAGGTCACCACCCTTGACTACTCTGAGTACCTGGGCCGCATTGTGATTGGTAAGATTCACAACGGTACTATTCAGGCGGGCCAGCAGGCAGCCCTGATGAAGGAAGATGGCACCATGGTGAAGGCCAAAATCACTAAGCTGATGGGGTTTGAAGGACTGCGCCGGATTGAAATCAACCAGGCCTCTGCCGGCCAGATCGTAGCAGTAGCCGGATTTAGCGATGCCAACATTGGTGAAACGATTACCTGCCCCACCAATCCCCAGGCTCTCCCCCTGATTAAGGTAGACGAGCCGACTCTGCAAATGACCTTTGTGGTCAATGATTCTCCCTTTGCGGGTCAGGAGGGTAGCTTTGTCACCTCCCGCCAGCTGCGCGATCGCCTGATGCGGGAGTTAGAAACCAACGTTGCCCTCAGGGTAGAACCTACCGATTCCCCCGATCGCTTCGCCGTCTCTGGCCGGGGTGAATTACACCTGGGTATTTTAATTGAGACTATGCGGCGGGAGGGCTACGAGTTTCAAGTATCCCAGCCCCAGGTGATTTACCGGGAAGTCAACGGTCAGCCCTGCGAACCCTTTGAGCTACTGATTTTAGATGTGCCCGAAGAGGGGGTGGGGGGCTGTATGGAACGCCTCGGTCAGCGCCGGGCAGAAATGCAGGATATGCGGATTATGGGAGATGGCCGCGCCACCCTGGAATTTGTGATCCCAGCTCGGGGTCTGATTGGTTTTCGGGGTGAGTTCATGCGCCTGACCCGCGGTGAAGGCATTATGAACCATAGCTTTTTAGACTACCGGACTCTCTGTGGGGATGTGGAAGCCCGACGTAATGGGGTGCTGATTGCCTTTGAAGAAGGGGTGGCCACCTTCTACGCCATGAAAAACGCAGAGGATCGGGGTATCTTCTTCATTACCCCCGGGACTCGGGTATATAAAGGCATGATTGTGGGCGAACACAACCGGCCCCAGGACCTCGACCTCAACATCTGCAAAACCAAGCAGCTTACTAACCACCGCTCTGCCACTGGCGACGAGCTGGTACAACTGCAAACCCCCCAGGAAATGAGTTTGGAGCGGGCCCTTGAATATATTGGTCCTGACGAGCTAGTGGAAATCACTCCGGAGTCCATTCGTCTCCGCAAACTGACCAAAAAGCTGGTGAAACGTTAGGGTCTGTTAACCGGTACCCAACTGCGGACTACCTGGCCCCGGACAGTCTGGCCCAAATAGGGACTGTTCAGGGCCAGGGACTGGAGAGATTGTGCCCCCACTGTCCAAGTCCGGGCTGGGTCAAATAGCACCATTTCGGCAGGCTGCCCCGGCTGTAGGCTGGGGGGGCTTTGCTGCCAGCAACGGGCAGGGCGAGTACTCAAGGCCTGGACCAGATCCAGGGCAGACCAGTCGCCATTCACCACCAGCCTCTGCCAGAGAATGGGCCAGGCTAGTTCCAGGCCGATCGCGCCGGGGGGAGCGGTGGCAAAGCTCACGGTTTTCTCTTCGTAGGTGTAGGGCCTGTGATCGATGGAGATCGCGTCAATGACTCCAGTTTTTAGACCGCTGATCAGGGCGGAGCGATCCTCTGGGTTACCCAGGGGTGGATCCAGGCGTAACGTTGGATCGTAACTGGCTAAATCCCTAGTACTGAAGACCAAATGCATCCAGGGTGTACTGGCGGTAACGGGTAGGCCCTGGGTCTTAGCCTGGGTCACCAGCTCCACTCCCCGAGCGGTGGTAATGCGCATCAGGTGAACAGGGGTACCGGTAAGGGCGACACACTCTAGCAGGGCTGCCAGGGCCGTGGTTTCGGAGGTGGGCGGATCCCCTACCAGGCCATAGATCAAGGCAAAGGCACCCTGCCGTGCTACCCCGCCAGCCTGAAGGCGGCGATCGCAGGGCCAGAGGGCTAGGGGTTTATCGAAGGGCTGGAGATACTCGAGCAACCGCTGCACCAGTAGCAGATTGGAGATGGGTTGATCATCAGCAAAGCCAACAATCGGGGCGGTAGCCAGGTCATCCAGGGCCGCCATCTGCTCTCCCTGCGCCCCTGCAGTCAGGGCTCCCCAGGGATAGATATGGGGAATGGTCGCCCCATGACGGGCGATCGCCAATACCTGACGATGGTTAATCAGGCTTTCTACCATGGCGACATGGTCGATCGCCGGCAGGGTACTGGGCAAAATTCCCAGACGAGTGATTCCACCGGCAGCGGCCGCCGCCAGCAGCGAGGCCAGAGTTTCCCGCGACTCATGGCCAGGCTCACCGGAATAACTATAGAGATCCACCAGACCTGGCACCAGGATTTTACCCTGGCCCTCGATAATCTCCGTATGGGGTGGATAATCATCCAGGACGGCACCGATGGCTGCGATCCGACCAGCCTCCACCCGCACATCGCCAATCTGATCGGTGTGGGTGACCCCATCCACCAGACGGACCTGACGAATCAGTTGCACTGTGCTCACAGCGCCCCTGCGGCGGTTTTGTCCAGCACACTGCCCGACAAATGGGTGGTGATATTAGCGCTGGTTAACACGGGGGTACTACCCGATCCCCCCGGGTAATCAATCACACTCACCGCACCATTACCCTGCTTAAAGCGCCAGAAGGACTCGGGGCCTAAACCCAGTACATGGCAGAGCAGGGCCTTATTAACGGCATCATGGGCCACCACCAGAACGGTTTGGGTTTTATCCCTATGGGTGTGGGTAGCCACCAGGTGCTGCCAGGCTCGAATCGATCGCTCCCACACCTGCTGGAGATTTTCTCCCCCAGGCATTTGCACTGTTTCAGGAGCGGCCTGCCACTGCTGCAGGAGGCCGGGATAGCCATCTTCAATGTCTTCTGTATAGAGCCCTTCCCACTCACCATGGCTGATTTCCCGCAGATCGTCCAGGGCTTGGAGGTTGAGATGGGGATGGTGCTGCAAGATAATTTCTGCGGTTTCCCGGGGACGAGCCATGGAACTGGTATAGGCGGCATCCAGGGAAACGGGATGGAGAAAGTTGGCCGCCTTACCGCCCTGGGACCGCCCCGTATCATTCAGGGGAACATCGATCTGGCCTTGAAAGCGGCCCTGGCGGTTCCAATCGGTTTCCCCGTGGCGAACCAGTAGCATGCGCGGTCCCCGATGATTCGGTCGAAGTTCGGGCAGGGGTTGGCCCAGGTGGCTGGTCAGGTTCATGGCCTCCACCTGTACCGGACTCTGCCAGCCATCGGCAAAATTAAGCACACTAATATTACAGTTGGACTGCTGCAAGCTGTGGAAACTTTCGGGTCCCAGGCCAATGGCCGTACCAATCAAAGCCCGATTAATAGCACTATGGGCCACCACTAAAAGGGTTTGGCCCCGATGTCGCTCCAGCAGACTTTGCCAGCAGCGTCTGGCCTGATCGTAGAGAGCCCGAATGGGATAGAAATCAACGAGGGTATCGGTACCCGCCTGGGGAACAGCCATCACCAGATTAGCCGGATCCTGGCGCCAACGGTCAAAGGCCTCTGGGTAGAGAGTCTCTGCTTCTTGAAAGGGCATCCCCTCCCATAGGGGCAGGCTGACTTCCTTGAGTTCGTCGCTAAACTGCGGCCCTGTAATTTCTAGGGATTGGCTGATAATTTCAGCGGTCCTGCGGGCCCGTTTCAGAGGACTGGACCAGATGGTATCCAAGCCTATGCCTCGCAGGGCTTCTGCCACGTTGAGAGCCTGGTTTTCACCCTGCGGAGTCAGGACCGACTCGTCGCAGTGGCCTTGGATGCGTTTGAGCTGGTTATAGGTACTTTGCCCGTGGCGGACAAGAATGACTCGGGTTTTCAGGGGTCTATCCTCTCAGGTATGGAACCAAGAAATGATTTTAGCCTGTGGCCGGAGCTAATCATAGAGTAACCCTATGGTTTAGTTCCAGAGGGCTGGGGCCAATGGAAGCTCAGCAGGGGATTTTTCCGCATCCAGCGAATTATGACCAAGCCCCCGTAATAGGTAGTAGTAGCGGCACCCAAACCCACGACGGAACTCCCTAACATTAACCGGCTAGAGACCTCGGTACCCATGTCCATCCAGGCTTGCCAGCTATCCAGGGTAGTCAAGTCGGAAACGGATCCATCTCCCAGTAACCAATACCCAACCTGGTAATTAAAGGCAAACAGGGGCAGGTAGGTGAGGGGATTACTGACCCAGGTAGCGGCGGCCGCCACCAACCGATTACCCCGTAGCAGGGTAGCCAGGGTAACGCCCAGAATAATTTGCAGCCCGAAGAGGGGAAAACAACCGGAAAAAACACCACTGGCCATGCCTCTGGCCAGATGCTCTGGGCTACCCTGTAGGCGCAGAAAGCGCAGGTAGTAGTACTTCAGGGTACGCCGCCATGGAGGCTGGGGAGCCTTGGGGGAAGGAGTGAGCGGGATCGCCTTCGGTTCAAGCAGAATGGTCATAGGAAGAAAAGGTCGCGATGGCGATGAACAAAACGGCAGGAGAAGGAGCCCGGTACCTGACTGCCACCCTGGCGTTAACCCCCAGGGTGGGTTCTCCAGAACCGTTTACCCAGGTTGGCCCAAGGGCAGAAAAGGTCTATTGATTTGGAATTTGGCTGGGGGGAGAGATTCTCGATTGGGAAGCAGATAAGGTTTAGGTTAGTAACAATTCTTTTTATTTTATCCAGGGATCACCCGGAATTGAAAGATTCCCGGCAACTTCAGAGAGATCTTTAAAGGACGGGCGCTATGGCAGATATCGATCAGGGGCAGCTAGGGGAGGGAAAAATTCCCCAGGGGGATACCATCGTGGCGATCGCCACGGCGATCGTCCCCCAGCAGGGGAGTGTGGGCATTGTGCGGATGTCTGGCGCCACCGCCCTGGCGATCGCCCGCCGCCTCTTCCATGCCCCGGGTCAACAGGCCTGGGAGAGCCATCGCATCCTCTATGGCTATGTGCGCCATCCCCAAACCCATCAAGCTGTGGATGAGGCCCTACTGCTATTAATGTTGGCCCCCCGTTCCTATACCCGTGAAGATGTGGTGGAGTTTCACTGCCACGGGGGCTTGATGGTCGTCCAACAGGTTTTACACCTCTGCCTGCAGCAGGGCGCCCGTCTAGCGGAACCCGGGGAGTTTACCCTGCGGGCCTTTCTCCATGGCCGCCTGGACCTCACCCAGGCGGAGGGCGTAGCTGACCTGGTGGCGGCCCAATCCACCCTGGCCGCCCAAACCGCCCTAGGGGGGGTGCAGGGTAAATTGATGCAGCCTGTGCGGTCCCTGCGGTCTGCCTGTTTAGCCATGCTGGCGGAAATCGAAGCCCGCCTGGACTTTGAGGAGGATCTCCCAGTCCTGGACCAGCAGCGTCTGATGGATCAACTGACTCACCTCGTCGATCAGGTAAACTCCATACTGGCCACCGCAGAGCAGGGAGCCCTACTGCGAACGGGTCTACGGGTGGCCATTACCGGTCGCCCCAATGTGGGCAAATCGAGTTTGCTGAATGCCTGGAGTCGCTGTGATCGGGCGATTGTTACCGATTTACCTGGGACTACCCGGGATCTGGTGGATTCCCAACTAGTGGTGGGGGGTATTCCCATTCAGGTCCTGGATACGGCGGGTATTCGAACCGCCCTTGATCCGGTTGAACAATTGGGGATTGAGCGATCGCGGCGGGCCGCCCAATCGGCCGATTTGGTATTGCTCACCATCGACGCCACCCTGGGTTGGACTACGGCAGACCAGGAACTCTACGACTTGGTGAGGGATCGCCCCCTGATCGTGGTGGTCAATAAGATGGATTTAATCGACCCGGCTCACCCACCCGATCTGCCCCCCCTACCCCAGCCGGTGGTCTACACCGCCGCTGCCCAGAATCAGGGAATTGGGGATTTGGAAGAGGCCATCCTGGCCAGTCTTCAGACCCAACCGGTGGTTGCCAGCAACCTGGAATTTACCGTTAATCAGCGCCAGGCCGCTGCCCTGACCCAGGTTCAAACCGCCCTCCAGCAGGTCCAGGAAACCATTCGTCAGGGCCTACCCTTGGACTTCTGGACCATTGATCTACGACTGGCGATCCAGGCCCTGGGATCGATTACGGGCGATCAAATAACGGAATCATTGTTGGATCAAATCTTTAGTCGGTTTTGTATCGGTAAATAGGTCCAATCCAGAATTGCGATCCAGCCAAGTCCCAGGCTCCCCGACCCTGGGACTTGGGGGCATCAGCGATCCAGAAAATTTGCTAGTCTTTGAAGGCTTTCTTCCTCTGCTGTCCTATGGATGCCCTTGATCTGGCCTTTTTACCCGCCCTGGAGCAAGCTCGACTGATCCGCGATCGCCAGGTTTCTCCCCTGGAGTTGGTGGAAATCTACCTGGATCGGATCGGGCGGCTGAATCCCCAACTGGGAGCCTACGTTGCCGTGATGGCAGACCAGGCCAGGGCCGAGGCTAAGGCCAAAACCCACCAGATGATGACTACCGACCCGGCGGATCTGCCTCCCCTGTTTGGGGTTACGGTAGCGGTAAAGGATCTCAACCCGGTGGCTGGGGTTCCCTGTCGCTATGGGATTAAGGCGGCTGGCGATCGCCTGGCCCCGACGGACGACTACATTGTCGGCAAACTACGCCAGGCAGGATTAATTATTCTAGGCAAAACCGCTACTTCTCAAATGGGGTGTCTGCCCTACACCGAGCCGCCTGGATTTCTACCCGCCCGTAATCCCTGGAATCTAGACTATACCCCCGGGGGGTCTAGCGGCGGCAGCGCCGCGGCCCTGGCGGCAGGGCTATGCGCCATTGCCCAGGGCTCTGACGGGGGTGGGTCCTTGCGGGGACCAGCCTTTTGTTGTGGTCTGGTGGGGCTGAAGGCCGCCCGGGGTCGGATTAGCTTCGCCCCAGTAGGGGAACGTTTAGAGGGCCTGGCGGTGAATGGACCCCTGGGACGCACGGTGGCAGACACGGCGGCCCTGCTGGATGCCTTGAGTGGCTACGAGGTGGGCGATCCTTACTGGTTACCGAGTCCTCAACCGGGCTTTTTAGCTGGTCTGCAGTCCCCCGATCGGCCTCTGCGCCTGGGCTATGTTACGGATCTCGAACCAATTGGAGCGGTAGACCCGGTTTGTCGTCAGGCGATTGTGGCAACGGCCCAGCGGGCTGAAGCCCTGGGGCATGGGGTGGAGCCGGTTAGCTTTCCGGCCATGGATGCCCTGGTGGACCCCTTTGTCATGGTGTGGCAGTCGGTGCTGGCGGAATCGGCGATTCCCTGGATTGTCCTGGAAAGGTTTAACCGCTGGCTCTACTGGCGAGCCCGGTGGGTGGGCAGTGGGGCCTACCTGCGAGCCGTCACCCAGATCCAGCAAATTGCTCGCCAGATTGTGCAGTTTTCCCAACCCTACGATGCCTTAATTTTGCCAGTATATATGCACCCCACCATTCGGGTAGGGGAGTGGAAAGGGTTGCGATCGCCTCAAATTTTAGCTAGGGTAATCAACTGGGTTGCCCCCTGTCCCCCCTTCAATGCCAGCGGCCAACCCGCCCTAGCTGTACCCACGGGCTTTTCCCCGGATGGGCTGCCCGTGGGCGTGCAACTGGTGGGTCGGCCTGCCGATGAAGTCACCCTGCTGGCTCTGGCCCACCAACTGGAAACCGCCCATCCCTGGCGCCAGTACCGGCCCGCTTTTGCCAGCTAGAAGGCGGTGGTTCGCAGAAGCAAGGACCATGGGAAAATGAACCAGTCAAGACTGAGGGATAACCTGTGAATGTTGTAGTGGTAGGTAGTGGGGGTCGAGAACATACCCTGGCCTGGGCCCTGTTGCGATCGCCCCAGGTAAGTGAAGTAATCTGTATTCCTGGCAATGGGGGCACCGCCAGTTTACCCCACTGCCGCAACCTACCCTTGGCGGAAACTGATTTTCAGGGCATTGCCCGCTGCGCCCTGGAGACTCGGGCAGAGTTGGTTGTGATTGGACCCGAACTCCCCCTGGCGGCGGGCCTTACCGACCACCTGCAAGCCCAGGGTTTGCGGGTATTTGGTCCCTGCCAGGCCGGTGCCCAAATTGAAGCCAGCAAGGCCTGGTCGAAGCAACTCATGGCGGAGGCAGGGATTCCCACGGCCCAGGCCCAGGTGTTTACTGCGGTAGAACCGGCTCTGGCCTACCTGCAAACCCAGCCCGTACCGATTGTGGTCAAGGCGGATGGGCTGGCGGCCGGTAAGGGGGTAACCGTGGCCCACAGCCGGGAAGAGGCGAACCAGGCGGTAATCGATAGCTTTGCCGGTAAATTTGGCGAGGCGGGACAACAGGTGGTGATTGAAGAGTTTATGACCGGACAGGAAGCCTCCGTCCTGGCCATTACCGATGGTCAGACCATCCGCCCCCTATTACCTGCCCAGGACCATAAGGCTATTGGTGAAGGTGACACGGGCCCTAATACCGGCGGTATGGGAGCCTATGCGCCGACCCCGGTAGTGACTGCTGAGATTCTGGAGATAATTCAACAGCAAGTCTTAGAACCGGCGATCGCTACCCTCCGGCAGCGGGGCATTGACTACCGGGGTATTCTCTACGCCGGTCTGATGATTACCCCCACGGGAGAGCCACGGGTGGTGGAGTTTAACTGCCGCTTTGGCGACCCTGAAACCCAGGTGGTCTTACCCCTTCTCAAAACCCCCCTGGAGCAGGTGATGCTGGCCTGTATTGAGGGACGTCTGGGCAGTTTTCCACCCCTGGAGTGGTATCCCGGATCTGCCGCCTGTGTGGTTCTAGCGGCAACGGGCTATCCTGGCTCCTACCCCAAGGGGATGGCCATCACCGGACTGGACCGGGCCAGCCCTGGGGAAGCCCTGGTATTTCAGGCTGGCACCCAGCTCCAGGGCGATCGCACCCTGGCCCAGGGGGGTCGGGTCCTGGGGGTAACCGGTCGGGGGGATAACCTGGCGGCGGCTCTGGCGGCGGCCTACGCCGCGATCGCTCCAATTCACTTTGACCACATGTACTATCGCCGTGACATTGGCCATCGGGTACTTTAACCAGGGCGATAGCCATCCCCCCAAGACCCACTCGGACACAACTCTAACCAGAGGGTTAAGATGGCGGTGACTACTCCGGTTAGACCCCATTAGGATTGATGGAAGTTGCACCATGGCCGTCCCATCCGATCACTGCGATAATTACGAGACCCTGCTCTCCCTTTGTACTGACCATGACGGTGTGCTGACCCTGTTACAACACCATCGTCCTTACCTGGAAACCATCCCCAGCCTGCGACGCCCCCAGGATAGTATGGTGGTCTTACCCTTGCCCAACATTCGTCTGTCAGAGACACCTGAGGCCAGCTCTGGTGAGGGAGGGTCGATGGTCAACCTGCCCTGTGATGTGGCGGTGATTATGTGTGATCCCGAGTGGAAGATTACCACCGAGACCGAGATCCTGGTTTTTATTCATCGCCCTCCAGAGGATTTTTCCCAGTTGCTGAGGCGCTGGCGACAAACTCAAATTCTCTTACACCACAGCTATGAGTGGGTTATGCCCCATCGCTACCAGCACTTGATCGGCACCGGTAGTGGCCGGGGGTATCCCCTATTTGTGGTTTTTCCAGAAACCCCCTCACGGATTCCCAGGGGTCTGGGTGGAGCCGGTTTACCCACCGTCAGGTTTCCCTTTCAACCCAGTCAGGCCAACTTTCGCCATGGGCACGACGATAGCCACTGGCAAGACCTTCCTGCCCTTGAGGATAGTGATCGAAGCCGGTTAGGGGATGGTAGCCAGGATGGCTGACCTGATCAGGAAAGGCAACTTTTCCACCCTCTTCGGCGCTCCCCTGTGGCGGTGGGGAGGGGGTTTTTTACTGGTTTTTCTAGGCTTACGGTTAATCTTCTGGGGCCTGGTTTTTCCCAACCCCGACGAGGCCTATTACTGGCTATGGGGTCAGCATCCGGCCTTGTCCTACTACGACCATCCCCCCTTTCATAGTTGGGTGCAGGGGCTATTTACAGCGGTTCTGGGCCGGTCTTACCTGGTTTTAAGGTTGCCGAATCTAATTAGCAATGGGATTTTGGCGATCACGTTGTATCGCATTGGTAGTTACCTCTACGGCCCCCAGGAGGCCGGCGATCGCTTCTGGTTGGTGCTGCTATTGATGGCCTCCTCACCCTTGTTTTTTTTGTTTTTGGCCCTAGCCTGGCATGATCACTGGCTGATCACCTTTGCGGTGCTGAGTAGTTTTTACTTTGTCCGCTTTGCAGATATCTACCGAGCCCAGGGATGGGTCTCCCACTCCCACCTGTTGGCCTCGGCCCTATTTTTAGGCCTGGCCGGCTTGTGTAAATACACCGCCCTATTGGTGGGATTAGGGTTTCTAGCGACCCTACTGAGTGACCCTTGCCTGCGCCGCCTGTTTGCCGATCGGCGTCTTTACCTGGCCCTGGCGGTGCTGGCCCTGGTCCTTTCTCCCATTTTTCTGTGGAACTGGCACCACGATTTCTATTCCTTTCGGTTTTATAGCGATCGCACCAGCTTAGATAGGGCCCGGTCGATTCATTGGTTCCAGCCCCTGGCCTTTCTGGCCCTGTGCAGTATCATCCTGGGTCCGGTACAAAGTTGGGCCATTTTGAAGGTGCTGCGCCCTAGTCGTCGGGTCGGCCCTGACCAGGAATCGGGTTCGGTCTATTCCACCCTCGCCCTTTGGATCTTTGGCCTTTCTACCGGAGGTTTGGCGATTCTCTCCCTGGGTGCTCCGGTCCTCTACTACTGGAATATTCTGGCCTACCCCCTCCTATTTCCAATGCTGGCGGATCAGTTTTATCGATCTGCCTCAGAGCGGCAGGCGGTCTCACCACCCTTGCGGTGGCCCCGACTGCTGACCCTGGCTCAGGGATTAGGAATGTTTGCCATCATGGTCCTACTGTTCCATTACACCATACTGCCCGTGACCAGCTTTCTGGGTCAGAGCGATCGGGACAGCGCCGCCCTCTATGGCTGGCCCCAGATCGCCGCCAGAATAACCGCCAGCGCTAGTAGCCTCGATCATCCCTTACTACTGACCACCGACTATCGGTCTGCCTCGGCCCTGGCCTACAGCCTCAATCGACCGGACGTTATGGCCCTCTCAGGGCGGATTGATCAGTTTGATTTCTGGTATCAGAATCAGGCTTTGGAGGGACGTGATGCCATGCTTTTAGGAGAGGACTGGCATCCCATTTGTCCAGCCCATCTGGCCATGTTTGACCATACCGATCCGGTGGAAAGGCTGACTATCAGGCGTTTTGGCCATACCTTACAAACCTATCAGTTGGTCCGGAGTTATGGCTTTAAGGCGGGGCCAGCCGGGTATCCCTTGAGGTTAGACTATCCCCTGGCCTTTACCAGAGATGGAAAAACCTGTGAAGGAGCCGCACCTTAGCCTCAATTGTTGATGATCCTCCAGAGGCAATGATCGAATCTAGCAGGAATACATCGCCATCTCGGTGGACATGCTGGACACCGGTATGAATGGGCCGGGCGAGCTATGGCTGTAGTCAAAACCCTAAGGAAACTTCCCATAAATGCTGGGTAGTATACCAAGTTAACGGAAAGGGACTCCTTATAATGTGTAGCAGTGGCGAGTCCGTTTAGGACAAGACTGCGGTGCCATTGGCTATAGGTTGAGCCCCAGAGCCTGGCTCGTTGTCTTGAGCTAAATGGTTACAGCTATAACTTTGAAAAACTTGCTCTGGCCATTGTGTTACCAGTGGCTACAGCCATAAAAGGGAGTTCAGTGTGTCTATTGTGGCAAGGTCATCTATCGCCTACCTCCTGGTTTGCCACGGCAGCCGTGACCCTCGACCGGCTCAGGCAATGGAACGATTGACCCAGTTTGTGCGATCGCAAATGGACCCCTTCTACCCCTCCGGCCCTGATGCTCAGCACCAAGACTGTTGTCTGGCCCCGCTGCCAACCCAGTCCCCTGGCCTTGAACCATTCCAAGTACGCCTCCCCCGCCTTGCCCTTGGTTCCCTGGTGGGTAGCGCCTGCTTAGAAACCAGTACGTTACCCTTGCATCAACAAATCATCAACTTTGGTCAGCGGGCCCAGGCGATGGGAATTGATACCCTGCAGATTGTACCCCTGTTCCTAGGGCGGGGCACCCACGTCATGGAAGATATTCCCGCCGCCCTCAGCACCGCCCAATTAGCACTACCGACCTTAGCCTTAAAGTTAACCCCCCACCTGGGCAGCCATCCTGGTTTACAAACCTTGCTGCACCGCCGTTTGCAGACCACCTCTAACCAAACCTGGCTACTACTAGCCCATGGTAGTCGGCGGCGGGCGGGCAACGCCCCCATTGAGGCCCTGGCTAAATCCCTGGGGGGAACGGTCGCTTACTGGTCCCATGCTCCCAATCTGGAAACCCGCATAATTCAATCCATGCAGTCGGGGGTGCAGCAGTTAACCGTTCTCCCCTACTTTTTGTTTACGGGCACCACCACCGATGCCATTATCCGAGAAACAGAGGCCCTGGCAGAGCGATTTCCCCAGATTCGGATTCACCTGCTGCCCCCCCTCGGGCCTACCCCCGATCTGGCTCAGTTAGTGGTTGATCTGGCCCTGAATCAGGTGCCCCCCGTACCCCAGCCCAGGGTCAAGCCCTTGCAGAGAATTGCCTTTAGCCAGGCGGTTTAATCAAGGACTTCCCTGTAACTCGTACCATGCCAGGGTTTGATCTCTGATAGCGGCCTGTTCTAGAGGATCGATGCGGTCCAGATTTTTCAGAATCAGGCCCATTCTCCCCTGGGATTTGAGCTTGTCCCGATGGCGTTGGAGAAAGTCCCAATAAAAGAAGTTAAAGGGACAGGCATCGGGGCCGGTGCGAGCCTTAGGGTTAAAGGGGCAGTGCTGGCAGTAATCACTCATACGATTAATGTAATGGGCAGAGGCGGCGTAGGGTTTGGATGCTAGCCAGCCCCCATCGGCAAATAAACCCATACCAATCACATTGGGCTGCATGACCCAGTCGTAGGCATCAATAAACACAGCATGAAACCACTGCTCCACCGCCTGGGGAGTGAACCCCGCAATCAGGGCAAAATTACTGAGAATCATCAGCCGTTGTATGTGGTGGGCGTAGCCGGTGCGGTGAATCTGGTGGATCACCTGCTGTAGACAGTTCATTTCCACCTGGCCAGTCCAGAAAAACGCTGGCAAGGGCCGGTGGTGGTTGAACCAGTTCTGCTGCCCATAGTCACTGGAGCCATAACTGTAGATGCCCCGCATATATTCTCGCCAGCCTATCACCTGGCGAATAAAGCCTTCAACGCTATTGAGGGGTAGGTTAGCCTGGTGGTAAGCAGTTTCCACCCGTTCGATCACCTCCCAGGGATGGAGCAGACCCAGGTTTAGATAGGGAGAGAGCAGGGCGTGCCACAGGGTATCCTGACCTGTGACCATGGCGTCCTGATAGGCACCAAAACTTTCCAGACGGCTGGTAATAAAGCTTTCGAGGGCCGTTTGGGCCTGCAGATGGGTGACGGCCCAACGGAAGGGTGTACTCTGGCCAAAGGTGGGATAGGGCAGGCGATCCACCTGATCGATGACGGTCTGGGTAAGGCTATCGGGCTTGAACTCTTGGGGTTGGGGCGATCGCTGGTTGCGTCCTAGGGGTTTACGGTTGTCCTGATCAAAGTTCCACTGGCCCCCGATCGGTTGAGTCCCCTCCATCAGCACGTTGAACCGGCGTCGCCCTTCTCGATAGAAGGATTCCATCCGCAAGCCTTTGCGATCCTGTGCCCAGGCCTTAAATTCTCCAGTTGACCAGAGAAAGTGATTGTTCTCTAGAATAGTGAGCTTACAGGGTAGCTTCAATCCCTGTAGCCAGGCCAGCAAGGGATGATCTACAGGATCCATGACTCGTAGTTCCTTGATCTGATTAGTCTGGATCCAGGACTCCAGGGCTGGTGCCGTCTCTGGGGCGATGGTGTAGGTGACGGGCCAACCAGCTATCTCTAGGTCTTGGGCAAAGTGGCGCATGGCCGACCAGACTAGCACTAGCTTCTGCCTATGGTAAGGGCGTTCCTGGCTAAATTGGTGAGATTCAATCAACAGCACTGGGGTAGTCTGGCGATGGTGGCAGCAACTGGCCAGGGCGGCCTGATCCTGCCAGAGTTGATTACCCAGTACCCAAATACCGATAGTCATGGTGATGGAGTGAATGGTTGGGTGCTTAACCGAATACCTGAAACTATAGCTGACGCCCGTTGGCTCGGAACCTCAGCCTATGGGACCGTAGTTTTGCCCTAACTGGACTGGCCATTACTATACCTGCCCATAATTGGTTAAGACTTTTCTATTAATTTAGGGCTTTTAAAGGACAATTCGATAGTCTTATAGCTGGCTTCACCAGGGTGGCTGGGGCAGTTACACCGCTATGGAGCGGTTAGAGTTTCCCAACCATAGCTGTGGCCCTCGGTAACGGAGCGGCAGTCAGAATGCCCATCCAGGTTAGGCTTTTTGATGCGTCTCAACAGGAGACAAATTGGTCAGTTCGAGATACCCAATTGGGCGATCAGCTCTGTTCTCCGCGGTCTAGCCAAGGCTACATAGTTCGAATTTTAACGGGTTCCCCCATTGTTTAGGTTTTCGGGAGTATATATGACAAACTTTAGTACCGATTTGATTAACCGGGACTACACATTTAAAATGAGCCGGTACTTTAGTCGGGGCTGGGCAATTTTTACAGCCTATAGCTGGCAATTTATTCTATTTACCCTGATTTACTTTGTGATTATCCTGGCTATTGGTAGGATTTTTCCTGATCGTCTGAGTACTACTGTCACCAGTATTCTCAACCCCATTTTGGCAGCGGGCTACTACTGTGTGGCTTTTCAAATTGCCCGTGGTCGGCCCACGACCTTTGAGGACTTTTTCGGTGGTTTTCGAAAGTTTTGGCCGGTATTCTTGACAGCCCTATTATCGGGT
The DNA here is from genome assembly GCA_049317845.1 of Nodosilinea sp. Lineage (GTDB taxonomy): Bacteria > Cyanobacteriota > Cyanobacteriia > Phormidesmidales > Phormidesmidaceae > Nodosilinea. The sequence continues at coordinate 12,345 of JBMOHM010000019.1, read as the reverse complement.
TTATTGATTTTATTAGGGTGTATATTATTGATTTTACCCGGCATTTATCTGGGGGTAGCCTATCTATTTGCCCAACCCTTGGTGATTGATAAGAACCTGGATTTTTGGTCTGCCATGGAAACCAGCCGCCAAATCATTAGTCGACAGTGGTTTTCCTTTTTCGGTTTGGTCCTGCTACTGTTTCTAGTGATCCTGGCTGGTTTTCTGCTTTTGGGTGTGGGTGTTTTAGCTGCTATTCCCTTAACCAGCTGTATTGTAGCGGCGGCCTACGAAGATATTGTGGGTCTTAATTCCGTTGCTGAACTCTGATGATTTCATGACAGCTATCTCCTCGCCATCCCTGTCCCCGCTCTGCCCTGGTAAAGTCTACTTAGTGGGGGCTGGACCGGGGGATCCAGGATTACTGACCCTGAAGGGTAAGGCCCTACTGGAAACCGCTGAGGTGGTTATCCATGATGCCCTGGTGAGTCCTCCGATTTTAGCCATGATTAATCCCCAGGCCGAGGTGATTAATGCTGGTAAGCGCCGGGGACGTCACTCTATGGCCCAGGCTGACATCACCCGTCTGATCATCGATAAGGCTCGAGAACAGGCCCTGGTGGTGCGTCTTAAGGGCGGTGATCCCTTCGTTTTTGGTCGGGGTGGCGAGGAGATGGCCGATTTAAGGCAGGCAGGAATCGCCGTGGAGGTGGTACCAGGAATTACGGCGGGGGTGGCGGCCCCAGCCTATGCGGGTATTCCCGTCACCCATCGAGACCACAGCTCTAGTGTGGCTTTTGTCACCGGCCATGAGGCCGCAGGTAAATATCGCCCCCAGGTAAACTGGCGGGCCCTTGCCCAGGGGGTGGAAACCATTGTGGTATATATGGGCATTCACAACCTGGCCACCATCACCCATGAACTCTTAGCCGCTGGCCTCAATCCTCAGACTCCAGTGGCCCTTATCCGCTGGGGCACCTATCCCCAGCAAGAAACTCTGGTGGCTCCCCTCAATAAGGTGGTGAGCCGCGCCCACGCTGTGGGATTTGAGGCCCCTGCCCTGGCGGTCATTGGCCAGGTCGTAGCCTGGGCCTCCCTTACTGAGCCACCACCGTCTTGACACTGACCTCACTGAGTTGGTGAGAGCGACTGGCCTCAATCTTGGCAATAATGGTTTGCTCTAATACTTGGGCGGCTTTCAGGTATTGAATATCGGCCTTGGTACCGAGCTGGGAAGGATTGCTAAAGAGTTGACTGCGCTGTAGGTCGGTGAGTTCGATGGGCACATCAGGGACGATGCCACGGCGGCTGATGTCGGTACCATTGGGGGTAAAGTAGTGGGCCACGGTAACGGTAAGACCGGAACCATCGGACAGACCATGCAAAGACTGTACCAGGGCTTTACCAAAGGTGGGGGCACCGACTACGGTGGCACGGTTGTGATCCCGCAATGCCCCGGTGAGAATTTCGCTGGAACTGGCAGAGCGTCTATCCACCAAAATGGTCAGGGGAAGCTGGGTAAGAGCGGTGCGGTTAGCAGAAATGGTCTCATCCGTACCGTTGCGATCCTGAGTACGGACAATGGGACCGTGCTGTAACCACATTCGACCGATATCGATGCTGGACATTAATAGCCCACCGGGGTTACCCCGCAGGTCCAGCACAAAACCTTTCACTCCCTGGGCGGTGAGGCTGCGAATAGCTTTTTCCATTTGCTGAGCAGCTTGGGCGTTAAACTCAATCAGCCGAATATAGCCAATGGACTGTTGGCCAGAGGTCTTCAGGGCATACTCAACGGTGGGAATTTCCAGGCGGGAGCGGGTAACCATGAGGCTGCGAGGACTGTCACCGTTACGGGAAATAGTCACCATCACCTGGGAGCCGTCGGTTCCTCGTAAACGCTGGGAAATGGCATCCACAGTGAGATGTTCGGTACTTTCACCATCCACTAGAAGGATGCGATCGCCCACCACTAACCCTGCACTTTGGGCTGAGGAATCCGCCAGGATCTCGCTAATTACTACCCCCCGAGTTTGATTATCGTACTGCAGCCGTACCCCAATCCCGGAGACCTCCCCTGAGGTTTGATCGGTTAGATCGGCGTATTCTGATGGAGACAGGAACCGGGTATAGGGATCATTAAGTTTACGGAGGGCCATGCGCAGGGCTGCATAGGCGGCCTCGGGTGAGGTATACTCCCGACCGAGGAGCTCCCGGCGAGTAACCTGCCAGTCAATATGATTAAAGGTGCTGTCAACATACTCATGGTTAACGATTTGCCAGGCCTCATCCAGAACTGCCTTGGGGCTATCCTTAAAGTCAGCCATTTCTGTTGCTGCCTGGGTCTTGACCGGACTGACCAAACCCAGAACGCCGACTACAGCCAGGGAAGATAACACCAACGTCTTAATATGGCGGGGCAGTAGGGTGGAGTGGAATAGGATCATAGGATCGGCCAGTGCAGCAAATTAAGAATATATGTATTCTGGCTGATAATTTAGGATTTTGACCAGAGCCCATGGAACAATTTCAGTCAAATTTGCTAAAAAAGCAGATGTTTGATTTTGTTCTAAGGCTTAATTCAAGCTCTTATCCAATGGTAGCTAGATTGGTAGGGTGGGAAGCAGGAAAAATGAAAAAACAAAAAACTAATCTGATGCTTTTATAGTCAGTAGCCCCGAGTAACGGCCTGAAGGCTAGCCAGAGCATCCTCTCCCTGGGTTTCCCCATCCCGCTTTGCGCTGTTACCCCGTCGGTTAAGATTTCCTAACCTGACCACTAGCTTACTGCGGCCAAGGCCCTAGGGTTGGGAACGGCTATAGATTGCAGCTAAATAGTCGGACTAGAAAATAATTCACCATTTTGGCGCCGTAGGGAGAATCCCACCAGATCAGTGGATAACAGCCGATCGGATCATCTAGATTGTGGGTAGCCTGGTCAAGGGTTTTCCACTCGTTTTGTTGCCGCCAGCCCACCCTGTCGCCGAGGTTTTTGAGCATAGCCAGGTCCTGGGCAAGGGCGGTTTCCAGGCTTCCCCCCACTTCTTGGTAAAGGCGAAGTTGGACGCTAAAGCCAAACCGACCCCCGGAATAGGTGGTCCACAATCGATCAATGATTCGCAGTACCGGACAGGGGAAATGGCTGACCGCATCGGGGGTAAGGGTCTCTCGATCAGCAGTGCCCGCCACCTCAAGAATAACCTCCAGGGTTTCTTCATCCGCCTCTCGTAATTTTCCTGTTTTCAGCAGGTTTTGGAGGCGTTGGTAACGTTCCACATCGGCAATCAAGGGCAACACATCTTCCAACCGGGCGATTCGTTCCGCCAGACCCTGCTGAATAAAGGCCTCTAGCTTAGCTTCCATGGCATCTAACCGCTCCATCAAATCCGGTTGCGGGTGATCGGGTTGCCAATAACTATCCATGGAAAACTCCTGAAAACATGGCAGGTACGGGATAACCCTGGCTATGGTTAAGGGGCGGAAAGGGATTGAAAAAGGCGATTCTACCTAAAGGCTTGATTTCGAAGGTTTCAAACCGTCTTTGAAGCGAGCCAGAGCGCCTAGCCAGCTTTAGCTTTGAACGATTTACCCTATCCTCAGGGTTCTAGCCAGAACTCTATAATAGCTGGTTCTGGAGACTTTCAGCCCCAGGGCGGTAGGGGTGACCTTCAGGGCCCATGCTCGGGGTCAGCTACTCTCTGGGTGAGTTGGGAGTACCTCGATCTACCCAGAACCAGGTTGCTAGACCCTTGAGCACCACGTACAGCACAGGTACCACCAAGAGACTGAGGAGAGTCGCCACCAGTAAACCACCAAAAACAGTGTAGCCTACCGCCCAGCGACTGGAACTCCCGGCTCCCGTAGCGATTAGGAGGGGGAAAAAACCCGCCAGAGAAGCCATACTGGTCATTACAATTGGCCGGAACCGTTGTTGTGAAGCGTTAATAGCGGCAGGAATCAGACCCAGGCCCTGTTGTCTGGCCTGATTAGCAAATTCGACAATGAGAATGGCGTTTTTACTGGCCAGACCAATTAACATGACTAGACCCACCTGGGCATAGACATTCAGAGTCAAGCCTCGTAGCCAGAGAAATATTAGGGCTCCCAGCACCGCCAGGGGGACGGTCAGCAGAATGATAATTGGATCGATATAGTTTTCGTATTGAGCTGCCAGTACCAGGAATACCACCGCTAACCCCAGCCCAAAAATAATCCCAGCGGCACCCCCCGATGCCAATTCTTCCTTAGCCGTACCCTGCCAGGCCATACCCACAGAGGGGAGGGCGGCCTGATCATGGGCTGCTGTCATGGCGGCGATGAGTTGTCCAGAACTGGACTGGGGGGTAGGTTGTCCCTCTAATTTAATAGACCGGAATAGATTGAAATGGCTAATTATTGAAGGTCCGGCAATCTCCGTCTGGTTTGACACTGCTCCTAGGGATACCAGAGTACCGTCCCTGGAGCGCAGATAAATATTCCGAATATCTGCCGGGTCATTTCGGAAGGGGGCGTCGGCCTGGAGAAGCACTCGATAGTTGCGGCCGCCGAAGTTAAAATCATTGATGTAGCGGGACCCCAGGTAGGTACTCAGGGTTGATTGGGCTTCAGCCAAATCAATTTTCAAAGCTTTCAGGCGATCTCGATCAAGGTCCACCTGAATCTGGGGAGTACTGGCGGTAAAGGAGCTAAACACCCCAGCGGAAGCAGGAGATTGGTTCGCCAACCCCATGACCTCTAGACTATTGGCGAGAAAATCTTCAATGCTGAGCTGACCGCCACTGCGGTCCTGTAGTTGCATTTCCAGAGCATTGGTCGGACTAAAGCCGGGTACGGGAGCGGCGTTAAAGGCAATTACCCGGGCCTCCTGAATCGCCTCAAGGGCTTGGTTTACCCTGGGTAGCAGGCCAAACACGGAAGCCTTAGCCCCCTGTCGTTCTTCCCAGGGTTTGAGAGTGGCAAAGAAAACCCCCTGGTTAGGGGCAGCGCCGTCAAAGCTAAAGCCAGAGATCAGAAAGGTACTCTTAATTTCTGGAAAATCAGCCAGAATGGCATTGGTTTTGGCCATCACTGTTTGGGTATAGGGGAGAGAGACCCCATCGGGAGCCTGGACAATACCAATGAAGTAGCCCTGGTCCTCGGCGGGAACAAAGCCAGTGGGCACCAGCTTCAGCATCATCCCCATGAGGGCAATACCAGCCACAAAGAGGGCGAGTACTCCATAGCGCTGGCGAATCAATCGGCTAACGGCCTGGCGATAGCGCAGTATCACCAGAGTCAGGCCGTCGTTAAAGCGGGTAAAGAACCAGCCTAGAGGCCCTGGGGCCCGATCTCCCGATCTCAGCAGTAGGGCCGCCATAGCGGGCGAAAAACTCAAGGCGTTCACCGTAGAAATCAGCACCGTAAAGGCAATTGTCAGGGCGAATTGCTGATAAATCTTGCCGGTTGTGCCAGGGAAAAAGGCAACGGGAATGAATACGGCCATCAAAACCAGGGAAGTGGAGACGATAGCTCCTGACAACTCTGCCATGGCATCCAGGGCGGCCAGGCGAGGACGCATACCCTGGGCAATTTTGGCGGCAATGGCCTCGACAATAATAATGGCGTCGTCCACCACCAGGCCAGTGGCAAGAATGAAGCCGAATAGGGTGAGACTATTAATGGAAAATCCAAAGGCTAGCAAAAAGCCCAGGGTCCCAATCAGAGAAACGGGAATAGCGATGGCGGGAATTAGGGTAGCCCGCCAATCCTGCAGGAAAACAAAGAGAATTAACAGCACCAGGGCGATCGCCTGTGCCAGGGTAGCCAGGACTTCCTGCAAAGACACCCGGACAAACTCAGTGGTGTCAAATACGATCTCGGCCTTGAATCCAGGGGGAAAGGCGGGCTGCAAGGTGGCCATCCGTTCTCGAATTGCGGTGGCCACATCCAGGGCATTGCTGCCCGGTAGTTGGTAAACCAGTAATCCTGCTGCTGGGTGCTGGTCAGTTCTGACATCCAGGCTATAGTTCTCGGAACCTAATTCCACCCGCCCCACGTCTTTGAAACGCACCAGTTCCCCATTACTGGCCACCTTGAGAATAATATTTTCAAACTCCTCCACCTCGGTTAAGCGCCCGGGTAAACGTACCGTGAATTGATAGGCCTGGTTAGCCTGGTTAGGAGGAGCGCCAATGGCTCCACCGCCAATCTGAATATTTTGTTCCTGCAGGGCAGCCACTACGTCGGCGGGGGTCAGCCCCTGGCGGGTCAGGGCAGGGGGGTCAACCCATAGCCGCATAGCATACTTGCCAGCGCCGAAGATCTGGGCGCTACCTACCCCGTGGATACGTTTGATTTCATCTAGGATAAACAGATCGACGTAGTTATCAAGAAATAAACCATCATAGCGATCGTCATCGCTATAAAAGCGATAGACCAGCAGCGTACTGGCAGATTGGGCCGCTACCGTCACCCCCAACTGGTTTACCTCGGGAGGAAGCTGGGGTTGGGCGATCGCCACCTTATTTTGAAGATTGACCTGGGCTAGGTTTTTATTCTGACCAGGAAAAAACACCACCTTAATCGTGCTGTCGCCGGTGTTGGTACTGCTGGAGGTGATGTAGTCTATCCCTTCTACTCCATTCACCTCCCTTTCTAAAACATTGGTGACGGTTTTTTCTACGGTTTCTGCATCAGCCCCTGGATATTTAGCGGAGATTTGTAGTTGCACCGGAGCCAGTTCTGGTAATTGCTCAATGGGTAAACGGGGTAGGGCGATCGCCCCCACCAATAGCATCAATAGGGTAATGACCGTAGCCAGAACTGGCCGTCGAATGAAGTTATCTGCTATGGACAGCACTGCCATTGACGCTAACCTAGGGTGGAGAGAAATACTGGTTTCAGGAAACCTGCCTTACGTACCGGGAGACCGGGCTGGCGATAGGGGCTCCGTCTGAATAACAACACCATCCCTGAGCCGGAGAATATTGGTAATGATAATTTGCTCACCGGCCCTTAGCCCCCCCACCACCCGGTAGCTATCACCCTGGATATCGCCGAGCTGGACAGGGCGCTGGGAGGCAACCTGAGAGGGTTGGCCCCGATCGTTGATTTGCTGACTGGCAACGTAGACAAAACTTTGTCCTCCCAAACGGGAAATAGCCACCGTCGGTACCAGCAAAGCGGTAGTTGTCTTCCAGATAATTCGGGCCTGGACCATCTGACCATCCCGTAAAGTGTTGGCCTCATTAGGAAAACGGGCCTTGACCAGAATTGACTGGGCCATACTACTGACATTGGGGGCAATGAACCCAATCGTACCTGTAGCCAGGGACTTGCCAGTGTTTGGGTCTAATAGCTCTATCGGCAATCCCAGCCGTAGTTGGGTTGACCGGCTGGTGGGTACCTGCAGCTTTAGAAACAGGGCTTGGTTTTGAATAATCGTGGTGATAGGTTGGCCAGTACTGACAAAGTCTCCTACCCGCAAAGCCATATCCCCCAATTGACCCGGAACAGGAGCACTAATCTGCCTGAAACTGAGGTCCTGTTGTTTGATGGCCACCTGGGATTGGTTCTGGTGCCAGGTAGAGATGGCTTGATTTAGGGCTGCCTGAGCTGTTCGCAGGCCTTCCTGGGCGCTTCTCTCCGCAGCCCAAGCCACCTCCAGTCGGTTACGAGCACTATCCAACTCTTGCCGACTGAGGGCTCCCTTACTGGCGAGACTCTGGCTGCGACTAAAATCCCGATGGGCTAGTTGGAAGTTGGATTGGGCTTGCTGCCAGCTAGCTTGGGCCGACTGCAACTGGGCAGCAGCGGCTTGTTGGCCGAAGTCAGCGGCCTGGGCCGCGGCTTGGGAGCTACTCACCTCCGCTTGGAGCTTTTCGGGTTGTAATTGCAGAATCACCTGGCCCTGTCTAACCCGGTCACCAGAGGTGACAAAGATCTGAACAATGCGGCCACTCACCTCGGGCTTAAGTTCCACCCGTTGTTCTGCCTCCAGGATGCCTGAAAACTCAGAGCTGTCTTCCACCGTACCGGGTTTGATGGTTTGGGTCTGCACCGGTATCGACACCGTCATAGACTGAATAGATCGGTTGCCACAGGCTGTGATTAGCCAGCCCAGAGCGACGATCAGCCCCAAGGTCCGATAGCTAGGCAGCGAGGGGACAACAGCCATAGAGGTAGATTATTTAACCCGACTTAACACTACTAGACTACTAGAATTACCGCAGCTATTAGACTAAATCGCAAGGAATTGAGGAATGCAGTCGAGATTCTAGAAAAACCAACCGTAGCTATGCAAACCTTTACCTAAAATATTTACCCCTAGATAACAAACCCATACCACGGCAAACCCTGTAGCCGCCAAGAGGGCTGGCCGTCGGCCCTGCCAGCCTCTGGTAATGCGGGCATGCAGATAGGCGGCAAAGACTAACCAGGTGATTAAGGCCCAGGTCTCTTTCGGGTCCCAACTCCAATAGGAACCCCAGGCTTCATTGGCCCACACCGCCCCTGCGATGATGCCAATAGTCAGCAGGGGAAAGCCCAACCCGATCATGCGGTAGCTAATATTATCGAGACTGTCCGCCAGGGTTAGACGCTGGGGAGAAAGGCCCTCCCATACCGGCGAACTGGAGGTTACCACAGGTTTCTCAAGCATGGCAGTACCACCCGATCCAACCAGAACAGCTTGGGACTGGGGGGTTACGGCAGAAACAGGAATGGTATCCTGCTGCCGTCTCCCATGGCGGAAACTACCCGTACCCACCGAACTCCCTTTGAGCTCCACCGCCTGTCCCCGGGTCACCACCAGAAAAGCAATAGCAATCAGGGATCCGACCAACAGGGCGGCGTAGCTCAGTAACATAACGCTCACATGCATCATCAGCCAGTTTGACTTCAAAGCCGGTACCAGAGGTTCAGAACCCTGCATATTGTCTGGTAGGGAGAGGGCCGCAAAGGCCGTTATGGCCATGGCAATGGGAGCAGTCACTGCACCAACTAGATGACTACGGCTCATTAACTCAGCCACCAGATGCATCGCCGTCAGTCCCCAGGCCAGGGCAAAGAGAGACTCGTATAGGTTGCTCATAGGAAAGTAGCCCCCTTCTACCCAGCGGGCCACCAGCAACGCCGCTATGGTGAGATTGCCGACGGCCATACCAGCGGTGCCCAGGGTTGGCAAAAGGGTGAAGCGAGGAAAGGCCAACCCACACCAGTAAAGCAACATGGTGGCAAATAACACTGCAAAGGAGGCATTATCCAGCCCGCTTTGAAGATCAATTAAGCTCATAGATCTGCATCAGGCAAACAGCATTTTCCTATCCTAGCGACTTTTGGGTAGAGGACAAGGATTCTTGAGGCTATGGCTGTAGTCATTTAGCTCAAGACACGGATTCAGTCTCTGGTGCCTAGCCTATAGCCAATGGCATCGCAGTCTTGGTCCTAACCGGAGTGGCAAGGGCTATACCGGCCAGACTCGTCACTGTTCAGGCAGACGATAGTGACTAACAATCTGTTGAGCAAAGGCCGGTACGTGGCTCTTAAGTTTTTCAGGATGGTGGCGTTTAACGTACAGGTAATTGCGGGTAAAGTGGGAGTCGATAGAAAACCGGGCGTACTCCAGTCCTTTGGGGCCAAACCGCTCGATCAAAACCCCCATCAGGCGGGCTGCCCACATCGGTAGGGTGACCCCCTGATCGTAGGCAGGAATACTGCTTTGTACGGCCTGGTGGCGATCGCCCTGGCTGTCCACCGGTTGGATCTCCAGCTGATCTAAAACTAAGTCCAGCATCTGCTTGCCCTTGGAGTTACGCACCACAATCCACTGCCAACCAAAAGGAGCGCCCATGTAGCCCACCACCAGGTCGGCTAGCCCATTGACGTAGTCAAAACAACTCATACAGGAGGGGGCAAACACATCCTTCAACTGGTTGGTTTTCAGCCCGAAGAAGGGAACCGTTTCGGTGGAACCATCCTCATGCTTGAAGTGGACTCGAAAGTCCTGCATAAACTCGTAGTGCACCACTGTCTGGGGAGAGCGGCTGGTGGTGTCCAGAAACTTTTGTAGACCTGCCCGATTGACGTTATCCACACAGGGGGTGCCCAGTACGTATAACTGCTCCAAGCCCAGCTTATCCTGAACCGATCGCAGGGCTTGAATCTGGCAGCCGACTCCAATTACCAGGAGGCGTTTCATTCCCGATCGCTCAATTTCCTCCAGCACCGACAGATTGGGGGAGAGGGTGGGCTTGTTCACCCGGGCAGCCAGAATCTGCTCTGGGGTGGTGGCTAAAATGGGCTGAGGTTGAAAGCGATCGGTCTCGCTGTTCTGGACACACACCACCCCCTCCACCAGACCCTGGGTGAGCATGGTGGTAGCAATGGTGGTGACGATACCAGTCCATTGGGCACCGGCGATCGGCTGCTGCTTGCGGGCCGCCATCATCTCTCCATGCACACCAAAATACAGTTCCTGCTCTTGATCTAGATGGCGAGACCGACCATGGCTCTGCTCCTCTAGCTGGGGAAACTGTTGGTTCAAAAAGGCACAGGCCTGGCTGACATAGTGAATGTAGTAGGTATCGCACAATCCACAGTCACTGCACAGGTCTCGAGCTGGCCGAGGAACACCCCGAGGCAGTGCCCTGGCTTTGTGATGGGGAGGCTGGGCCGGAGTCATGGGCTCAATCCTAAATAACGAAACCTGTTCCAACCATATCGCAAGACCAACCGGGAATCCACATCCTCTTACCAGCCCCTTGCGATAACAGTACACATGAATTATTATTGGTTCATGTGTACCGATGGGGACAGATGGTTCCATTTTTCTCCCCGTTCTTTCTTTTCATTACCAATCTTCTATGACCACTACTACCCCTAATCCTGCTACTAAGGGTCGTGCCCATAGTGCAACTACCAAGGCTCGCACCCGAGTCACAACTCCGGCCAGTATCAATGCTCCCGTGTTGGCGCTGGATGCGGGTAATTACGACCTCAAGTTCTACGGCGGCAATGGCCATCCCAAAGCCATTCGATCGGTGCGTTATCAGCTTCCCCAGGGGCGCGATGCGGTCAGTTATTCCGACGCTTCCCCCCTGATTGAATTGCCCGATGGTCGTCGTTACCATTTTGGTGCCCAGTCCTATAAATATCGCCGCCAGCAACAAACCGTGATTGAGAATAAGGTGGAACTTGCCCGCCTCCACCTCTATGCCTGCCTGGAACCCCTGGCCGGTGGGGTGGCAGACTATGGTTTGAATTTACTGGTTTCTACCCCCGATCCCGGTCGTCACGGGGAGGCGATGAAAGAGCAACTGCTGGGCTTACACGAGTTTATCCGTAACGATATTGAGTTTCGGGTGATGGTCGAGTCGGTAGCGGTAGAACGGGAAGGTATGGGAGCCTATCACTACGCCAGGAGCCAGGGCCTGATTCCCGCTAATGGCTACACCATCGTCATCGATATTGGTGGAGGCACCTGGCTCACCCGCCTGGTGGATGCCAGCGCAGAGGTGATCGACGAAAACATTATGGATCGAGGTGGCACCTACGAATTAGCTGCCGCCATTAGTTTCGATCGCCGCCTGACCGATCACCTGGGCAATAGTGCCGACCCTTGTATTGTCATGGATGGCTTTCGGGTTGACCATGTCTACGCCGATACCGGTTTAGCCTGGGGAGACTGGTTAGACGAATACCTGGAACCCTGGTTTAAGGGCATTTTTCAAACCGTTAAAGCCCAGTACACTCCCTATATGCCTCGGGTTACCCGCTTTCTTGTCACCGGTGGTGGTTCCCACCTGATCTCCGAACGTTTACAAGGCCATCCTTTATTCACCGTTATGGGCGATCCCCAATTTGCCAATGTCCGTGGTTTGTTTTTGATGACCAGTGATAACCAGCTATGTATGACAACAAAGTAAGACTCAGTCACGATGTCCTGGAAAAGGCTGATCGCATTGCCCAAGAATGGGGCTTAAAAAATGCCCGAGCTGCTGTAGAGGCGGTATTCCGTCGCTATTGTGACGATTACCTCTATGGTCGGCCAACGGAGGTCAGGTCAGACCCAGAGTTTGTCCGGTTTCCCTCCTTTGACCAATCCCCTGCGGGTAGATTATCCCCTGCAGTTGGGGCACCGGCCTGTGAGGCGATCGCAGCCCTCGATCAGTTGTTGGCCCTTTAAAGACACCTCTGACCATCCATACTGGCTACAGTTACAGAACAATCAGATAGAATTGCCAAAGACATTTCCGTAGGGAAATTGTCTTCAGAGGTTAAAATAAACTCACCAGGAGAGGTGGCAGAGCGGTTGAATGCGGCAGACTCGAAATCTGTTTTAGGGTCAAACCTAACGAGGGTTCGAATCCCTCCCTCTCCGTTGAGTTTC
>JBMOHM010000018.1:0-47015 GCA_049317845.1 Nodosilinea sp. | reverse complement strand
GCTAGGGGTTAAAACCCCTATACTTAGTTGCCCCTGGGCTTTTTCAGTTTTTTTAGATGGATAACTGTTTAGGACTATGGTTCACCTCCAATAGTTCAATAGTATAGATTGGAACTATTGCTGGATTCCTGTACCAACCTCTCAATAAAAACCTCTGAGTTAACCTATGGATCTTGATAGCCAGATTGACCTTCTCACCCGTAACACCCAGGATGATAGCCTGACAGTTTCTGCAGTTACCGCGATCGCCCCCCTCTTGAAGGCGATCGCAGAGCAACTCCAGCACCGCCAGTACTATGTCCTCAAAACCCTGGAACAAGGCTGGCTGATGACCACTCTGAGCAACTCTAACCAGCCCAATAGTGAGAAAACCGTTGTTTACGCCTATCCCACCCTCAAGGATGCTGCAGCCAGTCAGGCTAGTAGCAAGGATCCTCAGGTTATGGCTCTCCCGGTGCCGGTTATCCATCTTCTATTTCAGCTGTTAGCCATGAAACCAGTCGATAGTCTGATCTTTTATGAACAATCTGGTCAGGCTGCACAAGCTGTTGAGATGCGCCGTCAAGACTTGGAACTTCTCATTCAATCTCAATTACAAGAGTTACAACCCCAGGTAATCCCGCCAGACTTTGCCTAGCCGCCTGAGGTGAGGATAAAGAAGGCAACCGCTTTTAGCAAAAAAGAAACAGGGCCAGGTCGGCAAACACCCACCTAGCCCTGAACCGATCTAACCCCTAACGCAGGGCAGCGGCAGCACGGGCGGCGGCGGCTTCATCGGGATGAATATTCAGGCGAGTGAGGTTAATCCGACCCCGGCCGTCAATCTCCCGCACCTTAACAATCACTTCATCCCCCACATTCACCTCGTCTTCTACCTTGCCGACTCGATAATCAGCTAGTTGGGAAATATGAACCATGCCCTCCTGGCCTGGCATAAACTCCACAAAGGCGCCAATTGGAATTACCCGGGTGACCGTACCGACAAAGACATTACCGGCCTCGGGCTTAAACACGATGGATTCAATCATGGCCCTAGCCTGCTTGGCCTTTTCCCCTTCAATAGAAGATACGGTGACAGTGCCATCGTCAGCAATATCCACCTTGGCTCCAGTTTGTTCGGTAATGGCCTTGATCTTCTTGCCACCAGGGCCGATCACCATACCAATCATCTCGGGGTCAATCTTAAAACTAAGCAGACGGGGCGCATAGGGGGAGAGCTCGGCACGGGGATGATCGATGGTGGCCAGCATTTTCTCCAGAATGTGGAGACGGGCGGGCTTAGCCTGATTAATAGCATCGGCAATCACCTGTATCGGCAAACCGGTAATCTTCATGTCCATCTGTAGGGCAGTAATGCCGGTATCGGTGCCAGCCACCTTGAAGTCCATGTCACCCAGGAAGTCTTCGATGCCCTGAATATCGGTGAGAATGCGGATCTGATCACCTTCCTTGATCAGGCCCATGGCGGCTCCACTGACGGGTTTGGTGATAGGTACGCCAGCATCCATCAGGGAGAGGGTAGAGCCACATACCGAACCCATGGAGGTTGATCCGTTGGAGGAAAGTACCTCCGATACCACCCGAATCACATAGGGGAACTCTTCCTGAGGGGGTAGAACCGGTACCAGGGCGCGCTCCGCTAGGGCTCCATGGCCAATTTCGCGCCGACCTGGCGATCTCATCGGGCGGGTCTCACCCACAGAATAGGGCGGAAAATTATAGTGATGCAGGTAGCGTTTTTCCTCTTCCGGGTGGAGATCATCCATCATCTGGGCATCTCCAGGCGTACCCAGGGTAACCACCGACATCACCTGGGTTAGGCCCCGCTGAAACAGTCCGGTACCATGCACCCGGGGCGGCAATAAACCGACCTGGCAGTAGATAGGGCGGACTTCATCTAGCTTACGGCCATCGACCCGCATCCCCTCTTCCAGGATCTGCTGTCGCATCAGCTTTTTCGTTACCTCTTTGTAGGTATTACCCAGGGCCTTACTATTTTCTTCTATGGCCAGCCTCACCGGATGATCCGCCGCCAATTCAGCAATGGTGCTGACCAGTTCCGCTTTGATCATATCGAGCTTTTCGTCGCGGGCAGGCTTGGTTAGATCAAACTGCTTGAGAACTTCCTTGATGGCCCCTGTGGCTTTTTCCTCAATAAAAGTGGCCAGAGTAGGATCGGTCTCTGGTTCGGGTTCCTTTACCAGTTCAATACCCAACTCCTTGATTAAATCCAACTGGGCTTGAATCAGATCCTGGACTGCCTCATAGCCAAAGTCGATAGCTTCAATCATGTCCGATTCAGGTAATTGGTTAGCACCTGCCTCCACCATGATTACCCCATCGGGAGAACCAGCTACCACCAGATCTAAGTCACCCGTTTCCACTTCCCGGTAGGTGGGGTTGATCACAAAATCATCGCCAACCAGTCCCACCCGTACCGCTGCCATAGGCCCATTAAAGGGAATCTTAGCCAATAGCACGGCCACTGATGCTCCGGTTGCCGCCAATACATCGGGGGGCACCTGCTCGTCCATTGCCAGGGTAGTGGCCACAACTTGAATATCATCCCGCAACCATTGGGGAAACAGTGGACGCAGCGGTCTATCGATCAAACGACTGATCAGAATAGCCCGTTCAGGTGGTCTTCCCTCCCGCCTGAGAAAACCGCCGGGAATCCGTCCGGCTGCATAGAGACGTTCTTCGTAGTCCACTAGTAAAGGTAGAAAGTCGATCCCTTCTCGACCGCTGGCCCGGGTGGCTGTAACCAATACAGCGGTTTCCCCCGATTGCACCAGTACCGCACCGCCAGCCTGGGGTGCCAGTAGGCCCACTTTTAATTTAATGTCCCGGCCATCAAAGGATATGGATTTTTCAATCTCTTGCATTGACAATTTCGTCCTTCTTTGTTTCTAGCGCTCTTTAGCTTCATGATTGCCTGATCCTAGCACCGATAGCTTAAATGGCTTCACTCTTTAGTCCTCAATCGCCTCTATAACTAGCTGAAAACTAGCTGGGGAAGGCGGCGACCCGTCTATAGCCGTAGCCAGGCTGGAGGCAAATGAGTCAAGGCAGAAGGCTTACCCAGGCTCCACTTTGATCGCTCAACACTGTCCTCAGCATTCTGGCCAACCCTAGCGTTATGGAGGATCTCAACCCTTTTCCTAAGGAGATGGAAGGGTAGCTATAGCCAATTGGCGTGGATCAGGAAGGGGAAAAAGCATGGACTGTCAAGACTTTCGTGGAGGTTTTCCCCCATCCTTTGAGGCGAACCAGACCCCTTCCCCGATCTTAGTTTTTATCAAGAGACTGGATTCTAGATGGTATAGCCATAACTCTGTAGTATTGACTGGAAAAATCTTGCAGATTATAGCGGATTTCACTCGGGTAAAGTGCGATATAATTACTTCCCTTATCAAGGGAGGGTACAGCGTGAAACCCTAACGGCCAGCCGCTGGGGGGTAGGACTGAGCAATTGGGTGTCTCACTCTATCGAAAACCGCTATAAAGATCAGATAATAATGGAATGACATCCATCGAATAGGGTCAAGATGGCTCGAGGACTTAACCAGGAGAGTACGGCCTTTACTGCACTTTAACAGCCCTAGTCCTCCCTGAGTACCTCTGTAAACCTGTTCTTGAACTATCCCCAGGTAGGTGACATCCACGGAGTTTAGAGAAAGTCCTCTCTTAAAGGACAATTAGAGCCTACATACCTCAGCTTAAACCTTCCAAATACGAGGCTAAAAAGAATAAAACTCGTAGGCTCTGGCTTTAGATTAAACCGACTGAAACAACGTCGAGCTTAAAGGCGATGTTAGTTGAATAGGACAATCTCTAGTAGGCAAGGGTTTCCAGAGTTTCTCGAAGATAACGTCTAACCAAGTAGTCGGAGGAAAGATCTTCTACCTCTGTCGCAGAGAGCTCGCCCTTCCAGCTTTTAAAACCCGAACTGTTGGCTATAGCAGATTTCAAGCTATACCAAATATGGGCATTGTCAGAAAGTTGCTTAGAATCTGCAGAGTGGTGTAATGCCATAGATGCCTCAACAGTTTTAACTACAAGTTCTTAACTACAACTTCGATAAATGAAGATCAAGAAAAGTATCTAAATTATGATCCTTAACTCCCATCCAAGTATGAGAGCTAAACCATTTATATTTATCACCATAACGTAGATTTACGGGTAGTACTGTGATAGAAACAACAATTTAGAATTAAGGTGTGGCAAAAAACATTCTCCGGTAGAGCTCGGTTATTCCACCAGAGAATGTTTTCTCAGGCTAAGGCAATCAGGCCATGGACAGGGTGCGGCGTTTGGTAATCATGCGGAAGGCATCGATAATATCGCCCTCTTTCCAATCATTAAAGTTATCGATACCAATACCGCATTCAAAACCGGCAGCCACATCCTTAGTGTCTTCCTTCATCCGCTTCAGGGAGTCAAGTTTACCAGTGTAAACCACCTCACCCCCGCGCACCACCCGCAAGTTACAGTTACGGGTGACCTTGCCAGAGAGCACGTAGCAGCCCGCCACGGCGCCCTTCCTGACGGGGAAGACGGCCCGTACTTCCACCTGTCCGAGGGACTCTTCCACCATTTCTGGTTCTAATAGACCCTCCATGGCTCCCTGGATATCATCCAGCAAATTATAGATGACATCGTAATCACGCACATCTACCCCCAGGCGATCGGCAGACTGCCTGGCACCAGGAGCAAGGGTGGTGTTGAAGCCAACGATTACGGCGCCACTCGCGGCAGCCAGATCAACGTCAGTTTCACTGATTTCACCAGGGGCGGCTAAAAGCACCCGAATTTGTACCTCATCCTGGGGTAACTGTTGAAGGGCCGCGAGGATTGCCTCGATCGAACCCTGAACGTCGGCCTTGAGCAGGAGGTTGAGATCCTTCAGGTCTCCCTCCTGGGCCTGGGCAGAAATGGTGTTGAGGGTAACCCGGCGGGATGCCATGGCCTGTTGTAGACGGGACATGCGCTGCTCAGACATACGCTTGTCTGCTACAGATCGGGCTGTTTTCTCGTCGGGATAAACCTCAAACTCGTCACCAGCGGCCGGCACGTCATTTAACCCCAGCACCTCCACGGCAAAAGAGGGTGTAGCTGCTTCAACCCGTTTTAGGCGATCGTTGAGCATGGCTCTCACCTTACCCAGGACCGCTCCTGCAACTAGGGAATCACCCACCTTCAGGGTACCGTTTTGCACTAGCAAGGTGGCTACTGGACCCCGAGCCTTATCCAGGTTAGCCTCGATTACCGTACCGCGAGCCCGGCGATCGGGATTCGCCTGGAGATCCTCTACCTCGGCAACCAGTACGATCATTTCCAGAAGAGTTTCGAGATTTTCTCCGGTAATGGCGCTAACCGGTACCATAATCGTATCGCCGCCCCACTCTTCGGCTACCAGACCGTATTCCGTTAGTTCCTGTTTGACCCGTTCTGGTTGGGCTGTTTCCTTATCGATTTTGTTGATGGCGACGATCAGAGGTACTTCAGCAGCCTTGGCGTGACTAATCGCCTCAATAGTTTGGGGTCTTACCCCATCGTCTGCCGCTACCACCAGAATGGCAATGTCGGTTACCCGGGTACCCCGAGCCCGCATTGCGGTGAAGGCTTCGTGACCAGGGGTATCAAGAAAGACGATTTGGTGAGACTGGCCACCATGTTCGAGATCGACATGGTAAGCACCGATGTGCTGAGTGATACCTCCGGCTTCTCCCTGGGCCACCTTGGTTTTACGAATGGCGTCTAGCAAGGTAGTTTTACCATGGTCAACGTGACCCATGATGGTGACCACGGGAGGACGACGCTGAAGATTTTCTAGGTCTTCAGCATCTAGCATTTCGGTAATCTTCTTCGCCTCTGACTGAGCTTCACTGGTTTCTACCAAGACCTCAAATTCTTCTGCCACCATTCTGGCGGTTTCGATATCGAGGGTTTGGTTGATGTTGGCAGCAATACCCTTGAAGAAGAGGGACTTGATGAGTTCGGTTTCTGGTACCAGAATTCTTTCGGCTAGTTCATGTACCGTTAAACCTTCCGTCAGCACAATGAGTTCTGGACGCTCTGGCTTGGCAGCCGCCTCTCGCCGATCGCGGCGTGATCGGCCACTGCTACTACTATCCCGGTGCTGGGGACGATGGCTCTTGACGGTGGGACTGGGAGCCTTAATACCCACCAGGCTCTTAGGCTTAGCAGGCCGGGCCAGAGAAATACTGAGATTAGCCGCCTCAGTATTTTTCAACTCTTCATCTTCTAGCTCTTCCACCAGAGCGGCAAGGTCCTCATCTTCATCCAGGGCACCCTGACCACGACGCTTGGCCTTTTTGACCTTGCCAGTCTTTTCCCGCATTTCCATTTCATCGTCTTCGTCTTCGCGCTCCTTGCGCTTGTGACGAGGAGGGGAGGGACGACGCAAGCGATTACCGTCGACATCAATTTCGCCAACTCCAATCACCGAAATAGAGTCATCCGTCGCTCCAGCCCCGACCTTGTCGGGTTCCTCCTTTTGAGCTGGCTGAATGGGTTCAGGCCGACGTAGTTTTAGTCTGGGTTTTAACCAGGGCGTGGCTTCATCACCGTCAACTTCACGAATCGGAATGGTGGGGCGAGAGGCTGCAGCCCCTACTTCCTGTTGATCCCGAGGCTCAGCTCGCTTGATCACCGGTCGTACTGGCCTAGCTACTTCTGTAACCGCAGGCTGGGCTGGGGGCTGGTTAGCCACGATGCGAGTTGGCTGGCCAGCCAACTTTGGTCGCTGCACAACGGGTACATCGGTGGCGATGGCGACTTCCTTAGGGGTTTCTAGGACTGTGTCCGAGTCATCTGGCTGAGGGAACTCTGGCCGGATAGAGCGTTGGGGGGCAATGGTAGGCTTGGGCTTAGGGGGTTCCAGAGACGGCCGCTGGGGTGGAGGTGAAGAAAACTCCGAGTCTACCCCAGGACGCTGGGGTGAATCTGCGACTGGCGACTGGCTTTCTAAGCCTCGCTCGGACTTAGGGATAACGCGGTGCCGGCGGATTTCTAGAATTTGTTGTTTTTTCTCAGGGCGACTGCCATTTTTAAGTAGATTGGGGCGGGGTCGATCAGGCCGGTTAGAGGCCTGATGCTGACGGGCTGACTGGGCTGCAGAGCGAATTTGTTCAGCTTCTGATTCAGCGATGGTACTGCTGTGACTCTTCACGGCAATGTCGAGGCGATCGCAGATCGCCAGAATATCCTTATTATCCAAATTGAGTTCCTTTGACAACTCGTAAATCCTTACTTTGCCGCTATTCATCCAGTTCTCCCTACGCTAATCGAGCTTATTTCATAAATTCAACCTGCTTTGTCCAACCAAACGACAGCAAACTAGCCTGACGCCTACGTTAGCCTAGGAAGGCATTGTAGACCAGAACCGACTATATTCTGGCTTCTTTAACCCAGTCTACCGATTCTGGTGTTTAAGGGGCAAGACTGGCCCAGACATCTACCCAATCAGATCGGCCTCAGGATAGCTCAATAGCCGGAGCAGTCACGTCTGGGCTTCGGGAAGATGGGAAAATAACATACCCTTTAAATTGCTGAAGGGCTTTCCATCCCTAGGACTGACCTCTCTTCTGAGGGGATATTATTTAAATGGAAGTTTCTTAAGCCTCAATACAGTCTGGTTTTAAGTTTAGCCGGTTAGTCTGTCGGTTATCACCTTGTGGATAAAAAAACTCTACATTCACTGCCGTCAGCCCAACTTCAAACTGTTTTTGCAGTCCTGGTCGGCAAGGCTGTCAGACTCCGATTCTACAGGTATTGAATCAGGCTGTGGATCGGTAGCCCCTAGCTGTTGCCAGAGGTGATCGAACAACCCCACAGGAGCGATCGCCTTAAGCGATCTAGCTAAACGGTTCTTTTTTTGAGCCAGGCGCAAACATTCTGCCTGGCGACAAATATAGGCTGACCGCCCCATCCCCTGATTAAGCTCTATGGTGGAACCGGGATAGGTACGCACTACTCTAAAGAACTCCGATCTGGGGGCCAATCGCCGACAACTGATGCAACGCCGATAGTTTGGAGGCATGGGCTCTCTGGCCAACTGAAGAACAACAACGGCAATAGCAGCAGAACAATGATGATTCGGTTTAACCTATGTCCTTACTTTAGCAATTATTCCTCACTATCGTCGGGGTTTTCCTCAGCGCCATCGTCGGACCCATCATAGTCAACATCATCGGATATCCGATCCGCGTCATTTCTGGATTCGGCTTCTATTTCTTCGGCATCAATGGCCTCTGAGGCGGCCGCCAGGGCTGCCATTTTAGCCTGACGGGCCGCTTCAGCAGCGGCTCTTGCAGCAGCTTCCGCAGCTTCCGCAGCTTCTCTTTCGGCTTGCAGTTCTATCAGTTTGCGGTCTTCCTCAGCGTGGTTGTACTTGCCTGCGTCTTTAATATCGATTTTCCATCCAGTCAGGCGGGCGGCCAAGCGGACATTTTGCCCTTCCTTGCCGATGGCCAGGCTAAGTTGATCTTCGGGAACCAGCACATGGGCCTGGCGTTCCTCGGAATTAATCAGGCGGACTTCATCCACCCGGGCGGGACTGAGGCCATTGGAAATATAGGTGGCTGGATCGGGAGACCAGCGAATCACATCAATTTTTTCTCCCCGCAGTTCATTGACGACCACCTGAATGCGCGATCCTCGTGCCCCAATGCAGGCTCCCACGGGATCTACGTCGCGCTCCAGGGTATCGACAGCGATCTTGGTGCGGGGTCCCACAGACCGGGAAGGGGGATTGGCCTCCCGAGCAACGGCCACAATGCGAACGATTTCGTCCTCAATTTCTGGCACTTCGTTAGTAAACAGCTCCACCACCAGGGCGGCATCGGCTCGGGACACCAGTAACTGGGGACCCCGATGGGATCCTTCAGAAACCTTCTTCAAAGCAACACGGAAGGTGGCATTAGCCCGATAGTTGTCGTTAGGCAGCTGATCGCGCTTCAACAGTTCTGCCTCTACCTCTGGCTGGCCCAGCCCACTACTGACCGCCATAATTACCGACTGGCGTTCAAATCGCAGTACCCGAGCGGTGAGGATGGTTCCTTCTAAATCCTGAAACTCTTCCTGCACTAATCGGCGCTGCTGGTCCCTCAGTTTCTGGGCCAGCACCTGCTTGGTTTGAATCGCTGCCATGCGGCCAAAGTCCCGCTGGTCAGGGGTGACATCCAGAACCACCGTATCTCCTAACTGGGCCTCAGGAGCCACTTCCCGAACTTCTTCCAGAGCAATGTGGTGGTCCTGACTGGTGACCTCTTCGACGATGGTTTTGGTGGCTAGCACCCGAAAGCCCTGCTCGCCATAGTCGTCGACATCCAGCTCAATATCAAAGTTATCAAAGTACTCTTCGTCAAAGTGACTCCCTATTTGCTGGGTGCGACGGTAGCGTTCATAACCCTTTAGCAATGCTTCTCGTAGGGCATTTTCAACGGCATGCTTGGGCAGGTTACGCTCACGACTGATAGTATCGATCATTTCCTGCAAGTTGGGCAGATTAACCAGGGACATAGACTTATCTCTCAACACTCTTAAAGCTGGACCTGTGGCAATGTTTGGGGAAATTGCCCAACCCAATGAATCTCAGAGACGATTTCAGGGGTGATCGGCGGACTGGTTGCTGAGTTCTACCTTCAGAACCAAATTGTGGGGCAGGGTTATGGGTTTACCCCGCTGGCTAATCACTAGGGCGGTGGAGTCACGGCGTACCAACTGTCCTACCCAGGTTTGCCGACCCCGATGGGGCTCGGTCAACTGCACTTCTACCATAAAGCCCTTAAACACCACAAAATCGCGATCGCTGCGCAGTTCACTTTCTACTCCGGGGCTGGAAACCTCCAGGACATAGGCATCTGTCAGTAGATCGGTGGTATCCAGGGCGGCCTCTAGGGCCTGACTCATCTTCTGGCAATCCTCCAGACTGGTATCTTCTTGTTCCAGGCTACGCACATCGACCCGCAGCACAGGAGGTGACTGATTGGTCTGAAATACGGCACCTACCACCTCCAGGCCCAGGGGCTGGGCAATCGGGTTAGCCAGGTCTAAAAGTTTGGGGATTAGGGGATGGGCCATGGTACTAGAGGCTGGGGAGCCAATCAAACGCCAATAAAAAAAGTGGGCCTTGACCCACCTCCTAAAACATTACTGCTGAAGGAACCTGAGTCTGGCAACTCAAGCCCCATCATTTTAGCGAATTCTGGAAGAATTCCACCAGCCTACTCCGAGCTCTCGGTGGCAACCTTGGATTGACTGGCGCAGTAACTGGTGATTAGGGCGATCATTAACCACCACAGGGTACTAATTTGGGGTCGATACATCACCGTATCAGCAATCCCCTGGCCTAAAATACCGACCATGGCAGCCATCGCTGCCATCAACCAATAGCCCTGAGGCTGCTGTTGCTGGCGTAGCTGCTGGAGTTGCTGCCAGCCCTGCCAAAACACCATAAACACCATCCACAGAAAGGCTGAAAGGCCGAAAATACCCCCTTCTACCATCACTTCTAAAATAATCGAATAGGCGCTCAAGGCCGTATAGCGAGGCTCTTGATAGAGGGGATAGACGTGGTTAAAGGCTTCGTTGCCAGGCCCAATACCGAGAATGGGGCGATCGCGAATCATCTGCAGGACCGCGTGCCAGACGTTAATCCGAAAGTTGTTACTGCTATCCTCCCGACCGGCAAAAAGGCTGAGGGCTCGGTCCCGTAGAGCACTGACCGACAATACGGCCAGGGTCACGACCGTCGTGGATCCACCCAACAGTAGGGGCAATGCCCAGCGCCGCCAGAAGGGAGTGAATCTCACACTCCAGTACTGCATGATCAGGATTAACAGCAGAAAGCCGCCCATAAGCAGGCCAATCCATCCCCCCCGACTAAAGGTGAGCACCAGACATAGCAAATTCACGCCTGTTGCGGTTAGGGCCAAGATCTTGGGGAGCCACCGTTCCCAGGCAAAGATAGCGGCTGCACTCAACATAACGGCAGGAATCAGGTAGCCAGCCAGTAAATTAGGGTTATCCAAAAAGCTATACACCCGGGTGGTATTGGCCAGGCTGGAGTTGACATCGACCCAGGTAGCTAGAGCACTGGCCCCAAACAGGTATTGGCGCAGGCCGTAGATAGATACGGGTAGGGCGGTAAAGAAATAGGCTAGTATCAAAAGATTTCTCGCCCTGGGGCGACGGGCCACCCGACTAATCAGCAAAAATAGCATCATATTTAAGCTGAGTTTGACCAAGCCGGTCAGGGCCGCTCCCCGCACTGGCGATAGGAGGGTAGCCAGGGCCATAACCGACCAGTACACGGCTACGGTCAGGTGGATGGGGGTGAGACCGTCACTGGCCTCGTCGGTCAGGGTTAGCAGTGCCCAGAAAACCGCGATCGCGGCTAACAGCAGACCAATGAGGCTGGTAGAAACATAGGGGGCCAGGGCATAGAGCAGGATCACCAAAGCCAGACCAATCCAATCACCCCAGGGCAACAGGGAACTACCCTGGCGCCACTGGCGTAGGGGAGCCAGGAGGCGATGTAAAAAGCTAACCCTTCGCCATTGATCAAAGGCAAAGGTAGAGAGGGTGAACTGTTGCCAGAAGGAGCTTAGCATAGGATTTGCCGGGCCATCTCAGGGAAAAGTCTGCCGATTCTAGCAGAACCAAGCCAGAGGTTAGCCCTGGCTGACTGTAGAAACTCATTTACCATATCACTCCAGGGCCCTCGACCGTTCGGCCCATTTCCCCAGCCCCCCTGCGGGCCTCAGGTTTACCGATGCCAGAGGAGATCGGCCTGGTTATCCAGGGTTTGGGGTATACCCTCCGCATCCACGGCGTTAAAAGGTTCCAGCCGTTGACGAATGGCAGCTGGCAGATGGGAAAAGTCAAATTGAGGATCCCCAGCCGCAATGGTTGGCCAGAAGTGCCTTAATCCAGGGGCAATGGCGATCGCCTCCGCCTCCGACAGGCCGATGGGCGGACTGATTAAGAACCTGGTCATAAAACCACCGGCCCGATCGCACATCCACTGATAAGACATACTTTGCAGGTCCTCCCAAGGATGCACCGACTGTAGGCGGTGGGACTGGACCTCTACCCGTAGGGGACCATCTCCATCCTGGGTAACCTGAATAATCCGATAGGGATGGGGATAACTAACAATCGACCCGGTCAATATTTCACAGAGGTGACCCCGACGAGCAATATCCTGGACATGGAGGTGACCCGTTAACATCAGGGGAACGCGGGCAGCCTCTAAGCGATCAATCAAGGCTTGATGATTACGCACCATATAACGTTGCCCAAGGGCGCTCATGGACTGACCTGGCAAATGTTCCAAGACGTTGTGGTGCAGCATTACTAATACCAGGTCTGACTGCACCTGGGGAAGAAGGTGATCAAGCCAGGCCAGTTGCTCAGCATCAATGTGACCGACCTCCAGAAGCTTACCATCGGGGTCAAAACTGTTGGAATTTAGGCCGATTAATCGTACTCCAGGGAGAATTTCCTGCTGGTAATAGGGGGTTTGGCCATCACGGTAACCAAAGTTACGGTAAAGCCGGGGAAAGTCTGCCAGACCAATGGCCCCATCGCTGGCGTCGCGGGCAATGACATCGTGGTTGCCTGGCACCACATAGGTGGGAAAGGGCAACCGCTCCAAGCGATCGATCAACCAGGCATGGTTAACCCACTCGCCGTGTTGGGTTAAATCCCCTGGCAAGAGCAGGAAATCCAGCGGTAGGGTTTCCAGATGGGCCAGAATTTGTTCAATACCCGGAATACTCACCTCCACCAGATGAAACCGATGGGGATGGTTGGAAATGGTTTCTGGACGAGCAATGTGGGGATCGCTGATAATAGCAAAGCGGAAGCGCTGTCCCATGGGTGGTGGTAAAAATCACGACGCACCTATCAGCCTAACCTTTCCCCAGCTTCTCAGGGAAAAGCGAAGGGGAAGATCGCCGATCTCGATAGCTAAATTGTGGCCTACCATGGGCTTATAGCTTCTACTGGATCAGCTTTTTTCTGAATAAAATGGCCTTTTTTACCCCGCTGGTGCCCAAACTTATGGCCGCCCTCCAGCTATTGCCCCCGGACCTTACCGCTACCCAGGGCTGGCGTTTTTTGGTGTACGGTCTGCTGGTATTCATCATGCTAGTGGGTGTGATCGGGGCCTTGGTTCCCACCCTACCAGGGATTACCCTGGTGATCGGAGCCATGGTGTTATGGGGGCTGGTGGCAGGTTTTGGGGGACTAAAATGGGCCTTGGGGGTGGCGATCGCCGCCTTTCTCTTGAGTGTGGCGGTTGACTACCTAGCGGGCATCCTGGGGGCGCAACGGGTGGGAGGCAGCAACTGGGGCCAGGTGGGCGCCTTTATCGGGATGTTTCTGGGCCTATTGGGTCTGTTACCCTTGTTACCCACCGGTATTCCCCTGCTAGGTATCCTGCTGGGTACGGTGTTGGGGGCGTTTCTAGGGGAATTTTTACACCGTCGCGACTTAAAGCTAGGCCAGCGTTTACAGCAATCCGGCAAAGTAGGTCTGGCGATCGTCGTGGGCACTCTGGTGGGTAATATTCTCCAGGGAATTTTGGCCCTGGTAACGGTGGTCGTCTTTTTGGTAACAACCTGGCCTTTTTAGACAACCGCAGGGAGGGCATAGGTGACCCCGTCCTTTACTTACTTCAGGTAGGCAGGTCGGGCGGCCTGGGCAGCGGCTAGCTGCTGCTCCAAACCCTGCCAGTCTTCGGCCTTAATCAGGTCAACAAGCTGGGTGAGCTGACGTTGATAGCTGTCTAGGGTCTGGAGTAAAGCCGTACGGTTATAGCGAGCCATCAAAGATCCCAGTTCTGGTACCCCTCCCCCTACCCGACTCGTGTCTTTAAAACCAGAACTAGCTAGGGTTTGGGCCAGGGCTAGAATGACCCCATCGGTTTCCTGCTGACAGGCCTGAATCAGGCTACTACTGACCATCACTGGCAGGTGGGAAATCCAGGCAACGGCGCGATCGTGGGCTTGGGGATGGCACTGACAAACCTGGGCCCCCAATTGATGGACCAGGTTCTGAAGGACTGTCAAAGAGCGTTCCCGAGTCTGGGCGGTGGGAGTAATCACGTAGGGACGGTTTTTAAATAGATTGGCCTCCGCCACCTCTAGGCCAGCCTCGGCCTTGCCCGCCATGGGATGGCCCCCGACAAAGTCAGGCCAGAGCGCGGTGATCTCCTCCACAATCATTTGCTTTACCGATCCCACATCGGTAACCACCGTACCCTCTCGCAAGTAGGGCACCATCGCCCGGGCGGTAGGCACCAACTGATCCAGGGGTGTACATAGAAACACCACATCGGCGGATGCCACCAGGCTCAAATCGGTCCCTGCGGTGGTTACCGCCTGCATCCTGATGGCCGCCTGGGCAGTTTCTGAACGACGGCTAACGCCAACTACCCGATGGCCCCAACGGCTGAAATCTAATCCCAGGGAACCGCCTATCAGTCCTAAACCGACAATGGCAATGGTTGACATGGCCCTATTTCCAGCTCCGATTCTGATCAAGATTAAAATATTCAATATCCCATAGGGATGACACCACTGTGTTGCCGGGGCATCTGTGCGACAATAGGGACTTATTTCTATGGCAATGCCCTCGGCAGTTGTGATTGAGGCCCAGGTACATCAGCATCTACGGGAATTTCTCCGCGATTGTGGCGACACCAGTTGGCCCCATCACCTTACCCTGGCTCGTCTGGTAGCCCGAGCCTTGCGGCTTGGCCGTAGCGCCCTCCTACAGGTGGGAGGACTATCGGCCTACCAGGGTAACTACCGCCTCAGTTATCTGGTAGCCCTGTTGTTGTGGCCAGGACCCGCTATTTTAGTGGCCTCTTCGGCTACCCGTCAGCGCCTATTAATGGCAGATCTGCCCCGTTTACAGGAAAAGTTGGGTTTGACCAAGTCTATCCAGGTGGCCGATCGCTGGCCTGGGCCAGACTTTACCGGTGTGCTGATAACGACCCCAGAAATCTGGTTAGGCGATCGCCTGACCGAGGGCGATCGCTTTCCCGAGGGTATTCCCACCCTGGTGGATGACGCCGACAATCTAGAATTTTGGTTGGGGGATTCCCTAACCAGCCCGATTACCAGTGAAGATTGGAACCAACTTGCTCTGGCCTATCCTGACCAGCGTCAGCTGATTCGAGACACCCAGGTGGCCCTCACCTACGCCGCCTTTCAACATCCTCCCAATCCCTATCAGTGTCACTTGCTGGGGGAAATAGAATGCCAGTTACTGGAGGATCTGTTAAGGCTCCTCAATCCAGGGTCCGGTCAGGCTCCTCCAGGCCAGCCCATGCCCCCCGCCTGGCAGCGATTCTGGCAACACTTTTCCCCTCCCGATCACCTGCTCTGGTTTGGTATTGATCGCCAATCTCCCCACATTACCCTCCACTGCGCTCCGGTGGATCTGGCGGTTCTGTTGCGCCAAGTGTGGCAAAAGCAACCCGTAGTGCTAATTGGGGCGGCCCTCGATCAAGATATTAAGGCCGAGATCTTTCGCCAACGCTTTGGCCTAGATGACCTCACCTGCCTAAAATTCACCTGCCATCGTCAGCAGGATCTGATTCGACTTTACCTCCCCGATCATCTTCCTCTTCCCAATACCCCTGAGTTTCAGGACCAGGTTTATGCAGAAATTCGCCGCCTGTTAATTTGCATCAAACCCTCCCGTCGTGGTCCCTGTCTGATTTTGGTGAATGACCTACCCCTGAAGGGACAGTTGGCTACCGCCTTAGCGGCAGAGTTTGGCTCTCGAGTCCAGGTGGAACAGCCGGACTTAAATCCAAATACTATTTTGGTAAGTGGCTGGTCCTTTTGGCACCAGCATCAGTTGACCCTCCCGGTTCCCGAGTTGCTAATTATCGTCACCCTACCCCTACCTTCCCTGGAGCACCCGCTGGTGGCGGGGCGGGTGGCATTCCATAAGCGCCGACGTCAGGATTGGTTCCGGCTTTACCTATTTCCCACAGCTATGGGGGAGTTAGAACGGGCGATCGCCCCTTTACGGGTGAGCCAGGGAATAGTGGCCCTGCTGGATACCCGAGTTCATTACCGCAGTTACGGACGCCAGATCCTCGCTGCCCTCAGCCCCTCTGCCTGTACGCGCACCCTGACCCTCGATTGGGACTCGGGACTGGCCAGGGCAGACGCCCCAGACAACGACCCGGATTCTCTGCTACGGTCTGGATAAATTCAGCCCAGTCAGTTGTAAGGGCCCCTCTCCCCTTACCCTGAACAGCTTCCTATAGCCACGTGGAACGGGGCGGAGGCGGCTAGAACGCCGACCTAGCCTTTGCTTTGATCAATTGACTCTGTCCTAAGCGGACTGGCCAAAGCTATAATTCATCCCAAATTCACAAGCATTGGGTAAGCAAGTATGGGTGAATCAAAACGACGGCAACACCGGTTAGGAGACCAGTACGGCCAGGAGGAACCCATCCTATCCTGGCTACCGATTACCAGGACCCAATCTCAGCAATTTATCCGCTGGACGACCCGCGGCACCTGGGGAGCCATTATTCTATTGCTAACCCTTTGGATTACCCTGCGGTTCATTGGCCCAGGGCTGGGCTGGTGGCATCTGGCGGAATAGGTTAGCTGAAGCCAGCCACAAGGGGGCAGAGGGGCGCCAAAAAAACTACCCAGTATTGGCTTTAATCGATCAATCCGGTCCTAAGTGTTGCTAGGTGTTGCAGCCAAAGCTATGCCTAAGATGGCAACCAGACTCTGCTCCCCTTGTAATAAAAGTTAATAGCAGTAACGTTGATTACTATTGGCCTTGCTATGGCCCTCACCCTGGCGTAGGGCACCAATCAGGGTAGATACTACCACACAGCGATAGCTGAGGCGGCTACCGCTACCCACCAGGGTAACCGTCCCCAGGCTTGATCGCACATCTCCATGGAAATCAAAGCGTACGTAGTAGACGCTATCACTTTTCAGTAGCGGCAAGGTGTTGTCTTCACTGGCGAGTTTAACCCCCGACGGTAGGGCCTGCCATTGGCTGACCCGGGCGGGAGTAATGGACTCGGCGTGGTTCGCCCATTCTAAACGGTCGTTTCTTTTCCTCAAACTAAACTGTTGCCGTTGCTGTCCTTTGGTAGCATCTCGCTGAGTGGCTCGTAAAGCCTGGTAAATGAGCGTCTGAGTCTGGTTGACCTGGCGCTGGTCTAACCACCCCGCCATAACTACACTGGCCATCATCGCCACCACAACCATGATGGTCATTATAATGAAGTTCTCCAGCAGGGTGAATCCTGCTGTTGATCCTGGATAAACTGAATGAATGGATTTGAAGGAGGTCATCGGTTTAGGGCAAACTCAATTCTGGACCCAAGGTGCCCCGATCTAAATCCACCGTATTTAAAGAAATAAAGATTCCGCTATTGTGCTGGGCCGATAGCTTTATCACTTAAGTAGCGGAATCAGCATTTTAGGTAACTACCTGATGTAATTGGGAGATGAGGTGAACCATGGCAATGCTGGTTAGAGGACTACTGCTGCTGCTGGTATTAATTGGGGGTTGGCTGCTGCCAGTCGCGGCCCAAGCTAGCCCCGTTACCCGTCTGGGATCACCGATCCTAATGGCGATGGATCTACCAGCATCGGAACTGGCTGACTTTGTGCGAGCCTATGAAACTACACGAGATATTCGCGTCGGGGCTGAGGCGGATATGATCAAAGCTGTAGAGGCAGCTGGCCTAACAGTGGATGAATTTAATGAGATCGCCCGCTCCACCAGCCCCGATCGCCCCGCCGCCGATCCGGTACCCCAGTTCGCCCCTACCCTGGAGACCATCCTGACGATTCGCCAAAAGGCTGAAGCCTCTATGGAGGAAGCCATTCAGTCGACCGGGTTAGGCCTAGATCGGTTCAATCAAATTCTTCAGGAATCGGCCCAGGATCCAGACTTGCAAAACCGCATCAGCGCTCTCCTGCAAGAACCCTAATCTGCCTGGGGCAAAAAACTTACCGGTAGGCTACGGATAGGCAATGGTACAAGGTGTGTCCACAACCCTCGAGGTTGACCCAAACCAGGGAATTGACCAGCCAGTCGGCGGTCGGCGTTCCCAACAACTACCCTATAAAACCCTCACCGCCGCTCTCCTGGCCTCCCAGGGTAAGGTCCTGATTAGGCTGGCGGCCGGCACCTATAGCAGGGCTACCGGGGAGCGTTTTCCCCTGGTGCTGGGGGCTGGAGTTGTGGTACTGGGGCAAGAGACTAGCCAGGGTCAGGGAATTGTGATTATGGGCGGTGGGCCTCTGGCGGATGGTGGCATAGCTAGCCTTACCCTAGTTCTGGAGGGCCAGGCCCAACTACGGGGAGTGACGGTACAAAACCCTGAGGGTATTGGAATTTTGGTGCGATCGGCAGAGCCGATCATACGGGCCTGTAATCTATCCTTCAGTGGTCAGACGGGCATCCTGGTGACCGGCCTGGCCCAGCCCCTGATCATGAATAGCCGTATCGAGTCCATACCAGGCACTGGTATTAACTTTATCCAGCAGGCTAAGGGAGAAGTCAGAAATTGTCTTGTACAACGTTGCGGGGTGGGTTTGCAGGTAGTGGAGACCGCCGCCCCCTTGCTGCTAGCAAATCAACTCACTGACAACCAGACTGGTTTACGGATTGGTGGTACCGCCAGCCCAGTACTGAGGCAAAACCGCCTCAGCCAGAATCAACAGACCGGGCTGCTGGTAGTAGACCAGGCCCATCCCGATTTAGGTCAGCCCACCGATCCCGCTAATAATACCCTGCGCTACAACGGCCAGGTGGATTTGCGTAACGATAGCTCCACGGTCCTACTGGCGGTGGGTAACGACCTGCTGCCTCAAACCATAGTTGGTCCCATTACCCTGGCATCCAGTCACCAGCCGGACCCAGCCGCTGTACCTGGTACCCTGCTCGATCAGACCGTAATCGGCGGGGTTACCGCTGGTGCAACGACTGAAGCGATCGCTATTGCCGTACCCGTAACGCCTGCCGCCTCTAACCGTCCCAGCCCCTTTCCCGATCTAGAAGGGCACTGGGCCGCCCCCTATGTCGAAGCCCTCGCCGATCGCAATCTGGTAAAGGGGTTTGAAGATGGTACCTATCACCCCGATGCCAGCCTTAACCGGGCTCAGTTTGCCGCCCTAGTTGCCATTAGCTATAGAACGGCACCTGTGGTACGGGCAAAAGTTGAGTTTACTGACGTCCCGACTAGCTTTTGGGCCTATCAAGCCATTGATCTGGCCCAGCAACGGGGCTTTGTAGGGGGCTATCCCGACCATACCTATCGGCCCGATCAGCCTATCACCCGGGTACAGGCAATGGTGGCGGTGGCCACCGGTTTGCAGCTACCTGGGGCTGGAGCCAGTATATTAAACTCCTACGGCGATCGGGCCCAAATTCCCAGCTATGGCATCAATGCCCTGGCCGCTGCCGCCCAGGCTGGCTTGGTGGTAAATCACCCCGACCCCAGTCAACTACGGCCCCAGGAGCCTATCACCCGGGCTGAGGTGGCTGCTCTGATCTACCAGGGATTGGTGGCTTTGGGACAGGCCCCCCGTCTAGCCATGGCAGCAGTTCCTCTAACCTCAGTAATCCAGGGATCCTTCCCCGATATCCAGGGGCATTGGGCTCAAGATTTTATTCAAGGTTTACTCAATGCCAATCTGGTACAGGGGCATTGCGATGGCTGTTTCTATCCCGATCAGGCCATCAGCCGTAGTCAATTTGCCACCATTATTACTAAGGCCTTTAGTCCACCGGCTTGCCGACCACCCCTAGGCTTCAGGGATGTACCCTCCAGTTACTGGGCAGCCCATGCCATTCAAATCGCCTACCAAGGCAAATTTCTGTCTGGATTTCCCGATCAATCCTTTGGTCCCGATAGTCCCATGGTACGGGTGCAAATCTGGGTAGCCCTGGTAAACGGGTTGAATCTGCTAGCCCATCAGCCTGGCGATCGATCTCGGTTGGCACAGTTCAGCGATCGCGCCAGCCTACCCAGCTATGCCCTGGAGGCAGTAGCCAAGGCCGCCCAACTCAGGTTAATCGTCAATGCTCCTGTACTCAGTCAACTCAACCCTAACCGGGTTGCCACCAGGGCCGACATCGCCGCCGCCGTCTACCAGGCCCTGGTATGGCAAAAGCGCCTGCCGACCCTCTCCAGCCCCTACATCGTCCCTTAGCCACCGAACTTTTAACGATCCTCTTAACCAACTCTTACTGAAGACCTTCACACCGATCCCACAGTATTGAATGATAGAAGGGATAGATCTCCATAACCGCAACTCTGCGGTGAGGGTGCCGCCGCTCATTCTGGCTGCTCCCACACTGACCTGTAAGCCTATAGGAAAAAACATGACCCGCTTTCCCATTGACCTGGGCGCCTACCAGCGCATTTCTCTGGATGCCGCCAACCCTACCCTCACCGAGGATCAACGTAGTGCCCTTAAGGCCAACATCCAACTTTGCCGGGATGCCATTGTCTTCTTTACCGCCACTGGAGCGGCTCGGGGAGTAGGGGGACATACCGGTGGTCCCTACGATACTGTCCCCGAGGTGGTCATTCTAGATGCGTTGTTTCGGGGTAATGGTGAACAATACGTGCCCACGTTCTTTGACGAAGCGGGCCACCGGGTCGCTACCCAGTATCTGATGGCCGTCCTCAACGGTGACTTACCTGCAGAACAACTAATGCGCTACCGGGAAGCCCATCAAAAGCTTCCTGGTCACCCCGAACTGGGACTCACCCCTGGGGTGAAGTTCAGCTCGGGTCGTCTGGGTCACATGTGGCCCTATGTCAATGGAGTGGCCCTGGCTAACCCCGGTAAAACCGTATTCTGCCTGGGTTCCGATGGCTCTCAGCAGGAGGGAGATGATGCGGAAGCCGCCCGCTTTGCCGTAGCCCACCGTATCAACGTCAAACTCCTGATCGACGATAACGATGTCACCATTGCCGGTCATCCCTCCCAGTACATGGCGGGCTATAGCGTTAGAAAAACCCTGGAGGGTCACGGCCTCACCGTCCTCGAGGGGGATGGAGAAGATCTCGATAGCCTCTATGCCAATATCCGTGAGGCCATCAATACCCCAGGCCCCGTGGCTGTCATCAATAAGCGGGCCATGGCGGTAGGCATTGAGGGAGTGGAAGGGAGTACCCACGGCCATGACGTTATTTCCGTCGATGCCGCCCTCAAGTACCTGGAGTCCCGCGGCCAGACTGAAGCGGTGGCAGCCCTGAAGGCTGTTCCCAAGCCCAAGGATACCTATACCTATCTGGGCGTTTCCGACAAAACGGGATCAAACCGTAATGTCTTCGGTGACGCCGTGGTTGAGGTACTAAGTGCCATGGATGAGGGCGATCGCAAGGCCAAAGTGCTGGTGGTGGATAGCGATCTGGAGGGGTCCTGCGGCCTGACCCAGATCCGCAAAGCCTACCCGGAGATCTTTATCAGTGGCGGCATTATGGAGCGGGGTAATCTTTCCGCCGCCGCCGGCTTTGGTATGGAGGCGGGCAAACAGGGGATCTTTGCCACCTTCAGTGCCTTTCTGGAAATGTGTATTTCCGAAATCACCATGGCCCGACTGAACTACTCCAACCTGTTGTGCCACTTCTCCCACGCTGGTATTGACGATATGGCCGATAACACCTGCCATTTCGGAATCAACAACATGTTTGCCGACAATGGTCTGGACGATGGCTACGAAACCCGGCTTTACTTCCCGGCCGATGCCAACCAGATGAAGGCCTGCGTCAAGGCTATTTTTCATAATCCTGGGCTACGGTTTATCTTCTCCACCCGGTCTAAGACTCCGATTCTGCTAGATAGCAACGGTAACGAGTTGTTTGGTGGTGACTACCAGTTCACCCCGGGCAAGGACGAGGTGGTGCGGGAAGGCAGCGCTGGCTACATCGTTACCTTTGGTGATTCGGTCTATCGTGCCCTGGACGCGGTAGAACGGCTGAAGCAGGAAGGCATTGAGGTGGGTTTAATCAACAAAGCCACCCTCAATGTAGTAGACGAAGAGATGCTGGCTAAGGTGGGCAAAGCTCCCTTTGTGCTAGTAACCGAAGCCTTCAACCGTCGCACCGGATTGGGCAGCCGCTTTGGCTCCTGGCTCCTGGAACGGGGTTATACCCCCAAATTTGCCTATCTAGGCACCCACGAAGAGGGCTGCGGTGGTCTCTGGGAACAGTACCCCTACCAGGGGATTGATCCAACCGGAATTATCGCTAAGGTAAAAACCCTGATCGGTTAGGTTACCGGAGCGACAGGTCAGGGCTATTCTCCTGACCTGTCCTTGAGGGTTAGGGATGCATGGTTCTGTCTATGGTGTATGGGGGCGATCGCCGATTACCGCTTAGGCCACCGGTTCTTCTACCCGAGGGGTAGGCTGCTGCCCTTGAATACCCTGGAAAAACATCGGCACAAACTTCTCTATGAAAACCTTAGGATCCCGTTTCCATGCCCTTTGAGCAGCCGTCAAGCGAGTTTTTTGTAGTTCAGGCGCAAACAGGGAACCGGGTAAGCGTTCCAGTAAATAGCGGGGACGGTCCCATAGGGGCATGGTGTTGGCAATCTCTAGAAGATGATTCAGTCGCCGGAGTTCTGCCCCGAGGGTAATGTCCATACCGGCTTCAAAGGCAGTTTGCTCAATCGCCGCATATTTGCACTTTGCCTCTTCTACCTTCTGCCGACTGGCAGAGCTCTGACGGGCAATTTCCGCCAGTCGCCGGGTTCCCCAACGCACATGGGCCGCCTCCTCTGGCAAAATCTTCTCAATGGTTTCGCGAATTTTAATGTTTTCTGAGGTTTGGGGAGCAGCTTTAAGGGCGTGGATATGGGCGGCGAAGTACTCGCAGCCGCGCTTCTCGGTAACGTTAATGGAAACCAGGGCCGCAATCACAGCATCTTCAAACTGATCCTGGGTGGTAAAGCTTTCCTGGTCGAGTAATCGCTCAAACTCGTCAATATAGGAAAGACCAGGGGGCGTATTGATCTCCGCCCCTAAATCCACCAGCAGATCGGTTAGCCAAACAGCGTGACGAGCTTCATCCGCCACATGGTGGGAAAGATCCCTGACCAGGTCCTTGGGTTGACCATTGAGCGATTCAATGAGATCGGTCAGATCTTTACAGCTGCGTTGCTCGTTGTAGCGATAGCGATTCAGGGTAAGGTAGTGAACTTCCTGGTCCTGTACCACCTGCTTCATAACATCACGGGCGCTCAGGACATTCAGAAAAGGGCGAGGGTAGGTAACAGCCATGGAATTTCTTAAGTTTTACAAAGTATTGGTTGGATCTTAGCGTACCTTTTTTATTCCCGGTAGGTTAACCAGATGCCATGTCCCCCATACCCTCAAGCTATAATTTAGGCCTACTGCCGGACGGTCAAAACCTCCTGCCTATCCTGATTGGTGAGTTCTTTATCTATGATCTGGCCCCTGCCCCCCCGTTCTCGTAAGTCCATTGCCCGTCTGGAAGTTACTGGCGTAATTGGATCTGAAACCCGTAAGCGAGTTTTAGAAGCCCTCCAGGAAATTGAGGACAGAAGGTTCCCCGCCCTACTGCTACGCATCGATAGTCCAGGTGGCACCGTGGGGGATTCCCAGGAAATCTACACCGCACTGCAGCGTTTACAGGAAAAGGTCAAAATCGTAGCTAGCTTTGGCAATATTTCCGCCTCTGGTGGGGTCTATATTGGCATGGGAGCAGGTCACATCATGGCTAACCCCGGTACCATTACGGGCAGTATTGGGGTGATTTTACGGGGCAATAACCTGGAACGTCTCCTCGATCGCCTGGGGGTGTCCTTCAAGGTGATTAAATCGGGTCCCTACAAGGATATTCTGGCCTTTGATCGGGAACTAACAGACCCGGAAAAAGGAATCCTACAGGAGTTGATTGATATTAGCTACGGTCAGTTTGTCAAAACCGTAGCCACCGCCCGATCCCTGACGGAGGAAGCCGTCCGTAGCTTTGCCGATGGACGCATCTTTACCGGTGAGCAAGCCCTGGCCTTAGGGGTTGTAGATCGCCTGGGCAGTGAGGCCGACGCCCGTCGCTGGGCAGCGGAACTGGCCGGACTGGATTCGGAGAAAGCGACATGCATTACAGTGGGCGAGAAAAAACCAGGTTTTCGGCGTTTCTTACCAGGCAGTGAAAGCACCCTGGGGTCATCTCTCACCCCCCTCAGTGCAGTTCTGGACTGGTTGCAGTTCGAGCAATCTACCAGTGGTCTACCGCTCTGGCTCTATCGTCCCTAGATAGATAGCTTGGGTCCCATCCTCTGATAATCTGGTCAGGATGGTCAAATCCCCTCCCAGGCTAAAGTTCACTGGTAGGATGGGATCTATAGAATTGAGTGGTTCGCTGCGATCGCTGCTGGGCTTGGTCTCCATGGCGGCAGGGTAGAACGGGCTGATCGCCGTATCTTAGGAGGACTGCGTGTGAACTGGCGAGTGTGGGCAATTCGGGGGGCGGTAACCGTACCGGAAAATTCTACCGTGGCAATGGAGGAAGCTGTGATAGAACTCCTGGATGCCCTGGAAAACCGTAACCAGCTTGACCCTACCTGTATCATCAGTGCGACCTTTTCCGTCACCCGCGATCTGGATGCCCTATTTCCCGCCGCGATCGCCCGACAGCGGCCTGGATGGGATCGGGTTGCCCTGCTGGATGTCCAGCACATGCATGTAGTTGGTAGCTTGCCCCGCTGCATCCGGGTACTAATGCATGTTCAACTAGAAATTCTGAACCCAGTTATTTATCACGCCTATCTACGGGAAGCGGAAACTCTCCGGCCCGATTTAGAATCTTCCGGCTAGTTATCCTTACATTTTCTAAACAAAAATCCTTTAAATACAAGGTTTTAGCAAAACCTGCGGATGATAAACCCATTCACCCTTACTCTACCGTAAGTTATAACGGTAGCCCGAGAGGACAGAACGGAGGTTAGAAAAGGATAGACAATCTCAAGGCTTGAGCGCAACTATCCTACCGGGCTGATTGATAACCTAGTCCGGCTAGTCTGACTTGATTGTTTTAGTCCTATCTGGGGAAAACTAAAGTCATTATGAAAATATTGCCAATCTATAGCTAATCTTTAGAAACTAGGCGCCAGTCTTATGTTGCTTACACCGCCATCTGACCGGGAGAACAACTCTCGATCAGAGCTTTCCCCGTACATTTCCTTACCCATCAACAGGGCGAAATCAAATAGGGTCACCAATCATCTTGTGGGGCAAAGTCTGCAGGCAGAAGACAACGAGACACTGGTTTTATCCCTGGCTCAAAGTCATAGTACCACCGATCTTGTACGTCTTTATCTACAGGATATCGGTCGGGTAAAACTCCTAAGCCGGGACGAAGAAATAACCGAGGCTCGCCATGTTCACAACTACATGCAGTTAATGGCGGTCTTGCGCCAGGGGTCCAAAACCCACGGAGGAGTGCTCCAGACCTACCAGCTGCTTTTGCACAGTCGCGATCGCCTCTCCTCCCAGTTGGGCTATCGCCCTTCCTTACAGCGCTGGGCTGCGGCTGCCCAGCTACTGGTCGCTGACCTCAAAACTGTCCTGGTAGAGGGTAAGCAAGCCTGGGCTGATCTGGCCAAGGTGACCGTAGAGGAATTACAAACAGCTATGGCTGAAGGCAGGCGGGCCAAGGAACGCATGATCAAAGCTAATCTGCGGTTAGTGGTTTCTGTGGCCAAAAAGTATCAAAACCGGGGTTTAGAACTTCTAGATCTGATTCAGGAGGGAACCTTAGGGCTGGAGCGAGCCGTAGAAAAGTTTAACCCCACCAAGGGCTATCGCTTCAGTACCTACGCCTACTGGTGGATTCGCCAGGGTATAACCCGCGCCCTGGCTACCCAAAGTCGCACTATTCGACTACCGGTTCACATCACTGACAAAATTAATAAAATCAAAAAGGTTCAGCGTCAGTTTACTGAAACCAAGGGACGTAGCGCCTCGCCGGAAGAGATTGGGCAACAATTGGGTATGACCGCCCAGGAAGTGCGAGAAACCCTGCTCAGCATCCCCCGGGCGGTTTCCCTGGAAACTCGAGTCGGTCAGGATCGAGATACAGAACTAGGGGAGTTGCTGGAATCTACCAGCATGTCTCCCGAAGAACAACTGGTACGGGATTCCTTAAAACAGGATCTGCAACAACTGCTGCAGGGCTTAACCAGCCGCGAACAGGATGTGATTGCCATGCGGTTTGGTTTAGCCGATGGCACGGCCTATTCTCTGGCTGAAATTGGCCGGGTGATGGAACTCTCCCGAGAGCGGGTGCGTCAAATTGAATCGAAGGCTATGCAAAAACTTCGCCAGCCCAGTCACCGCCACCTTATGTACGACTATTTAGAAATCCTCACCTGAACAACAGGAAAAATATCCAACCAGGCCATAATGAAGTTACTGTCTAGTTAACTGAATCCCTTGAGGAGAGATGCTCCCTGGTACCCTAAGTCCCTACAACTATGACATTGAGGCTATTATTCAAGGCTATTCCCAGGGCTATTTTTTGATGGCCGATGACCATAGCCAGGATCTCGGCTGGTACTCTAGTCGTCAGCGTACCCTAATTCCTCTGGACTACCGCTTCCACTATCCTCGATCGCTGCGCCGGGTGATTAACCAGCACCGTTTCCATGTCGCCATTAACCAGGCCTTCGAGGCGGTGGTAGAGGGGTGTGCCGATCGGGAAACTACCTGGATTTCTCCAGAGTTAAAGCAGGTGTACAGGGAACTTTACCAGGCGGGTTGGGCCTATAGCTTTGAGACCTGGCAAGGGCAAGAATTGGCAGGGGGTATTTTAGGTTTGGTGATTGGGGGGGCCTTTATTGGCGAATCAATGTTTTTTAGAATTTCTGAAGGCTCTAAGGTGGCTATGGTGAGATTGGTTGATCACCTGAGGCAACGGCACTTTGTCTTGTTTGATGCGCAAATGATGAATCCTCATCTGGCTCGATTCGGGGCCTATATCGTTGATCAGCAGGACTATAAAAACCAGTTAGCGATCGCCTTGACACAAAATTGCAGTTTTGTATAGAAAGATCCGGTAACTTTCCTAGGAGTTAGAACGGCATCTCCGCCCCATCGCCAGGCCCTGCCATAACCTATTACCCCCCAGTATGGGCAGCCCACCAACAGGTTCGGCTTCTCGAGGTAGACAAGAGCGCAGAGGTTGCCCTACCGAGGTTGCCAGGATGGTTAGATTCCCATGGTGAAACTATTGCCATTGAAACTCGCCAGGGTTATCCACACCACTGACAATGACCTGAAACAATGCAACCGGATTCAAAAATGTAGCCGTAACAGAAGGGAAATCAGGGATTAGAAGGGACGCCCCAGCATCCCCAGCCGGATTCTCAGGAATCATGCCAGAGAGGGAGGTCGCCGTCTTCCAAGGTGAGGCGAAACCAGAATTAAGCTAAAGGATTAGGACCAATTCCCCATTCATGCTTGAGAAAGCTCTTGTACATGGTTTCTCGCATCATCATTTGTTCGTACATTTTGACGAGAAACTGCTGAGCCTGTTCGCGACTCATTTTATTAACCTGGGTCTCGAAGGATCGAAGGTTAAATTGCTGTTCGAGAGAGAGTTGCATGGGTTCGTTCATGAATTGACTCCTGGGAGAAAACAACATCTCGATGACCAAACCAAGTAACTGAAACTATCCAGGTCTTGAGTTTTGGCTGGCGAGCTAGGTATGGGCCTAGGTAAGGTCAGCCTTGAGAATGACTGACACCCAAGGGTAAGACAACCATCAAAGAGAAACTTGTCAATATTTTACAAAATATAACAATAATTTGACAACTTTCCCCTTGTTTGATTTTGAAATGGACTATAGCAGCGCTAGCCAGGTAAAATTGCTCAAGGTGAACTCTTGGCCATAGAGCTCTATATGGCTTTGGCCAGAAGCCTGAGGACAGGGTTGATCGGACAAGATGGAGCAGGGTAGACGTTCCGGCCCACCTTTACCAGGTAAATTGGGTGGAGGTCATCCCTCCAGTCTTGGGCTAAGCTCTGGCTGGGCGGCAATGGGGACAGCCCTGGTCAGCATAGTCAGGGGAACAAGCTGGCGTGGCTGAGGGGAGGGGGTGGCCACAGGTCTGGCAAAGCTGGTAGGACCCGGGTTCTAAGCCATGCTGAACACTTACCCGCTGATCAAAAACAAAGCATTCCCCCTGCCACAGGCTGTGGTTGGGGTCGATCTGGCGAAGATAGTTCAGAATCCCTCCCTTCAGATGATAGACCTGTTGGAAGCCCTGGCTGAGTAGATAGGCGGTGGCCTTTTCACAGCGAATACCGCCGGTGCAAAACATGGCTACCCTGGAATGGTGTTCTGGGTCTAGGTGGTTGGCGATATAGGCTGGTAGTTCTCGAAAGGATTGGGTCTGGGGGTTGACTGCGCCTGTAAAACTACCCACCTCCACCTCAAAGGCATTGCGAGTATCAATCACCACTACGTCTGGGTCCCTGATTAACTGGTTCCAATCTTCGGGTTCAACGTAGACGCCTACCTGGTCAGCCGGGTTGATCTCTGGTTTGCCCAGGGCCACAATTTCGCTTTTCAGCTTGACCTTCAAGCGCCCAAAGGGAGGACAGGTGGCGATCTCTGACTGAGGGCTGAGGGGGCCGATCTGGGGCTGATTTTCGAGCCAGGTCAGGAGTTGATCGATGGCGTTTTGACTACCGGCCACGGTAGCATTAATACCCTCTGGAGCCAGTAAAATAGTGCCCCGTAATCCTAGCTGCTGACAGTAGGCCAGCAGTTCGGCCTGGATCTGACAGGGATCGACCAGGCGGACAAACTTATAAAAGGTTGCAATTATCCAGGTCATATTGCCGACTATAGCAAATCTATACCCCCTATAACCCCCGTCGCTGAAATACCGCTGTTGCCGCCCGATGCAAGAGGGAATGGCGGAAAACCAGATCGTCCATAGATTCACTGTAGCCCCCGCCGATGACACAGGCTACGGGGTATGCGGCCAGAACACAGGTGTCCAGCACCAGGTAATCGCGGTCGTAAAGTCCCGTATTGGTGAGGGATAGCTTACCCAGGCGATCGTCCCGATGGGGATCAACACCGGCGTCATAGAGGACCAGATCGGGTTTGACCTGGCTGAGCAAATCGGGTAAGTATTGGGCCAGGCAACGGAGATAGGCCCCATCCTCCAGACCACAAGGGAGGGCGACATCTAAATCACTCATCTGCTTGCGGGCTGGAAAATTTTCAGCACAATGCATAGAAAAGGTAAATACACTGTCATCTTCCCGAAAGATCCAGGCGGTGCCGTCCCCCTGGTGTACATCCAGGTCAAGAATCAGCAGGCGCTGAACCCGGCCATGGTGTTGCAGAACCCGAGCCGCGATCGCCAGATCGTTAAAGATACAAAACCCTGATCCGTAGTCAGGAAAAGCGTGGTGAGTACCGCCAGCGGTATTGCAGGCCAGTCCATATTCCAGGGCCAGTTTGGCGGTTAAAATGGTTCCCCCTACCGCCGTAGAGGTCCGTTGTACCAGGGCTGGGCTCCAGGGCAGACCGATGCGCCGCTGCGCCTTGGCATCCAGATTACCCTCCCGGTAGGCCCGGACATAATCTGGCTGGTGTACCAACTCAAGCCACTGGGGAGGTGGTTCGCCGGGTTGATAGATCTGGGCTGACGTGATTACCCCATCCTGTAGGAGGCGATCGCAGAGCAACTTAAATTTGGGCATGGGAAAACGATGCCCGGCCGGCAGGGGAGCAACGTAATCAGGATGGAAAATAACCGGGAGGTGGCTCAAAATAGGTGATCCGGACGGGATCAGGCTGGGGGGCTAGCGGTATTGGCTGGATTCAAAGGAGGACTAAATCAAGGAGGAGAGGGAACGGCGCTGCCGCAAATCCAGGCTATGGGCAATGCTGGCTTCTGGCCAGTCGAGGGGCAAATCTTCGCTGGCGGGAACAACCGCAGCGCTGGTATTGACGCTGATGGGATCGGTTTGCGCGGAGCGGGGCGGGGAATTGGACGGCAACGGGGCGTCCTGCAGACCAGGGGGCAGGGTCTTTGTCCCAGGGCCAGCCGACGGGGGAATGAGAATACTGTCCCGCTGGGGAGAATAGGGGGGAATAGGTTTGGGTGCGGGGGGCCGGGGCTTAGGTCCGCTAGCACGGGGACGGAAACGACGGCGGCGGGGTCTCTGGGCCTGTTGACTAATCCCAAAGCAACCCAGGGCACAGAGGCCGATAAAACACAGCAGCCACCAAGGACTGACCTGGGAGCTGGGGTTGCCCGACTCAGGGGGAGGCGAGGAGGTGGGTGGATCGAGCCCCGGATCGGTGGGGTTGATAGGAGGGAAAGCCGGGGCCGGGGCCCGATCCTGAAGGGCTGAATCGGCCATCAGGGTTGGTTGGGCAGGGCTGGCAGGGGAACCCACAGAGGGCGGGGCAGCCATCAATTGGTGATAGGCAAGAGCCGCTATAGCCACCAGGAGGAACCAGAAAAGTCCCACCAGCAGAAAGGGACGATAGGTTAACCGGCTTGACCGTAAAACCCTGGCCGCCAGCCCCGATTGGTTGACGGCAGAAAATACCGCGGCAGACTGGGCTGGAGGAGACTTGCGGAAGCGTTGCACCATGATAGTTTATCTGTCTAACAGAGCCGGACTACTCCGCTGGGGAGTATGGTCAAGTAGGGCTAGGACCATGATCGGGGTCCCCTGCCAGGGGAAAGGCCTCGAAATTTAAGGTCCAGCCGCCTCGGCATAACCGGTAGGGTCTGCCGAAACTTTGCCCACAGGCCTTCAGGATGGTTTGCCTGAGCCCAATTTTGTCACAACTTTTTCAGGGCTGCCACTGTTTAAAGAAATTTCCCCTTGAGGCTCTGGGCCGGGATCCTGGGCTGTTATGCGACGGCGGGTTCAGCCATGGTAAGACGCCCGGAGTTGGCGTCTATGGTGACCCGGGTTCCGATGGGTAAGGTCCACAGCGGCTCCACGTGGCCAATCCAGGCCCCCATCCAGGCGGGAATTCCCAGGGGTTGGATGTGATCCTGCAAAATTTCCCTCAGGGTTAGGGAACCGTACCCCTCCCCTGGACTACAGTCCACACACTGACCAAAGACAAAGCCAGCCAGGTGGTCGAGTAGCCCCGCCAGTTTGAGTTGGGTGATCATGCGATCGATGCGGTAGGGCGGTTCTCCCACATCCTCGAGAAAGAGGATTCGTCCCCTGGTGTCGGGCATGTAGGGGGAACCCACCAGGCCAGAAATAACGGAAAGGTTACCGCCAATTAAGGGCCCACTGGCCTGGCCGGGCGTGAGGATATGGATACGACCCTGATCCCGCATCAGCCGGTCCTGGTCGGCCCCTACCAGGGGGTTGCTATAGGTTAGGGCTTCTGCCCCCATCAGGACTCGGCGGAAACCCTCCACCTGGTCTTGTCGCCAGGCGGTAAGGCCGTGGGGACCATGGAAGGTAACCAGTCCAGTTTGGGCATGGATGGCCAGGAGCAGGGCGGTAATGTCGCTAAAGCCAATCAGCACCTTAGGATGGCGGCCCATGGCGGCGTAGTTGAGATAGGGTAGCAGGCGGGCACTACCCCAGTCTCCCCGGAGGGGTAGCAGGGCGG
The DNA here is from genome assembly GCA_049317845.1 of Nodosilinea sp. Taxonomy (GTDB): domain Bacteria; phylum Cyanobacteriota; class Cyanobacteriia; order Phormidesmidales; family Phormidesmidaceae; genus Nodosilinea. The sequence continues at coordinate 15,324 of JBMOHM010000018.1, read as the reverse complement.
CCACCTGGGGATTGGCAAAGCAGGCGTTAATGTCGGCGGCCCGATCCCGATCTCGACCTGCCAGGTACCCATAGCGATCTAGAACGTGGGGGGCTACCAGGGGAACAAAGCCCAGACCCTTGACGGCATCGATAACCAGATCCAGGCGATCGGGATCATAGGTGGCCCCCGCCGGACTGATAATACCCACCTGATCACCGGCCTTGAGGCGGGGAGGCTTGAGGCTGGGGTAGGATTGGGACACCCCCGGCCCCTGGGTTAAAATCGCCGTACCCAGCCCCCCCACCAGGCCGGTAAATAGTTGACGTCGCTGCATTCACGCTACCCTAAAACTCTGTGGAGAGCATACACCGGAGTTCCCTATGACCGCACCCCAACCTGCCAATCTCAGTGCTGCCGCCTGGGAACAACGTTATCAGGCGGGCCGCACGGGTTGGGACCTGGGTCAGCCAGCCCCCGCTCTGCAGCAATGGATAGTCCATCAGGCCCAGCCAGGCCAGGCCTCGGCCATTGTACTGGGAGCCGGACGGGGCTACGATGCCCTACTGTTTGCTCGCCATGGGTTTCAGGTGACAGCCGTAGATTTTGCCCCCTCAGCGATCGCGGCCCTGGCCCAACAGGCCGAAGCCGCCCAACTCCCCCTCAGCCTCCGGCAGCAGGATATTTTTACCCTGGCGCCAGACCTGGCCGGACAGTTTGACTATGTGGTAGAACACACCTGCTTTTGCGCCCTCGATCCCAGCCTGCGGTCCGCCTACGCCCAACTGGTGGCCGACCTGCTGACCCCAGGAGGGGAATTGGTGGGGGTATTTTTTACCCATAATCGCCAGGGAGGTCCCCCCTTTGGGATTACTCCAGGGGATTTGCAGGCTATCTTCCACCCCTACTTCAAGCTGCTTGAACTGCAACCGGTCACGGTTTCAGTCCCGGCCCGGGCTGGGGAAGAACACTTTCTACGGCTGCAACGTAGCTGACTGATGGCCGCAGCTACGGCCCCGGTGGGGGGGCAGCGGTCAGCCCGCACACTACCCAGTGGGGGTTTTGACTGCTTCATCGAGTCCTCAGGGCTCTGGCCAGCGCCCTATCGATAGAAAACCCCAGGGAAGAGGGTGTAGTCTTAAGTTAAGGCTTTCCCAGTTAGGGAACGGCCTCTACCTATTTTCCCTATCTGGCTTCCCCTGGCAGCGGTGAGTCAGAATCCTAGCCAGACCTTGCTTTTGCCGATCCACCCGGTCCCCAGCCTTCTAGCTAAGGTGATGGATAGATTGACCTCCCCTAGAGAGATAAACCATGGCTCAACCCCTGCCCCCCATTACCCTCCCTCCCATGGAGAATTCCCAGCAGGAGGGAGATTGGTTGCGATCGCGATTACTGGCCTGGCTTAATGCTGAATACCTGCCCGAGCCCGCCAATGTTGCCATCGCTGAGCGGGTTACCCAGGTCTTTGTACGGCAGCGCCTTGAAGGGGAAGACGATCTGGGTTCTCTGGTGATGGCGATTTTGACGGAATTACAGAGCTTTGACTTTTCCGATAGCTTTTACGGGGAGTTCACCGTGGCCAATGCGGTGGGGGACCTGCTGTGTGACCGCCTGGGCATCGACCGCTGTTGTGGGCGATCCCTCACCCTTGATCCATAACCCACCCGCTGTCTATGGGTTCTGGTTTGTTGCTATAGCCTAATCAACCCTTAAAGTGGCTGAGGCCGTCTGCCTTCATCGGTACCCCTGCCCCAGCAAGGGGAAAGGGTTTACTGATGCAGCCTACCCTGCAACTACAAATCTGTCTTGCGGATCAAGGCAGGAGATCGGCTGATACACTCACCGGAACCCATTCATAAAAAACCCTTAAGCCTGATCAAGAAAGCCTAAGGGTTTGCCTATATAGTCCTAGCTCCCGGCTATAGCGGTTTTCGATAGAGTGAGACACCCAATTGCTCAGTCCTACCCCCCAGCGGCTGGCCGTTAGGGTTTCACGCTGTACCCCCCCTTGATAAGGGGGGGCAGGGGGGGTGATCATATCGCACTTCACCCGAGTGAAATCCGCTATAGGAGGCGATTAAACCTTAGGATCTCAGCCCATAGCCAAGGATATGGTCGCCAGACCCTAAGGGAACTGGCTGCTGCCATAGCTAAGTCCCAGGCAAAGGGGTTTAAGTAAGGCTATCAAGGCCAGAATCGGGGATCATCGCCGCCCCAAGCCCTACCAACTGGACTTGACCACCCCAGGTAACAAGCCCTGGTGGGCCATTTCTCGCAGCTTATTACGGCAAAGACCAAAATCCCGATAATAGCCCCGAGGCCGACCGGTCATCCAGCAGCGATTATGGAGACGGGTGGGAGCGCTATTCCGGGGGAGTTGTTGAATCTTGCGGTGAATATCGATCCTTTCTTGCTGATTCTGAGTATTTTCAAACTCTTCCATCAGAGCTGCTCGTTTTTTCGCGTACTTTGCCACCAGCTTTTCCCGCTTGTGTTCCCGCGCAATCATGCTTTTTTTAGCCATGCCATCCCCAAGTCTGGTAACCTGCTTAAAATTCAAACACAGTCTTTTATCATAGCATCCGGTGGCCTAATGTAAAGGCAGGTGTTTCCATGAAGCTGCTCCATTCCTTACCCAACTATCCCCAACCCATGGCTATTTCTAAAACCGAAGCCCAACAGTTACTGGAACGCATGATCTTTGATGATACCGACCCTCAGGACTGGGTGCAGGATGTGTGGACCCTGAGCCCCATGCTGGGGGATAGTGCCGCCAAACTACTGGATGCCTTCTATGCGCTGGCGGAGTGTTGCCCAGAGGAGCCCCTGGATAATCTGGTGAAGGGGATCTATCGGGAACAGCTGGAGTTTTAGCGATCGCGGGCGATCGCCCTCAGCCCCCTCCCCCGCACCAGTTCCCCCAGTTCATCAAGCGCCCCGATTCAAAGCCGCTTCTACCTGCTTAAGCTCTTGTTCAATGCGAGTTTTTAATTTTTCTGGTAAAGGACGGTTGGGGTAGGAACTGTAGTGTCCAGCAATCGCATTGAGGGCTGTACGCATGGTGGTGAAGGAACTCAAGCCTGCTACCGAGTCATCGCGCCGATAACGGGAGGCAAAATCACTAATGATTACCTTGGCTTCAGCCTGGGATTCCGCCTTGGCTGGGTCGTCATCGGCGAGGGTAATGGCGGTTCTGAGGCTATTCACAAGCATTAGGGTATCTTGACGGTAGTCGCCGGTTAGTTGGCCGCTAGTGCCGGTACTACACCCGGTGAGACCGATCACGGCCACCAGTACCAGGGCAAAAAGGCGAGCGATTAAGGCTTTCATAGGTTTTTTTCGCAAAAGGTCAAAGAGTGAAGGACAGGGCAAATTGACTTGATGTCATTCAGGTAACATTATTTTATATCCTTACCGTGCCCGTCCCTGGTGCTATGGTCTGGTGATATATCAAGCTGGATAGATGCGCAGCCGCCGATGGGGCTCTTCTCCACAACTGAGAGACTTCAACCGGTAATGTTCAGCTAGTTCGTGCTGCATCTTACGAATAGGGGCGGATCGGGGTAGGAGTTCTACCGGTTGCCCCTTGGGAATCACAATTTGTTCCACCGCTAGACGGGCTTCCTCCAGGGCCTCTAACTCATCATCAGCGCCACTACGGCTAAAAATATCCAGATTCAGGCTGGTGGGGTCATCTTCTAGATCGAGCAAACGCTGTAGGGCTCGGGTAATTTGGGGAATGCTGTTGGACTTGACCAGGTGGACGGGCAGGTGCCGTCCCTCGGCTATGTGCCGGAGCTTGGACTGGCCCTTACCGTGGGACCGCAGAGCTAGGATCGCATCGGCGCTATCGAGATCCTTAGTGAGGATTACGGGTAGGTGCAGGGTCTGAATCAGGCGATCGAGGTGGTAACGGCTGATGCCGTAGGGATAGAGCCGCAGGATATCTTCCCCATTGGGACCGACCCGGGTGGAGGTGGGGGTTTGCTCCAGCAGATCACCAAACCGGTTATCGGGCTCTGCCATGGCTGCACTGGGAAGGGCAGGGGAGATGGAATCGTCATAGATCCTGAGGGGAGGTTGGGAGACCGGTAACGGTACCATCTGCCCCGTTGATCGCCAACCCAGACCCAAGCGGGACGGTCGGTTCACCTCCCGACCTGAACTGGGCAATTCGTGGGTAATCACCACCTTTTGCTGATCGTCCAGGGCACGGATTTGCAGTCCAGGCTGCCGCCCTCGCAAGAGATTATCAATGGTCAGGCTAACGTCGTCGTGGATAGCCCATCGCTGCCGCTCCAGCATTTCGATGGCAATATCAAAGGTGGGAGGAGCCTTGCGCTCCAGTACACTTTTCTGACTGCCGCGACGGCGAGCTTCTTCGTCTCCCAGGGTAACCGATTGAATACCGCCGATCAGGTCAGAGAGGGTGGGATTTTTCACCAGATTTTCTAGCCGATTACCATGGGCAGTACCCACCAGTTGTACCCCTCGCTCTGCAATGGTGCGGGCGGCCAGGGCTTCCAATTCAGTGCCGATCTCATCAATGACGATGACCTCGGGCATATGGTTTTCTACGGCTTCAATCATCACCCGGTGTTGCTCCTCGGGATGGGCGACTTGCATCCGCCGGGCTCGACCAATGGCCGGATGGGGAATGTCTCCATCGCCAGCAATTTCGTTGGAAGTGTCAATAATGACCACCCGTTTTTGCAGGTCATCTGCCAGTACCCGGGCAATTTCTCGTAAGGCGGTGGTTTTCCCCACCCCTGGTCGCCCCAACATTAAAATCGATTTGCCGGTTTCCACCAGGTCCCGAATCATGCCAATTGTGCCAAACACAGCTCGACCTACCCGACAGGTAAGGCCAATGATTAAGCCGGAACGATTACGCATGGCGCTGATGCGATGCAGGGTTTTCTCAATACCCGCCCGGTTATCGTCGCCAAAGGTCCCTACCCTCTGGATGCAGTGCTCTAGGTCGGCGTGGCTAACTGGCACCTCCGCCAGGTACTCTGCCCCGACAAAAAAGCGAGCTTCTGGCAATCGACCCAGGTCGAGAATCACCTCTACTAGGTGATGACGTTGGGGATGGGTAGCTAATTGCCGACCCAGGGGTAGGGGCAAGATACTGAGAAGCTGGTCCAGATCATCGGTGGGATTCGCCGTCTGGCCAGGGCTTTCGGCAAAGTTAGATGGACTCTCAGGGGCATGGCTGGAGGCGGAACTGGGGGAATCGTCAAAATCTGGAAACCGTTGGCTGTGATCGCTAACCATAGAGAAGTTTAGGGGTTGCGGCAGGGGAGAGGGGGACAAGGGCCGACTATAAATCTACAAATTCTTCAACATTTCTATATTTTAGCTGTCCGACCAACCAGCGAGCTTGCCGCAGTTTTTGGCCTAGGGTATCTGGACTACTACTGCTACTATCGTCTATTTCCATCGTCGGCATAATCAGGGTCCGGGCGTAGCTGCCATAGGCAATCCCGGCAATGGTGAGAGCACCATCTGGGGAGTCCGGAGGGGGGGCGATGGCCATCGATTGGTGGGGCGATCGCACCAGGCCCAGATCTAACAGTTTTCTAACCGTATGGTGGTTGGTGCCCCCCGCCAGCTGCACATACCCCGGCAGGTTGGCTGCCAGGATCTTTTGAGCCAGGCGCAGGGTGGCATGGGTAGTGCCCTTACCCAGATCGCCACTCATGGGACGACCATCGGTTTGCCAGATCAGGGGAAGGGAAAGGGGAGCCATGGCGGTGTAGAGATGGTGTAGGTACTCCACCACCTGGGGATGATCGGGACAGCTAATGGAAATCAGCTTGAGATTGCCGATCCAGGGTTGGAGCCGCTGCCAGAGCCGCTGGAAGTTGCGTTCCTGGCCAGTTTGAGTATGAATTTCAATGGCATCGATCTGACTCCAGAACTGGGGGGGCAAGGCTTCGGGGCTAACCTGGTGGGACTGGGCAACAATATGGCCCACCGGGCAGATGGTGATACAACGACCACAGCCATAGCAGAGTTGGGGCAACACACCGGGGCGGGCGGGCTCGGTCAGATCAATGGCGGCGGTGGGACAAATGGTCAGACAGGGCCGGGGGCAAGTCTCAGGGCAGGCGGTGGGATCAAAGTTGGCCTTACGGAAGTGGGGATCCTCACTATCGTTAAGACTGACCATTAACCAGGGCCGTTCCGGGCTGTCTAGCCCAGCTTGGGCATCGGCCAAACCTTGCCGGGCGGCGGCTACAACCGCCGGATCAGCGGCCAGATCGATACAATCGACACCGGCCAGGGTGTAGATTTTGACCAGCGATCGAATCGCTGGCATATCCTGGTAGCTAGCTCCGCAGATCAGCTTTACCCATTGACCAGTTTGCAGCGATCGCAGGGGACGGACTGGATGGTTTACCAAATTTGCCGGGGCAGTCAATGGGACGTCAAGATTAGGTAAAAACTACAGAAAATTGGTCAGGGGTTCCCAGCTAAAGTAACGCTCTCCTCCCATTTCTACCACTAGCTTGACCCGTGGATCCTGGCTGGGTAAATTTACCAGGTAGGTAATTTCTTGCCGAGATAAAATGTGGCCCTCAATCAGCCATAGCACCATGCCCTTGGCCTGGGGAGCCATGGTCTCCAGGCGGTAGGTGAGCAGCGGGGGAATAAAGTAGGTATATCCCACGGCTGCCTGGTTACCGATGGTTTTCTTACCCAGGTGGGGGGGACGGACGCCGTGGACGTCGGTTAGGTAGGCCGACAAATCCCCTAGTCCCCGTGCGGTGAGCTTCATGATTTCGTAGCCCGCCGCCTTCAAGCGCCGCTCATAGCGCCCTTCAAAACCCCCTTCCAGGGGCATGCGGACGGCAACAGCGCCCTTGGTTTCCACATCTCGAATGAAAGACTTACCTGTCGTTAGTAGTGCCATAGCCGTTCCTGGGGGTTATGTCAGTTAGGGGAACTGCTATGCATTGTACTGTGATTTTCTCCAAAGCTGGGAAGGGCCAGCCATCAGTCTTTTCAGGGGCGGTCAAGAGTAGCCCTCCTGGAAACGTAGTGATTAGTAACGGATACAAATTACAGAACTTTTAGTGCTTAAGTTTTGCTTTAGAATCTTTTCAATGAGTTGTATTGAGCCGTTCTAATTCTCTCCTACCACACCTATGGCTATCGGATATCTCGCCCTGGTTCTCCACGCCCACCTGCCCTACGTCCGCCATCCCGAAAGCGACTATGTGCTGGAGGAAGAGTGGCTCTACGAGGCCATCATTGAAACCTACGTGCCTCTGCTCACCATGTTTGAGGGGCTGAAGCGGGATGGCATCGATTTTAAGCTCACCATGAGTATGACCCCGCCGCTGGTATCGATGCTGCGGGATCCCTTGCTGCAGGAGCGCTTCGATGCCCACCTGGCCCAACTGGAGGAGTTAACTGAACTGGAGGTGGAGCGCCATACCCACCACGGTCACCTGCGCTACCTGGCGGAAACCTATGCCCAGGAATTTAACCATGTCCGCCAGGTGTGGGAGAGCTATAGCGGCGACTTGGTGACAGCCTTTAAGCAGTACCAGGACACCAATAACCTGGAAATCATCACCTGCGGGGCTACCCACGGTTACCTGCCCCTGATGAAAATGTACCCGGAAGCGGTGTGGGCCCAGATTCAGGTGGCTGTGGAGCATTACCAGGAGACCTTTGGGCGATCGCCCTCGGGAATTTGGTTACCGGAGTGCGCCTACTACGAAGGGCTGGAGCGCATGGTGGCCGACGCCGGTCTGCGCTATTTCCTTACCGACGGTCATGGTATTCTCTACGCCCGGCCCCGCCCCCGTTTTGGTTCCTACGCTCCGATCTTTACGGAAAGTGGCGTGGCGGCCTTCGGTCGAGATCATGAGTCCTCCCAGCAGGTATGGTCTTCCCAGGTAGGGTATCCGGGTGCTCCCGAATATCGCGAGTTCTACCGCGACCTGGGCTGGGATGCGGAGTACGAATACATCAAGCCCTACGTCATGCCCAATGGCCAGCGGAAAAATGTGGGCATTAAGTACCACAAGATTACCGGCAAGGGCTTGGGCCTATCCGATAAAGACCTCTACGATCCCTACTGGGCCAAGGAAAAAGCGGCCGAGCATGCCGGTAACTTTATGTACAACCGGGAGCAGCAGGTCAACCACCTGCATAATCTGATGCAGCGGCCGCCAATTATTGTTTCTCCCTACGATGCTGAGCTGTTTGGTCACTGGTGGTACGAAGGTCCCTGGTTCCTGGATTATCTCTTCCGCAAGAGCTGGCACGATCAGAATACCTACGAAATGACCCACCTGGCCGATTACCTGCGGACCCATCCCACCCAGCAGGTGTGTCGACCCTCCCAGTCCAGTTGGGGGTATAAGGGTTTCCATGAATACTGGTTAAACGAGACCAATTCCTGGATCTATCCCCACCTGCACAAGGCGGCGGAACGCATGATTGATCTAGCCAGACGAGAGCCCGCCGATGAGCTGGAATGGCGGGCCCTGAACCAGGCGGCCCGGGAGTTGCTGCTGGCTCAATCCTCCGATTGGGCCTTCATCATGCGGACGGGCACCATGGTCCCCTACGCAGTTCGCCGGACCCGATCGCACCTGATGCGCTTCCAAAAGCTCTGGGACGATATTTTGCGCGGCAAGATTGATTCGGGCTGGCTAGAGAAGGTAGAGGCGGTAGACAATATCTTCCCCAACATTAATTACCGCACCTATCGCCCCCTTTAATTTCTAGTTACTTCCTCCTTAGAAGCCGAATCCAGAGGATCTCGCCAGAAGGTAAGATCGGACCGAATCGGCTGCAGGGTTGTGCCAGGATAGTAAAACTGCAAAATGCGAGGGTAACTCCAGCCCAGGTTAGCCAGGCGATAGGCACCGGTCTGGCTGAGTCCCACCCCGTGACCCCAGCCACCGCCAATAAAGCGGTACCCGGTTAGGGTGGGCGGAGCCGCACTGGAGGGGTCCGGTGGGATAGGTTGTTCCTGGTAGATGGGTTCCAGGTAAAACAGCAGGCTCCGGGGGGCCGATAGCGCCCTGACAATTTCATCCTTTTCCAGTCTTACCTTGCCGCGGTCGGTCTCAATCTCCAGAGCCTGTACCCGTCCCGAAACCGCCCGATTCAGGACTGCCACGCCGATCACTTGCTGGAGATTGGCCAGAGGATCCTGTTTTTTTCTGAGGAATTGCCGCAGATCGGCAGCGATCTCCGAGAGGCTGCTGTCATAGCGCCAGCGAAACAGTTTCCAGCCCGCTTCGTTAAAACCCTGATCGAGGCTAATGAAGGCCTTAAAACTGGGTTCTGTGTTGAGGGGCTGACGAGCCAGATCCCAAATGCGATAGACCGAGTCCACCACAGGTTTCAGGTAGGGGCGATCGGGGCCGTTCCACACCTCGCTAAAGGCAGCGGTGATTCCGCCGGTGGTAGAGGAGTAGAGGGCATCCACCAGTTCGTTACGGTAAACTAGCACCTGCCCTCGAGTGGCCCGAATGGCTTGATCCGCAACCCCTACGGTACCCTCCAAACCGCGATACACCTGACATTGGGTGTCGGCACAGAGTTGATAACTATCGATCGCAAACCGGCGCAAATTTCGCAGGGCATAGGTGCGGGCCAGGATGGTTTGGGCCTGAATAGCGGCGACGGGGGCACCAGGGCCAATTTCGTGGGGAACTACCCCCCGTAGATAGGTTTCAATGGGCACCTGGTTAACCAGGGTAAAGGTGCCGTAGGCATTCGGCTGCAGGCGCAGGGCACCGCCATAAAGACGAGGTTCTCCAGCTTGGATGACACGAATCTGCCCCTTACCAGATTCCACACTCAGGCGATCGCGATGGTAGCGATTGCCATTGGCCTCGAAAAAGCTCCTGGGGATCTGGTGGGTTACCTGGCTATCCAGGTAGACCCCCGTAAACCCCTGATCTTTTAAGTTATTCACCAGTAAACGTCTGAGCAGCGGGGTATGGTAGGCCTGGCGGTTGGCCCACACTTCCCAACTGCTGGGTTGGGCGATTTCTGCCTGGATACCCCGCTGACGCCACTCCTGGGCACTATGTTCAGCACTTTCAAAGCTGCGGTGTTGACTCAGTACAACCCGCTCCTGCAGGCTCACCTCGGGCAGAGCCATGGGCGCAGTTCCCACCACCACCTTAGTTGTCGTCAGGGTTTGGGCCTGCCCGTTGGTCGTAAAGCTGAGGCTGAGGCGATCGCCCGGTAGGGCCTCCAGCACCAGGCTAACCTGGGGATTTTCCCCCAACCGTTGTACCACCCCGACCTCAATGATGGGATTGGGGGTAGCCTGGCCAACCGATTGCAGTCCACCACCGAGGCTGAGGCCCAGGGTCAGGGACACCAGGCCTGACCACCCGAGCCGGGAGTTAATCCCTCGACCGGACCGGTTCCCAGGGATAGTTTTGACCCGATCTCTGGCTCCAGCCATCCGAGAGCCAGCCCGAAGGGGTCGATGGCGAGTCAGAACCCCTACCCGGCCTTGACTTTGACCGATCAACTCCGCCTTCAGTGTTCTGGCCAAAGCTATAATTTGCATGAATCCGCTGCCCCAACCCAGGACAGTATTCTATCCCCTCCCCAAACCAGCGTCATCGGGAGAAAAGGAAAAACACTATGGCTAACCAGTTTGACTTTAGCCCCCGCCTACAAACCCTGATGCAGAGGGCAGGCCTGACCAGCTATCGGTCCCTCAGCAGTGGAGCCGGGGTCTCCCGTGGGACGGTAGATCGGTTACGCCAGGGTGCGATAGGCCGGCTACGGGTGGATAGCCTGCAGCGCCTCAGTCGGGTGCTGGGGATTACCCCAGCGGAGTTGATCGATCAGTTTACCGATCCAGAGCCCTCCGATCCCCCCCCAGCCATAGCTACCAAAGATCACCATCAGGCCCTTCAACGGCAGTTTCAGCGTCAGGCGATCGCCCTGCTAGAGCCCTGGCTACTGCAATGGCCCGCCGCGGTTTATGCTGCCCAGCAGAATCCTACCCTCCCGGCTAGCCGGTTAATTCCCCTCACCCAGCCCTGGCACCATGTCCTGACCAGCTGGGACCTGACTACCATTGGTGAGGTAGGGGCCGCAACGATCTATGACTCCCAATTACACCAGCCCCTGGAGGGTTCCCTACAACCAGGCCAGCCTGTCCGTATTCGCTACCCGGGCTATCGCCAGGGCGATCGCCTGTTCTATCGGGCCCGGGTGAGCCCCCTGGATCAGGCCCCGGCTCCGCAATGATTATCATGTTTTCCTGACTTTTGACTTTTTTAAGATTTCTTTGGTGATTCCGATCCATCCTGGGGGAATATTAAATCAGGTTAATCAACCCTATCGATTTTCCTTCCCCTGTAGATACCTATACAGAACTCCACTTACTAGCCGAACCTTTTATACTAGTCTCAGCAGCTCCCGGTCCCAGGGCCGGGAGTTATGCTTTTTGGGGGATTTTCGGTAGGCATGGGGATGGCAAAACTAGATTCTTCGGCCCTGGTTCTGGTGCTGGCAGCCATGATTTCTACCCAAGTGGGGTCTGCCCTAGCAAAAAGTCTATTTGGCCAGGTAGGGCCCTTGGGCTTAGTTTGTTTGCGGGTTGGTCTGGCTGCTATTCTCCTGATGCTTTGGCAGCGGCCCCAACTACGGGGCTATTCCATCAAGACCTACCAACTGCTGGTGATGTTTGGTCTATCCTTAGCCGTCATGAATAGTTGCTTCTATGGAGCGATCGCCCGTATTCCCATTGGGGTAGCAGTAGCGGTTGAATTTTCTGGCCCTTTGCTGGTGGCCCTGGTGCATTCCCGCCGCTGGATAGATGGGTTGTGGGTAGCCTTGGCGGCCCTGGGCATTGGGCTGCTTTCTCCACTACACACCTCTGGCCTGGATACTTGGGGACTGGTTTTTGCCTTACTGGCAGGGGTGGCCTGGGGTATTTATATTTTGCTTTTGGCCCAGGTAGGTCGCGTCTTTAAGGGTAGCCAGGGCTTAGCCCTGGCCATGGCCGTGGGTGGTCTGGCTTTGTTGCCCCTGGGCCTGATCTCCGCTGGGGCCGCCCTATTCTCTCCCAAGATTTTAGGCTTGGGGGTGGGAGTCGCCCTGCTTTCTTCGGCCCTGCCCTACTCCTTAGAAATGGCCGCCCTACGACGCTTACCGGTGCATGGGTTTGGAGTGCTGCTGAGCCTGGAACCCGCGATCGCCACTGTGACTGGTTTCCTGGGGTTGGGGGAAACCCTCACTATCCAGATGTTGCTGGCCATTGGATTAATTATGGTGGCAGCAGCCGGAGTATCCCTCTGCCAATCACCGGTTGTGACTTCCTCGGAATAGCCCCGGGAGGGGTAGGCAGGGGGCTTGAGCTATATCGAGTCCATAGCAAAATCCTTGCCAGACTAACGCGCCAACTCGAGGACTTGAAAGTATAATGCACAGACTTCTAATGCTATTAAGGCCTGAGGTCTGACGTGTCTCCCCAAAAAATTCGCAGGAAACCAGCCTATAAGACGCCCAGTCATCCTCAGGCACCCCCTTCTTGGGCCGCCCGATCTACGGCAAAGAAGAAATCACGCTGGCGCCTTCCCCGACTGATGGGGCTGGTCATTATTCTGGCTGGGGTAGCTAGCCTGTCAGCAACAGCCGGGGCCTTACTGGCCGTATCTCTTTCGGCAACCCCTTTACAACAACACCCCCTGGCCCACGGTAATAAGGCGGTATTCCGTCAGGATGAACCGATTTCTAGCGGTGGCACCCTGCGCCTACCCCACCTAACCCGACCGGTCAATATTCTGGTGATGGGCATTAAGGTCATTACGGCCGACCTAAAGGAAGTCCCCCCTGAACTGCGTCATCTCCCCTACCAAGCGTTGGTTAACTCCTTTGATGGGTTGGCTGATTCTATGTTGCTGATTCGCTTTAATCCCCAAACTCAACAGGTGGTAGTGCTCTCCCTGCCCAGGGATACCCGTACCTACGTCCAGGGTCGATTAACTAAATTAAATGAGGCTAATCCCTTAGGAGGCCCTGCCCTGACCGCAGAGTCAGTCAGCGATCTACTGGGAGGGATAGCCATCGACCGCTACGTGCGTATTAACGTCCAGGGAGTAGGGAACCTGATTGATGCCCTGGGAGGCGTTACCGTCACCGTTCCCCAGAACATGAAGTATCGCGATGACAGTCAGCACTTTTACGTTAATCTCAAAGCCGGTAAGCAGGTCCTGGATGGCGATAAGGCTCTACAGTTTTTGCGCTTTCGTTACGACGCCCAGGGTGACATTGGCCGTATTCAACGCCAGCAAATGTTTATGCGGGCCTTGGTAGAGCAAACTCTGAATCCTGCCACCATTGCCCGTCTACCCAAAATTTTGTCAGTGATTCAGTCTAATGTGGATACTAATCTATCAGTGGAAGAACTCATGGCCCTGGTAGGCTATAGCGCTCGAGTCAATCGGGCCAATGTGCAAATGTTGATGCTTCCAGGAAGTTTCAGTACCCGCAAAGATTTTGCTCTGAGCTACTGGCTACCCAACTACAGCGATATTGACGGTCTGGTTAAGCAGTACTTTAGTTACGGGGGGCAGCAGGCTAACGCCGCCAGCCAACCACAGCAGGTGCGTATTGCGATTCAAGATAGTACCGATAATCCCGCGGCTGTACAGAATTTGATCAAAACCCTGCGGGAAAGTGGTTACACTAACCTCGCCGTTGATAAACCGATGAAAGAAAGCTTACCGATTACCCGGGTCGTGGCCCAGCGGGGAGATATGGCGACAGCAGAAATGGTACAGCGCTTCCTAGGGGTTGGTGAAGCTTTGGTAGAAAGTACCGGTGCCCTCAACTCTGATATCACTATTCAACTAGGTAAGGACTGGAAATAGACCCTATCAATCCAGATAAATGATATAGCTTTGGCCAGCACGCTAAGGCCAGGGTGGATCGGTGAAAGCTAACACTGGGTAGGCGTTCTGGCTCGCCTCCAGCTCCATTAAGATAGGTTTGGGCTGGACCTGTCCTTGGCGTAGCCTTTGTAAAGCAAAAACCCCATCACTCGGATAATCTAGAAAGTTACGTCTTTTCCCCTTTGGGGACGCTTGGCAAGCGAGCAGATCAGGGCGCGCTGAGTGTCCCCATAGAATTAGTTAACTACAGCTATACCCCAGTCTTAACCTAACCGGACTGACGGTTGTTGTATCATCGGGACATTTATCCGGATCTTTTAAATCAGGTGTTCCATATGGGATTGTCCTCCGCCAGTTTACTAACCCGCTTGAGGCGACGCCTCTATTCCTATACCCTCTTACCTCTGAGCTACCGATTAAAGTACGGAGAACTGGGGCGATACCTGGCCCGTTCCTGTTATGTTCCAGGGTGGATGCTCGAAAACAATTCCGTAGCTCTGGCAAAGGCGGCCTATGATTTAGCCGATGACGCTATCATCCTTGAAATTGGATCCTTCGTTGGCAAATCAGCCATCTTACTGGCAGGAGCCCGTAAGCTACGCGGCAGTGGTAAGGTGCATTGTGTCGATCCCTTTGATGCGTCTGGCGATCCCTTCTCTGTGCCCTATTATCAACGGGTGGCCAGACGCCGCAAGATGGCGCTGATCGACTGGTTTAAAGAAAATATGCGTTGGTGCGGTCTCACGGATTGGGTAGAGATTCACCAGGGCACCGCCCTTGAGGTTAGACCAGCCTGGACCCTGCCTTTGGATATGCTCTGTTTAGACGGCGATCAGTCCCCCCTAGGAGCTCGGGCAACCTACGAAGCCTTTATACCCTTTCTGAAAACAGGTGGTGTTATTACCTTAAAAAACACCTCTGATCGGGATTACGATGAAGGTCACGACGGCAATCGTAGAATTGCGGTGGAAACCATTGTGGAACCGCAATATACTGACATTCTGTATGTTGACGACATGACCTTCGCCCGCAAAGCCTTTTAAAGAGCCCTTTAAGACCCCACTATCCTTGATTTAGCAGGATAGTGGGGTCTTAAACCAGAAATCCAGTTTTTCTAGCGACAGCTATAAATCAATTATCATTGCATAACCCTAGGCAGGATCGGCATAAGTACACTACTATGAAACCTAAAGAAATTCTTAAGGACTGCCATGAACCCTCAGCTTTTGCGCGATTTGTGGTCTTTGGTGGATCAATCCCAAAGTAGTTATCTTCTCGCCCTGGACGATAACGGCTTGGTTCACTGGTTGGTCGAGCAGTTTCGGTTGAGCCAACCCATTAATAAGATTGAAAGCGATCAACTCAGTCACTATATTCGCTCTAAGGTTCCCCTGATTCGAGATTTACTGGTCCAAAGCTTCTAAACGCTTCCTAAAAACTACTA
>JBMOHM010000017.1:0-47097 GCA_049317845.1 Nodosilinea sp. | reverse complement strand
GGCGATCGCCATCCCCAGGTCGCCTTAAGCCTCAACAATCTGGCCTACCTCTACGCCTCTCAGGGGCGCTACGACACCGCCGAACCGCTGTACCTGGAGGCTCTGGCCATTTTGGCCGAGGCGGTGGGAACCGATCACCCCAACGTCCAAACCGTCCTTAGCAACTTTGTCGCCTTCCTCCGGGGGGTTGTGGAGGCCAACCAGACCGATCAACTCTCGGCTCATCCCCTGGTTAAACACCTGCTGGCTCAGATGGGGGTGGCTTGAGGGGCCTGGCCAGGGTTCACCCCCAGCGATCGCAGGGGCTCCGCCAGTTGGGCGGCCCGCCGCCGCTCTTCAGCTAAACGGGCCTCCGCCTGTTCCGCCCGCTCGGCTCCGATTAATAGTAAATTACCCTGGTCATTCCACCAGCAATGATATTTTCTATGATAGCCAGCCCGGGCTGGGGGGAGTTAGGAATCAGCATTCAGGAATCAAAATAGTAAGACGGGTAAAGGGCCATAGCCCGGGCCCATCAGGGTAGTACACTATGGGGGATAGGGGGACAAAAGCAAGATCCCCCTGGCTGATATTGCGAAGGGTTGTGACACCTTCCCATTGATTCCCAATTCAATTCATCCTCAATGGCTGCTCAAAAACGTACCCAGGCTCAGTCTATCTATCAACTTAAAATCACCCTCAAGGGCTCTCGCCCACCGATCTGGCGACGGGTGCAGGTGCGCAGCAATAGTACCCTGGCGGATTTGCACTGGGTCATACAGCTTTCCATGGGATGGGGAAACTGCCATCTCCACTCCTTCACCATTCGCGGCATTGAATATGGTGTGCCGATGCCTGAATTTGGGTTCGATGAGGGGGAGTTGCGGGATGAGCAGCCGGTCAAGTTGAATAAGGTGATTTTAGGGGAAACGTTTAAATTCTTCTACCTTTATGACTTTGGCGATAGCTGGGAGCACGAGGTCCTGGTGGAGAAGGTGCTACAGGCCGATCCTGAAATCAGCTACCCCATTTGCCTTAAGGCCCGGCGAGCCTGCCCACCTGAAGACTGCGGTGGCGTTTGGGGCTATCAGAGTTTCCTGGAGGCGATTCAAGACCCAGCCCATCCTGAACACGATGAAATGCTGGAATGGATTGGGGGAAGTTTTGACCCGGAAGCGGTCAACCTGGAGGAGATTAATTTTTCATTAAAGGAAACTTCCAAGGATTAAGGAGAATTCCCGTTGGACGAAGGTCTGCACCGTCGGGACCAGCAGGTAGGCCTGGGCCACCCCCCTTACCCCACCTTGACAAGGGGGGGTACAGCGGAAAACTCCGACAGCCAGGTGCTGGGGGGGTAGGACTGAGCAATTGGGTGTCTTACCTGATCGAAAACTGCTATGAACGCCGGTAGATCTGGCAATTATTGATCCTTTGTTGCTGCGGGCTCAGTAGGTTGGGTTGCTCTCAAAAAAACTATGTCCTAATGAGAGTGGCTGAGGTTGTACCCACAGGTAAACAGATCTGATGCAATTCTATTTTGTCCGTCATCGGGAGAGCGAAGCCAACACCCTGCACATCTTGCATTATGGCTGAACTAGAGCCCCGTGGTCTGCACTGCCGTCAGTGGGGTGAACTGCACCTCGGGTAGAGCATTCCTGCCCTAACCCGGCAACCACCCATCATTCCCCAGGGCCGACCTCAGTAGAACACCCTAAGGCTCTTGCCTCTGACTCCCAGCTAAATGTCATAGTGCCAATGTTCACCAGTTTCAGCCACAATTAATTGACGCGACTTGCGATGAATTAACTGCTGATCCTCCAGTTGACTGAGCAGGCGGGTAACGGTAACCCGACTCAAACCGCTGAAGTCTGCCAGGTCCTGGTGGGTGATCTTAAGGTTGATTAAAGAGCCCTGTTCTACCTGTAGGCCAAAGCGATGGGCCAACCACTGCAATACCTCCAATAAAGCCGCATCGGCCCGACGGTTCGATCGCACCAGCATGAGAAACTCCGTTTGTTGCCAGTAGCGCACCAATACCTCGGGGGAAAGCTGCCACTCCGGCTCGGTGATACCGACGGCCTCCACCTCCGTAACCGCCTCCACCAGGTAGGGGTTCACCCTAGATAGGGATGGCCCCACCAGATCCCCGGGCCCCCATATACCCAGGGCAATGATGCCCCCATCTTCCTGGTAGGTGAGGGTCCGCACTACGCCTGACTTCAACCACCAAAACCGATGGGGACCATTGGGTAAATAGTGGCGACGACGAAACTGACTGGGGGTAGCCTGCCGCAGCTGATCAATCTGGTGGGCAGAGACCTCCTCTAACCTGGCCCTGGCTGACAGCATGGCCTGATGGATGGGGTAATCGGACACAGGAGCCTCCGGTTGGCAGACAAAGGGGGACGGGTTGGAGATCAGAGAAACCATGGAATTCAGGGGAGAGATGGGGGCATGGGAAGGGGCAATGATCGCTGTCTCATTTAGGTGAGGAGACCGGGTCAGACTAAGGCCCCCAGCGGACCGGCCTGTCTACAAGAATCTCCCCAGAAACAAGATTATAATAAAATTCAAACTCAAAATAATCTAAATCCAAATAAACTTGAATCGTGATTTACAATTCAGATCAATCTCCCTTCTCTGTAGTGATTGTCGGGGGTGGCTTAAGCGGCACTTTGGTGGCGGTTGAGTTGCTCAAGCAAGCTTCTCGCCCCCTGCACATTGCCATCGTTGAGCGCAGCCATGGGGTGGGACGGGGAGTAGCCTATAGTAGTCCCCTGCCTTGCCACCTGCTGAACGTTCCGGTCAATGGGGTCAGTCTGGTGCGATCGCAGCCCAATCATTTTCTCCACTGGCTCCATGGTCAGGGCTATGGGGAGATCACCCCCCAGTCCTTTGTCCCGCGCCATTTATTTGGCTCCTATGTGCAGGAGAGTTTGCAGAAAGCTCAAGATCAATCTCTCCATGGTCGCCTGACTATCTACGCCGATGATGCGATCGACCTGGGGCCTAGCGACCCTAGGCCCCAGGTCAGCTTAGGTAGCGGCCGGGTACTGACAGGGGATCGGATCGTTTTAGCCCTCGGTAACCCCGCCCCTACCCCAGTACCAATCGCTAACCCAGCGTTTTACCAGAGCCCTAATTATTTCAACTCCGGCTGGTCGGGGGGCATTGATTCGGTGCGGGAAAAGTCCGCCCTTCTATTAATTGGCGCTGGCCTCACCGCTGTTGACTGGATTGTTGCCCTTCATAGCCAGGGATACGGAGGGTCGATCCATCTCCTATCCCGCCATGGACTCCTACCCCAAACCCACCAACTTCCTCAGGACTATGGCCAGGACTGGTTATTGACCCAATTGCCCCAGACCAGCCTGGGCCTGTTGGGTTGGCTGCGGCGAGAGGTTCGCCATGCCGCCCATCAAGGCTATGATTGGCGGGCAGTGCTGGATAGTCTGCGCTACCAGACCCAGGCACTTTGGGTAAACCTACCCCTGGAGGAACAACAACGGTTTATCCGCCATCTCAGGCCCTACTGGGATAGCCATCGCCACCGCATTGCGCCCGAGATTGGGGAGATTGTCCATGGTCTACAGCGATCGCAGCAGTTGCACATCCACAGGGGTTACCTGATCAATCTGGAGGATAGGGATAAAGCTGTGGCGGTCACCATCCGACCACGGGGCCAGATGACCACCGAAGAGTTTTCTGTAGGGGCTGTGATTAACTGTAGCGGACCTCAGTTTGATTATTCTAAAGTTTCCGATCCCCTGGTGCAGTCCCTACGGGCTCGTGGATTGATCATGCCGAATCGGGTTCGATTGGGACTGCAAGCCAGCCCCAATGGTGCGGTAGTATCGACCCAGGGTATTGCCTCCAACTGGCTCTACAGCCTGGGGCCAACTCGCCGGGGCGAACTTTGGGAAACAACCGCAGTGGCAGAAATTCGGGATCAGGCGGAGGCCCTGGCCCAGGAACTGCTGGGGCGCAGGGTTAAGGTGACTGTATAAGAGGGCTCTAATCTTGGTGAATAGCGACATCAAAACCGACTTTACCGGTGTTCTCACCGGTGCTGATGGGGTAGGACTGCTGGGCAGTATCCTATTATTTCTTCTCACCCTGGCCCTCTTTACCTGTTTTTGGGTGGTGGTGCCCGTGGGAGAACAGGGGGTGTGGTTGCACTTTGGCCAGGTACAGCCCCGAGTTTTAGCTGAGGGGGTGCATTTTATGGTGCCTGGGATCGATCGGGTGGAAACCTTGAGTATCCAGGTGCAGAAACAGGAAATTTCCACCGAGGCCTCTTCCCTAGATTTACAGGATGTTTTCGCCGATGTGGCAGTTAATTGGCATATTCCCCCAGGGCAGGTCAATCAGGTATTCCAGCGCATCGGCAAGGAAACCATGGTGGTTGACCGGGTGCTCAACCCCGCCATTGAGGAAACCATTAAGGGGGTCATGGCTCACTATAGAGCAGAGGCGGTGATTACCCAACGAGACCAGGTTAAGGCGGAGGTAGACCAGGCCCTGGGCGATCGCCTCAGCCCCTACGGTCTGGTGGTGGATGACGTGGCCCTGACCACCATTCATTTTTCCCAGCAGTTTCGAGAGGCGGTGGAGGCCAAGCAAGTTGCCGAACAGCAGGCCAAACAGGCGGAATTTGTAGCCCGCAAAGCTCTGCGGGAAGCGGAAATTGAAATTAATCTGGCCCAGGGTAAGGCCGCCGCCCATCGGCTGTTGCAAGAGACTCTGACGCCCCAGGTGTTGAAATACCAGGCCTTGCAGAAATGGAATGGTCACCTGCCTGTCATTACCGGGTCAGGGGCGAGCCCGGTAATTGAGCTGGAGGATTTGATCCCAGAGGATTAGTCCTAGACTGATAGCCTTGGCCAATCCACTGAGGGCCGGGTGGACCGGTTAATTCCATGGCTCGCCCCTAACAGGCTTGTCCCGGATTACGACCCATGACAAGGCAAGGACTGGGTAGGCGTTCTGGTCAGCCCCGTTACCCTCAACTTAATAACCAGTGGGCGGTTGGCAGCTTTGAGCAGATGGGCGGCCACCATCGATCCACTAAAACCAGCGCCAATAATGGCGATACTACTGGTACTGCTGGAGGGGGTTGCCATAGCTACCCTAACTCTCCTGCCCACCGGGAAGTTAGATGCAAGGGTTGCTCCACCGGACGCCTGATTTGGGAATGGCGGGCTAGATAATCAAAGAACCGTTCCCGCAGTCGAGGACTGACCAGGGTATTGTCAATGTAGTGAAAGCCAATGGCGTAGGCTTTCTCAATCACTTGTTGGGGAGTCAGGCGCTCTGCAATGGCCGTACTGAGCAGGGCAATCGCAGTCGATCGCATGCCAGCAGCGCAGTGGACCAATACCGGCTTGGGCATCTGGTCGATCTGGTGGAGAATTTGGGCAATGATTACTTCTTCCAATTGCTCTAGTCGGAGGGGACTATGAACGTAGTTCAGCCCCAAGGATTCGGCTATGCGCTGTTCATCGCTCCAAAAACCCAGTTCACTGGATACCCGCAGATTTAAGACTGACTTAAACCCCTCCTGTACTGCCTGCTGCAGTTGTTCAACACGAACCTGTCCCATGGTGGTCAGGCTATCCGTCACTTTGGTTCCGTATTCCATAGCTTATCCTTCAATAACAACAAGAGCTATAGCCCTAGCTTTGGGCAAGCAGGCAAAGTCTGCGATCGTCGAGTAGGCGTAGAACTAGAAAAGACCTACCTTCTACTACAAAAAAATATCTTTGGTCATTACGTCGAAAGAATTTCGCTAGATAAATTGTTGCTCCGAAAACAATTTATTGAATCTAGTTCTATCTAATGTAATCCAGATAACAGGAATAAAATTTATTCATCTTTGACCCCTGAGAGTAGCAGTCTTCTCTGAGAAATATAGCTTTAACTAGAATACTTAGTTTAGGGTTGACTAGTCAATTCGATAGCCCTTAATCCCTAACAATCTAGTTAGAAAAAGATATCAATAGCAAAGACAAGAGGGAAGTCCTGGGTCATCTCCATCCTATCAAAATGGTTATGACTATAGGTCGAGACTACTAACGATAGGCTAATTCCCTTGCTTAAAGGAATTTCTGGCGATGATCTGATTAGGAAATCATCTATTTCAACTAAATATGGATATGGCCACGATGGACAGAAGTTCCAACAGAAAATTATCCGTCTAAAAATTCTCTAATGGAATTGTTTTTCCAATAACAATTCAGAATTAAAAATATTGGTGAGGATCATTCAGAAGATAAAAGGATTGACACAATACAATTGACTCGTGTTAATCTACTGGACAGGCAGTGAAACCCAAGTTTTTTGATCGACTTACAGTAGATTTGATTTTTACGGTAGATTTTTATGATCTTTTCCAACAAGCCTTTACCCGTCAGGCAGTCTGGTACCGTTAAAGGCGATAACCAGGTAAAGAGCCATTATTAATAGCTGAGAAAAACTATGGTCTGTCCTTGGCGGCCAGTTTCCCTAAGTCAGTTATCAAGATTAATTTTAAGGAGTGACCACCATGAGTACAGTTACCCTAAGGGCCCTTGATCTGCAGATTAAGCCCCTGGGTGGACGCATTGGGGCTGAGATTGAAGGGTTGAATTTGCATGAATCCTTGAGCAGCACTACTGTCGCCCACCTGCGTCAGGCCCTGTTGCAATACAAAGTGCTATTTTTTCGTAACCAGTCACTGGATGATCATCGCCAGGTAGCCTTTGCTAACTACTTTGGCCATCTTACCGGTGCCCACCCCACCGTAGCCCCGCCTGCCGATCATCCTGCCGTGCTGGATATTGACTATGGCCGTAGTCCATCGCGCACCAACTTCTGGCATACCGATGTCAGCTTTGTCGATCGCCCGCCCCTGGGTTCAGTATTGCGGGCTTTAGAGTTACCTGCCGCTGGTGGCGATACCCTCTGGGCCAACACCGTCAGCGCCTACCAGGATCTACCTCCTTGCCTGAAGGCCCTGGCCGATCAGGCCTGGGCTATCCACAGTAATGCCTACGACTACGCTGCAGCCTATGAGTCCCTCTCTGCCGAAGCCAGGGCTTTTCAAGAAAAGTTCTCCGCCGTTCCCTATGAAACCCTGCATCCAGTGGTGCGGGTCCATCCCGAAACCCAGGAGCGTGGCCTGTTTTTGGGCGGGTTTGTCCGCCATATTCGCGGTCTCTCCACCTTTGAATCAGTAGATGTGCTGCGCCTCTTGCAAAGCTACGTCACCCGGCCGGAAAATACGGTGCGCTGGCGCTGGCAGTTGGGCGACCTGGCCTTTTGGGATAACCGGGTGACCCAACACTACGGGGTCTACGATTATGATGGTCAAGCCCGCCGCGTCCGCCGGGTAACCATTGCGGGAGATATACCGGTGGGTATAGGGGGTACCTCCAGTCAGGTAATTCAGGGCAATTCCTCTGGGTATACTCCCCAGGTAGCCTGACAGACTTGATGGACTGCCAAAGGTCACCACAGCCAGAAGGCAGCACCGGTCTCCCGGTTGAAGGGATTCAAGCCCTGGGTTGATCCGCCTCAATCAAGATGGTTTCAAACTCTCTAGAAATGCGGGTACGAAATCGTCTTTTGTGTCTCACCAAAATAACGGGTTGGGTCATCTCGTAGACACGACCCGGTTTTTCTATCTGATCAACCACCTGTAAAGCCTTCAACGTTCCCAATTTCAATTCCAACCGCACTGTAGATCGGGGTAAGGCCGCTGCTCCAATGCCTCCTTCAACCACCGCCTTAATCATTTCACTGGTGGTAAGAATTAAACTAGTGTTTAGATCACCGGGATTTACCCCCCATCCCTGCAGGGTTTGCTCAAACATCTGGCGAGACCCCGATCCTGGCTCTCGCATAATCCAGGAGGAGGCGGTCAGGTCCCTTAAGGTAATGCGATCGCGATTAAACCAGGAATGGGCCTGACCCACCACGATCGTAACCAGATCTTGGGCAATCACCTCCGTTACCAAGGATTGGCTTAGGGCTGGTCTCACCTCTCCCGTCACCAATCCTAAATCAAAGGATCCATTAACAATACCGGAAAAGATTTCCTCCGCATTGGCAAGGGTACAGTTAATATCAATGCCAGGATACTGCTGTTTAAACTGACTAATTTTCTCCGGTAACCAGTAGTTACCTACGGTTAAACTACTACCGATTTTCAGTTCTCCCCGTTGGAGACCATTTAATTCTCGTAGTCCCTGGGCAGTCAACTCGACTAAATCGAGAATCTTCTGAGCTTCAGTTTGGAGTAATTTCCCGGCGTCGGTGAGTTCAGTATGGCGGCCAATACGGTGAAATAGCTTGACCCCGTACTGCTCTTCCAAGCTCTGGATTGCTGCGCTAACAGCAGGCTGAGTAATATACAGGGAATCTGCCGCCTTGGTAAAATGTAAATGCTCGGCTACCGCCAGGAAAACTCGGAGTTGATCAATTTTCATTCAGAGGACTTGACGTCATACTTTTTAATAGTTGAAATCCCCAAAGAGTATGGCCAATTATGGCATAAATTCTATTTATGAAATCCACAAAAAAGAGTGCTTGCTTCCTGAATTTATTCAGCCTATGGTAATTTTTGGTCCAGTTTTAGAAGCGCGGCTATGATCCCTGACCTGCTGGCTATTCTACTCCGGAGTGCCACAGCCTTCGTTGCCACTAATCTGGATGATATTGTCCTGCTCATGCTGTTCTTTTCCCAAATTGGCGCCACCCTGAAGAAACGCCATATCATAGTCGGGCAGTATCTCGGTTTTGCCGCCCTGGTGGTGATCAGTCTGCCGGGGTTTCTGGGCGGTCTAGTGCTACCCCGTCCCTGGATCGGGTTACTGGGGATTGTGCCGATAGTAATTGGCCTCAGCCAGTTGCCATGGGTTGAGGCCCAGGACGAGACTGAACAGCCTACAGAACCTCCAGATACCAATGGCACCAATTGCTTGCACCTACTATCACCCCAAACCACCCACGTTGCTGCCATTACCCTGGCCAACGGTGGGGACAATGTGGGTATTTACATGCCGATGTTTGCCAATAGTGATGGGCTGGGGCTGGGTCTTACCCTGACGGTATTTTTTAGCCTGGTCGGGGTGTGGTGTCTGGTAGCCTATCGATTAGCAACCGCAGGCGGTATGGCGGTCCTACTTTCTCGCTACGGTTCCAGGGTTGTGCCTTTCGTTCTGATGGGGCTGGGGGGAGTTATTCTGATAGACAGTCGTACCCTGGAATATCGGGGTTTAACAGCCTTGACCCTGACTATCCTGGCCCTATCCATCCTCCATTTGCTCCGCACAGCTCGCCGCTAGCTGTGTTCTCAGCCTGCAAAGCTGTATATCCTTAACCTCCCTGTCTGTAAGAGCCTGGTTAATCCCTTAGGCTCCAGCTCTATCAATGGACCTTGTCTCCAATTGGTATGCATAAAGCCTGTTTATGGGTTCTACAAAAAAGAACATTTGATCCCAATTTGGGCTCCCTATAGATTGGGAATGTTCTAACCCGGTGTTTCCCCATGGACTGGATTACCTCCACACTCTTAATGGGTGTGGCCATTGCCACCGCCACCACCTTTGACGACAATATTTACCTGACCCTATTCTTTAGCAAGACTAATTACAGCTTTCGTCCTCGCCATGTCATCCTGGGGGAGTTAATTGGCTTCACAGGGTTAGTAATGATTAGCCTGATTGGTTTTGTGGCTGGTTTAGTCGTGGATCATGCCTGGGTAGGCCTGCTGGGATTTCTCCCCCTGGCGATAGGAATCAACACCCTGATCAGTAATGAAACTGACGATCAGGAGCAGACTCCTGATATTACCGTGGCTAACCCTAGCCATCGTCCCTATCGCCAGGTACGGTCGCGATCGCTAGTCCATACCTTTAAAGATCCCCAAACCTACAAGGTCTCGGCGGTTACCCTAGCCAACGGTGGCAATAATCTGGCCATCTATATTCCCCTCTTTGCCAGTACCTCCCTGCCCCGCCTCAGTCTAATTTTAGCTACCTGCTACGGAGCCATCGCCCTCTGGCTATCCCTGTCCTACCATTTAACTCGCCAACCGATGCTGGCGGTGATCATGGCCCGCTATGTGCGCCGCGCCTTTCCCTTTGTGCTGATCTGGCTAGGGACTAACATTCTCATTAACAATGGCAGCTACCAGTTGGTTTACGCCCTCATGCCCGGGTCCTAGGACTGCCCCTGGCTGGGGGAAAAGGGCCTCGACTCGGAGGTCATTAGATCGGTTAGGCTTCCGATGACAGATGGGCGGCTTCGGGGGGACTGGCCAGGTCAGTGGTGGATCGGATGGAGGTGACATAGCGGACCAGGGTAAGGGTTTCTCCCCGCTCGAGCTTGACTAGCCGATCGCTGTCACCAGTTCTACCCAGAGCAGGGAGGGAGGCCACCGGCAGTAGGGCCAGCCGTTCTTCGCTGGTTAGTACGGTCAGGGCCGCCTGGGGAAAATCGGCGAGGAGGGCCACCAGTTGGTCTCCCCGTTGACTGAACTGAAAACATTGACTACCCAAATCACCTCGCCGGGCTACCCGCAGATCAGCCACACCCATGCGCTTGGCATACCCCGCCGCCGACACCAGTACCAGTTGATCCTGGTGGGATTTGACCGTGACACATCCCACCAGGGTTTCCTGTTTACCCATGCGCACCCCCTGGGGTCCCTGGGCAGCCCGTCCCATGGGCGGCAGGTTATCTTCGTCGATCGGGAACCGTAGTAATCGGCCCCCCGAGGTCGCCAGTACCAGGTCATCCCCAGCTTCCGCCAGAGTAGCGTAGATCACCCCATCCCCCGGCTTCACCTTCATGGCCGTCAGACCCCGTCCGGTGAGGTTGGTAAATTCCTGTAGGGGAGCCCGCTTAATTTTGCCCAGGCGAGTAACCACGATTAGGTCCTGTTCTAGCCGTTCTGGAGTCATCACCAGTTGACTGGCGATCGCCCCAGCCTCGGCGGGCACCGTATCCGGCAACAGATTCACCAGGGGCACTCCCCGACCTTGACGAGGATTGGCCGGAATATCGGCCACCTTCAGGGTAAAGGCGCGACCATCGCGGGTAATGGTCAGCACCTCCTGGCTACTTAAGGCCGGCTCGATCTGTAGAACCACATCCTCCTCCAGGGGTTGCAGTTGGGGGCCAATGTCAGGGGTCTGACGGGCCTGGCGCCGCTGGTAGGTGCGGCGAGAAAAGCGGCGCACGTAGCCCTTTTGGGTGAACTCCACCAGGTTTTCTTCCTCCACCCCTTCGGCGATAATTTCTTCTACCTGCTGAGACTCTTCCGCCCGTTCCTCCTCGCTTTGAATACGGGTGCGACGGCTATCGGCAAATTTCTTACGTAGAGCCTTGAGCTCTTTCTTCATAGCTTTGAGCCGCTCTTTGCGATCGGACAACAGCCGCTGTAACTGATCGCGGCGTTGGGTAAACTCAGCAAATTCCTCCTGCAGGGCCTGACGTTCCAGTCCTGTTAACTTACGTAGGGGCATGGCCAGAATCGCATCGGACTGCCGTTCACTCAGGTTAAATTGCTGCTGAAATTGGTGTTTAGCAGTAGCGCCATCCGCCGCCTGGCGGAGGATATCAATCATGGCGTCCAGATTGGCCAGGGCAGTCAGTAACCCCTCCAGAATGTGCAGGCGAGCTTCGGTTTTTTCTAACTGGTGCTGGTAGTGGCGGGTTAGGGTGGTTTCCCGAAAATCCAGAAAGGCCTGCATGACCTCCCGTAGGGCCATCTGCCGGGGTTGGCCCTGATCCAGGGCCAGCATAATGACGCCAAAGTTAGTTTGCAGGGGGGTGGTCCGATACAGCTCCTGTAATATCCGCTGGGCCGAGGCTTCTCGCTTGAGTTCGATCACCACTCGCATACCATCGCGATCGCTCTCATCGCGAATATCGGCAATGCCCTCTAGCTTGCCACCGTTCACCAGTTGGGCGATTTTCTCAATCCAGCCCGCCTTATTGACCTGGTAGGGTAACTCCGTCACCACAATGGCGTTCCGGCGTTGCCGCCCCTTACCCGGTCGAATTTCCTCAAACTGACTGACCCCGCGAATGGGGATACTGCCCCGCCCGGTCCGGTAGGCTTCGTAGATACCGGCGGTGCCAATAATTTCCCCTCCCGTCGGAAAGTCAGGCCCCGGAATCAGGGCAAACAGCTCCTGCTCCGGTAGGTCGGGCCGATCGATTAAGGCAATCAGGCCATCCACGACCTCCCCCAGGTTGTGGGGAGGGATATTGGTCGCCATACCCACCGCAATGCCGGAACAGCCATTCAGTAAAAGATTGGGAAGCTGGGTGGGCAGCACCACCGGCTCCTGTTGGGAGCTATCGAAGTTATCGATGAAATCTACCAGGGCCTCGCTGATGTCCGTCAGCATAGCCGTATGGCTGATGGGGGAAAGGCGGGTTTCCGTGTAACGCATGGCTGCCGGTGGGTCGTTATCCACCGAGCCGAAGTTCCCATGGCCGTCCAACAAAGGGTAGCGACTGGAAAAGGTCTGCACCATACGCACCAGGGCATCGTAAACGGCCTGGTCGCCGTGGGGATGGTACTTACCCAGCACATCCCCCACGACCCGAGCGCATTTACGATAGGGGCGATCGGGGGTCAAGCCTAACTCGTGCATGGCGTAGAGTATGCGCCGGTGTACGGGCTTTAAACCATCCCGTACATCGGGTAGGGCGCGACCAACGATAACGCTCATGGCGTATTCCAGGTAGGACCGCTGCACCTCCGTATGCAGGGATGTGGGTACAATTTGCCCAGCGGCGAAGATGTCAAGTTGGTCAGCCATGGGCGTTAATCCTGCATAGGGTAGGTAAGGGGCTGGGGTAATACATAGGTCTTAATAATAATGCTGTAACTTATAGCTAGGAATAGGGTAATGGCAAGTATGCCCGCAACCTCAGCCACCAAATTATCCTATCGAAGGTGATTTCGGGCATTGGGGCGAGATCGGGACTCAGTTTTTCTAGACTTTTCTAGACCTTGCCATAGGTAATCGGCTGGGAAATCTCTGTCAGCCTTTCCAATCAGCTTTACCATAGGGTTTGATGGTTATAGCTTTAGGCTGAGGACGGAGAAATCGGGCCATGTCAAGGCGGATTAGGGGTTCTGACTCGCTCCCTTACCTCCGGCCAGGGCTATCAACCACAGGATGTTCTGGTTATAAATGTTCTGGTCATAGAGGTAGCTGGGAGCCCATGGAAACCAAAACCGTCTTAATTGTGGAGGATGATCTGGTTAATGCCCGGGTTTTTTCTAAAATCCTGACTAAACGGGGTGGGCTAGCCGTTAAACATACCGAAGATGTGGAGGAAGTCATCGCCATTGCCCGAGGGGGTGAGGTGGATGTGATTTTGATGGATGTCTCCCTATCCCGTAGTATGTACAAGGGCCAGTCCATGGATGGGATTAAAATTACCCGCCTGCTCAAGGACGATCTCGAAACTAGGCATTTACCGGTGATTTTGGTCACAGCCCATGCAATGCAGGGCGATCGGGAGGTGTTTTTGAGCGAAAGTGGGGCTGATGGGTATATTTCTAAACCCGTCGTTGATCACGAGCAATTTGTCAACCAAATTAAGGCCGCGATGGATCGGTCTAACCCCTAATCTGGAGTCCAGATCGCCAGCTATGGGCGCGGCGATCGCCCCTGTGCTCACCCGACCAACCGCTGTGAACAATCCTTGCCGGGGCGGCCGGAAGGCTGGCGGCCAACCTAAACTAAGAGGTAGGAGGCTTGGAGAAAATCACCATGACTCTAGGACTACAACCCCAGCCGATCCTTCCTCCATCCGATCCAGCCAGCCAGCGGCAGGTCCTGGGCCCTACTGGAGCCCAGAGCATAGGCGAGTATGCCCATGCTGTGATGGCTCAGCAGTACTGCCACATGATCGATCAGGAGGCAGGGGTTCTGGCGGACCAAGACCCCGAGTATCTACACCAGATGCGGGTAGGGTCGCGCCGGTTGCGTACGGCCCTACGGGTATTTGGGCCGGTGGTCAAGCTGCCAAAACGGGCACGGGTTAAACAGATTCGGGCGATCGCCCAGGCCTTGGGCCAATTGCGTGACCTGGATGTCCAAATGGCTAGTATTGAGGCGGACTACAGTCAGCGGGTGCAGGGTAAGGTCGAGAAACGGGTTCTACAGCAAGCTCTCAAAAGGTTAAAGGAGAAGCGGATCCTGGTGTTCGGCGAGGTTAGGACCATCCTGGGCAGTCCCTCCTACCGGCAGATTAAGCAGGCCTACGAAAAATGGTTACGATCGCCCCGCTTCAACCCCATCGGCGATCTTCCCCTACTGCTGGTGCTACCCGATTTACTCAACCCGCTGATCGCCAGATTACTCCTCCATCCCGGTTGGTTAGTGGGCGATCGGGAGACCTCTAAAACCAGCCGCCAAACCCTCCATAATCTGCGTAAGCTGTGCAAGTATGTACGCTACCAGGCGGAATTTTTTAGTCAATTTTATGGCCAACCCTTCCATGCCTGGATTCAGGAACTGAAGACCTGGCAGGATAACCTGGGCACCGTCCAAGATATCTACGTTTTTAGGGATCTCCTGGCTAATCAGACCGACCGGCCAGAGGTGATACCGGCGGAACTCCACCAGGCCACGGAGACCAATCGCCATCGGGCTCTCCAGGGCTGGGAAGACCTGCGCCAGCGCTATCTATCCCGCGATTTTCGCCAGGCCCTCTATACCCTCATCCTCCATCCCCAGGCGTCAGGCGGTTCCTGGGAATCTTCAGGCAGTCATCCTGGCCAGGGGGTTGGCTAAAGGCAGCCCTAGCTATACCCTTGAGACGGGGCCAGCCACCGCAGCAGGTCATTTTTTAACCGATTCAGGTCACGGTACCATTCTTGCTTGAAAAACTGTCCCAGGGCATCGAGGGGGGTGAAGGTTTGTCCGACTTGCCAAACCACATCCTGGGCGATGGGCGTGGTGTGGGTACCCTGGAGAATCCGCACTTCCGTGGAGTGGGGAAACCGCCGTACCAATACCTCTGAGAGGGATCGGGTTTGATCCAGGTTATCGCTACGAAATTTAATCAGTAGGTTACGGCTGACTGGGTAGTCATCGGCTATCAGCGCCAGGGTAGCCTGGGGAGAGGGGGTAAATTCCAGATTAAAGGTGGGGTTAAATTGCCCCAGTTGCTCCAATAAAGGGATGGCGGCCTGGGCCGGATAGTTGTTAAAGCTGAGGTAGATGTTACCGGCCCGCTCTACTTCCCAGAGACTATTAATCAGCAGGTGGAGCTTACAGCCCATACTATGGCCCAGGCCATAGACTGGCAGGGTCGTTCCCGGCGGCAAAACCGAGCGGTAGAGGTAGTCTTGGGCCTGGATAAAATTAAGCAGAACTGTTTCAGCGATCGCCTCATGGTCAAAGCCATTCAGAAAGGGAGTGGCCACCACCAGATAACCGGCCTGGGCCAGGTTTTCCAGCAACCAGCCATAGGTCAGGCTGGGGGCAGTTGCCACAAAGGCACCTCCTAGAAAGTGAAGAATAGCGATGGGATCGGTAGGTACCAGTATCCAATTGCCCGATACCTCTCGCCATTCCATAGGGTCTTCCACCATGCGTTCTCCACAGCTACAGGCTTCACGCTAAACTTAACATTTAGATACCTTATTGATCCTAGCCAATGAATATCTCCGCCTGGTCTGTTCGTCGCCCGATTCCAGTGATCGTGCTGTTTCTGGTGCTGACCCTGGCGGGCCTGCTGGCCTTTGGCCGATTGGGCATTGACCTCAACCCCAATGTTGACTTTCCTGTGGTTACCGTCACCGTTGCCCAAGTGGGGGCAGCGCCGGAGGAAATGGAAAAACAGGTCACCAAGAAAATTGAGGATGCGGTAGCGGGGCTAGGCAATATCGATAAGATTAGTTCCACCGTCAGGGATGGGGCGTCCACTACATCCATAGCCTTTCTACTGGGAACCAATATTGATCGGGCCACCAACGATGTGCGGGATGCCGTAACTCGCATTCGTCAGGATTTACCCGGCGGTATTCAAGAGCCGGTGGTCCAGCGGTTGGAGTTTGGGGGCGGGGTGATTATGACCTATGCGGTTAACTCCGATCGCCGATCCGTCGAAGAGCTCAGCGATCTGGTAGATCGCACCATCAGTCAAGAAATTCTCACCGTTAAGGGGGTGGCCCGGGTAGCTCGAGTCGGGGGGGTAGATCCAGAAATTCGTATTGACCTCGATCCCGAACAACTGGATGCCCTGGGAATTACCGCCACCCAGGTGAACGACCAGGTGCGGGCGTTGAACGTTAACCTGCCCAGCGGTCGGGCCACCCTGGGCAGTCAGGAACAAAGCTTTCGCACCTTGGGTAGCGCCTCCACCCTGGAAACCCTGCGCAGCTACCGGGTTGCCCTTCCCCAGGGCGGCACCGTACCCCTGAGTAGTTTGGGTAAGGTAGACCGCAGCTACCGGGAGGCTCGTCAATCGTCCTCTTTCAACAACCAGCCGGTGGTCGCCTTCTCCATCTATCGCAGCACGGGGAGCACTCTGGTATCGGTAGAAGATGGAGTCAAAGTAGCCGTGGATCGGCTCGCCCAAACCCTGCCTAAGGATATTTCCATTGATCTGATCTTTACCCGGGCCGATGACATTCGCGAGTCTTACCAGGCTTCGATTGAGGATTTGATCCTGGGGTGCGCCCTGGCGGTGGTGGTGGTGGGGCTATTTCTGCGGGATTGGCGATCGACGATCATTACCTCCATGGCCCTGCCCCTCTCGATTATTCCCACCTTTCTGGTCCTACAGTGGTTCGGCTATACCCTCAATAGCATGACTCTGCTGGCCCTGACCCTGGCCATTGGTAACCTGGTGGATGACGCCATTGTGGAAGTTGAAAACGTTGAGCGCCATAGTCGCATGGGCAAGTCTCCCTATCAGGCGACCCTGGACTCCACCGCAGAGGTGGGCTTGGCGGTCCTGGCCTCCACCGCCACCATCGTGGTGGTGTTTTTGCCCGTAGCCTTCATGGGGGGAATTCCAGGACAGTTTTTCAAGCCCTTTGGCCTGACGGTGGCGGCAGCCACGATCTTCTCCATCATTGTGGCTCGCTTGGTAACGCCGATTATGGCGGCCTATTGGTTAAAACCTAAGTCCGAGGCCCTGAGTGATGAAGATCTGGTGCGGGGGCCGGGGCTCTACCGGGCCATGCTGAGTTGGGCACTACGTCACCGGGGCGTGACCCTGGCCCTGGCGGTGATCTTCTTCGTGGGCAGCCTGCAACTGGTGCCCTATATTCCCACCAATCTTTTTGATCGCAGTGACACGGGCCTATCTACCATCGCTATCGAGTTACCCCCTGGCTCCACCCTAGGGGATACGGAAAAGGTTTCTAGTCGGCTCACCCAACTGCTGCGGCAGGATCGGGTGGTGACTACGGTGCTGGCCCTGGCCGGGGGAGAAGAAGTGAATCAGGCTACCCTCTATGTGCGGTTAGTACCGAAGGCCGATCGCTCCCTTTCCCAGTGGCAGTTTCAAGACCAGACCCGCAACCTTTTTCGACAGGTACCTGGGGCCCGCATT
This sequence comes from Nodosilinea sp., assembly GCA_049317845.1. Classification (GTDB taxonomy): domain Bacteria; phylum Cyanobacteriota; class Cyanobacteriia; order Phormidesmidales; family Phormidesmidaceae; genus Nodosilinea. Next base: position 29,538 of record JBMOHM010000017.1, on the reverse strand, counting down.
AGTTTTAAGTCCCAAGGAGCCACAGGGGATGGCAAGGATTTGACCGTGGTGCTCAAGGGGGAAAACCCTGACGGACTGGCACAGGCCGCCGATACCTTAAGTCGGGAAATGCGATCGATCCCGGGGTTGGTGGATGTTAGCTCGAGCGCCAGTCTGGTGAAACCGGAGGTGCAGATTATCCCTGACCGGGACCGGGCCGCCGACCTGGGGGTGACGGTACAGAGCATTGCCCGTACCGCTGCCCTAGCCACCCTGGGAGACAGCGACGCCAATTTGGCCGACTTTAACCTGGGCGATCGCCAGATTCCCATTCGGGTCCAAATTGATCCGGTTTTTCGGGATGACCCTAAGATCCTCCAAACCCTCCGGGTCCCCAGTCAGAATGGGGAGTTAATTCCCCTGGCGGCGGTAGCCCAGGTGAACTTTAGCAGTGGGCCAGCCCAACTCGATCGGGTGGATCGCTCCCGTCAGGTGACCCTGGGGGCTAACCTCCAGGGCATTACCCTGGGCCAGGGCTTGGCGGCGGTCAATAAACTACCGGCCATCAAAAACCTGCCCTCGGGGGTGAGCCAACAACCAGCCGGGGACGGAGAAATTATGAAGGACATCTTCAGTCGCTTTGCCCTGGCGCTGGGCACCGCCATTCTGCTGATTTACGCGGTGCTGGTGTTGCTCTACAACAACTTTATGCACCCCGTAACGGTGATGGCGGCCCTTCCCCTCTCTATTGGCGGTGCCTTGCTGGGTTTACTGGTAACCCAAAAACCCATGGGACTCTATGCTCTGATTGGCATTGTGCTGCTGATGGGGCTGGTGACCAAGAACTCGATTCTCCTGGTCGACTACGCCCTGATGGCCCGACAGGAGGGCATGGGCCGTAAAGCGGCCGCCATTAATGCCGGTGTCACCCGATTGCGGCCGATTTTAATGACATCGGTTTCCACCGTAGCCGGGATGCTGCCCCTGGCCATGGAACTGGGGGCCGGTGGAGAAACCCGCAGTCCCATGGCGATCGCGGTAATCGGTGGCTTTACTACCTCCACCCTGCTCACCCTGGTGGTCGTGCCGGTGTTGTTCACCTACATTGACCAGATCAATAGCTTTTTAGACCGCTGCTTGAATCGATCCCCCCACCCACCTGGGTCGATCACCCCCGAGCCGAAGGCAGAAACCTCCGCTAGCTCCTATACCTTGATTAAATAGTTCTATAATGGGGGACAACAAGCCTTAGCTCCAAGCCCCCTGGCTAAGGCCCATGTGCGGGTGTAGTTCAGTGGTAGAACGTCAGCTTCCCAAGCTGAATGTCGACGGTTCGAGTCCGTTCATCCGCTTTTATCATTGGTTCAATCAACGGTATCCTGAAGGTTTTGGCCACAGCCATAGCTTCCCTTCAAAGCCCTCCCCTGTTCCCCTGGTTCGGCAGTTGCGACGCCAGGGGGCGGCTATTTCGCCAGGGCGCCCAACTCCAGCCATGGCACCATAGAACCAATAGATTCAACCGTAGCCCATGCCCACATTTGTTAAGTCCTTCTACGCCTGGTACAGAAAAACTCTGGAACATCCCCAATATCGGTGGATTCTCATAGTGGCTAGCCTACTCTACCTGATCAGCCCTATCGACATCTCCCCCGATTTCATTCCCATCCTCGGTTGGATCGACGATGGCGTGGTGGCTTCCATTCTGGTCACCTCCCTTTCCCAGATCCTCCTCTCGGGTCTGGATCGCCGTCGCCGCGACCTCAAATCCGAGCCCCTGGGTGGCGGCCCCCATACCACCGTGGACGTCACCCCCAAATAGAACTGAATACCGACCTCCTACTGTTGCGTTTGTTTTGAAGGTTTAACTATGCCTGTCAATAAAGATCCCAAACCCTCGCGAGCGCGCCTGATTGCCAACCTGGTTCTGTGGGTGTCAACAGGGTTACTTTTAGTAAATATCATTTTTTCCGGATTCTTTGGATCCCAACTGACAAAAGAACCCTACAGCATGTTTATCCATCGGGTCCAGGACCAGGAAGTCCTACGGGTCTCGGTGGGGCAAAATGAAATTCGCTACCAGCTTAAGGATGAGGCTGGTCAGGCCGGCCCCGTCTACGCCACTACTCCAATTTTCGACCTGCAACTGCCCCAACTCCTGGAAGATCGGGGGGTTGAGTTTGCGGCGGTGCCTCCCCCCAGGGGGCAGTGGTTTAGCAGCCTGTTGAGTTGGGTTATTCCTCCCCTAATTTTTATTGGTATCTGGCGCTTCTTCCTGGCCCGTAACGGTGGACCCCAGGGAGCCCTCTCCATTGGTAAAAGTAAGGCCAAGGTATATGTAGAAGGGGAAACCGGCAAGGTTACCTTTGATGATGTAGCCGGAGTCGAAGAAGCTAAGGCCGAATTGGTGGAAATTGTTGACTTCCTCAAAACCCCTAAGCGGTTTACCGATCTGGGTGCCAAAATTCCTAAGGGGGTGTTGCTGGTGGGACCACCGGGAACGGGTAAAACCCTCATGGCCAAAGCCGTTGCCGGAGAAGCGGGGGTGCCCTTTTTTAGTATTTCGGGCTCTGAGTTTGTGGAGCTGTTTGTCGGCGTTGGCTCTTCTCGGGTGCGAGACCTGTTTGACCAGGCTAAGAAACAAGCGCCCTGCATTATCTTCATTGACGAATTGGATGCGATTGGTAAGTCCCGTGCCGCTTCTGGCTTCTACGGTGGTAACGACGAGCGGGAGCAAACCCTCAACCAGTTATTGACGGAAATGGATGGGTTTGATGCCGGTTCTACCACGGTGATTGTCCTGGCGGCTACTAACCGACCTGAAACCCTCGATCCCGCCCTGATGCGTCCTGGCCGGTTCGACCGTCAGGTGCTGGTGGATCGTCCTGACCTTAAGGGGCGGGAAGCGATCCTGAATATCCACGCTAAGGGGGTCAAACTGGCTGACACCGTTGATCTAAAGCGCATTGCCACCCGTACCCCTGGCTTTGCCGGAGCCGACCTGGCTAACCTGGTGAATGAAGCGGCCCTTTTGGCGGCCCGCCGCAATAGCGGCCAGGTAGAACAGCAGGACTTCGGCGAAGCGATCGAACGGGTCGTCGCTGGCCTGGAGAAGAAAAGTCGGGTATTGAGCGATCGGGAAAAAGAAATTGTGGCCTACCACGAAGTTGGTCACGCCCTGGTGGGAGCCCTCATGCCCGGCTCCGACCAGGTGGAAAAGATCTCCATTGTGCCCCGGGGGATGGCGGCCCTGGGTTACACCTTGCAACTGCCTACCGAGGACCGATTTCTTAGGGATGAGGCGGAGCTCAAGGGTCAGATTGCTACCCTGCTAGGGGGGCGATCGGCGGAGGAACTGGTTTTTGGCAGCATCACTACGGGTGCCTCCAATGATCTACAGCGGGCTACGGACTTGGCGGAGCAGATGGTCACCACCTACGGTATGAGTAAGGTGCTGGGTCCCCTCGCCTACGACCGGGGGCAGCGCAATACCTTTCTTGATAATGGTATGCCCAGTGCCCGTCGTCCCATCAGCGAAGACACCGCCAAGGCCATTGACCTTGAGGTTAAGGACCTGGTGGAGGAAGGTCATCAACGGGCTGTCGCCATTCTGGAGCGTAACCGCCCTCTGCTAGAAACCCTGGCTCGGCAACTCCTGGAAACAGAAGTGATTGAGGGAGAGGCCCTACGAGACCAACTGAAACAGGTGCAGGTGGCCTAAGGGATACTCCCTACTTTACCGGCATCCCAAACTATCGCGGGTGGCAATGCCGGTAATGGAATTGGTGCCATCGGCGTACTGGCAGAGCTGACCGATCTGGTAGCGGTCCAGAATCGCACCGGAAAAGTCAGCGCCAGCGATCGCCGCCTCTCGAAAGCTACTGCTGGTCAAAATGGCGTCGGTAAAACGGACGTTGGTCAGATTGGCCTCATCGAAAATCACCCGGTCGGCAAAGGTACCCGATAGGTTTGCCGAATCCAGGTTAGCCCGCAGAAAAGAGGCTTTGGTGAGAATGGTGCGACTCAGGTCGGCCCCCTGAAAATTAGCCTCCCGCATTTCGGCAGCGGCAAAGGAGGTGCCAGTCAGTTGCTGCCCAGAAAAATCTCGAAAGCTCAGGTCAGTGAGGGTATAGTCAACGGTACTATCTTGGGCCAGGGCAACGGGGATGGGGCAAGCCCAGATCAGGCAGGCGATCGCCAACATTAGAACGACAAAATAACGCACTAGACCAGAGCCCATGACACCCCCTTGAACCAAAGAATTTATTCTAAAACCACCTGTAACCCATCCGGCAGTCGCCTCAACACCCGGCGACTTTTCAAGTCTACCGTAGCCAGGGTAACCGTACCTTCAACACAGGTTGTGCCGGTATCGGTCCTTTGAATATCGTAGTGCCAGACCAACCGTACTCCCCTAAAGGGTTCCACCCAGGTCCTTACCAAAGCCCGTTGGCCCAGTGTCAGGGATTGACGGTAACGCAGGCCCAGATCCACTACCGGCAGATCGACTCCCGCCTTGACCCAGTCGGCGAAGTTTACCCCCCGTTCCTGTAGATAGGCGACCCGGGCCTCCTCCATCCAGGCGATATAGGTACCATGCCAGACAATGCCAGCATAGTCGGTATGGTGGGGCTGCACCGTCAGGCCATATTCAAACCAGGACAAGTTGCTCATCAGTGATCTCAGTTCAGGAAGCTGCCCCTAGCCATGGCTGCCCCTGAGCTAACCATTTCGCTGATCGGAGTGCTCTGGGCAGTGCCCTATTATAACGTCGGCCAGTACGCTGGGGACAGCATCGGTTGGCCAAGCAAAGGCGGAGTAGGCGGAGGTGTTCTGGCTCGCCTCCGCCCCGGTAAACGGGGCTATCCCCTACTACTACAAATTATGAATAGCCTCAAAATAGGGTTAGGGGCAGTGCCTATGATGAACATAGCAACTGCTATCATTTTCACGGCGTTCCGTTGACCTTTAACAAACCCATGCTTGAAAAAATTCTCCTGGCAGACTCCGGCACCGGTAATACCCTGGCCATGATGAAGGTGCTGATGGATATCCCCCTCATCCAGCGAGCTGCGGTTACCGTCCTGCATGTGGTGCCCTCCCAGGTATCGGCTGAAACCATGGCTACCAAATGGGAAGCTGGAGGACGCACCCTGGCCAATACCATTACCACCCTTAACCTTGATCCCACTCGAGTTACCGCCGTCTTGCGGGAGGGCGATCCCAAGGATGTGGTGGTCCAGGTGGCGGATGAAACTGACGCTGGTCTGATTATTATGGGTTCTCGGGGTTTACAGGGACTGAAGGCAATCCTGGAAAATTCCGTCAGCCAGTATGTCTTTCAACTGTCCTCCCGGCCCATGCTCCTGGTTAAAGACGATCTCTACTCGATTCGTCCGATTAAACGGGTCATGGTAGCGATGGATAAATCGGACTCCGCCAGAAGCGGGTTAAATCTAGCGCTTACCCTATTACGGGATATTCCTGATGGAGAGCTAACCCTGGTCCATACCATCCCCAACCTCAAGGCCAAACCCTTTGATGTCGCCGCTAACGACCCTAGTCAAGACCCCATATTGTTGGCAGGGGCCGCAGAGGCGAAAAAATACGGCATTTCCTATAAACTGGTCGCTCCTGAAGGGAAACCCGGTTACCGTATCTGTCAGCTAGCCGAGGATCGCAATATCGATCTGATTATTCTGGGTTCCACCGATCGCCGACCTACCATTGCCAAGGGCTTACCCGATCTCGATAAGGTCCTAGGGGAATCCCTGGGAGACTTTGTTCGAGTTTACGCCAACTGCCCCGTTCTCCTAACGCGTTTGGCGGGTTAGGCCCTAATCACTCCGAAAAGGTCGATCCGGCGTCTATGTAAATAGACTCCAGCTTCTTAATCACCTTGGTTTTCAGGTTAGTTTTAAACTCGTTGCGCAATACATTACGGCTGGTGGTCATCGTCCCCAGGGAGGGGCGGGTACGGGCAGTAATTACCCACTCTTGTAACATGCTACGTTGGGGCTGAGCAATACTACAGGTAAGGACCTCCTGACACTGGTTAGGATTTTCAATCGCAAACAGGAGCAGCTTATAACTACCCGTGTTGGCTAGCAAAGAGACCATATCCTGGCCCAGGGAAGTTTTCAAATCCAGGTAGCAGGGTAACCACCGGGCTCCGTGAACGCTGTTGTAGAGTACCGTTAGCCAAAGCATTACAGGGTGGGGCTCCATGGTACAGATAAAGGTGTTGTAGCGAGTACTAATCAACCGCCGGGCAATATCCTCCTCAGGCATCATCGCCCAGAGAGTCGCCAGATTTCCCCGACTGCCAGGCAGAATACGGGAAAAAACAATTTCAGCAACGGGCTTGGTCTGGGGCCAGATGGTTAGTTTACAGAGATGATCATCTTCTATGACCTTTTTTGCTTCCGGGCGTCCTACCACAGGCACCCGATTGAGGGCTGTATTAATCCGCTGGCCCATGCGGAAACCCGCTCCATAGCGAGATTCCAGAGGTTCTAGTCGTTGCAGGATCTCTCGAACCGTCTGGGGGCGATCCTCAGGTCGTTTGGCGATACAACTCATCACCACATCTTCAAGGGGGCGGGGAATCTTCAGGTGATTGGCAACCTCCGCCATCAATCGGGGTGACTCCTGATGGTGGGCTTTATACCAGCTGCCAAAGTTGTGGGCACTGGGCCGCAGGGGGAGGTGCCCGGTCAACATTTCAAACATCATGATGCCTAAACTGTAGATGTCTGAACGACTATCTAGTTCACAGCCATCCATCTGTTCGGGAGAGGCGTAGGCCAGGGTACCCATAAAGCAGTCCGTTTGCTGACTACCCATTTGCATCAGCTTGGCAATGCCAAAATCCAGGATCTTTGCCATTTCCCCCAGGGTTGGATCCTGAACGATCATAATATTGCTGGGCTTAATGTCGCGATGGATAATCGGGACGATTTGACTCTGGCCCTTCAGGGTAATTCCTTCGTGGGCCGCCTGTAGGCCCAGACAAATCTGTAGGGTTAATCCCAAAAAACGAGGGGTCGGTAGGGGTTGGGCATGGATCAACTGGCTCAGACTTTGCCCCTTAAGGTATTCCATGACATAGAAGGGAATCTTGTCTTCGTTTACCCCATGCTCCGTTACCCGTACTACATGGATGCTCTTTTGACCCAACAGGGCGGAGGTGATCGCTTCGTTTTCGAAGCGCTCACGGGTTTTCTCTGTAATCAAGGTTTGGGTTAAAAACTTGATGGCAACCTTAACGTGACCCAACAGTAAATCTTCGGCCAGATAAACCCGCCCCATGGCCCCCTGGCCTACCAGTTCTAGCAGTTGATAGCGATTGGCTACTTTATTACTTACGTTTAAATCAACCATCGAGCCTCAACCCGCTATTAAGACATTGTCACTTGAGTGTAGAGTTTTCTAGTAGTTGTATTGTGTAGGGTAGGATCGCTTTTACCCTACGGCTTCGAGTCTGGCTTGGTCTGACGGTAAACCGTCGCTTCCATGGCACTGGTGAGATAATGGCCCGTCATGATCCCACTGGATAAATGATAACGTTCTTCCGTCAGACGATAGAGGGTCTCAAAGCCGGTGCGACGTTGGGGATCATCCAGAGCCCAGTAGCGCTGAATAATCGAGTCAGGAGCTATCCATCCTTCGCCTTCTACCCGACCTAACACACTGTGCTGTAGCACAAAAGTATACTGCCTCTCGCCAGTGGTTAGATGGCCTCGATACTGCAGGGCCATGTCCGGTATCTGGTTGGATAAAAGTATTTTCATCACCATTGTGAACCAATCGTGACCGCTCCAGGCAATTAAAATCTTGCCACTCACGGCCAACGGCAGTCGGTCTCGTTCCAACCAACTCCCCTTTAAAAGCCAGCGTCCCGGTTCTAGGAGAAAGCTGTGAACCAACGGTTAGTCTCCACCATAGTTGATGATTGGCTGGGATATGGCCATAGTCCTATTCATAGGATAGTGCATCTGTCCCAAAACGACCGATGCCCTGGCTCCCGTAACGGAGGGTAGGTTTCCTGGAAATTGATGCCAGTGCCAGAATCCCAATACGGCAAAGGCGATCGCCTCTTTATAGCAGGCCGATAGGCCAGCCGCCTCCGTAGTTTCTACCCATACTCCCGGCAGGTAGGTCCTGAGGTGGGCCATCAGTACCGGATTTTGACTACCCCCTCCGCAAACCAGCACACCCTCTGGTAAGGATGGCAGAAACTGCTGGTAAGACTGGGCAATGGTGGCCGCCGTAAACTGGGTCAGGGTAGCGACCAGATCGACGGCGGTTAAACCTCGTTGATGGGCCATCTGTTGGCAATCCTGAAAGTACTGCCAGCCAAACAACTCTCGCCCCGTTGATTTGGGTGGGGGGAGATGGAAATATGGATGTTCTAGCCAGGTGGTAATCAGCGATTCGCAAGGGGTACCCTGAGCCGCCCAGGCACCGTCGCGATCGTAGGTGAGGGTACCCTCCGATAGCCTGGTCATGGCAATGTCGATGAGGGAGTTGCCAGGTCCCGTATCCCAGCCCAGAACCGTTGGGGGTTGGTCCTGGATTTGCCGGTTCCAGGCTGGCAGGTAGGTAAGGTTGCCAATCCCACCGATATTTTGAATGCAGCGGGCCTGCTGGGGATGACTCAGTAGACACAGATCAACAATCGGTACCAGAGGGGCACCCTCTCCCCCCGCTGCAATGTCGGCCTGGCGAAAGTTACTGACGGTGGGTAGGCCCAACTGGTGAGCGATGGCGCAACCCCGGCCTAACTGCAGGCTATAGCCCAAGCCCCCTACCGCGGTATGGGGTTGCCTACCTGCAGAACGGTGGAAGACGGTCTGGCCATGGGAAGCAACCAGGTCCACGGGTCCGGAACGATCAATTAATTCTTGGGCAGCTAGAGCGAACTCTGCGGCAATCCCATCATCTAGCCAGGCGAGATCCTCCAGGGTCAGGGAGTCTCCTGCACAAACCTTTAAGATGGTCTGCTTGAGGGATGCAGAGTAGGGTCTAATCTGTCCATCCACCAGGGTTAGGGTAAGATCGTAACCCGCACCGTCAATCTCCACCAGGGCGGCGTCAATACCGTCTACGGAAGTTCCACTCATTAGCCCAATTACTCGCATGGCCAATCAGACTGGAAGCCTCTCCAGCCCTCGATTACTGCCAATCACCACCATCAGGCTGCCGGCCTTGAGGCGGGTAATCGGGCTAGGGTTAATCTCGAACTTATCCGGGTGGTTTTCCTGACTCAGGGCCAGTAGGGTGAGGTCATAACGATTACGCAAATCAAGATCAATAATGGTTTTTTGATCAAAGGCCTGGGGTATAACGATCTCCGCAATACTATGTTCAGGATCAATTTCAAAGCGTTCCAGAATCCCCGGTGAAGTCAGGGACCGCGCCAATTCACAACCCATTTCATATTCTGGGAAAACCACCTGGTCGGCCCCGACTCGGTTCAGCAGCTTGCCATGGATCTCGGAAGAAGCCTTAGCAACTACATGCCTGACTCCGGCTTCCTTCAGATTTAGTGTGGTAATTACGCTTGCTTCTACGTAGTTGCCAATCGCCACAATCACCGTATCAAATTCCAGGATCCCCGCCTCCTTAAGGGCATTGGGTTGGGTGGTATCAAGTTGCAGGGCATGGTCAACAATTTGATCCGCTAAGGCCTGGGAAACCTGTAGTTCATCTTGATCTGCGGCTAGAACCTCATAGCCCAACCTATGGAGCGTGGTACAAACAGCCCGACCGAACCGACCGAGACCAATTACGGCAAACTGACGGTGGGGCGATCGCCCTTGGCGGAGAAAGGTCAGCGATGGAAAATTCACAATCTTAGTTCCCTACTGGCAAGCATCTAGCTATGGGCCAAACCCTGAAGTTCAGGTTCATGAATGGTCGCCACCCTTGGGTCGGCATTCTGATTCCCACCGTTTGACTGATCGCCCCCACCGAAGTTACCCCTGTTGCCCATGGTTACGGCTATAAAAGTTCCCTAATATCATTATCGACTAACAGGTACAGCAGTCACCAGTCCGTTGAGAACAAGACTATGGTGCTATTTACTATAGGCTGAGACGAGCCAGAAAGTCCCCCTGGTATTAGCTTTTTCATGGCTCATGACAGGCTTGACCCTGGTTACGAGCCATGAAATTGACCGGTCAACCCGGTCCTCAGCGTTTTAGCTAAAGCTATCATTTCGCCCCGATCCAAGTTGTCCCCATTGCTCAGTAGCCATCAGGGCTCTTTCAACATTAGACTGCCTTTGCAAGCAGAAACAGTTGTCTTGCTTTGATAGAGACTCATTTACAATAGCCAAAGTCAAGGTCAGGGGCTTTGCCATGATGTTTTCATCCGCGGGGAAGTCTTTTTTGCTAGGCTAACTTAATAATTCTAGGGGAAGGTAAGAATGGAACTTGGTCGCGGCAAAACCGCTCGTAGAGCCTACGGTATTGATGAAATCGCTCTGGCCCCCGGTCCCACTACCCTTGATCCGGCCCTAGCTGATACCCACTGGCAGCTTGGGGGCATTACTCGAGAAATTCCCATTATTGCCAGCGCCATGGATGGGGTTGTAGATGTGACCATGGCGGTGCGACTATCCCAACTGGGAGCCCTGGGGGTTTTGAACCTGGAGGGAATTCAAACTCGATACGATGATCCCAATCCCGTTCTCGATCAAATTGCCAGAGTGGGTAAGGAAGACTTTGTGGGCCTCATGCAGACCCTCTATGCTGAGCCCATCAAACCCGAGTTGATTACCCAGCGTATTCAACAAATTAAACATCAGGGTGGCATTGCCGCGGTCAGTCTTACCCCAGCTGGAGCTTCCCGTTTTGGAGAAATTGTTGCTGCTGCCGGGGCTGACTTATTGTTTGTGCAGGCTACGGTTGTTTCCACTGCCCACCTTTCACCGACGGGTGTTGCTCCCCTGGATCTACCCAGTTTCTGTGCCACCATGCCGATGCCAGTGATTCTAGGCAACTGCGTCACCTATGAGGTGGCCTTAAATTTAATTAAGGCAGGGGCCGCTGGGATCTTGGTGGGTATCGGGCCGGGGGCCGCCTGCACCTCCCGCGGCGTGTTAGGGGTAGGGGTTCCTCAGGCGACAGCCGTGGCTGATTGCGCCGCCGCCCGCGATCAGTTCTACCAGGATACAGGGCGCTACGTAGCGATTATTGCCGACGGTGGGTTGGTGACCGGCGGCGATATTTGTAAATGCATTGCCTGTGGTGCCGATGGGGTGATGATTGGTTCCCCCTTTGCCCGGGCAGCGGAAGCCCCTGGGCGCGGCTACCATTGGGGCATGGCAACCCCTAGCCCAGTCCTACCCCGGGGTACGCGCATTCGGGTGGGCACTACCGGTACCCTTGAACAAATTCTCCGGGGACCCGCCCAACTAGATGACGGCACCCATAATTTTCTGGGTGCCCTGCAAACCAGCATGGGCACCCTGGGCGCTAAAAACCTGAAGGAAATGCAACAGGTAGAAGTGGTCATTGCTCCTTCCCTATTAACAGAGGGTAAGGTTTACCAGAAAGCCCAGCAACTGGGAATGGGCAAATAGGGCTGGTTAACCTGGTCCGGTCATATCCTCCTAAATAGCTAAACTTTTTCCCCATGACTCTATTCGTAGTCAAACTAGCCTCCCTCTGGACCTGGTTTACCACTAGATTCCTGAGTGAAACTACCCTTTACGTGGTTAAGCGGGTTTTGCAGGCCCTCCTAACCCTCTTGTTGGCCTCTGCCCTGAGTTTCTTTATCATTGAGCTAGCCCCGGGTAATTTTTTGGATCAATATCGCCAGAGTCCTCAGTTCTCGGCGGAGACCCTCAAGCTTTTGAAAGCCCAATTTGGCCTTGATAAACCCGCCTGGCAGCAGTATCTTACCTGGCTTTATCAGGTGATTTGCCATGGTAACTTTGGCCTGAGTTTTGCCTATCAACGGCCTGTGGTTGATCTGCTCTGGGAGCGAGTACCCAACACCTTACTACTCTCCCTGGTGTCATTTTTGCTCACTTGGTCCGTCGCCATTCCCCTTGGTATTATGGGGGCCGTCAACCAGAATCGCTGGCTCGATCGCGGTTTGCAGGTCCTCAGTTACATGGGTCAGGGCATGCCTACTATCATCACTGGCCTGCTGCTGTTGTTTTTTGCCCAATTGACGGCTCCCCTGTTCCCGGTTGGGGGACGTACCAGCATCATCCATGGCGATCTCAATTGGGTCGGTCAGATTCTAGATGTAGGATGGCATTTAATTTTACCGACCCTTGCCCTCAGTGTTACCAGTTTTGCCGGGCTGCAACGCATTACCCGAGGACAAATGTTGGATGTGCTGCGGCAAAACTATATTCAAACTGCCCGCGCTAAGGGACTGTCTGAAGATAGGGTAATTTATGTCCATGCCCTACGCAATGCCGTTAATCCTCTGATTACCCTGTTGGGGTTTGAGTTCGCCAGTCTCCTCGGTGGGGCTTTTATTACAGAAAGCTACTTTAGCTGGCCAGGCTTGGGAAAGCTGATTTTAGAAGCGGTGACGGCAAAGGATCTATACCTCACCATGGCCAGCTTGATGATGGGGGCGGTGATGCTAATTCTGGGCAATTTATTAGCTGATTTAGCCTTGAGTATGGTAGACCCACGCATTCGCTTACAGGAGATGAGTTGATTAGCTGACCCCATGGTTACCAGGGTCAGATCCCTGCTGGTTAGCCAGGATGTGATCGAAGACCGTAGCAAACTGCTCAAACTGTCGGCTTTCTGTAAAGTACTCAAGGGCTCGCTTCTTACCAGCTCGCCCCATTGCTAAGCCGATCTCCCGATCGCTGACCAAACTTAACAGGTTGGCCTTTAGATTTTCCGGGCCCGCCTCCCCTACCGGGTGCAATAGACCGGTGACGCCCTCTTCAATAATCTCTGGCGTACCGCCAGCACTGGTACCAAAGACCGGAATACCAAAGGCCATGGCTTCAATGGTGACTCGACCAAAAATTTCACCCCGTCCTTGGGTATTGAGTACATGCAAGTCCGACATCCGGTAAAAGATTTCGTAATCCGCTGTGTTCATCAGCAACAGGCGGCCACCCAGCAGGGCTTTCTTTTCCGCCACCGTCAACTGCTTCAAGACCATCTGCTTGAGGAACTGACTGTCTAATCCCACAATCATCAAGCGTAGGGGTAGGTCTGGATACTGCTCCAGCAACTCTCCCACACAACGGATCAAAATAGCCTGTCCCTTATTCTGAGTGTAGGAACCCAGGCAACTGACCAGGAAATCTTGCTCCTGAATCCCCAGCGCCTTTCTAGCTTCCTGGCGATCGCAGTATTTTCTCCCCGTTTGCAAGGGCCACCGTAACCGATCCTGTTCCGCCAACTGCTCCAGGGACTGGCGGTTAGCCAAATGGATAAAGTTCAAGGTGGAGTTAGGCTTATGGAGCACCCGGTCCCATGCCTCCATAATTGACCTGGAATCGAAGACAATTTGAGCCGGTTCAATGGCCATCCGCCAATTACTGGCGTAGGGGCTGATATCAGTTTCCTCTGGCTGTTCGTGCATCCACCACAGAATTTTGCTCTCTAACCCCGGGTATTCCCCGAGAAAATCCCCCATCCAGGAGGCGGCCAGCACAGTATTGCAAATGATTAGATCGGCGGTGTAGGCCCATTTTGAGAGGGTTTCCAGGGGTAAAACTGGGATGCGATATTGTCGGGCAATGCTAACTAGGGCGGTATCGGGCTTCCAGGAAAAAAGTCTAACCTCCGCCTGACTATCCCGCAGAGCGGCGGCCAATTCTAGCAGTACCAGAGGAGCTCCTGTGCGGCTTAACTCGTGGGACCATAACACCACTTTCTTTCCCTTCAGGTGGGGGAAATGAACCGTAGGACTGGTCTGGGATTCACCAGCTAGATCGAGAGTCCAGGTAGAGCGGCAGATAGAACCGGGCTGATCGGATGCATAGCTCTGGTCTCGCTGGCCAGTGGTGACATACAGCCGGTTATTCAAAATACCGGCGATCGCCCCTTTGAGCCGGTAGGGCAGGGCCCCTGCAATAGCCCAGGTATTGGCTGCAGGATCGTAGACCTGTACCAGGTCAGTTAGTCGCTGGTGGTTGGTCCCAGCCGATCCGTACACCTGCCCCCCCAGAATATAGATCCACCCTCCATGCATAACCATGGCATTAGCCCCATGGGAAACCGGCATAGGCATATCTGCAAGCCGATCCCAGACTCCCTCTTGGGTCGCATACCGATAGCTGTTGGCATGGTAGGCCTCCCCGGATTCCTCCTGTTGGCCACCAAAAAGATAAATTTGGTCATCGACTACCAGGCTGGCCATATGGCTAGCTGGGAGGGGAACAGGGGGTTCGGCCTGCCAATCCGGTTGCAGACAACTCGACCCCTCTACGGCCAAGCTCCAATGCTGGTCAGAGGATAGGCCGTCCTCCGCCTGTGTCCCTCCCAGAAAATGCAAGCGACCATCTACGTATTGCATGGTAGCCCCGTACCTGGGCGTCGGCAGGGAAGGCAGCCGACTAAACCCTCCCGTCTCCCTATTCCAACAAAAAACCCCATCGGTAGCGGAGCCGTCATCACCCACCTGGCCACCGGCGATATAGACATGCCGACCATCGGTACAAAGGGCCATATAGGCATGGGGAAACCCTACCGGTAGCTGACTTTTCCGGCTCCACTGGCCACTCTCAAGATCAAGGATCAGGATCCGCTGATTGTTTTTGGGGGAGATAGGGTACCCGCCAAAAATATAGAGTTTAGTGCCGAGTTGCACCTTTGCCCCATAGAGCAGGGGATAGGGACAGGGCATGGCTAGACGCCAATCTAGCCATAACTGCTTGTCTCGCACTTCATGGAGCAGGATCCTTTTTCTGAATAAATGCTTGACGAAAGTCTGGAGAGGATCGCTGACGGTTTTCCTTAAGGTCCTGTGAATAGAATTTTTAATCTTGGAGGTGAGCTGACCCCGGTTCACTAACTGCTTCATAAATCGAGCCCTGCTAGCTTCAATAATTTTAAAAACATAAGTCTTAAATATCCTATAAAAAACCAACTAGGATCCCACAGAAAATGGATTAAAGAGAGTAAGAGGTGAGCCCCATAATTAACATAGTCAAGCCAATATCGGCTTTCATGGTACCACCGATCGCCTCTATTCCCATTGCCGATCTGGTCAGGTCCATGGCAGGTAACGGCCAAATCTCTCCAGCTTTTAGCCCTATAGGCTTGACCCTGTTTTACCTTTTAGGGACCAGGCGGGTCCTGGGCCTGAGCCTATGCCATGGTTAAGTCTTCCTAAGGTATTCCAGCCTTCCTGACCATTTCTAACTTCTAGAAACAGGGGCAACAGCCAGATTCCCTGTAAAGGACCATGGCCTGACAAAGTTGGAAGTCAAAGCCAAGAACTCCTATTCACTAAAAATATTTTTTGTCAAGATGGGTGACACCCCCATTGATTCAATGTATTTGGGACAATATTTTTTTTAGAGCAAAAGCTTTCTGAATGAAAGCTTTAAGCGATTTTTTGCCGCAAAACAACTTTTGGCTCATCTTAATTTAAAGTCAGAGCTTTGAAGCTTTTCTAATTCCACTTTGGCGATTAACTAAGCTAAGATACGTATACTATTTCCTTTCTAGCTAGTCAGGCTAAGAGGTTGATGGTCTTTGTGTCATAGTAACTTGCTGTACTATGCATAATTTTTTCATTTTACTTTCCTGTTGATATTTAATTCCGCTGCCATGAACCTTGGTAAAAGATCGCTAAAATTTGATCAGATTGGGTTGATTCTAGCCTTGCTGACTACCATAATTAGTCTGGTCGTCAATCTTGTATCTACTCTCTACGGGCCAGGACACAGTGTTTCTTATGTGTTTAAGATTGATTTGGCTCCTGTGGCTATAGTGCCCTCTAGCTATAGTCTGGCCCTATGGGGGTTAGTTTATTTAGCCCTTCTGGCCTACTTTGCTTATCAGGTCAGGATTGATCATATATTTTCCGGCTTGTTGGGTTACGATGTCATCCGGCCTGGATATGCCTCACGTAATTCGGTTACTTCCAGGCAATTTGAGCAAATTAATAGGTTGTTAATTCTGATAGGGGTTGCTCAAATTGTTTGGTGTTGGTTATTTTCCTTAAACCAGTTTCGTCTTGCTATTCTACCCTTGGTAGCCCTGCTAGTCGCCCTGAGCAGGATTTATGCAAGCTTGGGAATTGGCCTGGTCCCAGCTTCCCGTCGTCGTCGTCGATTCTGCCATTCTGCCTTTAGTATTTATCTGGCATGGGCCATGATGTTGACCGCAGTGACTACCGCTGCCGCCCTCTACGATTGGGGATGGCACGATTCATCAGGTATCTGGGCTGTTATTGTGATCATTACTATGGTGCTGGTGACTGCGGTGGTAATTACCTACCGTCGGGATGTGGGCTTTACCCTCACAGTAGTCTGGAGTTTAGTGATGATTGGGCTGAACCATAGCGACAACACGGGAATGGTTATGGTTACCGGAGTCGGGACCCTGGTTCTACTGAGTTGGTTGGCTTATGCGAAAAGATTACCAGAAATTATTGCTCAAAAAACTCGAGATGCAGACTCGCAAACGACTTTTACAATGGCTAAGCCTAAAAGATGAATAAATTTCCAGACCGACCAATTGATGTTCAATCCCTACCTATCTGGCAATTTTCCACAATTCCCATTAAAGGTTTTCAAGCAACTGAACTACGCTGATCTTTATAATTAGTTGCTATTAGTGTTAACTGTGGCAGCATGAATACCATAGTATTTGAACCCATGAGATATTCTTTAAATAGAAAATATTTCTGAGATTATCAGCCTAGTAAGACTTTTACTGGATCCAAGGGAGAGGTGTTATAGGAAACTGGTTTCGTCATGGTCAAGACTGATTTCGATAATGGATTTTAGAAAACTGATTCCTCTTTAACCATGCAACAACAACGCCGCGATCGCAACCGTAACCGCTCTAAACGCCGTTCTATTTACTGCCCTATCCACGGCTGTGCTTTAGATAGTGTTAGCTGTAAGCACCAACTCTATGCCGATCGGGCAGAACAACTCCAGGAGCGGGGCATGGGTCGGCGCACCGCCCTGACGGTGATCCGGACCCATACGGCAGTGCCAATTCCAGGGGAGTGGCTGGAGGCTTTTTGGTGTCCAGACTGTCAGGAGGTGACCTGGTACCATGTCCGGCTCTGCAACCCAGATAGTCCTGGACATCAGCGTAAGCAGTACGTGGTTCGCCCTGCTCCCCAACCCCTGTGGCAACAGGCAACCGGGGTGATTGACCCGGCGGGTAACCCTTCCGTCGGAGAGTTCACCCGAAAATTGGCTCGCATGACCAGCTATCAAGGGGTCAAGGGGTTTCGCTATATTTAAGCCCGGTCAATACTGGGCACGGTAGGGCTGGCTACAGCTATGTGCTCTAGGCCCCTAACTTGACGCTTTACTATCAGTTTCTTTTCCCGTAACAAAGCGGTTGGCTACGGTTTCTGGCTGAATGGCCGATAAAATTACATGGCCGGAATCGGTAATGATCACAGCCCGGGTACGGCGTCCGTAGGTAGCATCAATCAACTTTCCCTGCTCCCGCCCATCGCTAACCAGACGCTTAATCGGGGCCGACTCGGGGCTAACAATGGCAATTACCCGATTGGCAGACACGATATTACCAAAGCCAATATTAATGAGCTTGATATCCATCATCCTGCGTTAATTCTCACAGTCATCCTAACCAATCGGACCTGCTCTGTAGGGCATACCCCTGAAAACTTAAGGTTTTAATCTCCATGGTTGACTGGTCACCGCTGGCCTCAAGCTCCTAGCCAGAGCGATAGCTCCCCCTGGGTGGTCAAGATTATCCGCGATGGCTCCCCTCAGTCCTGGCCTGATTCTTGGGATGGCTGGTCTTCGGTGCTGTCGGAAATGGGCTTAGCCCCAGAGCCAGAGGAAATCGGTAGGGATGGCTCAGCCCTAGGGGCTGCGGAGATTTTCTCTGGAGATCGGGGAGGCCGGGGAGGAATGTCAATAACCGGACGTTTGGGCTTGGAGGCGGTGAGCGATCGCCCCCAGTCCCTCGCCCACCCGAGTAGGGCCTGACCCCGACGGACCCTAGAGGAGCCCTGCGGTTTGGGTCGGGGAGAAGGAGAGGGATCGGCTCGACGGCTGTTAACGGGGATGGTCAGGGCCGCTGGCGAAGGGGAGCTAGCCGTCTCAACTGTAGCCAGATCGTCTAGAAATTCGTACTCCACATCCTTTAGGGCTGAGGCCCGTAACTGCCTCTGGGCATCATCGGATTGGGCGGATGGCATGGAGCCCTTTCTGGGGCGGAGTAACCACCGTCCCAGGGAGGTCTGGCGTAGAAAAGCCAGACCCAGTTCCGCCATTTCGCGGCGAAAACTGGGCCAGGAGTCTTCGGTAAAGGGGGTTTGCAGGGCAAGGGGGGTACGCCGCCGCCGTAGGGTTAGGGTTTGCCAACCCCACCAACCCATTAAACTAATGCTGGCGCAGTGACCTAAGATTTCCGTCGGGCTACTTTGATCCCCATTTAACCAGAGCACCAGGGCATAGAACAAACCTACGCCACTCCAAAAGAAGTCATGCTTACGATGGATCTCTGGGAAGAAAAAAGCAGCTCCGTAAAGGGCGATGCTACCCAGACCAACCACGATCGCCAAACCCTGCCCAACCATCGCTTCCCTTACCCATGTCGCCAGGCCACCGCTGGCTGTAGTTAGAACCTATTTTTAAGCCCGACCAGGATCGGCCGCCAGACAATTCTTGAGTTGATCCCGCAGGATCTGATGGTCTAAATCCTGACCAATCAGAACGATCTGGTTTTTCGGCGATCCCTTCCAGTCTTCATCATCCAGGGAAAAACGTTTACCGCTGAGGTGAAAGACATGGCGTCGGGGGCTTTCGGCAAACCAGAGAATTCCCTTGGCCCGAAATACGGACTGGGGCAGCTGATTATCTAAGAAATGTTGAAACTGCCGGATGGCAAAGGGGCGATCGCTCTCAAAGGAAAGGGAGGTAAAGCCGTCAACCGCCAGATGGTCAGAATGGTGATGATGGTGGTCGTGATCATGGTGGCAATGGCCATGGTCGTGATCACAATGGGAATGATCGGCGTGATCATCGTGATCAGGGTGGTGATCTAAGGACTCCTGGGACGGCCTAAAGTACTGGTCTGACTCAAACAGCCCCACACTCAGGATCATGGGTAGGGGAATTTGAGCCCGAGTCGTGCGGAGAATGCGGGCACCCTCCTTGACCTCCCGAATTTTGACCTCCAGTAAATCTAGATCCGCTTCATCCACCAGATCGGCCTTATTCAACAGCAGAATATCGCCGTAGGCAATCTGGTTATAGGCGGCCTGACTATTAAACAAATCCAGGCTATAGTTTTCGGCATCGATGACGGTGACAATCGAGTCGAGCCGGGTCATATCGCGTAATTCTGTCCCCAGAAAGGTAAGGGCAATGGGTAAGGGATCGGCCAGTCCAGTGGTTTCTACCACTAGATAGTCGATTTTGTCCTGGCGTTCGAGAACCTTGTAGACCGCATTCATCAGGTCGTCGTTGATGGTGCAGCAGATACAGCCGTTGCTCAGCTCCACCATGGTGTCGTCACTGTTTTCGGTGGTAATCAGCAGATCGTTATCAATGCCAATTTCCCCGAATTCGTTGACCAGAACTGCGGTTTTCAAGCCTTCCTGGTTAGAAAGAATGTGATTTAAAAGAGTTGTCTTACCGCTGCCTAAAAAACCCGTAATGATAGTTACAGGCAAGCCGTTTTTGCTGTGGTCCATGGCTAGGGCTGCTACCCCAGGGGCCGGAATAGACATGGAAACTAAAAATTAAGGATCATTGTCTATACTAGCGATCAATTCCAGCAAATGTATAGCGTTGGTCAGGTATTCTGCCCTGCCCTGGCCTTGTTTAAGGGGGCCAGGGCCTATAGGTCGGCCTAACATTGCTACCCTAGGAAAAGGGGCCACCGTTGGGGTAAACCATGGTCAAAAAACAGGTTTGGGCAATGCTGCTGCTGCTGATCGGAGTAGGGGCTGGGGCCGGTGCAGGAACGGCCTACTACTACTGGCATGGGGCTAGGGAACTGCCCCCTCTCCATGGCGTTACCAGCTCCCTAGCTAGCCTCCGCCAGACCCTGGGGTCGGGGCAGCGGAATTTATTAAAAACCAAGTTGGCCCAGGCAGATGGGGTGGATCATCAACCGGGGCAGCCGGTGCAAATTCATTTCACTGAGAAGGAACTGAATCAGTTGGTGGTGGAAGGATTAACCCAGATTCCCCAGGCCAGGGGGATATTAGGGGCTACCCAAAGTATTAGTACCAGTATTGAAGGCGATCGCTTCAAGGGTGGGGTGGTGATTAACCCGGCCAGTCTAGACCGCCAGAGTTTACCTCCCCGGGCTCAGCATGCCCTGGAACGAGCCCTACAGGTAGTCCCTGGCTTGGCCGATCGGCCCCTCTATCTGGGCCTAGAAGGTCGTCCCCAGGTGCAAAGCGGGCGGCTGGTGCTGGGGGACGACACGCGGGTGCAGGTAGGTCGCATTAATCTGACCCTGGCGGATGTGGCTCGACTCACCGGCTTAACTCCAGCCCAGCTCAACCAGGCGATTAACCGGGCTATACCCACCGATCAACTCCGCCTAGAGGAGATCCGGTTCGTCGATGATCAGGCCATCCTCAAGGGATCGGTGCCCTAGTACGGGAATCCCTCCAGCCGGTTCCCGATCGCTCCCGAGTAAGCGACAATGGGGCTGATACACCTACCCCTGGGAGTCATACCTATGCGTTCTGACCTACAACAAGCCCTGACCCATCGCCGTGCCTTGAAAATTATCAGCGGCCTGACTAACTTTGATGCGGCCCATGTCCTCGCGGTGGTAGGGGCAGCCGATCAGGGCGGGGCAACCTTTGTGGATATTGCCGCCGATGCCCAACTGGTGCGCCTGGTGCGATCGGCAACCAGCCTACCGATCTGTGTCTCTGCCGTCGAACCGGAGGCCTTTCTGGCTCCCTTGGCAGCGGGGGCGGACCTCATTGAAATTGGTAACTTTGACGCCTTTTATGCCCAAGGGCGGCGGTTTGAAGCCGAGGAAGTGTTGGCCTTAACCCGCCAGACCCGGGCCCTATTGCCCACCGTCACCCTTTCGGTGACCGTTCCCCACATTCTGGCCCTAGATGAACAGGTTGCCCTGGGGGAAGCCCTGGTAGCCGCAGGGGCAGACATTATTCAAACCGAGGGTGGCATGGCCAGCCAGCCCACCCATCCGGGGATTCTGGGGTTGATTGAAAAGGCCGCTCCCACCCTGGCCGCCGCCCATGCCCTCTCCAGGGCGGTAAGGGTGCCCGTACTCTGCGCCTCGGGGCTTTCGGATGTGACTGCCCCCATGGCGATCGCCGCTGGCGCCGCTGGCATTGGGGTTGGCTCTGCGGTCAACCGGCTGGATAACCCCGTCGCCATGGTGGCCGCTGTCCGCCAGCTGACCGAAAGTCTTCAGGCCGCCATGGTTGTCGGCGAAACTCGATAGACCAGGTCTCTAGTCGTAGCCAGCGGTAACGGAGCAGAAAGGGTGTTGGAAAAGAGGAATTCCCTCAAAGGGCTGGGCTGAAGCCTTTCCACACCCTTGAGGACGATCCAGAACCCTGAAGCTATCCCATATCAACCAACTCTGTCCAAAACGGTCTAGCTAAAGCTACATACATAAGAAATACTTTAAGACAACTTGATTTAATCAAAGATTTTCCTATCAATGGATTGGAGGCATTAAGGGAAGGGAAGGGATCTCTTTCCCAGGTCTTGGCTAAACTTAATCACCAGACAAGCTTTTTTGGTCAGGAGTAGGGTGACCTGACCAATCCCATGGCTGATCTAAGAAAAGCCTTGGCTGCGGTTGATCAAATCCTGGAGTTTGCAGGTGAGGGGTTGCAGAAACGGGCCATGCTGGACTCGAACCAGCGACCAACCGCTTAGAAGGCGGTTGCTCTATCCACTGAGCTAATGGCCCATCCAGTTTCGTTGACTATTCCCAATTTATTCTAAGGGTAGAAGCAGCCCAGGTGAGACACCTATTTGACCTGCTAGACATGCATGAGCCACGCCAATGTTTATCTTAAAAAGACAGGATGTTGAAATTAAAAAAATAAAACATCCCCATAGGGAACAGCAGGTTTTAATCCTATCTTATCAAGAGCAGCTTTTCACCCTCCTGAGTGTGTTTCCAGTATCTCAGGAAGACAAGGCCCGATCATTCTGGCGAGATCTAACCGATAATCAGGGCAAAATCTGTGTTCTCTTAGAGGAACCCGATCGCTTTAGTGTTTGGGGTAAGCTGCGCCTCGATCAGCTAATTGCTAGTAACCGTAACCAGGCTCCAGCTTCTCCCAACCTGGCCCAAGATCTCTATATTCATGCCTGTTTGTTGTTATTACAGACGGTCTACATGGATGTGGAAGATTTGCTAGGACCGAAACAGGCTAAGAAATTTGCAACCAATATCCACCGAATTTTGACTGACTGGAATTTTCCCCTGGCGGATAACCCACAGATCATGAGAATTTTGCTTCAAGCTAATCCCTTAGAGCTTCCCCAACTACCTCCCTGGCGAGAAAACCATCTCCATCGCCTGCTGGAAGAACTGCACCGCACCGGCAAGGAGTATTTTGGCAACACCGATTTTGCTGGTCGAGCCATGGAAGCCATCGTGGAGTTCTCTCACCATGATCAAGAGCAGATCAGAAACTGGTTAAGAAAATCTCGACCAGGTCAACTCTGGCTCGAAGCAGCGGTTTGAGATTAGTATGCGGTCGGGGGTAGTCAAGTTAGGGCCAATTCAGCCTGATCAGGCTTTGCTTGAACCGTGCCACCCTGACCTCAGTAGTCTGGCCCAAGCTATGACTCCCAAGCTATAACTAAGGACTATCCTCCAACTTTTCCCCTATCTTCTAAACAAATCCTAAGCTTGAACCCCACAGGAGTATCGTCTTGAGTAACCTACCCCCGCCCCCAACTAAAAACCAATCGAGTGTATTCCTGATTGGTTCAGGTATAGCCTGGGGAATTATCACCCTGCTGTTTTTCCTTCTGTGTAGCGCTCCCACCAAGACGGGCACTCAGCCGGGGTGGTTTTTGGCCGGTACTAACATATTAGAAACTGGCGCCTTTACCATTGCCTCCCTACTGTGTTTCCGCAACTGGAAAAGTCGGTACATTGTAAGTGGTCGTCAAGCCTGGTTCTGGCTTGGGGCAGGGCTAATGACCTATGCCTGCGGCAATATTCTATTCTTTCTGTGGGGAACCATCTGGGGCCTGGATCCAGTAGTTTCTCTAGGCGACTGCTTCTACATTTTGAGCTACATCTTTCTGGCTACTGGCATGGTAAAGGCGGCCCTACAACGGCGCTTAAATCTTGAACCCAGCCAATGGTTAATCGTCGGCGGTATTGGCCTGCTAGGCATGGCCCTGGCCCTGTTTGTCCATATTCGAGGCGCCGAGGCAATCTCCGAGTTGGCCTTTCTACCCAATCCAGGCGATGGATTCATACCCCACTTGCCCTTTAATTCCCTATTAGCTGTAAAACCAACCAACCAGCCCCCGATCTGGGTGACCAGACTCGATCAGCACCTGCAATCCCTCGCTGATATCATGAGTATCCTGTACGTAATTGGAGATGCATTGCTTTTGATTATTGCCGCTACTTTGCTGGTGGCCTTTTGGGGTGGGCGATCCTCCCAATCCTGGATTCTGATTGCTCTGGCAACCTTTTCCCTCTACATTGCAGATATGTTTTTTGCCTATGCAGCCAACACCAACAGCTATGTAGAAGGTAGTTTATGGGAGATTTTCTGGTCTTTTTCAGCGATTTTTTTCTGGCTGGGAGCGGTGGTAGAACGGGCGGTTTCCATCAAGTCTCGCCACAGTCCTCGCCATCGAAGGGCTTAAGATAGTAAAGGGTATTCTCGTGAAGGATCTGCTATGGCACCTAAAAAGCTAACTGAGGCCGATAAGCAAACCATTCTCGGGTTGTACCATCAACCGGAGCAAACCACCTCAACCCTGGCAGAACGCTATGGAGTCAGTAACAGCACCATTAGTCGTCTGCTTAAAGCCAGTCTGCCTGAAGCGATCTATAGCGCCTTAATTCAGCAAAAGCGCAGTTCGGTAGAAAGAAGTAGTTCGGTTAGCCTCAGCCAGGGTAAAGCAGCTTCCCCAGCTACCGATCCCCTCCCCTCACCCAGGACCGTAGCGGCCCCTGTTTTGAAGAAGCGCAATCCTCAGCCAACCGGCGAAGCTGAGGACTCTGGTATCGCACCTGTTTCGGAACCGGTCAGGCTAACGGGCCAGTCGGTTCAAGATGGCCTGGCAGCCCAACCCCAACCCCAACCCCAACCTCGTCAATCTACCCCGCCTGACTTTGCTGTGGGGGATCTGGCGGATGCCTGGCCGGAAGATGGGGTGAGTCTGGATGACGACTATGTCGATGACGAGGACTACGACGAGGAAGATGGGGAAGATGAGGCATGGGATCGGGAGGAATCGGTTATTCAGCCCCAATTAGACGCTCTGGAAATCTATCCCCTGACTGCTAAGGCCTTACCCCCCCTCTGTTATCTGGTGGTTGAGCGGGTCTCTTCAGAACTGGTAGCGCTTCCCCTACGTACCTTTGCCAACCTGGGCCAAATTCCTGAAGTGGAGGGAGACTCTCGCACCTTACCCGTATTCGAGAATCATCACATTGCTCGCCGCTTTTCTCGCCGTAACCAGCGGGTTATTAAGGTGCCCGATGGTACCTTACTGCAAACCACTGTGCCCTACCTCAAGGCTAAGGGCATTACTCGCCTTTTAATTGATGGCCAGGTCTTTACCCTGGAAGATAGCTCAAGACCAGTTGAGTAAGGGTTTTCAGCGAGGATCAGGGCTGGGCCAGAACCCTGACCAAGGTGCCGATCGGTCAAAGCTAAGATCGGACAGATGGTCTGGTTGGTTCCAAGGGGTATTTGAAACCTTGGACCAAGCGCTTTAGAGGGAATCGCCTTTGCCAAACCCCCTTAGTGCTCCGTCAAAGGTTGGCTACGGCTGTCCAATCGATCGAAAAAAGCCTGACCGATCTTTCTATTGTCAATTGGACTTTTTAATATGAACTTTCCATACCCCCAGGGGAATTCGAATCCCCGTCGCCTCCGTGAAAGGGAGGTGTCCTAGGCCTCTAGACGATGGGGGCCTGAACTCAAACGCATTAATCAGTATAGATAAAGGATAGACCCTTGTCAAATGTCTTTTGAGATAGAATTGCCGTTCCCAAACTAGTTAGCTATGGCAGCCGCCAGATGCAAAGGGGCGGAGGTGAGCCAGAACGCCCCCCTGGTATTTACTTTTCCATGGCTCGCAACAAGGGACAAGTCTGTCGGTTACGAGCCATGAAATTGACTGTCACCCTGTTCTCCTTGCGCCTCCAGCCAGGCTATGCTTGCTCTAGCCATAACCCTCAAACCTGACGCTATAATCCTAAAACTCACCGCTTAACCGGGTTACAGCTTTGGTAAGAAGCCTGAGGCCAGCGTTAAGGGGCAAAAACTAGTCCCGGGTAGGGCCTTCTGGCTCGCCTCCGTGATCGGTGGCTAGCTGGGGCTAGAGCCCCTAACCTGGCAGACAATTACTGAACTGTTCGTCGAGTTAAAGATGCACTATAAATCATCCATGGGTTGGGTCATTTTACCCCTCACCGTGTTACTCCACTCCCTTCTACCTGGTCCCGCTGTCGCCTGTCATCCCAACCATTTATCAGGAAGCCGTTCTCCTATGTCTGAAGTTGCGATCGCAGTTAGCGATCTCGGTAAAACCGTTGTCGCCCACCCGGGCGATATCATCCTCCTACGTTTGGCGGAAAACCCCACAACGGGTTACGTCTGGGAAATGGGTAGCCTCGATCCCCAACTGATCGAGGTCAAGAACTCAATCTATCAGGTCTCCCCTGGCACCGGGGTAGGCAGGGGAGGGATCCGCGTCTTCCGTTTACAGGCAAAAGCACCTGGAACAGTACCCCTATTGCTGAAGTTACGCCGTCCCTGGGAATCCGAGGTTGAGGCGGTAGATCAATTTAGCGTTACTCTTCAGATTCAGTAAGATAACCCCTGGCGGCGGTGAGGCAGGGGGTTAAGGGATAACCACCCCAGCAGGTGGCCCAACAGTATGGGGGGAACCAAGGGGGTGAGTAGTTTGGTTCCTAGGCGGTTGGAGCAAAGGGCTTCCCTAAAATAAATACCGGGGATTGTTTGATTCTAATCTGGGGGACCCGCCTGGGACGCCAGGGCTAATTGAGTAGGCAAAATCACCCTAAAACAGGTGATCTGGCGATCGCTGGTGACCTGAATGGTACCTCCCAGTTGACCCACTAGCCCCTTCACCAGAGCCAGACCCAGGCCCGTTCCTCCCTGCTTCCAGCGATCGGCGCTGGGGACGCGATAAAACTTATCAAAAATTCGGTTGAGTTCCTGGGGAGGAATGGTCACCCCCGTATTAGTCAAACTAAACTCCACCTGACTATCATCCGAATCAGGTAAGGACCGCACCTGCAAAGTGATGCGCTCCCCCGGCGGGGTATATTTGCAGGCATTATTAAGTAACTCCGCCAGCACTCGCTCCAGACTGGGGCGATCGATATGAACCACAGGTAGGGAGGCAGCCGTCGTTAGCTCCAGGCTTTGATTCCGGCTTTTAGCCCGGGTGATAAAGCTATCAATCCAGCTCAGTAGCCAGGTTCTCACCATCACCGGCTCCATCTGTAGGGCATGGCTACCCATATCCAGGCGCTGTAAATCTAGCAGGTCATTAATCAAGCTAATTTCCCGTTCACATTCTTCTTGCAAAATATGAAAATAGCGCGCCAGTCGATTTTGATCGGCCTTGGGCTTATGGGCGTCCTGGCTAATATTAAAGGCCTGATTCAGGTGTACCCCCAGTAATTGCAGGGCTACCCGCATTGTCGTCACCGGCGTCCGCAGTTCGTGGGAAACCGTACTGAGAAAGTCATCCTTGAGGTTATTCAGCCGTTCCAGTTCCTTCACCTGGGATTGGGCCGCTTCATAAAGCCGGGCTTGACGAATGGCAATGGCACACTGGTTAGCTACCTGCTGGGCCAGACGAATTTCAATATCATTGAATCCATACTCACAACCATTAATTAACCATAAATCTCCCAAAACCCCCCGATCATCTAAAATCGGGCAGGCCAGCATGGCTACGTAGCCCCGGTCTGGGTTGGGGATCATGGAACAAAACTGAAAATACTGGCCCCTCAGTAACTGGTTGTAAACCTCTGGGAAAGCATCCATTTGGGAAACCCGTCCCTGGTAAGCAGGAATGGCGCTATTGGAGCTGTTGTATTCGTAGTAAATGGTAGAGGTGCGCTGTTCCAGATTGTAGAGGGCCGTATTAGACCCCTTGGCCCCCAGGGCCTCGGTCAATTCCTGCACCGCTGTGAGCATGATCTGATTAACATCCAGGCTGTCCCGCACCCGATCGCTAATGCGTTTCAGGCTAGCTTCGACCTCCAGGGCAATCTGCAATTCCTCGGTCCGCTCCGTTACCTGTTGCTCCAGAAGACGCTCCCGTTCTGCCTGGTGCTTTAAAGTCTGCTCCACCTGATGCTGAATCGTGATATCCCGCAAGGTAATCACCAACAGGGGTGGGGTGGAGCCCTGGCAGAGGGGAGAGATTTTAATGCAGATAATGCGCTGATCGCCCCCAGACTGGGGCCAGGCTACCTGGTGTTCGTAGTCCTTTCCCCTCTGTAGTACAACCTCCTCAGCCTCCCTGCAGGATTGGGCCAGGGCGGCCGGAACAATATCCGCCTCTGATCGGCCCACTAGATCCTCCGGGTTGTAGCCTACCAGAGCCCCATAGGCCCGATTAACCAACAGCCAGCGATGGTGGTGGTCCTTCAGACCTACTGGGGCGGCAATGCCGTCCAACACCTGGGCTAGGGAGGTGGTCAAACTATCCTCCGGGGGGCAGGTCCCAGGAGAAAGCCGATCGGCGATCGGTTCCACAGTAGGAGCCGGGTCAGAAGAGGTCATGGGAATTATCTACTCCAATTGAGCCAGGTGAGGCCCGGTGGCCCGAGGCTGAAATAGCCCCTCGAGGTTGCCATTACGGTTATCCCTTACCCCATTAAAATCACCGTATCCAGCACATGGATAATACCGTTATCGGCCTCAATGTCAGCCGCCAGCACCGTCGCGTTTTTAACTTCAAAACCGTCCTCGCCACTAATGGGAATGGGAGCTCCTTCGGCGGAGATGGCGGTTCCCAACTCAATTAACTGGGCCTGAGTATACTTACCTGGCACAACATGAAACTTCAGAATTCTAGCCAGTTGGGGAGGATTCTGTACCAGGGTCTGCACCGTACCTGGGGGTAGCTTGGCAAAGGCCTCATCATTAGGGGCCAGCACCGTAAAAGGGCCCGGTCCTTTTAGAGTTTCAACTAATCCGGCAGCCTGTACAGCTGCCACCAGGGTAGAAAAACCTTCGGTTTGAGTAGCGATATCAAGAATAGTGGCCATATTGTTGATAAATCTTTAGTTTTCTTTTCATTGTCTACCATCATATCGGTTACCCGATAGAGCTAAAACCTAATCGGCTGATTTGGCTCTAAAATACAGCTTTGGCTAGAGCCATGGGAGCCCAGTTGACCAGTCAATTGGTTTCTCCTAAAGGACCAGCGGGCTCGGGCTATATCCCCCCTTGCCACTAAAAACTTTGAGGGTCTGGCTAACAAGTTTTGTCAGTCTATGGGGAGTGTTACAGTTAAAGGAATTATAAGTATGGGAAAAACTTGAACATGATCGAGGGTGGAACGCTCTCTCAGGAACAGGTTCAGGCTCTCTCACCAGTCGCCCTTGCCTATATTGGTGATGCCGTTTACGAGCTATTCGTGCGACGTGCCTTTTTGCTTCCCGCCAAAAAAATTAATACCTATCACCGCCAGGTTGTGAGTCAGGTTAGAGCTGAACAGCAGGCCCTCTGGGTGGAGCAACTGGCTCCCCAACTGACTCCCCTCGAACAGGAGCTTATTCGTCGGGGGCGTAATGCCTCTCCCAGAGGTCCCAAGCGTCTGAATGCCTCTATTTACCAGCAGGCTACCGGGTTTGAAGCCCTCATTGGCTATCTTTACTTAACCGACCCAGCTCGCCTGGCAGACCTGCTAGGCTATATAGACCTTAGCCTTCCTAACCATGGCTCCTCAAAAACCTACTCCCAAACCCAGACTGAATCGCAACAACCCTAAGTCTTCTCAAGACAGGCCCCGTCAAAACAGATCCCAAGCTAAGGACCCGAGACCCCAATCTAGAGATCAGAGATTCGAATCCAGGGATCAAAGGCCCCAATCTAGAGATCAGAGATTCGAATCCAGGGATCAAAGGCCCCAATCCAGAGATCAGAGATTCGAATCCAGGGATCAAAGGCCCCAATCCAGAGATCAGAGAT
>JBMOHM010000016.1:0-47248 GCA_049317845.1 Nodosilinea sp. | reverse complement strand
GGATTCACTCATAGGGGATTCACTCATAGGGTTTTCATCTCACCGTGTTGTAATCAATGGAAACTGTTTAGCCTTAAAAATTTTCCTATCCTTATATAAGCCTATCCCTATTCAGGTAGGGCATCCTGAACTTCAGGTGATCCAGGTAAGCTGAACATTGATAAAAGCTTAAATCTAAACCTCTTAACTATGTCCCGGGCCACCCTTTAAAGTTTCAAGCTCACGGCGAACTGCCGCCAGATCTTCAGTTAAAGCAACTAAGTCATTCTGTAGACTGGCATCAGTAACGGGTTGGACTACGCTGTTTGCCCTCGAATCTGGTGAAGAGGAATTGCCATGGGAAAAGGGCTGGGGAATCTGACTGAGGAGTGCATCCACCAGTTGACGGGCCTCTTTTTCCGTGGTTTCACCCTTTGCCTCCAAAACTTCGGCCAGTCGGCTAAAGTCGTTGCCCAACTCAGCAAACTTCCGGCTGGATTCTTCGGGAAATTGCAGGGCCTCAACCATGGAGGCTGCCGCCCCCAGGGTGAGATGCAACCCTTTCTGTAGAGCTTGGGATACTTCATTGGGGTTCATGACGATCAGCCCTTTTGAATAATTTGGGTAGAAAACCCGAAGAGAAAAATTCCCCTATGGGTGCATAGCAGTTTGATAACAGTGATTAATTCTACTCCAAATAACGACAAATATCTTCATAGAGTTGGGAGAGGGTAGCTTCTGTGGTGAGGCGAATCCGATCGTCTCGGAGAGTAATTAAAACCCGGGCGGCAAAAGCGCTGGGCCAGATATTAGGATTGCAAAAAATCTCTAGAAAGACCTCGCCAGTGTGACGATATTCCATTGGTTGTAGCTGTCCGGGTCGGGTTGGGATGCCCGCTTGAACCGTAGCAGTTTGCCATTGGCTTTTGAGGGCGCCGAGGCTGGCTTGTAGTTCTTGAGCAGCGGAGATAGAAAAGCTAAATCGTACCGATCCATCGGCGAGATTCAGGGTTAGGGGAGGGGTGGTCATGGCTGAAAATCGGTGAAATTGCTGAAAATTTAGGAACCTATTGTCCTTCATTCTGCCATCTACGGTCACCGCCATCACCCGGCGGCTGATTTATTCGAGGCCTGGGCCCAACCTCGATGAGTTCTATTCATAAGTTGCTACTATGGTTTCGTGATGGTAGATCGGGAGAAAGAGCGTGCGAGAGATTTTAATTAGCCTGGCCGTGTTGGTTAGTTGCTGTCTGGTATTGCTGGTAGTCCAGTTGGCTGGTCCCCAAGCCAGTGCTACTGCGTTGAACCTATCGGACTCTGAAACTATCCTGGACAGTGCTACCACCCCTACCTCCGTGGCCATGGCAGTGACGGCTTCGGCGACTGACCTGTTGCCAGCCACCCCTACCCCGACGGTGGAGTCAAGGCAAACCATTACCACCGCCTCTGGATTACAGTATGTGGATCTGGTGGAAGGGACGGGGGCCATGCCCCAGACTGGTCAACGGGTGACCGTGCACTACACAGGCACCCTGGAAGACGGTACCAAGTTCGATAGTTCTCGCGATCGCGGCCGTCCTTTTACCTTTCAGATCGGGGTAGGCCAGGTGATTAAGGGCTGGGATGAAGGGGTCAGCACCATGCGAGTGGGCGGGCAGCGGCAGCTGATTATTCCGGCTGAATTGGGCTATGGTAGCCGGGGTGCGGGTGGGGTGATTCCTGCCAATGCCACCCTGGTATTCGATGTGGAATTGCTGCGGATTGGTTAATCAATCTTCTGGCCCACCCTGGTCCACGGCAGGTGAACTTTAGTAGGGATGATCAAGGGTCTTGGGGTGAGGATTCAGGCATAGGGAGCGGAAAAATGGCAAGCTATTGGCCGGTAATTGTCGGCATCAATCACTATCAATCCCTCCAGCCCCTACTTTACGCTCAGTTTGATGCCCTTGAATTAAAGGATTTTCTGATTCAGGAGGCGGGTCTGCCCTCCCAAAACTGTTCTCTGTTGACGGATGTGGCACCTATGGTCTATCAGGGGGCTGCCTTTCCGCATCGGGAGAATATTTTGCAGCGCCTCAGGCAAGCCTGTGATCAGGCTGGACCCGAGGATCTGGTGTGGTTCTTTTTCAGTGGCTATGGGGTGCACTGGCAGGATAAGGATTACATTCTGCCCATTGATGCCGATCCCTACCAGATTGGGGAAACGGGAATTTCCCTCCAGGCTGTGTTCACCATCTTAACGACGGGCGGGTCCCATCGATCGCTGGTGGTGTTAGATATGCATCGCCCCCAGTCCGGCTTGACCGTATCCGATCTGGGTCGCCCAACCCTGGCCCTGGCCCAGAGTCTTTCGGTTCCCCTGATCTTGTCCTGTCGGCCCGATCAGTTTTCCCAGGAGAGTTTAGCGGTTCGCCATGGTTTTTTAACGGAAGCCATGATTGAGGGCTTACGGTTCCATGGTTGTCTGACCCTGGCCCAGATGGCTGCCTACCTGCGCGATCGCATTCCAGAACTGTGTCAGCACCACTGGCGACCGGAACAAAATCCTGTGGTTTCCCTGCCGTCCGATCAAAAGTTCCTCCTGCTGGTGCCTCCCCATAGCCTGACCCAGACCCCGGAGGGATGGTTTCCCCTGGGCGATCGCCCGGAGTTAGCCGCAGAACCCCCTCTGGATCGCCCGAGTACCACCAGCCCTACTTCTTTGGACCCAACCTCAACGGTACCAATGTCCTCCTTGCTGCCCATTCCTTGTAGCCAGCCAGCCCCGGCCTCGGAGATCGCGGTTACCAGCCCTAACCGACGCCCCTGGCTCTGGGCTGGCGTGGCGGCCGTCGGTTTACTGGTAGGGGGAGTACTGGTGGGGGCGCTCCTGGTGCCAATCCAGGGCCGATTTAGACCCCAACCGTCCCTCAAGTCAGAGATTCCACCCACCTTGACGGACCTGGGAACCCCAGGAACTACCAACTCACCTCAGGTATCCCTCCCCCAGATGGCGGGAAAGACCATTTTCAATGATGCTTACCGCTTGGTTGAGCCCCTTCCCGCTTCCCGCTTTAACGATGCCATTGAAAAGCTCCGTCAGATTCCCCCAGAGGATCCGCTCTATCCCCAGGTTCAGTCCGAGATCAATCGCTGGAGTTGGGTGATTTTAGACCTGGCCAGGGGGCGGGCCGTTGCTGGTAACTTGACCGGCGCCATGGCGGCAGCTCGTCTGGTGCCAGCCGATCAGGTCGATGCCTATGGCCAGGCCCAGGCCCAAATGCGCCGGTGGCAGCAGCAAGAGACTAATCGCCAGCTTTTACAAAAGGCCCAAGCCCTCCTCCAACCCGAGCAGGCTACCACCTATCGGGATGGGATTCTATTGCTACAAGAGATTCCTGCTAATTACCCCGAATCCGCCCCTGCCCAGGAACGAATTGACCAATGGAGTCGAGACATGCTGGCGATCGCCCAGGTGCGGGCGGTCAACGGTCAACTACCAGCGGCGATCGCCGCGGCCAATCTGATACCACCGGCTACCAGTGCCTACGACGAGGCCCAACAACAGTTAAAAAACTGGCAGGGCCACTGATTTCTTTCAGGGTGGGCTAGCTAGCCGGGGATGGTAAGGTTTGCCATCAAGCTACTCACCTTCGGCCTGGGAACTACAGGTGGCAGGAATATCCAGAGTATTGCGGCTAGCGGTAAGAACTTCCACCGAACGTTTCAGGCGGGCTTCCAAATACTGCTTGTGATCGAGTAGCTGGCGTAGTTTTTGGTGACGGGCGATCGCTAAACTCAGGGTAGACAGCTGTTCTGGCGGACAGACAACGCACTGCACCTGGCCTTCCGCATTCAGGCTGCAGAGACGGTAGGTAGGGACGGTAGACACCTCGGCTGTCTCTGTAGTTGCCCCCTGGTCCAGGGACTGGCAAAGCCGATCGACGTAACCGGAAAGGTCCGCTGGGTCACCATGGCGCAAGAGTGCTGCTTCCTTTGTAGAGGAGGGATCCTGATCCGATGGTTTGAGGGTTTCCAGCCAACCATCGACGATGGGACCCTCCATATAGAGAACCTGGATATTATTCAACACCTCTCTCAGTTCTCCATGCCAGCTCTCTATAGCCAGTTGGATATCCTGCAATACCTTTAGGGCTAGAGCCGGATTGGCATCGTGGCGATGACGGCTAAAGGCTGGCCGTTTAGGTTTGGGTAGTCCCAGCAGGTCAGGGGTTTGGGCCTGAATTGGAAAGGGGGTTACGGCTAGAGAGGGCGATGGGCTAGCAGGGATGGAGGGGGCTGTCTGAGCTTTAGACGACTGAATACTAAAGGAAATGGGTCGAATTGGCAGGCGCCCAGCGGTAGGGGTTGGGGACGGATGGGACTGGGATGCTTCTGATGACTTAACCATAGAGCTAAAAACCTGATGGAGGATGGCTTATAAATGATCTCCGGTGCATACCTGCTTAATTTATACCTGAAGTCAACCATTTCGCGCTACGCCGAGGGAGTGATGGCTGGGACCAACATGGGGCGGTCAGAGTTGATCGTCAAGGGGATAGGTTCTAACCCGAGACCCGCTGGTCAGTCATGGGACCTTAAAACGCCAGGGCTGGGGAGGTGTTCTGACGGTTGTCCAGGGCTACGGCTATAGCCAGGGTAAACTGGGAATAGGGTGATTTAGACAATTCCATTAGATCACCATCATGAAACTCAAAATTAAACCTTTCCCCCCGCTATGCAGGTTAACTGGCACGACGTAAAATCCTACGAAGACATTATTTATCAGAAGGCGGACGGGATTGCCAAAATTACCATTAACCGTCCCCATAAGCGTAATGCTTTCCGTCCTAAAACCATTACCGAGCTCTACGATGCCTTTACTAACTGCCGGGAAGATAGCCGGATTGGGGTTGTTCTGCTGACGGGAGCGGGCCCCCATACCGACGGTAAGTATGCCTTTTGCGCCGGGGGCGATCAAAGTGTGCGGGGTCACGGCGGCTACCTGGATGAGGCTGGAGTTCCCCGCCTCAACGTCCTCGATTTACAGCGCCTGATTCGCTCCATACCCAAGGTGGTGATTGCCCTGGTGGCAGGGTATGCCATTGGCGGCGGTCATGTGCTGCACGTGGTCTGTGACCTCACCATTGCCGCCGATAATGCTATCTTCGGCCAGACCGGTCCCCGGGTAGGTAGTTTTGATGGTGGCTTTGGAGCCAGCTACCTGGCCCGCATTGTGGGCCAGAAAAAAGCTCGGGAAATCTGGTATCTTTGCCGCCAGTACGATGCTCAGCAGGCTATGGCGATGGGGCTGGTGAATCAGGTTGTGCCGGTGGACCACCTGGAGTCGGAAGGAGTCCGTTGGGCGCAAGAAATTCTGCAAAGTAGCCCCATCGCCATTCGTTGCTTGAAGGCTGCCTTTAATGCCGACTGTGATGGCCAGGCTGGCCTCCAGGAATTGGCGGGTAATGCTACCTTGCTCTACTACATGACTGAGGAGGGGGCAGAGGGCAGACAGGCCTTTCTAGAAAAGCGATCGCCAGACTTTCGCCAGTATCCCTGGTTACCCTAGGAGCCGCTTCACACTCCGTCATTGATCTGCCAACCCTAAAGATTCAACGGTGTTGTTGCCAAAAATCCAGCTCCTGGCGAATACGCTGACGATCTTCGGGGGCTGCGTAGCGCAACTGATGACGCAATTCATTAATAACCTGACGGCGATGCTGAGAAGAGATAGGAAGATGCATAGGAAACTCCAAACTGTATCAATAACTACAGTTTACTAAGTTCCTTTATGAATTCCTTCTTCTTTGCAAATCTTTGCAGCCAGGCTCTACCGGGTAGGAATAAAGCTGGGAGCCAGTTCTGTGGGAGGTTGCCCCGCCGCCATGCACTCAGTCATGGCTTCACCGGCGGCCAGGGGGATGGCTTCCACCAGGCCAGTCACGCATTCGGCGTAACGTTGGGGTAAAACACTCTGCCGACAGTTGTCTAAAACTGTGGATCCACTGACTTCTGTCAAGACTCCCTTGACGGTGGTGACACAACTCGCCAGTTCTTCCACCTGGCGATCGCGGCTGCAAGCTTGCAATACCTGATTCGGGTCTAGCTTGAGGCTGCTGGTGATGGTCGTCACGCAGTTAGACACCTGTTCTGGGTGTAGGGCTCGGGCACAGGCTGCGGTGGCAGCACTGGTCTTGACTCCTGCCGCCACCAGACCTGTGCTACAGCCGCCAAACTCATTGGCCTGGGCTAGTTGGGCCGATAGCAGCAGGGGAGTGGCCAGTCCGGCGATGACAGTAAAGTGTATTACCCGACACTGGCGGTACAATCTGAAGGAAAGAGAATAAACCATGACAGAAAGTTAAGGGCTATATCGCGGTTAAAACGGATGCAATCAATGCAATGAAAAAGCAATGAATTAGGGGTGATCATTCATTGTCCATGCCATATCCCATCACCATATCATCCCCTCATCCAGGGATGGATAGTCGTTCAACCTGAATATCTTCTAAAGTGAAGAATGCCAGCATGAGAATTTCAGTATTAACGTTGCCATCGCTTGACCTGATTTAATAGCAAGATCTAGAGGTTACTGTAATATGCGCTTGAGTGACATAACTCACCCCAACCAATTGCATGGGCTACCAATTCGGCAATTAGAAGATATTGCCCGCCAAATTCGAGAAAAGCATCTGGAAACCGTAGCTACCAGTGGTGGGCACCTGGGCCCTGGGCTGGGGGTGGTGGAATTGACTCTAGCCCTCTACCAAACCCTCGATTTAGACCATGACAAGGTGGTTTGGGATGTGGGCCACCAGGCCTACCCCCACAAATTAATTACTGGTCGTTACCATGCTTTCCATACACTGCGGCAAAAGGACGGGGTGGCGGGTTACTTAAAACGCAGTGAAAACCGTTTTGACCACTTCGGAGCGGGCCACGCCTCCACCAGTATTTCTGCCGCCCTGGGCATGGCCCTGGCTCGGGACTTGGCCGGAGAAGATTACAAGGTAGCGGCGATTATTGGGGATGGCGCCCTGACCGGCGGTATGGCCCTGGAGGCTATCAACCATGCTGGCCACCTACCCCATACCAATTTGCTGGTGGTGCTGAACGACAATGAAATGTCCATTTCTCCCAATGTTGGCGCCATTCCCCGCTATCTGAATAAAATGCGTCTGAGTCCACCAGTGCAGTTTTTAACTGACAATCTGGAGGAGCAATTCAAGCACCTGCCCTTTGTGGGTAGTTCCCTTTCCCCCGAATTGGATCGGGTCAAGGAGGGCATGAAGCGTCTGGCGGTGCCCAAGGTGGGAGCGGTGTTTGAAGAGTTGGGCTTTACCTATATGGGTCCTGTCGATGGCCATAACCTGCAGGAACTGATCACTACCTTCAAAGAAGCTCACCAACATACCGGACCGGTGCTGGTGCATGTGGCCACCACCAAGGGTAAGGGCTATGAGATCGCCGAAAAGGACCAGGTCGGCTACCATGCCCAATCCCCCTTCAACCTCTCCACCGGCAAGAGCTTGCCCTCCAGTAAGCCCAAGCCCCCCAGCTACTCCAAAGTCTTTGCCCAAACCCTGATTAAGCTGGCGGAGGAAAACCCTAAAATTATCGGCATTACCGCCGCCATGGCTACGGGTACGGGGCTGGATAAACTACAACAGGCCCTGCCCCAGCAGTATATTGATGTGGGCATTGCTGAACAGCATGCCGTCACCCTGGCCGCTGGTCTAGCCTGCCAGGGGGTTCGCCCTGTGGTGACGATCTACTCCACCTTCCTGCAGCGGGGCTTTGATCAGATTATTCATGACGTCTGTATTCAAAAGTTGCCGGTGTTTTTCTGTTTAGATCGGGCGGGTATTGTGGGGGCCGATGGTCCTACCCACCAGGGCCTCTACGACATTGCCTACCTGCGCTGCATTCCCAATATGGTG
Organism: Nodosilinea sp.; assembly: GCA_049317845.1. Classification (GTDB taxonomy): domain Bacteria; phylum Cyanobacteriota; class Cyanobacteriia; order Phormidesmidales; family Phormidesmidaceae; genus Nodosilinea. Next base: position 39,347 of record JBMOHM010000016.1, on the reverse strand, counting down.
CTGATGGCCCCCAAGGACGAGGCAGAGTTGCAGCGTATGCTGGTAACCGGGATTAACTACACGGATGGGGCGATCGCCCTGCGCTATCCCCGCGGTAGCGGCTATGGCGCTCCCCTCATGGAGGAAGGCTGGGAACCCCTACCAATCGGTAAGGCGGAGGTGCTACGGCAGGGAGATGACCTGTTGTTGTTGGGCTACGGCTCTATGGTCTACCCCGCCCTGCAAACCGCCGAGATCTTGAGTGAGCACGGAATTGAGGCCACGGTGGTGAATGCCCGCTTTGCTAAACCCCTGGATACCGAGCTGATCCTGCCCCTGGCCCAGCGCTTGGGTAAGGTGGTTACCCTGGAGGAGGGATGTTTGATGGGGGGCTTTGGCTCCGCTGTGGCGGAGGCGATTCTAGATGCCCAACTACCGGTCTCGGTGCTGCGCCTTGGGGTGCCCGATGTACTGGTGGACCATGCTACTCCAGAACAGTCGATGGCTACCCTGGGTCTTACCCCTCCCCAAATGGCAGAACGGATTCTGGCTACTTACCGGGTAGCTCAACCCGTCCTGGTGGGTTAACTCCTGCCTGTCTGGGAAGGGGAAATTTCTGGAGAACCTGGCAATCCATAGGGCTGATAGGATCCCTCACGATCCGTTCTGCCCTGTTTGGGGCTGTTCCTAGATCGCCCTGATAGCTAACAAAATTAGTTCATGGCCATCGGCCAGGGTCATCTTGCGGGCGTTCAGGCCCATGGTCTGAGGGGCGCTGGTTGCTAACTGACAGTCAATGCGAAAGTCGTCAATTTGGGTGTTCTGGGGTAGGAGATCGTGCAACAGCGATCGCAGGGGAGGGATATTCCATTGCCCCTTACCCAGATCAAAAATTAGGCTTTTCTCCGCTTCCCCTGGGGTAACCCCAAATTGGCGATAGAACCGTTGATTGGCGGTGACTACCCGGAGATCACCGTCCAGCACGACCAGGCAGTCTGCCACCGTTTCTACGATGGCTTCAGCGTAGTCGCGGGCAGCCCGTAGTTGTTCACTACTGCGCTTCAGGGCATCGATTTCTACCAGAACGACCACCGCCCCGTCAATGCGATCGTCGAGGGTGCGGTAGGGGCGAATCCGCAGGTCATACCACCGTCCTGTCTGATCCTGCACTTCCTGGTGCTTGAGGCTCAAGGTGCTGATCACCTCAATAATCTGGGTCTCCAGATCAGCGATGTGGAGATTATGTTTAATGTCACTCAAGGGACGGCCCAGGTCGGTGGCGATCAGATTAAATAGTGCCGCTGCAGTGGGAGTGAATCGGCGTATCCGCAGATCTCCCTCTACCATCAGAACCGGAATATTAATACTGGCCAATAGGTTTTGGAAGTCGTTGCTCACCTCCATGGTTTCGCTATTACGGCGGTAGAGCTCGTCATTGATGGTACTAAGTTCTTCGTTGGTGGCTTGAATTTCTTCCTTAGCGGTTTGCAGTTCTTCGTTGGTACTTTGTAGCTCTTCGTTACTGGATAGAATTTCTTCGTTAGCGGCCCGCAGGTCTTGGTTGCTAGACTCCTGCTCCTGAATAATCGATTGTAAATAGGCCTTGGTTGTTTCCAGCTCCTGTTGTAGGCGTTGAATCTCGGCTTCAGCTATAGCTGGGAGATCTGCGTTTGGGGGTGTACCGGTGGGGGACCGGGGAGAACCCGGTATGGGGGTAAATAAAATCAAAAAGTAATCCTCGATCGCCCCCGGGGGGTGTACCGGCACCACATCTAGACGCACCTGTTGCCAGGGATCTCCACCTTTCAGCCTAACCACCGGTTGACTTGCCCCCTGTCCCGTTTGCCTGGCCTGATGCAGCAGGGTCCGTAGATCAATCCGTAATTCCTCCCGTACCATGGTCAGTACGTTCAGGCTGGCCAAACCCGGAGATGGCTCTAAATAGGGCCCAGTTTGCCCTCGAAACTGGACAATTTGCAGATGGTTATTGACCACCACGCCCACCGGGGCATAGTGATTCAGAACAATTTCGTCCACCAGCTCAGAGAGGCTGGCAGTTGTCGGCTGGGATTGATCAACCCCCGGGGGGATGGCTACCATGGCGGGCGGGGTGGATCGGTCTAAATCTATGGGTAATAAGGGAGCCGCAGGTCGTTTAACGTAAATCTTATGTTGGCGGTTTACCAGGTGGAAGAGCTGGGAAAAATCTCCGACGGTTTCCGCTGACCCCAATAGCAAGAAGCCATTCGGTTTAAGACCATAGTGGAAGGTCGGCAGCACCTTTTTTTGCAAGGCTGTTCCAAAATAAATCAGTACGTTACGACAGCTAATTAAATCAAGTCGAGAAAAGGGGGGATCGCTACAGAGATTTTGGCGAGCAAAGATACACAGCTCCCGTACCATCTTATTAATCTGGTAACCGCCATCAATGGGTACAAAGAACCGTTGCAGGCGATCGGCGGAAATATCGCTTACCTGACTGGGTAAATAAATACCAGTCCGAGCCTTCTCAATAACTAGTTCGCTGACATCGGTGGCAAAGATTTGAATTTGGGGCGGGCGGGGCTGGTGAGCGAGAAACTCTAGTAAACAGATCGCCAGGGAATAGGCTTCTTCCCCAGTGGAACAACCGGCGACCCAAATGCGTAGGGGTATGTCTAGGGGACGATTCCGCAGTAGGGCCGGAAACACCTGTTGCTTTAGGGCTTCGAAGGCTTCTCCATCGCGAAAAAAACTGGTGACGTGGATGAGGATTTCCTCGTATAGGGCGTTAACTTCCTCTGGGTGAGCCTGAAGATAGGTAACATAGTCCTCCATACTATCGAGGTGGTACAGGGCCATGCGACGGAGGATACGCCGTTGCAGTGTATTGCGTTTGTATGCCCCGAAATCTACCCTAAATTTGGCTTGAATCAAGCTGAGAATGGCTGGCAGGGGTCGATCCTCTTCCCCCATGGGGGAGGCATCCAGATTCTCTGGGCTAGATTGGGTAATGTAGGGATGACGGCTGATGCGGGCCAATTCTGCGGCAATTTCAACCGGGGATAGGACAAAGTCTACCTGGCCGGTGGCAATGGCGGTACCGGGCATTTTACTGACTTGAGCTGAGTCTTGGGATTGGGCAAAGGTAATCCCACCCGCCGCCTTTACGGCTTCTAACCCCTGGCTACCGTCGCTATCTCCGCCAGAGAGAATGACGGCGATGGCCCGGTCGCCCCAGTCCTGGGCCAGGGAGTTAAGGAAGGTATCCACCGCCTTGCTGACCCGTACCCCTGGTTCTCGAGGGCTCAGGTGAAGTTGACCCTCCCCTAGGGTCAGCAGGGTATTGGGGGGAATGACGTAGACCTGGTTAGGTGTTACTGCCATACCCTCCTGGGCTTCCTGTACCGGCATGGCTGTCCGATGGCCTAAAATTTCGCCCAATAGACTTTTATGATTGGGGTCGAGATGCTGGACCAGCACAAAGGCCATACCCGTATCGACGGGCAGATGACCGAGGAGTTGGCTAAAGGCCTCTAATCCCCCGGCAGAAGCGCCAATTCCAACTACCGAGAAGGGCCTGACCAGGTTTTCTGGTGGGGTAGGCAGGGGTTGATCGGGCTGGGAAGGGCGCGGCGGCGACATGAAAGCTCTGGGTAGGTAAGGTCATAGGCACCACCCCTGATTATAGGGTAGGGTCTCGGGTCAGTTTTGGTGGCGATTCCAGGGGATCCTTGGGCGATCGTCTATACTCATAGGTATGAATATAGCTTTGGCCAGAGCGCTGAGGATACGTTGAAACGATAAAAGCCATACTGGGTAGGTGTTCTGGTTCGCCTTCTTCCCGTTACCCATGGCTAAGGCTATAAATGGGCCATCCCTTCACGTTCTCTATCCTCGACTATTGCCATGGTCCTCTCCTCACCCCTCTCCACCAGTTCTCTTCAGGTTGCCTGGCAAGCCTTGCCCGCCGATTTCGTACTACCCGATGACCCCGTGGAAAATTTGCAACAGCCCGCCTTGGCAGCGGCCCTCAGCGATGCCCTGAGTCAGGCCGGTCGCATTCCCCCTGAGGCCCTCATGGGTACTAATTTTGCCCTGGTGGCCACCGTCAATGGCAAAACTATTGTTAAAGCTCCTGATTGGTTCTATATTCCCTCTGCCCATCCCGTTGATGCCCAGGTGATTCGCCGGAGCTATACCCCCTATCTACAGGGGGATGGGGTAGCGGTGGTGATGGAGTTTCTATCGGAAACCGAAGGTGGGGAGCTCTCGGTGCGATCCACCTTTCCCTACGGTAAGCTCTACTTCTACGAGCAAATTCTGCAGGTGCCGGTCTATGTTACCTTTGATCCCTACGTGCCCAGCCTGGAGGTACGGCGCTTAGATCAGGGGCGCTATCAACTGGAGACCAGTGACGCCAACGGTCGTTTTTGGTTGCCTCCCCTGAATCTATGGTTAGGGATCTGGCCAGGCACCTACCAGCAATTGACAGGTCATTGGTTGCGCTGGTGGGATGAGGCCGGTCAGCTCTTGCCCTGGAGCTCAGAACAGGTGGTGCAAGAGCGCCAACGGGCGGAGCAAGAGCGTCAACGGGCGGAACAAGAACGCCAACGGGCGGAGCAGGAGCGTCAACGGGCAGAACGGCTGGCGGCAGCCCTGCGCGATCGCGGTATTGATCCCGATAGTCTGTGATCTCTTCCTTTACTTCGCTTCCATCCAGTTGGGTCCGGCTTTGGCCTCCACCAGGAGGGGAACGGTGAGGCTGACAGCGGAGGCCATGGTTTGGGTAATCAGGGGTTGGAGTTCTTCCCATTCCCTGGGGGGAACCTCTAACACCAGTTCGTCATGCACCTGCAGTAGTAGTTTGGCGGAGTAGCTACGTAGTTGATCGTGGAGGCGAATCATGGCTAGTTTAATGATGTCGGCACTGGAGCCTTGAATTGGCGCATTGGCGGCGGCCCTCAATAAACCGGCATCGTAGCCATTGGGGCGGAGGCTGTCTAGATCGATACTGTTGGGGTCACTGCCTCGCCGCGATCGCAGTTGGTTATCGGTAAAGTTAAAGTACCGCCGCCGTCCCCGGATAGTTTCTACGTAGCCCTGGGCGATGGCTAGACGCTGGGTTTGCTGCAGGTACTCAAATACCTTGGGATAGCGCTGGTAGTAGCGATCTATAAAGCCCTTAGCCTCGCTCCGGCTCACCCCTACCTCCCGAGCAAAGCGCACGGCCCCCATACCGTAGATGATGCCAAAGTTAATCACCTTGCCCAGGCGTCGATCCTCTGGGGTAATTTCCTCCTTTTCCAGCAGTAAACGGGCGGTGAGGGCATGGACATCTTGATTATGGTTGTAGGCCTCCACCAGCACTGGTTCACCACTGAGGTGGGCCAGAATCCGTAGCTCAATCTGGGAATAGTCCGCCGCCACCAGGTACCAGCCCGGCGCCGGAATAAAGGCGGCTCGAATCTGGCGGCTAAAGGCGGTGCGGATGGGGATATTTTGCAGGTTGGGGTTCGAAGAGGAGAGCCGCCCGGTGGCGGTGACTGCTTGATTAAAGTCGGTGTGGACCCGCTGGGTATCGGCCCGCATCAGGGCGGGTAGGGCATCTATGTAGGTGGATTTGAGCTTGGCCAGGGTGCGATGCTCCAGTACCAAATCCACCACCGGATGATCCCCCTGTAGTTTTTCCAGGGTGGCGGCATCGGTGGAGTAGGTGCCCGACTTATTACGGCGAGATTTGCGGCTATCCAGGCCGAGCCGCTCAAATAACAATTCACTGAGTTGTTTTGGGGAACCCAGGTTAAAGGTTTCGCCAGCGGCGGTATAGGCGGCCTGCTCAAGGCGGGTTAGATCGGCCTGTAATTGCTGGGAGAAGCGGGCCAGGTAGGCCGGGTCAATGGCAATACCCTGGTATTCCATGGTCGCCAGTACCGGCTCCAGGGGCAGTTCCACCTGCTCGAATAAAGCTTGCAGGGTAGGAGCCTCGGTTAGTTTGGCCCGCAGCGGGGCCACCAGACGATAGGTAGTGTGAACATCGGCACCACAGTAGTGGGCGGCAGCAGCGATCTCTACCTCCGCCATGGTTTGGCCCTTAGGCACCAGGTCACCGTAGCTCTGGGTGGAGAGGTTGAGGTAGCGTAGCGTCAGGTCCGTGAGATTATGGCTGGTTTCTGGATTAATCACGTAGCTGGCCAGCATGGTGTCAAATACCACCCCCTGTAGGTGGAGGCCCTGGTGCCGCAGCACCAGGCGGTCGTACTTAGTGTTTTGCAGCACCTTGGGGTAGCGATCGCTCTCTAGCACCGGTGCCAGCGCCCCCAACACCGTGGCTAGAGGTAACTGTTGGCCTTGACGATGACCCACCGGAATATAGGCCACCTCCGTCGGTCCTGCCCCCCAGCTGCAGCCAATTCCTACCAATTCCGCCGCCATGGGGTCCAGGCTGGTGGTCTCCGTGTCCCAGGCCACCGGCTGGGCCGGATCGGTGTGGGTGGAGAGGGTATCCAATAGATCGTAGAGTTGGGCCTCCGTAGTGATGATCTGGGGGTTGAGGGTCACTGCTTGCAGGGCCTGGGCCTGATCTGTCTCGGTGGCGGTAAAGAAGCTGGCATCACCCTCCGGTTCTGCCCCGCCGTGGGTAATCACTGGGCTAACTACCCCGCCAAAGGCGGCCTGTAGCTTATCTAGCCGTTGGATAAAATTCTGAAACTCCAGCTTTTTCAGGGCTGGAATTACTAGCTTGGGGTCAAAGCCCTGGAGCTTACAACTGGCCAGATCTGCCTGCAGATCCACATTGGTGACAATGGTGGCCATAAAGCGGGAGTGGTAGGCGGACTCTCGACCCTCCTGGAGTTTTTTCTGGTTAGCGCCCTTAATTCGATCCAGGTTGGCATAGATCCGATCCAGGTCACCAAATTCCTGTAATAGTTTCACCGCTGTCTTAGCACCAATTCCCCGCACCCCGGGAATATTATCGGAACTATCGCCACAGAGGGCCTTGTAGTCCACCACCTGAGCTGGCGAAATCTCTAACTTGGCCTCTACCTGGGGCCGCTTAAACTCCTGGGCCAGACCGTTTTTCGCGCCCTTGGCAAAGGCGTTACCCAGGTGCAGCACCGTAACCTGGTCCTGGTCATCAATTAGCTGAAATAAATCCTGGTCACCGCTAAGAATTTTTACCCGAAAACCCGCCAGGCGGGCCTGGGTGGCCAGGGTGCCAATCACATCATCGGCCTCAAAGCCAGGGGCGGTGTAGAGATTCAAGCCAAAGGCGGTGAGTAGTTCCTTCAGGTTTTGCACATCCTCTAGGAATCCCTCCGGTGCCTCGGGGCGGCCATCCTTGTAGCGTTCGTCGGCGACATGGCGAAAGGTGGGCTGGGCCAGGTCAAAGGCGATGGCGGCGTACTGGGGCTTTTCTGCTTCGATCATGTCCAACAGGGACTTGAGGAAGCCGTAGCAAACGCTGGTGGGAATACCGGTGGAGGTGCGCAGCCCGCCCTCGGCATTTTTGGCAAAGGCATAGTAGGCGCGGAAGGCCAGGGAATGGCCATCTACCAGCATCAGGATGGGGTTATCGGCTAGGGCAGAGGGGGCGGTCACGGCGGCACTCACGGGCAAAATCCAAGGGGGGATGGCTATCCTGCCCATGCTACGGGGGCAGAGCCTGGCCGTCAATCAGGGGCAGTGGCCAGGGCAGGTACCTGCAATAGATTGGTCAGTAGGGTGCTGGGGGGTTGGCGATGGGGCCAGGCGAAGGCATGGCGAAAGGCGGCTTCCTGACACCGTTGTAACCCGGCAAAGTCGATGACGTCGTGGGTTAGCAGGTTTTCGTACTCAAAGGGAAGGCGGACGTTGTGGAGACCGGCGTTGTCGGTACAGATGGCAATATCTACCCCGGCCTCAAAGCAGCGATCGAAGACCTCCTTAAGCTGGTGGATTTCCTGCAGGGTACCGGTCTTCAGATAGGTGGTGGGGCATACCTCCAGGCACTGACCCCGGGCCGCCACCTCCGGTAGCAGTTCGGGGTGGCGCAGGGGAATTTGAATACCGTGGCCAATCCGTTGCAGGTAGGGCAGTAACTGGGGATAGCAGCCATCCCGGGTTTCGTAGAGGTGACCGGTGGTGTTTATCCCCAGGGACTGGGCCCGTTGGTAGAGCCGTAGAAACTCCTCCAGGCGATCGCCGTACTGGCGATCGCCCCCCGCCACATCGATGCCACAGACGTACTGGGGATACTGGGCCGCCAGGTCAAGAATGGCCTGATTCACCACATCGGGCAGTTGGGAATGGAGACAGAGAATTTGTCGGGTAACGATGGGATATTCTGGTTGCTGGCTAGCCTGGCCGACAATCTCCACGATTTCAGTCATAGCCTCAATGCGTTGGGCCTGGGAAAGATGATCGGGGGTGCGCAGATAGGGGGTGTAGCGCAATTCCAGGTAGGCCAGGTTTTCAAAAATGTAGGCCCCCCGCATCAACCGATAGATAAAGTAGGGCAAGGCTTCCCGACTTTGTACACTTTCTACCAGAGTGTGTAGTTCTAAGTACTCCGCCAGGGTGTTGCGGGGGCGAGTATAAAATGCCTCAAAGGCCCCATAGTCAGGAAATTGATCGGATAATTTAGGGCGATTACGTTGGAAGTAACGCCACAATACCCGAGGCACCACGGAGCCCCCCAGGTGGCGGTGCAGTTCAGCGTATAAGCTCATGGTACCCTCATATTTGGCCCCATTATAGCAACGCCCTTCTGATTCCGACGTCTGGTCTTCAGAGGGTATTACTACTATTCCTGGGTTAGGACGGATGGTTAGTTAGCAAGTTAATGCAACATACAAGTTGACACGGGAACAATCTGTTGAACATAATGGAAGTTTGTGTGAACTTGAGAGTCTGAATTCCCTTGGCAAACGTTGTAGTCATTGGAGCCCAGTGGGGCGATGAAGGAAAGGGCAAAATCACCGATCTACTGAGTCGATCGGCGGATGTGGTGGTTCGCTACCAGGGTGGTGTTAACGCTGGACACACCGTAGTGGTCAAGGATCAGACCTTTAAGTTGCACCTGATCCCCTCTGGCATTCTTTATCCCGAGACGGAGTGCGTGATTGGCAGCGGCACCGTTATTGATCCCGCTGCTTTGATTGCGGAACTCGATAAACTTGATGATTTGGGCATTTCTTCCAATAATCTTTTTATCTCTAATGCCGCCCACATCACCATGCCCTATCACCGGCTAATTGACCAGGCATCGGAAGAGCGGCGAGGTAACAACAAAATTGGTACCACCAAGCGTGGTATTGGTCCTACCTACGCGGATAAGTCGGAGCGAATTGGACTGCGAATGATTGATCTGCTGGACCATCGCAATTTGGCAGAGCAGATTAAGTGGGTTATCGAATATAAAAATGGCATCCTGGAAAAACTCTACGATATAGCTCCCCTTAACCCAGAGGCGGTGTTGGAGGAATACAGTGGCTACGCCGAACGGCTGCGCCCCCATGTTATTGATAGCTCTCTCCATCTTTATAAGGCGATTCAACAGCGTAAAAATGTTTTGTTTGAGGGGGCTCAAGGTACCCTACTAGACTTGGATCACGGTACCTATCCCTACGTTACTTCCTCTAATCCGGTGGCAGGAGGCGCTTGTATTGGCACAGGTATTGGCCCTACGGTGATCGATCGGGTCATTGGTGTGGCCAAGGCTTATACCACCCGGGTAGGAGAAGGTCCTTTCCCAACGGAGCTGACCTGTCAGATAGGGGATCGGCTCTGTACCCGGGGAGCGGAGTTTGGTACCACGACCGGCCGCCGCCGCCGCTGTGGTTGGTTTGACGGGGTGATCGGCCGTTATGCCGTGCGTATTAATGGTCTGGACTGCCTGGCGATTACCAAGCTAGATGTGTTGGATGATGCTGAGGAAATCAAGGTTTGTGTAGCCTACGACCTAGACGGGAGTCGCTGTGAAGAACTGCCGGGGAGCGCCCATGCCTTTGCCCGTTGCCAGCCGATTTATAAAACTCTGCCCGGCTGGCAGCAACCCACTGACCATTGCCGATCGCTGAGTGATCTGCCCAAGGCCGCATTGGATTACCTGAAGTTTCTGGCGGAGTTAATGGACGTGCCCATTGCCATTGTCTCCCTGGGAGCTAGTCGCGATCAGACCATTATTGTGGAAGATCCAATCCATGGTCCCAAACGGGCCCTTCTCTATGAGAATGGAGAAGCCAGAGTGGCCTAGGGAATTGGCTGGTGCCAAAATCGTTTTGTATTTTTTAACGGGAAAATTTTCTTATGGAACTAACCATTGAGTGTAAAGCACGGGATCCTAAAGCTAAGGCCAATGCGCTGCGCCGCCAGGGCCTTTTGCCAGCGGTTCTTTACGGCCATAATGGCACCGAATCGGTGTCTTTGACCGTCGATCAAAAGGCCGCTGAAACTTTGCTCCGTCAGGCTGCTGTCAACAAAACTGTTATTGATGTGCAAATTCCTGACTTACCCTGGCAGGGTAAAGCCTTACTCCGGGAAGTACAATCCCACCCATGGAAGGAATCCCTCTATCATCTGAGCTTTTTTGCTGTGCAAGCTTAGGCCCCCCTGTCTTCCGGGAAAGCCTTTTACCCAATCCCCCAATAAGGGGGATTGGAAATACTTGTTAACCCTGATGGGTTTTTAGCATTCCTGGAGTTGTAGCCATGGGTAAGGGGTGTTGAATAAGCCTTTTGGGGCTAATGGTACTTATCAAAGTTTTTCGACCTCCCTTGACGGGAGTCAGAACCCCGAGGACAGGGTTGCTCGGTATGTTCGGGTTGCAGTTTCGATCTTTCCAGAGCTTTTGCGTTGGATGGACCCTGAACCTTATAATTTCTTAATATGTAGCCGGAGCCCTATGACTCAGGATGGCGAGTCAGGCTGCCTACAGACAAATGGTTTCGCCGCCTCGTCCTGGACACACTAGGGCTTTCTGCGGTTCGGATCAGAGCGCTGAGGACAGCGTGGATCGTTGACGTCTCGTCATCCAAGCTTGGCTTGTCAGTTACGAGACATCAAAATGGGGAGTTTGGGTAGATCTTCTACCTTTCTTCTATCCGGCTGTCCATGGTTACGGCTATATAACGATGGTTATCTATTCCTATTTCTGAGTGTTATGTCTCTAGATATTTTCCAGCCCTGGATTAACTTTGTTCACCCGTTAGTCATGTGGCTGCTGTTTGCGGCTACTCTCTATGCCCTGTATCTGGGTATGCAAGCCCGTAAAACCCGTCTGGCAGACGCTGAGACTCGTAAGGAGTTAATTAAAGGTAAGTTTGCCCTGCGTCACCATCAGATTGGCTCTCTACTCCTCGCTGTTATGGTGCTGGGCACAGTGGGCGGCATGGGGGCAACCTACTTGACCAATGGTAAGCTATTTTTCGGGCCCCATTTGCTGGTGGGTCTGGCCATGACCGTTGTGGTAGCCAGTTCCGTAGCCCTGGTTCCCTTTATGCAAAGGGGTAATGAGACCGCTCGTCTCGCCCACATCACCCTCAACGTAGCTTTGGTTGGGCTGTTTGGTTGGCAGGCTGTTAGCGGTATGCAAATTGTTCAGCGTCTTTTGGCTAAGCTCTAAAGGCATGTCAATTAGGGGCAAAAACGAGAAAAGTCCCCCTGTTGGATAGGCCAACGGGGGGACCTTTGCTTTCGAATCAAACCGAAGGACTTTGGGACCAATCCTAGTAGGCTAGGCCCATGCTCTGGGTGGTTTCGCCACCCAGGTATACCCGAATACTCAGGTAATCAGTGGGGCAGGCTGTTTCGCAGCGCTTACAACCCACACAGTCTTTAGTTCTGGGAGAGGAGGCGATTTGCCCAGCTTTACAACCGTCCCAGGGAACCATCTCTAGAACGTCAACAGGGCAAGCCCGTACACACTGGGTACAGCCAATACAGGTATCGTAGATTTTGACAGAATGGGCCATTGAATCAAAACTCCAATGCGGGTCATTACTGGGCTTGACAGCTTTAAGGCAGACCTTAAAGAATTGTCAAAACTCTCTATTCAGTAGGGGTTTGCTAATCATGATCCAGTCTATAGCGAGAGTTTTCAGCTCTTATCCCTGGTGCCCGTAAACCTTAATGGATTGTAATAATATGGATTGGTAATCACCCGGCCAGGGGACTTCTAGGGCTGATCTAGCCTTACAAGGCTGTTTAAACAGTTAGGGATAGGAGGCTTGCTGACCCTCTAAACGGATGAAAATTTCAAAATTCTGAGGTTTGGGATCCATAGTGATTTTAATCCGGTCTATCGAGCTCTCCGCCCTAATACTTTGGGGCGTACTCTAAAATCAGGTTTATTTGTTCTCAACCGACAAAACCTTGTATGAAAGACTTCTTTGACAATGTGGTTCGCTATCCGCGCTATTTGGTCTCCTTTACCCTGGGGATTTTGTACAATGCCATACAGCCCCTAGTGCCTTTGTTCCAGCGTCCAGCGACGGCCATAGCGCTGCTAGGGGCGACGGTGGCAGGGTTTCTCTTTCTCACCTTTACCCTGCGGGCCATGCTGGGACTGGGAAATGGGTGAGTTGTCCCAGGGTGGATATACCTGCAACTGATGATGGATATCGGCAATGAGTATGGGGAGTAGGCAGCAATGGCCAATAGTCGTCGGGTTGAGCGGGTGGCATCCTTGATTAAGCGGGAGATCAGCCAGATGCTCTTATCGGAGATTAAGGATGATCGGGTAGGGGCTGGTATGGTGAGCGTCACCGATGTCTATGTGTCGGGGGATTTGCAGCACGCTAAAGTTTTTGTCAGTATCTACGGTACCGATGCCGCCAGGGTAGAAACCATGGATGGGTTGAAGGCTGCGACGGGATTTGTGCGGCGGGAATTAGGGCAGCGTATAGGGCTGCGCCGTACCCCCGAAATTCTTTTTAAGGAAGATCGGGGGGTGGAGCGGGGTACTCGCGTCCTTTCTCTGATTAATCAATTAAGTCAGGAGCGCCAGGCTAAGGGGCTGGAGGAGGAGGTCTCTGAAGCCCCTGGGGCGGAGTCCTTCGATCCAGGTTCGGCCCCCGTTGAACACCTGGAGTAAGAACCCCATGATGGTTCCAGCCCTTCCTGCGATTGATCGCCTGTCGCTAGCAGAACAAGTGGGGCAGATGGTGGTGGTACGGGCCTCTGGCCATCTGTTCGATCACGAGATTACCTACCCTGCCTGGGAAGCCGATCGCCCTACCCTGCACCACTACATTGCTGACCTGGGGGTGGGAGGGGTGATTTTGCTAGGGGGAAGTGGGGCAGAGGTTGGTCTGAAAACCCAGGATTTGCAAAATCAGGCTGCCATTCCCCTCTTAATTGCCGCCGATATAGAAGAAGGCGTGGGACAGCGGTTTACAGGGGCAACCTGGTTTCCGCCCCCCATGGCTCTGGCTGCCATTGCTGCCCAGGACTACCGCCAAGCTCTGGACTATGCCGAGGCTATGGGATCGGTGACCGCAGCCGAGGCCCTGGCTATGGGGGTGAACTGGGTACTGGCCCCGGTGGTGGATGTAAACAATAATCCCGACAACCCGGTCATTAATGTTCGTGCCTTTGGTCAGACCCCTGCCCTGGTCAGCGATCTGGCTACCGCCTTTCTCCGGGGTGCTCAGCGCCATGGGGTTTTGACTACCGCTAAGCACTTTCCTGGCCATGGCGATACAGCCCTGGACTCCCATCTGGACCTTCCCTGCCTGGCCCATTCACTGGAACGGCTAGGGCGTATTGAATTACCTCCCTTTGCGGCAGCGATCGCCGCCGGGGTGGATACGATCATGACCGCCCACCTCCGGATTTCGGCCCTAGATGACCGCCATCCAGCCACCCTGTCTGCCCCTACCCTGACTGGTTTGCTGCGGCGGCAGATGGGTTTCCAGGGCTTAATTGTGACGGACGCCCTGGTGATGGGAGCCATTACCCGTCGCTACGGTCCCTACGAGGCCGCCATTTTGGCGATCGCCGCTGGGGCCGACCTGTTGCTCATGCCTCCCGACCCCGAAGGTTGTATCGCCGCTGTGGTAGAGGCGGTAAAAACCGGTCGCCTCCATGGCGATCAGATTGGCGCTGCCCTAGGGCGTATCTGGCGGGCTAAACAGCGAGTCGCCTATCGACTCCATAGTGCGGCTGCCTCCCCCCATGCCTGGGAGCAAATCCCGCCTCCCCCCCTGGCTATAGAAGACCTCGCCCAGCCCTCCTCCCAGCACCTGGCCACAGCCATTTTGGAGGCCTCCATGGTCACCCAGGGGAAGATAGAAACTGCCCAGGCCAGCGATCCAGGCCACAACCTGGTGATCGTTGACGATGTCCTGACCTGTCCCGGTTTGGACCGTCGGTCTCCTGCCCTGGCCCTGCCCGCCCAGTTCTCCTATCATCTGAAACTGATAGACCATCAGGGATGTCAGCAATGGCCCCAGGCCCATAGCCTGAAACCGACCCTGGTGCAGGTTTTGATTCGGGGTAATCCATTTCGGGGATCGGCGGCGGTGAGTTCCCTGTTTACCAGTTGGGTCGAAGCCCTGCTAGGGGAAGGGTTATTGAGGGGATTAGTCATCTATGGCAGCCCCTACGTCCTTGAGATCTGGCGCGATCTCCTGGCATCTCAGGTACCCTACGGCTTTACCTACGGTCAGATGAATCCGGCCCAGGCATTGGTTCTGGGTCGCCTGGGATTGGTTGGCGAGGCAACGGATCTGCCATCAGCCAGGGCTTTTACCGACTAGGGCGAGTCAGAGCCCCTCCCAGATTCCTGCGTTGTCCCATCTTTTGGGCCGATCCCCTCAGGCTGGTGCGATCGGTGATACCCACAGGTGCGGGCTGACCCAAGTCAGACTGGGGTGGTCAGGCCAAAATCTAAGCCAAAATTTAAGTTTTAGCTGGAGGGGTAAGTTTTATGATTAAGCTGATTCAGGCAGTGAGGTTTCAGCATCGTGACTTCCCTGGTCTGACTAGTTCACAGGAGGTTTGTCCATCCATGGCTAAGCAAAACGCCCCCAATATAGCTACCATGCCCATTGATATTGGTATTAGTCAGGCAGACCGTCATCAAATTGCGGCCGGTCTCTCTAAGCTATTGGCTGATACCTACACCCTTTACTTAAAAACCCATAACTTCCATTGGAATGTGACAGGACCCATGTTCCAGACTCTCCACCTGATGTTTGAGGGGCAGTACAATGAGCTGGCCCTGGCGGTGGATCTAATTGCTGAGCGCATCCGCGCCCTGGGTTTTCCGGCTCCAGGAAGCTATAAAGAGTTTGCCGAACTGTCCTCGATTGCGGAAGCCGACGGGGTACCCGATGCTGAAGAGATGATTCGCCAGTTGGTGGCAGGCCAGGAAGCGGTGGTGCGGACGGCCCGATCGATTTTTCCTGCGGTGGATAAGGCTAACGATGAACCCACGGCGGATCTGCTTACCCAGCGAATGCATGTACACGAAAAAACCGCCTGGATGCTGCGGAGTCTATTGTCGTAGTTAACGGTGCCGGGTCCGCAGGTTGTCTTAGGTTCCCCAGGATGGCTACGGACTGCCTAAGGCCTGGTAGGCTAAACCTATAGATGGAGCCAGGTGCGACCGGGTGGAGGCGAGCCAGAATGCCGACCCCGACATCCCTTGCTGATCTCTCCTAACCTGAGGCCCGCCGGTCAGGTACGAGCCATTAAATTCATTAATCTCCCCTGTCCTCAGTGTTCTGGCCTAAGCTATAGGACCGTTACCCCTGCTGTGAGCCATGGATCTGACCCATATCCACTATTTCTTTGATTGTTGCCTGGGCCGCTGGAGTATCGAGCGTACCTACCACTACCTCAGGCATCAGTTGGTGGAGCGGTCCCACACTGACTTTTATGTGGAGGCGATTACACCGGAATTGCGCCGCCAGGTTTTGGCCGATAATCACTACCCAGCCCCGGAGGGTCAGGATTTGGACCGGCTACCCGGTTTTCAACTGCGCTTCCATACGGTTTCAGAAACCGGTGAGGAGGTATCGCAGGAATTGCGGGCCCTGTTTGTTCCCCGTCAGCAGCAGGGGGAGGTTTTGAGCGGAGATTATCTCCGCGATCGCGCCTATGAGGAAGCCCGACCGATTATTTCCAGCTTCAGCTACGACTCCAACCATCGGGAACTGCTGATGACTACCCCCTACACCCAGGTCGTTTCTGTTGATTCTATTACCCTCATCAACCCCAATCTACGGATTCGGCGGATCCTTAACTACCAGCGTCCCGAGCCCGACCAGCCCCTGGATACCCTACGGCTGGTGGGCTTTGGGGTAGAACAGAAAATTCTGGAAGACAATGATTGAGAAATGTAACAAAAATTCCCGTTCCAGGGTATGGTCCTATGAGGGATGCCGTAGGGAGGATGACAGGTGTCAGTAAAGCCAACCGTAGCCGGAGAAACAGCGCAGGTGCTCCAGGTCATGGGTTTGCCGGTGCATCAGAGGGCTGACTATGCCAGTTGGCTGGTGGATCGGTATCGCCAGGGTCAGGGTAGCCATGTGGTCACCTTGAACGCAGAAATGGCCATGCAGGCAGATTGCCATCCCCAACTGCGGGAGATTATTCTTGCCGCCGATCTGGTCATTCCCGATGGCGCCGGGGTCGTCCTCTATTTCCGTAGTCGTGGCCAGCGAGTTCAACGGATGCCAGGGATCGAACTGGCGGCTGGCGTTCTTATGGGCCTATCGTCAACGGAGACGGCTTTTTTCTATGGTGGTGCCCCAGGGATCACCGATCAGGCGGCGATTTACTGGCAACGTCAGGGTATGAACGCCTCAATTGTGGGTACCCAGCATGGTTTCCTCTCCCCAGTCGATCAACCGGATTTTCTCCAACGCCTGGCCATGCTTCAGCCCAGTGTGATTCTGGTGGGGTTGGGGGTGCCGCGCCAGGAAATCTGGATTCGTGACCACCGTTACCTTTCTCCCCAGAGCATCTGGATTGGGGTGGGTGGCAGTTTTGATATTTGGGCTGGGGTGAAAGCCCGGGCCCCTGACTGGATGTGTCGCTATCATCTGGAGTGGCTGTACCGCCTTTATCAGGAACCCTGGCGCTGGCGCCGAATGCTGGCTCTCCCCCAGTTTGTCTGGCGATCGCTGACCTATCAGCCTCGGTAAATCCCTAACCCTAAGTTCGAGCCAGGGTTTAAACTAATAAGGCTATCCTAGCGACGATTAGACCAGGGTTGGACAGGGGTAATTCTATCCTCAGTGGATTGGCCAAAGCTTTAGCAGTGGTCACTTCGGTCAGGACAGGACGGCGAGGCCATGGGCTATAGGCTGAGACCCAGAGCCTGCCTGGGTGTCTTGAGCTAAATCACTCAGCTCTATTATCAAGTCGCTTGCAGGGATAGATCAGGACTGTTCTCGAACTTTTCCCCCATTGCTTAACCAGGAGAGACCCATGGTTGCCAGTCAGCTATCTGCCCAGGATCTATTTCGGGCTGCCTACGAAAATCGCTACACCTGGGATAGCCACTTCCCCGGTTATCACGCCGATGTTACCTATACCCATAACGATCAAGCCTACGCTGGCCAGATTAGGGTGGGTTCCGATCTTAAGCCTACCGTCACCGGGATAGGAGACGAAGCGGCCCAAAAAGCCATTCATGGTCAGTTATTTGAGGTGGCCATTCACCGGATTCGCCGCAGCTTTACCGATACCCATGGTCAAAACACCTTTCGCTATGGTGAAACCCGTCCCGATGGAGCTATAGAAATTCTTCTGGGGGGCAAGGCAGAAGGCGATCGCTATGAGGTGCGTGACAACGAGGTCACCCTAGTCCATCGCCACATCCACGGCGTGGTGGTGACTATCCACACCTTTAGCAGCCACCATACCGGCGAGGGTTACCTTTCCCACCGCTATAATTCGGTCTACCATGACCCCCAAACCGGTGATCAAAAGGGTGGGCTCAGCAACTTTGAAGATGAGTATCAGCCGGTGGGAGCCTACCTTATTCTTTGCCGCCGGGCCATTACCACCGAGGTCAACGGTGGCGTCGACCAGCAGGAGTTTGTTTTCTCTAACCTGGTTTTAGAAGAGGGTTGAAACAACAGGCTCACCATGGGTCCCCTGCCAATGGCCTGGCCTACCCCGGTCCAGTGGCGGGTGGTGATCGGTTGCTATACTAGGTACCTTAATGTTACAAAAAGCAAAATTATCCTTGTCCGCTACCATCCACCATGCAGCCCACCGATCCCGATAAGTTTACCGATAAAGCCTGGGATGCCATTGTGGAAGCCCAGGATGTAGCCCGTCGCTTCAAACACCAGTACCTGGAAGTGGAGCATGTGGTCATTGCCCTCTTAGACCAGGAGGAGGAAGGACTGGCCCATCGGGTGCTAGAGAAGGCCCGACTGGATACGGACCTGATTTTAGATGAGCTGGAAACCTTTGCCCAGCGTCAGGCCCGGGTACGCCAGGCGACTGATAATAACCTCTACCTGGGGCAGAGCCTGGATCGCATGCTAGACAAGGCTGAGGCAGCTCGGCTCAACCTCAAGGATCAGTTCATTTCGGTGGAGCATCTGCTCCTGGGCTTCCAGGAAGATGAACGGATTGGTCGACGGTTACTGCGGGGCTTTAATGTAGAAGCTCCAGAGTTGATGGCGGCGGTGCAGGCGATGCGGGGCAGTCAGCGGGTGACCGACCATCAGCCCGAGGCCAATTACGATGCCCTAGCCAGGTACGGCCTGGATCTGACTCAGGCCGCCCGGGACGGCAAGCTCGATCCGGTGATTGGCCGGGACGAGGAAATTCGCCGGGTCATTCAGGTGCTGTCCCGGCGTAGTAAAAATAATCCGGTGCTGATTGGTGAGCCGGGGGTGGGAAAAACGGCCATTGCCGAAGCCCTGGCTCAACGCATTATCAATGGAGAAGTGCCGGAGTCCTTGAAGGGGCGTACCCTGATTTCCCTGGATATGGGTGGCCTGATTGCTGGAGCCAAATTTCGAGGCGAATTTGAGGAACGGTTGCGATCGGTGCTACGGGAAGTAACCGACTCCGCGGGCCAGGTGGTCCTATTTATCGACGAACTCCATACCGTGGTGGGGGCAGGCGCCACCCAGGGCACCATGGATGCGGGCAACCTCCTCAAACCCATGCTGGCCCGGGGAGAATTGCGCTGTATAGGGGCCACCACCCTGGACGAATATCGCAAACACATCGAAAAAGATGCGGGGCTGGAGCGGCGCTTTCAGCAGGTTTATGTGGGTCAGCCCAGCGCCGAAGATACCATTTCTATTTTGCGGGGCTTGAAGGAGCGCTACGAAGTCCACCATGGCGTTAAAATTGCCGATAGTGCCCTGGTGGCGGCGGCGGTACTGTCCGATCGCTACATCGCCGATCGCTTCCTCCCCGATAAGGCCATTGATCTGGTGGATGAAGCCGCCGCCAAGCTCAAAATGGAGATTACCTCTAAACCCACAGAACTAGAGGATCTAGATCGCAAGCTTATGCAACTGGAAATGGAAAAGCTCTCCCTGGCGGCGGAAGACCCCGGCAGTTCGGGCTATGGCAGCCGCGATCGGCTCAATCGCATTGATCAGGAAATGGCTGAACTGACCACCCGGCAGAACACCCTGGGGGGGCAATGGCAGCGGGAAAAACAAACCCTGGAGGCGATTAATACCCTCAAAGAAGAGGAAGACCAGCTGCGGTTACAAATTGAACAGGCGGAGCGAGCCTACGATCTCAATCGGGCGGCCCAGCTCAAGTACGGCCGTCTGGAAGCCGTTCAGTGCGATCGGGAAGCCAAGGAGGCGGAGCTTCTAGAAATTCAGACCCAGGGGTCTACTCTGTTGCGAGAACAGGTAAGCGAGGCTGATATCGCCGAGATTGTAGCTAAGTGGACCGGGATTCCAGTCAACCGACTGATGGCCTCAGAGCGGCAAAAGCTACTGCAACTAGAGGGTCACCTCCACGATCGGGTGATTGGCCAGGAGGAAGCGGTAGCTGCCGTGGCCGCTGCCATTCGCCGGGCCCGGGCCGGCATGAACGATCCAGGGCGGCCCCTGGGTTCCTTCTTGTTTATGGGGCCAACAGGGGTCGGTAAAACCGAACTAGCTCGGGCCCTGGCCGAGTTTCTCTTCGATACCGAAGAGGCCCTGATTCGCATTGACATGTCCGAATATATGGAGAAAAATGCCGTCTCGCGCCTGGTGGGAGCACCACCAGGCTATGTGGGCTACGAAGACGGCGGCCAGCTCTCGGAGGCAGTACGTCGCCATCCCTACTCGGTGGTGTTGCTGGATGAAGTAGAAAAGGCCCATCCCGATGTTTTTAATCTGCTGTTGCAGGTCCTTGACGATGGTCGCATCACCGATTCCCAGGGGCACCGGGTGGACTTTCGCAACACCGTGGTGATTATGACCAGTAACATTGGTAGCGACCATATTCTGGAGCTGGGGGGGGATGACAGTCGCTACGATGACATGCGTCGTCTGGTGCTGAAGGCCTTGCAAAAGCAGTTCCGGCCAGAATTCCTCAACCGCGTTGATGATTTGATTCTCTTTCATTCCCTTAGTAAGGCGGAGCTACGCCAAATTGTGGCTTTACAAATTCGTCGAGTCCAGCGTCGTTTGGCGGATCAAAAAATTACCCTGGCGATTTCTGACCCGGCCATTGACTTTATTGCCCACAGTGGTTACGACCCGGTATACGGGGCCCGGCCCCTCAAGCGGGCAATTCAACGTCTACTGGAAAATCCCATTGCCACCAAAATTCTTCAAACCACCTTTACTGAAGGGGCTGCCATTGGTGTGGATCTGCTAGAGGGTGATCTGGTCTTTAATACCTCCTCTAGCCCTGAAGCCCTGCTGTCTACCCGGGAGGATTCCCAAGAGGAGGTGGTAGTCGCTAATGGCCATAGCCAATCCCCTGGTTGAACCTATAGCCAAATCAGCAAAGCTACCCCCCCAATCAAGGCCAGTGACTGGACAACCAGAGACTGCCGATCTAGACGAATGATGCGATTGAAGGCGTTTTCCATGTCCTCCCTGGCCCAGTCGGCCGTAATGATTGCCTCCAGAATAGACAGGATAATCAGTACGTAGGCTAGGGCGTAGATTTTATCTAGCAACACCAGGTAACCCACATCGGGAATCGAGTCGCCATAGGACTGCTGGAGAAACACGGTGGTGAGGAGGGCTGTGACCGGTAGGGCAATGCGGGAATCGGTATATCTAGGACTGAGTAAAAAGGCGCCCCAACCGGAAATCAGCACAATTACCAGGGGTAGTAATAACTTCCAGGTAAAATAGCTGACTGGGCGTTCCGTGGCTAACTCATAGCGCAGAGCCGAATAGGTAGCCTTACCATTGGCAGGTAGGGGTTCACCAAAGTTGGTTTTGTAGTCGTGTACCAGGCTCTGGAGATTGAAGCCCCGCAGTTGCCAACCCGGTACGGCCAAGGTCTCAGAATAGCCCGACTGCTGCTGATCAGGTACGTAAACCAGTTTATCAGCAGGATACAGGGAGTTTTCAATGGTAATGGCTAACCGCTGGCGATCGAGGGGAAAGCGGGATAGTTGAAATGGATGAACGAACCGACCTTCAACGTGCATAATTTGGTATTGGCGACCGTCTGGTAGCTGGCCGCTTTCTTCTTGCAGTACGGTTTGGGTTAATCCCCATTCTTCGACAGCGTTGGTTAGTTCCAGGTTTTCTAAGGGATTGATCTTGCCATTCCACTTAAACCAAATGTAAGTATCCAGGTAATAGGTGTTACTGGAAACATTTAGATCATAGAGGTTATTGACATAAACCCCAGTTTCAACCACCTCGGCCCCGGGCGTGGGTTGGCTAAGGGGGCGGAAAGCATCGGCTTGAACAGTGGGTGGGGAGGTTAGGGCCCCTAGGGCAAAGCGTAGCACCATAACTACTAAGGCTACGAGCAAAACGATTAGCAGTAGCCGTTTGAGGAAACTACGAGGAAAAGAGGCGAAACCCATAACCAATTTTTACTGGGAAAAAACTAGGCAGATTATACCGGTAAGTAGGGTGACAATCCCCTATTCACCAGCGATCGCTTGACAAGGGAGAGCCGTAGCCCGGCACCCAAAGTCCGACCTGTCCCGATAAACAGGCCACGCCTGGGGAGTAGTCGTCAGCCCAGGCGTCGCTAGAATCATCCTAGGCTGGCAGGTCCATGAGTTTTACCAGCAGCGGGTCGATCAGGCTCTGGTGCTTCTGGGCCAGGAGAGTTTCCAAGTAGGGTTGTAAACGCTGGTAATCTTCCTGGTTAAAAACATAGACCTGGGGACTGGGTTGACTGAATAGTTTGATGTCCCCAGGGTTGATATGCAGGTGATCGGGCTCGAACCGGATGAAGCCATCGACCCCCCCGGCGGGTAATAAACCGGGGGGTAGACGTCCCTCCAGTAGGGCCACCAGATGGGTTTGGCAGGCCTCAACCTGAATGCCCTGTTGCCGTAACAGGTGCATAATTCCCTCGAGGGGCATGGGTTGGTTGGGAAAGACCCGCAGCAACTCCATCAGCAAAAACATGTCGCTGTACTGGTGTCGGTTACGGTCTAAAACCTGGGGATAGCGGGCCAGATTCGCCAGACCATAGGCGACTCGACTACAACTGGGGGGGCGATCGCTTTGGTAGGTATCCTGCACGATCGTGGCATTGGGAAACTTTTGTCGTAGCCACCGGGCTATTCGGGGCAGGGAGGCCGTACCACCGGTACAAATGACTTGATTAATACCCTGGGTAGACAGGTTTGCCTGACTCAGTAGTCGGTTCATCTGACCATTCAAACGCTGGATATAGGGCAAAATGATCCGGTCTTCCAGATCCTTACTGCGTACTACCCAGTGCTGATCTGCCAGTTCCAGATCAAATTGGGGTTGGTGTTGCAGGATCAACTTAATATGACGGGCAGCATCCAGCACGCTTTGCCCCAGAGCAGAGCTCTCCAGCCGTTGTTGTAGGCGTTGTCGCCGGGTCAGATCGGGCTCAGCCGGGCGGGGTAATTCTAGATTATCCAAACCCAGATCCTTCCAGGCAGCCCGATCTAACTCTGGAATTGCCGCCTGCCAACTCCACCCAGCCTCTGCTCCATGCCGGGCTTCTGCTTCTACCGGTAAGCGCGGCCTCCGCCGCTCCGGCGAGTGTAATAAGCAACAGATAATATCTTGATCAATGGCGTCTCCGGCGTAGCCCATGGAGTAGAGAACGAAGTCATCGTAGGTTAAATCTTGGGGAGGGTCCGGCAGGTTTGCCAACCCCAGTTCCGTTACACTACTACCGGCGGAGATCGCCACCGTGCCCCCCACCCAGTTACACCCATAGAGGGTTTGCTGATGAATGGGTTGTCCTTCGGTTGGCTCGGTATGGTTTTCGGGATCGGGTAGACCAGAGAGTACGGTCGCGATGCTATCTTCAATAAAGTAAATTCCTTCAGGGTCAGGCATTAACCCTGCCCCAATGATCGCCTCCCGTAGATTAAAGGTATAACTATCAGGCCAATTGGCTGGATAGCTGACTATCACCCCGGCTAATTGCTCCAGAGCCTGACCAAGGGTCCCTAAGTCCAGTCCTACCGCCCCTAGACTAAAGGGAGCATTGGACTCTAAAGCCTGGGGCAAAGTCGCCAGTAAATTCTCCAGGGCCCCTTGAAAGACTCCCAGCGGTAAGGCAACGGTTTCGGACCATTGCACCTGGGGCTGAGGGCCATCCCCATGCGGTAGAACCACAGGAATACCTGACTTGAGCAGGGATTTCAGGCTCTTCAGAATGAGGCCAGTTGGTTCCGGACTATCGCTATCGTTCCAGGAAATGGTTAGGGCTGAGGAGCCCACCGATTGTAATTGGTAGGTTTTACCACCCTTCCCTATCTGCACCGACGCAATGGCTGGTAATCGGAAAAATTTATCGGCGGTAGCCCCCGAGATACTCCGATCTACCCAGTAGAGGGGATGGACATGGCCTGTGTGACGATCAAGTAACACCGCCGATAGCCCGCTACTGCCAATATCGAGTCCTAGAAACCACCAACCGGTAGAGGACTCCTCCACTGTAGTCGGAGGGCAGCTATCCCCGTCGGCAGTCAGCGGTTGCACGTGATCTAGGGAGAGGCGATCGCTGTCTTCTTCTCCATCCCCTAGCTGAATGCCATGGTCTTCCTCCTCCGGTTCCTCAGCCAGTAGGACCGAGGGAATGACGGTGGGCGAGTCCAGTTGGTCAATTCCGGCGGCGATTACCCCATCCACCCCATCCAAATCAGGCTCAGCCGACCCAGTCGGGGTAGCTGTCTCCATTTGATCCGGAACTGGATCCGGCTCCGATGCCGGGGGGGGATCGGGTCGCAGGGTGGCGCCAGCCGGTGGATAGTTGAGGTCAGGGGACCGATCCCCTAAGGGACTCAGGCGCAGATCCCCCAGCAGATGGTCCAGGCTGAGGCTGGAATCCGAGATGGGTAGGACCGATTCAGGTGGATTGGTAGGGATCGGCGAGATAGGATCGGGATCTATCCCAGATCCCCCTTCAGAGCCACCATGGGGGGCAAGGGGATGGTTGGTCACCTGTTCAGCCGTTGCCAGTGCCATGCGGTCCTCTGTTGTCAGACCTGATGCTTGTAACTCTGCCGGATCTGGTTCTGGCGGTAACCCTACAGGCAGCCCTAAGGAGAGTGTGTTTTCTTCTTCCCCAGGCCCATCCGTCTCAAATTTAGCCAGGTCCTCCTGGAGGTGGTTAAGGGTAACGGTATCAAGGTCCAGACTGTAGTCGGGTAGGGATAGGGGGACCTCTGCCCCGAGCAGATCCTCTTGGACCGAAGCGGGGATAGGTTGATCGAGGTAGTCGTAATCCCCAGGACTATCCACCAGGTTAGCCAAGGGATCGATGAGATCGGGATCGGCGGCCGGATCCATGGCATCGGGCAGTAGCTCATCTAAGCCCGTGATGGTGAGGATCTCGGGGAAATCCACCTGGGTAACCGCCCCGATCTCCCTATCCTCGGAGTTGGAAGCGAGTCCCTCAGTAATAATCTCCGCCTGGTCACCGGAGTCGGGAATAGGTTGAATGGGATCAGCAGATGGGTCGCCACCAAACAAACTCTGGTAGAGATCGTCCAGGCTTTCTTCTGATGCCGCTTGAGTTACTGTGGTAACGGCCTGATCGGACCAGGATAGGGAAACGCTGGGGTCAGGTTCCGGTGGGTCCAGTTGTGGCAGCAGGGGTAGGAGCTCTTCCCCTTGATTGGGGATAGGTTTAAGTAAGGTCCCTTCTCGATTTACCGGGCCAGACTGGAAGGCGGTGGGGTGGCCTGGCCCCGGTAGGTCGATCCCCAGGTGAGTAATGTCATCCTCAAGCTGGAGTAGACTCAGGTCATCCCCCAGGTCCAGCTGTAAGCTATCCCAGTCCAGTGGCTGAGAGCCATGGGATAGGGGCGGTAAAATCGCTGGAGCGGAGCGGGAAGGTTCGGGTTGCAGCGATGGGATTGGCGATCGCGGGTCCAGGTCGATCCGGGTATCTGGGGTTAACCGCTGGGCCAGCTGGTTGACCAGGGTGGTAAACAGGACCTCTCCCTGCTGACCCAGGCTATGCATTTTAGTTAGACCCTGGCTAAGGGACTGCTGATGGCCATAGAGGGTCTGATGGAGCGTCTCAAATAGGGCTCGTAGGGAAAGGTCTAGGTTCCTGACCAGATTGTCGGTCTCGGTTTGTACCTGCTGTAGATAGCGGAGTCGTTGTTCCGGGTTGAGGGAATTAGACTGGTCTGAGCCCATCCCGGTCTCTGGGTATTGACTGAGCAGATAGCTATTGGCGGTAGAGGTTTCCAGCCGCCTCACCGCTTGATCCACCTGGCCAGCCAAATAGCGATCTAGATGGTCGGTTAGCTGATCTAAGGCCTGCTGCCAGGGACCCGGCAACCGCTCTGGATCGCTGATTACTTGCTGGGCCAGGCGTTGCTGCTGGAGTTCCTGGACCTCCTTCAGCAGCGCTTCTCGCTGCTGCCGCAGGGTAGTGACTTCGGTTTGTAGGGGAGTGAGAATTTGTAGGGTCTGGCCCCGCAGGTATTGCATCTCTTCCAGCAGGGCATTGAGGACCTGACTGGCGGCGATGCTGGGGCCTTGGTCGGGGACTCCTGGGGCAGGTCCCAGGTTACCTGTCTGAGGGAGTTCTGTCTGGGATGCCACCAGGTGATCCTTGACCCGAGCGAACACCTGGCGATGGTGGTCAATTTCCTTGGCCGCTGCCCGCGATCGCCGGGAGTTGGTTTTACCGAGGATGGCGTCAATTTCTGCGATGAGGGTCTGAAGTTCTTGCTGCTGAAGAGTCACCTGCCTGTACCTTCCCTTGCTTTCCCTGAGAGTTAAATATATAGCTGCGGCCAGCAGGTTGGGGCCCCGGTGGATCGGTCAAAGCGAAGCCTGGGTATGGGTTCTGGTTCGCTGCAAAGGGTATTTAGAGGCTTGTGCCGAAGCCTTCCAACACCCTTTCCGCCCCGTTAAAGGTGGCTATAGCTATAGTTGCCAAAGTGTATGTCAGATAGCCTTAAAAATCATCTTTTGACCAGCGATAGGCAATGGGCATGCGCCAGCCCAGGCCAAAGGCCCGATCGGTGACCTTCAGAACGGGTGGTGCCTGGCGACGCTTAAACTCTGCCCGGGTTACCAACCCCATGACCTGTTCAACCACTCCGGCATCGTGACCAGCCGCCGTAATTTCCGCCAGGGATTGGTGGTGGTTTACCAGTCGTTCCAGAATGTCATCAAGGATAGGGTAGGGGGGAAGGGAGTCTTGATCCACCTGGTCAGGCTTAAGTTCGGCGCTGGGAGGTTTGTCAAGAATGGCCTGGGGAATCAGGGGCCCCGTTAGCTCACGGCGGGCTAGCTGGCCCCAATAGGCAGGGGGCACACCCCGGTGTTGGTTGATCCAGTCGCACAGGCTATATACCCGGGTCTTGGGAACATCGGCGATCGCGGCCAGTCCCCCATTCATATCGCCGTAGAGGGTACAGTAGCCCACCGCCATTTCTGACTTGTTGCCTGTAGATAGCAGTAAATAGCCAAATTTGTTGGCAATGGCCATCAGCAGGTTACCCCGGATACGGGATTGCAGATTTTCTTCGGTAATACCGCTCTGAGTACCGGCAAACAGCGATGCCAGGGTCTGATCATAGGCGAGCATCAAGGGTTCAATCGGCAGGATCCTATGGTCAATCCCCAGGTTTTGGCAGAGCGCCTGGGCATCGCTGATGGAATGATCGGAGCTATAGGGGGAGGGCATCAGTACCCCCAGTACCTGCTCAGGCCCCAGGGCGGCGGCGGCGATGGTAGCCACCAAGGCTGAGTCAATGCCCCCACTCAACCCGATCACGGCTCTGGTAAAACCGCACTTGCGGGCATAGTCCCTCACCCCCAGACAAAGGGCTGACCATAGGGATTCCTGTCCATCTGTCGGTAAAGCCGTGACCTCTGTGGGTTGTAAGTCGCCTTCCATGGCATCGTAATCAATCACCAATAGGCCCGGATGAAAGGCTGGTAATTGGCCCATCAGCTTACCCTGGCGATTAAAGGCCATGCTGGCGCCATCAAAGATCAGGTCATCGTTACCGCCTACCTGGTTGGCGTAGAGTAGGGCACAGTTGTAGCGTTGGGCGCTGTGGGCCAGCATGGCCGCCCGCAGTCCTGGTTTATGGAGGGCATAGGGAGAGGCGGACAGGTTAATCACCAGATCAACCCCCGCTGCGGCCAGATCGGCAATGGGGTTCTGGGGATAGCGCCGTTCTCCCCAGAATTTTTCGTCGTTCCACAGGTCTTCACAAATGGTAATGCCTACCCGGCCCACTCCGGCCAGGCTGAAGATGCTGGCACCCGGTCCAGGGGCAAAGTAACGGTCTTCGTCAAAGACATCGTAGGTGGGTAAGAGCTGCTTATGGAAAACCTGCTGGACCTCTCCACCCTGGAGGAGGGCCGCACTATTGAATAGGGGTTTTTCGCCCGCCTGTTCCGCTTGGGGATTGACCGCCGCAAAACCCACCAACACCCTTAGATGGGGAGGGAGTTCCGTCGCCAGTTGGTCTAACTGGCGCTTCATGGCCCTGATAAATCCTGGCCTCAGTAGCAGATCCCGGGGAGGATAGCCACATAGCACCAGTTCGGTGGTCACCATCACCTCCACTCCGGCCTGGTCAGCTTGTCGAGCGGCCTCGACTACCTGCTGGGCATTGTGGGTGAGGTCACCAACGGTGGGGTTAAGTTGGGCGATCGCAAACTTCATTGGCTATGCTCCAGCGTCATGAACCCGTCTCCTTTCCGCCAGGGAATCCTGCGTTACCCAAAAGGGAGGGTATTACGCTCCCAAAAAATGCCCTCCCGGTACCCCTGAATCCGATTATCCACCGCCGCCAGGTCCAATCGCTTCTGGGCTAAACAGCAATAATTGGGTTCAATTTCAATGCCAACAAACTGGCGTCCCAATTTCTTGGCTACCACCGCCGTAGTGCCACTGCCTAAAAAGGGGTCAAAAACCACATCCGCAGGTTCAGAGCTGGCCAGAATTAGCTTAGCCAATAACTTCTCTGACTTTTGAGTGGGATGGTCGGTATTTTCTGCCATCGACCAGAAGGGGATAGTAATATCGGTCCAGAGATTGGCCGGATGGGTTAGACGATATTTTCCCTCACCCTGCTTTTCCCAATCCTTGGGATGCCCCTCGGGAGTGACGTAGGGAGCAATGACTCGCCGTTTGAGCTTGACCGCATCAACGTTGAAGTAATAGTTATCAGACACGGTACAAAACCAGATATCTTCGCAGGTGTTTTTCCAATTAGCCTTAGCTCCGCGTCCCTTTTCCCGTTCCCAGGTAATTCTATTTCTAATTTTAAAATGTTCTCTGAGGGCCGGATACATGGCTACCGAGGTTGACCAATCTCCACAACAGTAAATTGAGGCATTGGGCTTGAGCACTTTTTTAAGCTGGCCTAACCAGCTATTTAACCAGGCGGTATAGGCGTCATCCTCTAATTTATTAAACACTCTGCCATTAAAGCTCTTATTCAAATTGTAGGGGGGATCCAGGATCATTAAATCCACGAAGGCAGAAGGTAGGTATGGCATGACTTCCCATAGATCCTGGCAGATCGTTTGGTTGAGGATTTGGGCAGGCTGAACTGGTTGATTCAGTCGCATTAACCGTTGTGAAAAGAGTTCTCGCTCAGCCCCACTCAAGTCCAGGGTTCGGTTACGTGGGGACCTACCTTTGATCACAGGTTTTAGAAAATCCTTGGAGAGGGTTTAAAAAGACAGTCCGATCGCCCCGACTTGGTGGTTTTTTAGCAGCACTCCAGGGGCCAGTCTGGTAAGGCTAGGATAGCATTTGATCCTGGCCCACCTGAGAGAATAGGAGAGAAAACCTGGGGATAGTATGGTGGATGTAGCTATTTTGGGATGCGGCTATGTGGGTACGGCGGTGGCCCAGTACTGGCGAGGCCAGGGCATGGCGATCGCCGCTACTACTACCCGTTCTGAACGGGTGACCGGGTTGGCGGCGATCGCCGATCGGGTATTGGTGATGCAAGGGTCCGATCGATCGGCTCTCTCCGCCTTACTGAGCGACGGTGTCCATACCCTGCTGGTTTGCCTGGCGTCGGGCCGTCAAGGAGATTACCAGGCAACCTACTTAGATACCGCTCAAGCCCTAATTCACTATCTTGATGGTAATCCTGGACCAGAACAGATCATTTTTACCAGCACCTGTTCTGTCTATGGGGACTACGGCGGCGCCTGGGTGACCGAGGCCGATCCCCCCCGACCCATGACCTACAACGGAGAAACCATCCTGGCTACGGAACAGACCTTGCTGACCGCCGCCACCGATCGCCGCCGCGTCTGTATTTTGCGGTTGGGGGGCATCTACGGTCCCGGCCGGGAATTGGCTAAAATCTATCGTAACTTTGCCGGTACGGTGCGGCCCGGTAGGGGCGATCAGCCCACCAATTGGGTCCATTTGCAGGATATTGTGGGGGCGATCGCCTTTGCCCAGCAGCAATGCTTAGGGGGTATCTACAACCTGGTTCAGGATGAAATTCCTTCCCGACGGGAGTTGATCGATCGGGTTTGTCGGGCTCACGACCTCGCCCCCGTTACCTGGGATCCCTGCCAGCCGGGTAGTCTGTCCTATAATGGGCGGATCTCTAACCAAAAACTTAAGACCGCGGGCTATGGTTTTCAGCAACCGACCTTTCTGCTATAACTCTCCTATAGTCGTAGCCACAGGTAACGGGGCCTAAGGGGTATTTGAAGAGACGATTCAAAGGCCATTGCCATAGGGCTGGGACCGGTGCATGGTGTTAAAGGCAGTTTTACTAGATTTCAACGGCGTTGTTATCAATGACGAAGCGCTGCACCAGCGGTTGACCGAAGACCTGCTGCTGGAAGAAAATCTCCGCCCTACCCTGTCAGACTACGCCCAATTTTGTCGGGGTCGCACCGATCAAGCCTGCATTACCAGTTTATGGGAACGTCAAGGCCGGGTTATAATTCCCCCTCAATTGGAGCAGCTGTTAGCCCGTAAGGCCGATCGCTACCACCAGGCGATCGCCGGTATGGCCAGTCTTCCCCTTTATCCTGGCCTGGAAGACCTGATCTATCAGATTCGGGCCAGCCAGCTTAAACTGGCCATCGTATCGGGAGCCCGCCACCAGGAAATTCAAACGGTTTTAAGTCGGTCGGGCCTGGCCGCCGCTGTTAATCTAATTATCTCCGGCGATCAGGTTTCCCTGGCGGGTAGTAAGCCCGCCCCTGATAGCTACCTACTGGCCATCCAGGGGCTTAATCAGCAGTTTTCTGATCTCCTCCTCCAGCCTCAGGACTGTGTTGCCATCGAAGATTCCTTCGCCGGTATCGAAGCCGCTAGGCGGGCCGGCGTACCGGTGGTGGGTGTGGCCCATAGCTACCCTTACCACATGCTTCACCGTCGCGCCGATTGGGTGGTGGACTATCTCTATGAAGTTAACCTGGAGTGGTTACAGCCCTACTACGACCTGGGTTTTTCTCCACCGCCAGAGAATTTGCCAGCCGATCAGTAGTCCGGGGCGAATCTGCCAATCTATAGCCGTAGCTAGTTAGCTCAGGACGCTATTGACGATTTCCCGTAACCCTATGGTATGAATTGAGACTAAGGTGGTCGTTAGGACTTAGGAATCAACAGTATGAAGAGGGTACTGGCACGATCTCAGCACTGGTATGGGACCTGCAAGATCAGTCCCTATGTCATCACTAATAACCATCTGATCAGATTTCTCCAGGATCGGGTCAGGCATTCCCTCTGGGCCCGATTGATTGGCCTCACCTTACTCAAGTGGCAACAGGATGATTGCCTGGAAATGGGTGCTGCCCTGGCCTACTATGGGGTGTTTTCCCTCTTTCCTATTCTGCTGGTGATGCTGAGCATTGCGGGATTGTTAATGGGTCCTGATACCGCCGCCTTTAATACGGTTGTGAATATGGCGCGCCAGTCCTTACCCCCTGATGCCTTTGGGGTGGTTGAAACCACCCTGGTGCATTTTCACACCGGGAGCCGGGGAGCGGGCATTCTCGGCTTTACCATTTTGTTCTTCGCTGCCAGTGGTTTTTTTGGTGCCCTGAGTCGAGCCTTCGATAAAATCTGGCGGGTTGATCCACACCATTATTTTGCTACCGGGGTTGGGGCGATCGCCTTTAACTTTATCTGGCGGCGGTTCCTATCCTTTCTCTTGGTGATTGGCTCAGCTGGATTGGTGTTTCTGTCTCTGCTGTCTACCATCTCTGTGGATAGCCTCCTACCCTGGCTGGAGAAACTCAACAGCCTGGGCCTGTTCACTCCCATTGACCGGATGCAATTATTACCCTGGATGCGTTTAGTCAGCTCCTTTGTGATTCTCAATCTGGTGGTTATGGTGCTCTATAAAATCCTGCCCCGCACCCGTATTGCCTGGGGAGATATCTGGTTGGGGGCTTTCTTTACCGCCTCCCTCTGGTTAATCCTGCAACAGCTCATCAGTAACAGCGTCATTGGCCTTGGTAGTCACTTTCGTTCCTACGGGGTTCTCAGTGGCTTTATGGTGCTGATGCTATGGATTTATTTGACCAGTCAGGTGTTCTTTCTCGGCGGACAATTAACTTACGTATACGCCCATTTACTGGGTAGTCGCAAAAAGTATACCGCCCACTTCAGCCCCTAGGAGGCCTTTACCCAGGCTATGGGTGGGTGCTTTCTGCTTGCAGTCAGGTTCTGGATCCCAGCCCATGGCATCGCCGTCTTGTCCTAACCGGACTGGCGACTGCTATAGGCGCTAGAATTTAGGTAGGGATTTGGATCGATCGCGTTGGCCAGAAGGCTGGGTCCAGGGTTTAAGCGGATGTCTGGTCACTGACCGACTAGTCCGGGGTTAGGAGCCATCAAACAGCCTGGATTTGGGTTCCGGCTCGTCCCTGCCCCGTTTTACCTGGCCAGGGCTAGGGCAAATCCTTTTGATTCTCCTGAATATTGAGATTCAGGTACACCGAATTACGACAGAGGTTATCCTATGAACTATGCCTCTCCCCATTTAAATCAAGATTGGATTCACGTCCTGGCTCTTTTAGCCTTGACCACCCTGCTGGTAGGGATGGTTTTACTGGGCCTGGCCTTGCCCTGTCAGGGGATCATTTAGGAAAAATCACGATTTTGTGGAGGAAATGTCCATGGTTCTCCCTGATCACCGGGGATCAATCCCAAGTCTCGGGAGGCGAGCCATCAGGGTTGTTTTGCCAGTTCTCCTGAGCGTTGGGGCGATCGGCCTGTCTCCTGTCGCGGCTATCCAGCATCGGGATGGAGTGGTGGAATTTTCCTATCCCCTGCGCCTGACCGATAGCTACCCTAGCCGCAGCCGGGAAGGAGAAGCCGATCCCACCTACTATTTCACCTTTGACTTTCCGGCAACCGCAGTGGAGTCCCTGGGGCAGGTGGTGGTAAGCCTGGATGAAGGCCAGGATCAAACCTTTGGCTATCGATTAGAGGCGACCCAGGCCTTTGTCAATACCCCGCAGGGACAGGTTCCCCTATCCCTGGGATCGGTACAGGAAGACCCAGAGACCCACGCGCTGACGGTCCAATTTAGCCCCCCTGTATCCCCCGGCTTACCCATTACCCTGGCCCTACGGCCCTACTACAATCCCCGGTCTGCGGGTGTTTACCTGTTTGGCCTGAGGGCCTACCCGGTAGGGGCAACCGTTCGTCCAACCTTTATGGGTTACGCTCGCTTTAGCTTTTACGAGCGGGGTGGGGATCGGTTCTGGCCCTAAGGATCGGGAAGGGGAAGCCCTACAAATCCAGGAAAGGGAGCATAAAGACTGGGGGCAAAGGTTCTTCAAGACGTCAGGGCCTGTGTCGTCGCTGGCGAACCTTAGATAGGAGATAGGGTTGGGCTGAGTTAGAACCCTAACTCAGCCCTTGGTTTAATGGCCAGGATTAGCCCACCTTACCGGTTGGGTTGGGGGGTAATGCGCAGGTAAGGCTTAATTTCCGTAACCCCCTTAGGAAAGCGTTGACGGGCTTCATCGGTGGGAATGGTAGGAACTACTACCACATCATCACCATCTTGCCAATCTACGGGAGTAGCCACACTGTAGTTATCGGTCAGTTGCAGGGAATCAATGACCCGTAAAATTTCGGCAAAGTTACGACCTGCACTGGGGGGATAGGTGATTGTTAACCGCAGCTTTTTGTTGGGATCAATCACAAATACGCTACGAACGGTAACCTTAGCGTTGGCATTGGGGTGAATCATGCCGTAGAGGTCGGATACCTTTTTGTCAGCGTCGGCAATAATTGGATAGTTGACGGTCACACCCTGGGTTTCGTTAATATCCCCAATCCAGCCCTGATGGGAATCCACATCGTCAACGCTGAGGGCAATCACCTTGACATTGCGTTTCTCAAATTCGGGCTTGAGGCGGGCAACACTGCCCAACTCAGTGGTGCAAACTGGAGTATAGTCGGCTGGGTGTGAAAACAATACCACCCAACTGTCTCCAGCCCAATTATAAAAGTCAATTTCTCCTTCGCTGGTTTGCTGGGTAAAGTTAGGAACCTGGTCTCCCAATTGCAGTGTCATGGTTAGTCTCCATCAAATCTCAATACAGTAACCTCGAACACAGCCCGATCGCTGTGTCATCAGTATTATTTAACCTCCATGCTGACATATACTCCGGTATTCCGACCGGCTTTAGAGACTTATCTTAAAGGTTTGGTCCTCAACCTTGACCGTTGAGAAGAAAACCTAGCCCCTGCATTAGATTCCCTTGAGGCCTGGGTTAGAAACAGGTCGGTGTTGGTCAGGTTGATGCCAGGATTGATAATAAATGCTTTGGCCGAATTTGATTTTCTTGAATATTTTCCTATTAATGCCTTGGGCTGATCAGCGGTGCTGATCCCATTTTCCCTGGTGGTGTACTCCTGAGGCTGGTGTGGGTAGTGCCTTCCTAGAAAGTAGAACAGCTTTTTAACAAACCCCCTGGCTGTAGTGGTTAGTGGCAAGGCTAACCGTACCAGGGTGGCGCAGCCATGCTGCCTAAATCTGCTAGGTTAAAAGCATATCCAGCGAAGAGCCCCTATGAACCTACTCTGCCTCAGCAATGGTCATGGAGAAGATGCCATTGCGGTGCGGATCTTAAAGGAACTCAGGCAGTTACCCCAGGCTCCTACCCTAAGGGCCTTGCCCATGGTGGGGGAAGGTGGAGTTTACGATCGAGCTGGTATTACCCGACTAGGGCCAACCCGATCCATGCCCTCCGGGGGGTTTATCTACATGGATGGGCGACAGGTCTGGGGCGACCTGCGGGAAGGCTTAATCGGCCTCACCCTCGATCAATGGCGTACTATCCGTAGCTGGGCCAGGGAGGGCGGTAAAATTTTTGCCGTTGGTGATGTGGTGCCCCTGGCTCTGGCCTGGGCCAGTGGGGCGGAGTATGTCTTTCTGGGTACGGCTAAGTCCCAATATCAGCTGGCCCAGCCCACCCCGGCGGGGGCTGATGGGCTGCCGGGGTGGTTGGGATCGGTCTATTTTCCCTGGGAACGCTGGCTCATGGGACATTCCCGTTGCCAGCAGGTGTTTGTGCGGGATCAACGCACCGCTGACACGCTACAAACGCTAGGAGTGCCAGCTAGCTATGTGGGTAACCCGATGATGGATGGGTTAGGGGTCAACCCTGATACCCTGGCTACCCTTACCGCCACTTTCGCCGATTTCTTCCCATCCCTGACCCTGGCTCTGGTGCCAGGATCCCGCGCTCCCGAAGCCTTTGACAACTGGCAACGGATACTGGCAAGTTTGGTCAGTGTGCAGCAGGTCTTTGCCCATCGCCAGTTGCGGTTACTGGCGGCGATCGCCCCTGCCCTAAATCTGGCGGTTTTCAAGGAATCCCTGTTGGAGGCGGGCTGGCAACCCCAACCCGGTCCCTATCCTGGCTTTCGCCAGGGCCGTCATCAGCTGTGGCTGACCCAGAATGCCTTTGCCGAGAGTTTGCACCTGGCGGACGCCGTCATTGCTACGGCGGGCACCGCCACCGAGCAGGCGGTGGGTTTGGGAAAACCGGTCTTTACCCTGCCCGGTAAGGGACCTCAATTTACCCCAGCCTTTGCCGCCATTCAGCAGCGCCTGCTGGGGGAGTCGCTGACGGTGGTGGGCCAACCCCTGGACCTGGGGTTAGCTCTGCAGCAATGTCTGGGGGATAGTGCCCGACTCCAGGCGATCGCCGCCAATGGTTCTGATCGCATGGGATCCCCCGGTGCGGCCCGATCCATTGCCCTGGCGCTCCAGCATTGGCATGGTCAGCCCGGTCCCCTGCCTTCCCTCAAGCCCTAGGGGATGGAAAATAACGGCTTAAGCCGGTCGCGATCCCCCGCGATCCTCCGGGTTCCCCGACCCGTTCCAGACCATTGGCCAGGCAGCGCTGGCGATAGCCCTGATCCTGGACTTTAGCCACCAGGGTGGTGGCGATCGCCCCAATGTCCTGCGCCCCAACCTTCCCGTAGGGCTGCCCGATGGTGGTGACCGAATCCCCTAATAGGCGCATTTGGGCTTCGGCGAAGCGATAGGTAAACTGGGGTCCCTGGCCAGCTATTTGGACTACGGGTTTACCCAGGCCGACCGCCTGTTCCACCGCTGTGCCAGCCATCCCCAGGGCAATATCGCAGTGATGAATAATATCGGCAAAGGCACCCCAGTACCCCTGAACTACCACTAACTGGGATCCCAGGGACTTACTTAACCGACCATCTGGCCCATAGTCCCACCCCGCATCGGCGGCCATGGCCCGCAGCTGATCGGCGGTAATGGCTCCCACCAGGGCAGCTCGAAACTGCATCGGTTCTAAGCGGGCAACCGCTTCACAGACTTGAAGTTGCAGACTTAGGTTGCGGAGGGCTTCTGGAACCCGGCTACCGGGTAGGATCGCCACCATCCTTTGGCGGGGGTCCAGATCCAGATTACGCTGACTGAGCTGGAGGGCATCCATAATCGGATAACCGGCAAATTGGGCTTTGGCCATGCCCTGTCGGTGTAGATCTTCGCAACTGAAGCGATCGCGGGTAAAAACCGTGACACAGCGAGGGTGATTCAGGCAATAGCGGGTGAGCCAGGGTAAACGCAATTGTCCTTCGTAATAGCTGGAGGTAGAAACCAGGAAAGCTGCGTAGGGACGGTTAACCAGGTGGGCGAAGAAAATCGGCACAATATCCCCCACCGCCATGACCAGGTCCGTAGTCTGGCGATAGCGTCGGAGTGCCGCCAGTTGTCTGTAGGTCAGACCCACTAACCCACTCAGCAGATCCCTAACCCAGTTTAGGGGATGGGTATAGACCATACCCCCTGACGGCAGGGCCTGGGTGGGGCCAATTATCTCCACAGCCAGGCGCTGGTAGGCGTCTCCCTCCCCCACCAGGGGTAAGGCTGCAATGGGGATATCGGGCCGCTGTTCTTGCAGCGCCTGGATGATCAGGCTGCTGTTGAGGTCTTCTCCATGGCCGTTGCTCAGAAATAAAAGGCTCATAGGGGCAGTTCAGGAGGCTAAGGAAAAATAGGACTCAGGACCAGGCTAAGAGGTGATTTGCAAAGGGTTGTCCCAGGTATAGTTCGCCGCCAGGGGGCCGCAAAAATACTGAATTCTGAGGATAGTATCCTACTCCATGGGTATAGTTTGTCACTCTCTTTAGCTTTTCAAACAACCTCTAAGGAGCCTGATTGCGGCGGGGATCACCGTAGCGAAAGTCTCCCGTCTGCATTTCTACCTTAGAAGTCAGGGGCGCAGGTAGGACTCCGGCTCCCCAATGACTCTGGAGAGCCTGCAGCAGGTTATCCTGCTGAGTACGCAAATAGGGGATCGCCCAGCCCCGATTGATAATGGCAAACCACACCGGTCCCCTGGCGGTGGGCAATAGCCCAGCCAGAGCGCTGACCTGGTCCAGGGTGCCGGTTTTGACCGCCGCACTGGTTGGAATATAGCGATGGTTCAGGGTACCCCGATCCTGTCCGGCTACGGGGAGTACATCACCGATGGTATAGCCATCCTGGGCAAGTTGTTTTTCCAGGGCCAGGGATAGAGCTACCACAGCCCGGGGTGAGAGGCGGTTCTCCAGGCCCAGACCAGACCCGTTGACCAGGCTAATCTCTCCATCCGGTAGACTGGCGGCGGCGGCAGCGGTGGCGGCTACCCTAGGGGCTCCCCCCGCCAGATCCGTAACCCCCTGGGCCATACTATTGTTGCTATAGATATTCATGGCTTTAAGGATCCCAATCAGGGGCAGGGACCGGTGTCGTACCAGCCAGGTGGGGGATAGTTGGCCATCGGCAGCAGCCAGGGTCCGTACCGAACCTTGAATCACTACATGGGGTTGGGCAGTACCCGGAGGCAGGTTAGCGTAGGCGCGCCAGGCTGATCGGGGCCAGGTGACCGCTCTCATAACTCGATATAGGTCCCTGGCGGAGGTTTGGGGCTCTTCTTCAAAGTTCATGGTGAAAGGGCCAATGACCAGTAAGCCCCCCTTGACTCGCTGAATACCTGAGGCTTGCAGGTGATTGGCTAGAACCATACCTTCTTCCCAGATAAAGAGGGGATCGCCCCCTCCCTGGACAACCAAATCTCCGTTGACGACCCCATCTTTAAGGGGGCCGGTAATACCCACCAGGGTATCGAAGCGGTGATCCACGGGCCAGGTTTTGAGGGCTGCCAGGGTGGTGGTAAGTTTGGTCAGGGAGGCTGCCGGTAGGGGGACAGTGCCCTGATGTTCTACCACCGCACTATGGTCAGACTGGATCCAAACTCCCTGTTTATCTGGAGGTAGGCCATGCTCTTCTAGAACCTTGAGATAGTTGGTGACCATGGCGTTGACGTCTGGATCGGGGGTGAGTCGCATCACCCAGGGCGATCGCCATTGCACCGCCAGATCCTTGCCCTCTAAACCCGAGGGCTGGAGGGGGCGAAAGGGGCCCAGATTGAAGATCAGGGAAAATAATCCCAGGGGTAATGCCAGTAGATTAGTCAGGCCTGATGTCACAACGTATCCTCAAGGGCACTAGAGGGTTAGGGTTAATGTCCGCTCTTAATCATATCGCTTTGGCCAGAACCCTGAGGACCGACTGGATCGGTGGCAGCCAGGGCTGAATCGGTATCCTGGCTTGCCGCCGCCTCGTTCCACTGGACTACGGCCATAGGGATCGCGGCAATCATCCGGCTTTGTTGATTTCCGCCCAAGATCCCCCAGGCTGTGGTCCTCCTTCACGCCATGCGATCGAGGGTACGGTACTGAATGGCTTCGGCGATATGGTGAGTTTGCAGCTGTGCCTGGCCATCCAGGTCGGCAATTGTACGACTCACCTTGAGGATGCGATCGGTGGCTCGGGCTGACAGACCTAATTTCCGTACGGCCCCCTCCAACAGCATACGACTGCCATCATTCAACGGGCACCACTGTTTCAGGTGGCGACTTTGCATATCTGCATTACATTGCAGTCGGGCCTCCTGGTTAAAGCGATCCTGGGCCTGTTGGCGAGCTCGTTGTACCCGCTGGCGCACCGCTGCCGAGTCTTCGCCGGACTGGTGTTGGGTAATTTCCTCAGGTTTGATACGACTGACCACCACCTGTAGATCGATGCGATCCATGAGCGGGCCAGAAAGCCGGGACCAGTAACTCTCCCGACTGCGGGGGCTACAGGTGCAGGGCTGGACCGCGTCACCGTAAAATCCACAGGGGCAGGGATTGGTGCTGGCTACCAGGGTAAATTGGGCTGGAAATACCACCGATTGACGGGTACGAGTAATACTGACATAGCCATCCTCCAAAGGCTGACGCAAAAATTCCAGAACATCCCGTTTAAACTCTGTTAATTCGTCCAG
>JBMOHM010000015.1:0-47553 GCA_049317845.1 Nodosilinea sp. | reverse complement strand
TGCTGAAACCATTGCCCAATTAGAGGAAGTTGTGTTAGTAACCCTAGGATACGAGATATGGAGAAAGGCGGCGTCCTATCTATAGCCCAGGTCGCCTTACACGTTGAGCTAGAGCCCGAAGAGGTCAAAAAACTGTCGCAGGAAGCGCAGAGACACGACTTCGCCGAAATCAGCAACGACCCCCACAGCAGGGCCATTAGCTATTACTTTAATATTTAAATAAAAATGAGAATATTAATATTTTTTATACTTTTAGGGTGGTTAATATAGCAGTTCTGAGTGTGTGAGATACACACTAACTGAGCAAAAATTTCTCAGTCTATAGCTCTGAACATCACGCTCATATTTCATTCGAGCGGAAACCATTATAAACATGAAGAACACTTAAAGAACCCTTGGAATCCATAGACGATCCAGGGGCGGGATATTTATGATTGAAGTCATCTACCTAAGGTTTCTACCTGACCATGAACTAAAAGCTACTTGTACGGATGACCGTGTTCTTAGAACCTAGCATTCTCTCGTGGTAAATTTTTGTGGTCAAAGTAGCTTAAATCACCTTATCTAACTTTTTAACTGTCCTCTTAGTCTCGAAATTTACGAGTATTAACAATGCAAGAAGGAACTCTTGGCGAAATACGCCTATTTGCAGGTAACTTTGCCCCTCGGGATTGGGCATTTTGCCATGGACAACTGCTACCTATAGCTCAGTATACAGCCTTGTTCAGTATTCTTGGAACCACCTATGGTGGCGATGGACGCACTACCTTCGCCCTTCCAGACCTACGCGGTCGATTTCCCATCGGTGCCAGTCAGGGTCCTAACTTGACGTTCCGTGAGCTGGGCGCACAAGGTGGATCGGAAACCCATACCTTAAATACCTCAGAGATGCCGGCCCGCCAATCTACCCTTGCCACCTCTGGAAAATTAGGCACTGCTAGTGACCCTGGTAATCTAGTCGCCGCTGGTGCATCCGACGGACCTACCGGCAAGGTTACTACTGCGGTCGACGGTGGAAATCGCCCCCATAATAATATGCCACCCTATCTCGGCATTAACTACGTGATTTGCTTGCAGGGTTATTATCCCTCTCGTTCTTAACTATCGGTAAAGCATTGATACCCTGAATTCAGGAGAAGATCATGACGAATACTACACCAGATCCTTCTATAGCAGAGGGTATTGTATTATCCCCAGTGTCACCATTTCTCGAAGTTATCGGTTATAAAACCCTTTGGAATGCAACCGATAACCACGGCCAATTGTGGATACTATTTGCAGATCAAACAGGCAAACTATTTGACACTGAGACTCCGCAGGAAATGATGATGTTGGTCGATCTACTGCGTAATGAAAAGCCGATTTATTACGATCAGAAGCATAACTTAATTATGACTGGCCTAGAACCCGTTGGTGAAGGAGAAAACGACACTAGTTTATAGGTAAGTCCTAATTGGACTGACAAAACACCCACTACCCTCTCCCGCTCTAAGAGCATCCCACTCCCTTTTTGGGGGAAGGGAAACCGGATTCAAAATCCCTCTCCCGCTCTGGGAGAGGGATTTTGGGTGAGGGCTGCAAAATTAGGATGCACCCCTCGCTTTGGGAGAGGGTAGTGTAAGCCAGGTTTTCAGGTTGAAGGCCCTTCTCCCATAAGGGGCTACTAAGTACACACAAGTACTTGGCTGGGCGGTTTAATAAACCGTCTATGCATTATTTATCGGCAAATTCAATCAGTCAACTCACCTCATTCAAAAGGAAGCATTATGAAAATACTTGTCGTAGATGATTACGCAACTATGCGTCGCATTATCCGCAATCTGTTGAGTCAAATTGGCCATACAGAGGTTGATGAAGCTGGGGATGGCATGAGCGCACTGCAAAAACTACGTGAGTCGAAATATGACTTGGTGATTTCCGACTGGGACATGGAACCCATGACCGGATTACAACTATTAAAAGAAATTCGAGCAGATGTCAAACTGAATCCTATACCATTTATTATGGTGACGGCCGAAAGTAAAACGGAAAATGTAATTGCAGCCAAACAAGCAGGCGTTAATAACTATATAGTCAAGCCATTCAACGCCGATACCTTGAAGCGAAAGATACAATCTGTTTTGGGGTGCTAAGACGCCTACCTGCCGAGAATGATCAGAATGCTGTAAAATCCTCTGGCAACGGGAAATCAATGGTTTCAACCTGCCCTAGCACGGTTTCCTGAACTCTCCCTCCGACTCCCCTGCTCCCAGATTTGGGAGCAGGGCTGGGGGACGCGAAGTCACTTAGATAGCCTTAAGTCAATGCTATTCCCATGGCCATATCGTAGATTTGACTGGCATCAAGGGCACGACGAGCCCCCACCTTCAAGAAAAAATATCAGTATGTTTTCTTCAATGTTTCCTCAATTGAACCTAGCCTATTCCATAGCTCAATGAGGTCATGGGACTTAGTTTTTCGAAGTAGTAAAATTTGCTTCAATGAATCTAAAAACTGAATATCTGAACCATGGTTTTCCGAATCATTTATCAAGGCATTCTCAGCCGCTTGTAAAATATTACTAGCCATAGTGAAAATTTCCCCATGATCAAATCCCAATTTTGCTGAAGTCTGGTGTAACTTTGCGTCGGGTATAATGGCTCTACCGGATAACGTATTATCCAGTATCAACCCCTTTAATAATGTCATTAGACCCGCATAGATAGAGAAATCATCACAACTATCACAGGCTTTAAATTCTATTCTGCCAATCTCAGCTGGGATGCGAGCGATTTTCGTAAGTGCGGGCGTACTTTTAAGCAATTGTTCCTGTTTTTCCACAAATACCAGGGTGGCCGATCTTTTCCCAGTCCTAATGAAGGTTCTGATGGAGAGCCCATCCCAAAGATTACCATTATAAAATGGCGAACTATAGGTGAAAGGAATAATAAAAGGACTGTAGTATGTGAGTTTTTGGCCGACATCAATTACCTTTTCCATCGGTAAATCTGTCACGGAAATATTTAGATCTGGTCCGTAGGAAACCATATAGATATAGGCCGTTTTATCATCAGGATATACCTGTAATTGCTGTAGCTCAAAATCATTTAATGGTGGCTGTGGCTCAAATTTACAGGTGTAGGGATTAAAGCTGATTAAAACAGGAAAAAGTCCTCGACTACGGGCTACTTGACGCAATAGGGAAAAACTGGCACTCAATTCATCGATTGCACCTTGAATAGTCGAATGTATGGTAGTTCTAATTTCGATTCCCTTTGAGGTGCAGTCAATCACTTTCCCTCCGAGATCTAATCTTTCAAACCCTTCGACATACCATCTTTTCTTCTTGATTTCTGCATCGCCAACTCTTAAGTTGGGATAATCATCAGGATAAATAGGTAAATGATCGACTATTT
Source organism: Nodosilinea sp. (assembly GCA_049317845.1). Taxonomy (GTDB): domain Bacteria; phylum Cyanobacteriota; class Cyanobacteriia; order Phormidesmidales; family Phormidesmidaceae; genus Nodosilinea. Next base: position 44,158 of record JBMOHM010000015.1, on the reverse strand, counting down.
GTTGAAAATCTTGGAACTTTGTACAACTAAAATCAGCAAACTTTCCCTGGTGGTTAACGAAGGCGACCTCATGCTCTATTCCAAAGAAAAACATATGTACTTTTGCCTGAAAAACCTCAATTCTGCCCCCTTACCGACCCGCCAACAACCCCTGGCAGAGCTGGCGAAAGTGATCCCCCCGGGCTTCAAAATTGGGGTACTGATCAAAACTGGCGCAGGCGGGGGAGAGCAACACCACCCGGGCACCCAGGGTGGGAGCCAGGGCCGTTGCCCGACTCACCGCCCGATCCAGGGTTTCCACCCTTTCCACGGCGCTGTACCCCACGAGCTCCAGGCGCTCGGCAAATTGGGGAGCAGCCTGGCCAATCAACAAAACAGCCGCGGCCCTTTCCTGGATGCGTTCCAACCAGGGACCGTCATCTCCCTGCTTGGGCTCACCACCGGCAATCAAGATGACGGGGGCGGTCACCGATCTCAGCCCGACCTCGGCAGCATCGTAGTTGGTGGCCTTAGAATCATTGATAAAGTCGATACCCTGCCAGGTGCAAATTCGCTCCAGCCGATGGGGAACACCGGGAAAGTTAGCCACCCCCTCGGCGATCGCGGTCCGGTCAATCCCCGCCAGACAGGCGGCGGTCACCGCCATCAATAAATTCTGCTGGTTGTGGTCCCCTGCCATCCCCAGGGAGGCAGCCGGTAAAATCGCCTCCCCCTGGAATTTCACCCAGCCCGCCTCAATGTAGGTACTGGGTTGCAAAGGTCCAATCGCCCCCCGTCCCCCCACGCTGGTCCAATGCACCAGGGGAAAGGCGGTGGAAAAATGCTGACGCAGGTAGGGATCATCGCCGTTTAACACCACCTGCTGCGATCGGTGCAGCAAACTAGCCTTAATTTGGGCATAGTTTTCTAGGGTTTTATGGCGTTGCAAATGGTCGGGGGTGAGGGTCGTCCACACCCCAATGTGGGGACTGAGGCTGGGGGCGGCTTCAATCTGATAGCTACTCAGCTCTGCCACCACCCAATCTGGGGTAGAGTTCTCCAGGGCCAGTTCGCAGGCGGCATGGCCAATGTTGCCACAGGCCGGGGCCTGGAGGCCCGCCGCCTGGAAAATGGCCGCGGTCAGGGCGGTGGTGGTGGTTTTGCCGTTGGTGCCGGTAATCGCCACCCAGGGGCGGGGGGGCAGCAGCCGCCAGGCCAGTTCCATTTCGCCAACCACCGAGATACCGGCGGCTCGGGCCGCTACCAGGGCGGGCAGGTCCCAGGGTACGCCGGGGCTCACCACCACCAGGTCGGCCGCGTCATGGGCGCTAAAACTGTGGCCCAACCGGACTTCAACTCCCGCCGTCGCCAGTTCGGCCACCAGGGCGGCGGGGGGTGGGGTGGGGTTGCGATCGCTGAGCACCACGGACCAGCCCCGCTGGCACAACAGGCACGCCGCCGCCTTACCCGATTTTCCCAAACCAATTACATGGGCAGATTGCATCGCTGGCCTACTCCTTCACGATCGCCCCAAAGTCCGCCAACACCAGGGCATGGTTACGCAGTAGCCCCAGCAGGTTGAGACGGTTCTGGCGCACCTGGGGATCGGTGGCCATCACCAGCACACTGTCGGGGCCATCAAAGAAGGCACTAACTACCGGCGCTACCTGGGTTAGGCCGGCCACCAGTTGGTTGTAGTCGCCCCTGGCCCGGGCCGCCTGGGTTTGGGGTAGGAGTTGCTCCAACGCCTGCAGAAAGGCAGGTTCGGTGGGGGATTCAAACCATCGGGCGTCTACCCAGCCAGTCGGGTCCAGTACATCCATAGCTAAAGTGCCCTGGGCCGCCAACCGGGTAGCCCGATTGACGGTGGGGTAGATCGCCTGCAACCGTCCATCCCCCCGAATTTCCTGGAGGAAGCGGGCCCGGACGCGGGTATCCAGCAGGTCCTGTAACAGGCGCTGACCGTAGGGGCTGCTAGCCTCCCCCAGCACCGCATTCACCAGGTCGTAGTCTACCCCCTGATCGTCCTGTAGCAGGGTTTGTACCCGCTGACGGAAAAACTCCTGCAGTTGGTTAACTAGTTGGGAGGTATTCTCCACCTGGAGAGTGGGATCCCGGCCATAGTCCCCTACCGCCTTAGTCACTAACTCCGCCAGATTCAGGGGCAACCCCGCCGCCCAGATAATGCTAACCATAGCATTGGCCGCCCGGCGCAGGGCAAAGGGGTCGGAGGACCCGCTGGGCAGTTCCCCCAGGCTAAAAATGCCCACCAGGGTATCGAGCCGGTCCGCCAACCCCACCACCTGGCCCGTCAAGCTCTGGGGCAGGGCATCCTGGGCTCCCCGGGGCAGGTAATGCTCGGCGATGGCCACCGCCACCGCCTCCGGTTCGCCGCTGTGGCGGGCGTAGTGTTGCCCCATCACCCCCTGCAGTTCGGGAAATTCCCCCACCATCTGGGACACCAGGTCCGCCTTGCAGAGTTGGGCGGCCCGCTGGATCAGGTCCTGGGCCGGTTCCTCCAGGTGTAGTTGGTGGGCGATATGGGCGGCGATCGCCCCCAGGCGTTGCACCTTGGCCGCCATCGACCCCAGCCGCTCCTCAAAGGTTACCGTTGCCAGCCTGGCCCCCAGTTCCTCCAGGGATTGACGGCGATCGGCATCAAAGAAGAACTTGCCATCGGACAACCGGGCCCGGATCACCCGGGCATTGCCCTCGGCAATCAGGGCGCTTTTGGCTGGGTCACCGTTGGCAATGGTAATAAAGTAGGGCATTAACTCCAGATCCGCACCGGCCTGGCGCACCGGAAAATAACGCTGGTGGCTTTCCATTTCCATAATCGCCACCTCTGCAGGTAGGTCCAGAAAGCTGGCCTCGAACTGGCCCACCACGGCCGTGGGCCACTCCACCAGGTGGGTGACCTCCTCCAACAACTCAGCGGCGATCAGGGCCTCGCCGCCAAGCTGGTGGGCGGCGGTTTCCACCTGATGGGCAATGGTCTGCCGCCGCCGGTTAGGATCCACCTCCACCTGGGCGGCCCGCAGGGTCTCGGCGTAGTCCTGGGCATGGTGCAGGACGAGGGGACCGGGGGCCAGTACCCGATGCCCCTGGGAGGTGCGATCGCTGCGGCAGGTTTCCGAACCATTCTCCAACTCTAGGGGCAGCACCTGGTCCTCCAGCAGGGCCACCAGCCAGCGAATCGGGCGGGGAAAGCGCAGGTCCCCATCTCCCCAGCGCATAAACCGCTTGCCCTCTAATCCCGTGATCCATCCGGGCACCAGTTCCTGTAACACCTGGGCCAGGGCCCGGCCCGGCAGGGTTTGGGTGACAAAGACAAAGGCCCCCTTGTCGGTGTCCCGAATTTCCAGGGCCTCTACCCCCACCCCCCGGGAACGGGCAAAGCCGGTGGCGGCAGCGGTGGGCTTGCCCTCCTTAAAGGCCACCTGGGCAGATGGCCCCTTCACCGCCTCGGTGCGATCGGGTTGGCGATCGGGCAGACCCTCCAGTACCAGAGCCAGCCGCCGGGGCGTACCATAGAGGTGCAGAACACTGGGTTCCAGGGCCTGGACCTGCAGGTCTGCCCTTACCCGGGTTTGCCATTGGGCCAGGGCCTCAGGTACAAAGCTGGCCGGCAGCTCCTCGGTGCCCACTTCGAGTAAAAAGGTCGCCATAGAATTGGAAATATAGATAACTCCTGCGATCGCCCCCGCCCCCCTGCCCAGGAGGGCTAACGGTAGAAAGCTTTATCAGTCTACCAAGGGGCCATGCCCCTGACACCGCCTCTGGTGAAACCTATGGATTTATTTGATCACCATCGCCAGTTGCAGATCGACCGGGAGGCTCCCCTGGCCGCCCGGATGCGGCCCCGCAGCCTGGCGGAGTTCATTGGCCAGGACCGGGTGGTGGGACCGGGGCGGTTACTCAGGCGGGCGATCCAGGCGGACCAGTTGTCCTCGTTGATTTTCTATGGTCCCCCCGGTACGGGCAAAACCACCCTGGCCCAGATTATTGCCAACACCACCCGCGCCCACTTCATCGCCCTAAATGCGGTGTTGGCGGGGGTGAAGGACCTGCGCCAGGCGATCGCCACCGCCCAGGAACAACGGGGCCAGCAGGGACAACGCACCATCCTGTTTATAGATGAGGTGCACCGTTTTAATAAGGCCCAGCAGGACGCCCTGCTACCCTGGGTAGAAAATGGCACGGTGATTTTGATTGGAGCCACCACCGAAAACCCCTACTTTGAAGTCAACCAGGCCCTGGTCAGCCGCTCCCGCCTGTTTCAACTTAAGCCCCTGGAGGCAGAGGATCTGCACCACATTGCTGAACAAGCTCTGGCGGATCGGGACCGGGGCTACGGCGATCGCCCCATCCAGGTGGAGCTCGCCGCCCTTGAACACCTGGTCAACGTCGCCAATGGGGATGCCCGGGCCCTGCTCAACGCCCTGGAACTGGCGGTGGAAACCACGCCCCCCCAGGCCGACGGCACCCTGGTCCTGACCCTGGCGGTGGCGGAGGAATCTATCCAACGGCGGGCGGTGCTCTACGACAAGGAGGGGGATGCCCACTTCGATACCATCAGCGCCTTTATCAAAAGTGTGCGAGGTTCCGACCCCGACGCCGCCCTCTACTGGCTGGCCCGCATGATCTACGCCGGGGAAGATCCCCGGTTTATCTTCCGACGGCTGGTGATTTTAGCCAGCGAAGACATTGGCCTGGCGGACCCCCAGGCGATCACCGTGGTCACCAGCTGTGCCAACGCCTTTGACCGGGTGGGCCTGCCGGAGGGACGCTATCCCCTGGCCCAGGCCACCCTCTACCTGGCCACCGCCCCTAAGTCCAACAGCACCATGGGCTTCTTCGATGCCCTGGCGGCGGTGGAACAGCAGCGGGAGGGGGAGGTGCCAGCCCCCCTGCGGGATGCCAGCCGTGATAAAACTAGCCTGGGTCATGGTCAGGGCTACCGCTATCCCCATGCCTACCGGGACCACTGGGTGGAGCAGCAATACCTGCCCCCTAGCCTGCAGGGCCAGGTGTTTTACCAGCCCTCTAGCCAGGGCTACGAAGGCCAGCTCCAGACCCCGGTGGCCCAACGTCGGGAGGCCCAACTGGCGGCCCTGGTGGAGATCGATAGCCCCTTTGTCGAGGCCCTCACCGCTGGCCCCACCGAGCCGGAGCGCGATCGCTGGTTACAGCGCAGCCTCAGCCAGGCGGGGGAGGATCTGGCGGCCCTGCGGGATCGTCTCTTTGCCCTGGCTCCGCCCCAGCGTCACCACCGCATCCTGGACCTCAACGCCCGTACTGGCCTCCTCACCTGGGAGGCCCTACGGCGGGTACCGGAGGGAGGTGTCTATGCCCTGGTGGCCGATCCCCAGGACCAGGTCACTCTGGCCCAACAGACGGCCCCATTGCCCGAACTAGACCGACCTATCCTGTTGCCCGGCAGCCTGGAGGATCAACCGGCGGAGATCGGGGGCCTCACCTTTGACCGCCTGATCGGACGCAATGTTTTTAGCCAGGTGATCAACCGCCATAATTTCGCCCCTAGCCTACAGTCCCTACTGGCGGTGGGGGGAGTGGCCCTACTGGCGGAAGCCATTCCCCGGGAGAGCCAGCGCATTTCTGCCCTGATCAAGGGGGCGGCCCTCAGTCCTGATCTGCTGGAACGTTGGCAAAGGGCCGAGGTCAAACTGCTAGAAAACCCCAGCGATCGCCGCTTCAACTGGCACATCCAAACCCTGGTGGACCTCCTGGAACAGGCCAATTTCAAAGTAATGTTCAGGCAAGAGAGGGTGGCTACCAGCCTCTACATCTCACCGGCCCTGGGGCAGCGCTGGTTCAGTCCTGGCCAGCAGCAACCCAGCTACGGCGACTACCTGGCCCAGCACCTAAGCCCGCAGGAAGTGGCGGAAATTCGGACTCAAACCCTAGGCCAGCTAGGGGGACAGACGGTGCAGTGGGAATCGACTGTGGCCTACTTGCAAGTTATCCCCTCGGCCAGCCCCCCTAGGGTTAACTTTTCCAGGGCTCCTCACTGACAGGCCTGTCCCCTGTTACCAGCCATGAAAGCAACCATCCATCGGGACCTAAGGGTTCTGGCCGCAGCTCCATCAACCCATAAAAATAGGACCGCTAGCGGTCCTACCTCAGACATTATGGATAATCGGGCTAGCTTAGTCTGCGCCAGCCGACCAAGCTAGCCGCAAAACTACATCAATCCAATCTGAGAAAGAATACCCTGACCAGTCAGCAGTTCGGTAGCTACACCAATAACAAAACCTAACATAGCCAGACGACCATTCCAGGTTTCAGCGAAGGCCACAAAGCCAAACTTTCTTTCTTTGGTTTCCATGATGGATAACTCCTTAATGGATAGTTGGTAATTAAAATCAACAATCTGTTAACTAATTTAACATTGTTTTTTAGTTTTGCCCAGGATAAATTTGGTCAAAAACCCTAGGGCAGGGTTAAAGGGTAGGTGGAAGGGCGGGGGCAGCCTTCTGCCTCGCCTCCGCCCGGGCAAAGGTGGCCAGGACTCTGGAGAGAAAAAGCCCAGTGGTGGCCTCAGACAGCAGGCAGGCCAATGGCCTGGCCCGTAGTCGCCGACCGTTGAGCGGCGTTAGCTACCCTGAGGCTATAGAGACTCTCTTCAGCCTGACAGTAGAGGGGGCTACCGGTGGTCAGGTGATCTAAAACATTCTCCGTATCCCTTGCCAATAGCCCTCGGCGACTACCCAGGGCGATCGCACAGGGAGCAGCGGCTTGGGTGATCAGACGACCCTGGTCACCCTCCAATAGAATCTGGCCTTGCCTACCCAGGACCTCAAAACGGCGTTGTTCTAGCCATCCTATTTGGCCTTTGGCGTAGGTCACCTCCGCCAGCAAACCAGAGGTAAAGGTCAGTTGGGCGGTGCATACACAGGCGCTGTAGTAATTCCAGCCCGACTCTGTGGGGTGCAGATTGTCGTAGTGGTTCTGGCAATAGACCCGCTCGACTGGACCAAAACTATGGACCAGACGGTGAATTCGGGATAGGGCACCGACCAGGGGAAAGCCAAACAAATCGGGGCTATAGGTCCAGGATGCCGGTGCTGGGTGTTTGGGCTTACAGGTCAGGTAACGCCCATAGATGGGCTGGCCGATCGCCCCAATGTGCTGCTGTAGGGCTTGGTGGGCAGGCCCTAGCAGTTCAATATGCTCAACATGCAGGCAGAGCCCCTTAGACCGGGCTAACGTCAAAATTTGCTCCGCCTCCGCCAGGTTGAGGGCCAGGGGATACTCCACCACCACATGCTGATTAGCCTCCAGGGCGGCGATCGCGACCGCCCCATGGTCCGCATTAATATGGCAGACCATCACCAAATCAAGGGCGGGATGGTTGAGCAAATCCTGCCAGGTGGGGCAGGCAATAGCGCCATAGGTGGCGGCAAACACCTGGGTCGCATCCCAGTCATGCCCGGCTACCGCCAGTAGTTGGCCCCGCCGATTTCCTACCAGAGCCCGGGCCCGTTGATGGGCTACAAAACCAGTGCCAACTAAGCCAACATTAATCATAGTTCTGACCTGGGGGGAGTGGACGTGGCAAGGGGGCGGAAGCGATCGGAAAGGCCGAGCTTGCACCGATCCACCCGATCCCCAGGGTTCTGGCCACAGCTATGTCAACAGCCCCGTCCCCTTGCCCGGTGACGAATTCGCGTTAAGATAGTACCCGTGTTCCCGCAGAAGTTGGGGAACGGGGTAGCTTTAGTTAGCCCCAGGGCCAGGACCGGACAAAGATTCTCCCCAGGGCCTTTCCCATCTCCCCTGAGTATAGTTTTGGACTACTATCGATGGACTTATTTTCCCAGGCTGATCGGTGCCGCATTGGCAAGGTGGTTAAGTCCAATTCCCACTGTGACTATGTGGTGCAGGTGGATGACCGACAGGATGTGACCAGCCCTCCCTGCCCTGAGGACTGCGGTTTTGGTCAGTTTGTCAGCTTTGATAACGAGAGTCGGCACTGGGCGGTGGGGTTAGTTTACAACTCCCAGTTATTCAATCCCCTGTTTCTGAACAATGGCCCCCGTTTGTCCAGTGAGCCCGATCCCCTGTTTACCCCCGATCTGATTCAGGAAACCCGAACGTTATTAGGGGTGGTGCTGGTGGGGGTGTTAGGCCAGTCTGACGGCGATCGCTACGGCATCCATGGCGTTCCCAGGGTAGTTGTTCCCGCCAATACGCCAGTCTATAAAATGCCCGCCGATCAGGTCTATCGCTTTCATCAAACCCAGGATGGCCGATCCCAATTCAGTTACTATAGCCACCTATTACGGGCAGGCGGTCTATTTGCCAGCCAGCTAGCCCAACAGGTACTGGCCGAGCTGGTGGAGAGTAACCAGTTCCATGGCTCCGATCACAAGGCTCTGACTGTGCTCAGTAAGGAGATCAGCTGGAAAAACTCCCTGGGGGCTCTGCGCTAGGACCGCCTCATCCCAAAAATCTAGATAAGGAGTAAGCCCCTTGCTATCCTGGGTTAGGGGCCAAGGTAGTAACCTACAACGGTAGGGGGTAGTATGGTGCTTTCTGGTTACTTCCATTCCCTTACTGCTGATCGGAACAGGCTCTTCAGCCACGGAGAAATTGATAGTGGATCCCCATTACAGTCAACGCAACCCTCAGGTAGATTTAAGCCAGATTCGGGAATCTTTCCTGTTCAGAGATTTACCCGAAAATGCCATAGTCCAGGCCACCGGCCAGGTCGTATCCCGCAGTCATCCTGCTAACCAGGTAATTTTGCTAGAAAACGACTGGGGTAGCTCAGTCTACTTTATTCTGGACGGCTGGGTCAAAATCCGTACCTATAACCTGGATGGCAAGGAGGTTACCCTGAATATCCTGGGTCGAGGTGAACTCTTTGGTGAAATGGCTCCCCTGGAGGAAATCCCCCGGTCTACCGATGTGATTACCCTAGTGCCCACGGTTATTGGCAGCATACCGGCGGCGGACTTTGTATACCTGCTGCAAACCTGTCCCCTGGCTGGAATTCGCCTATCTCAGCTAATGGCTCGACGCCTGCGCCAGGTAAACCGACGCCTGCGCCTACGGGAATCTGATAGTACCTCCCGGGTCATAGATGTGCTTTTATTTCTAGCCGATGGGCAAGGTGAAAGCGGAGCTGAGGGTCTCGAGCTGCCTAACCTATCCCATCGGGAACTGAGTAGCCTCAGCGGTCTGGCCAGGGAAACGGTCACCCGGGTGCTGACTAAGCTAGAAAAAAAAGGCCTGATCACCCGCGATAAAGAAGCCATGGTGATTCCCCAGCCTAATGCCCTTGAGCAACTACTGGCTTAGGAGCACCATGACCGAACCTCAATTCAAACCCCCTGGCGATTCTGAACCGGACCCGGCTGCGGCTGGATCGGGGGCTTCTGACAACTATGGTGGAGCCGACTTTGATCAACTAGAAACCTATCTTGACCAGGTGGCCACCAGCTCATCGAGATTAAATCAGACCCCTGAGAACCAAGCCCATTGGCATAAAGTGGGACCCCTGGTGATGGTGGAAACGGCCTTTTTGGCCAGTACCGCAGCCCTGATCTGGTTGGTCAATACCTACTTTCCGCCTGGTCCAATTCTACGGATCCTATTTCCCTTACCCGTGGCCCTAGTCTACCTGCGCTGGGGAGCCCGAGCGGCCTGGATGTCAGCCTTGGTGACGGGGCTGTTACTGGCGGTGCTCATGGGGCCACCCCGCAGCCTGCTCTTTTTGATTCCCTACGCCCTGTTGGGGGTGCAGCTAGGTTTCAACTGGGTCAGGGGAGCCAGCTGGTATACCTCTATTTTTATCGGTTCTCTGATTGGGTCCCTGGGCTTTTTCTTTCGGCTCTGGCTGATGTCGATTTTGGTTGGGGAAGACCTGTGGGTGTATCTGACCACCCAGGTCACCCAGATTCTCAACTGGGGGCTAGATAAGCTGATCAGTTGGGGAGTTTTGAATATAGGGGTGCTGAGCCAGACTAGCCTCCAGGCGGTTCAGGTTTTGGCCCTGGTCATGGTGCTGGTCAGTAATGTTGTGTACCTGTTCACAGTGCATCTAGCTGCCTGGCTCTTGCTAGAACGCCTGGGTACCCGTTTGCCCGCCCCCCCCGACTGGGTCCAGAGTTTGCTGGAGGAGTAAGGGCTGTGGCCAGCACCATGGTAGCTGTCTATACCCAATCCCGCCAGGGACAGCACTGGCAGCAGCAGGTTAAGGGGCAATCGCCATTGTTAATCCTGACCTTGGGGTTTACCGCCACCGCCTTGATTCCGGGAATTTCAGCGGCAGGGGCGACTGCTAGCGATCGCGCCTATACCGCCTTAGCCGACGCCGAGTTTATGGTCAACGGCCCCACAGCCCAGCCCCAATTCCCCCTACCGCCACTCCAGGCAGGGGCCTCCCCCGCCCTGATTTCCCGGGCGGTGATTAGCGAACAACAGATTCCGCTACGGGTGATTAACGCCGGTCTACGCCAGCCGCCGCCGGTTAATCACCTTACCCTGGGAACGATGCCTGCCCAATGCTTAAGCACAGGGCAGGCCTTACCCCTGGAGCAGGTATACCAGCTCTGGCAAGCCGGTCTAGCCTGGGGAGAACAGCTCGCGGCTGAGCCAGTGGGCTATTTAATTCTGGCCGAATGTGTGGTGGGGGGCACCACCACAGCCCTGGCCCTACTCAGCGCTCTGGGCATTGATGCCCTGGATCGGGTGAACAGTAGTCACCCGGTTTGTAACCACGCCCAAAAGCGCCAGGTGGTTTTTCAGGGGCTGGCCAGGGCGGGATGGCCCCAGTCCCACCCCGGACGTCACCCCCTGGAGTGGGTAGGGGCGATCGGGGATCCCATGCAGCCGGTGGTAGCGGGGATGGCCCTGGCCGCCAGCCGTACCAAACCGGTGATGCTGGCGGGAGGAACCCAAATGCTGGCGGTCCATGCCCTGATGCAAAGACTGGCGGCGACAGAGGACTATGGCTGGCAGCCCGAACAGGTGGTGGTGGGTACCACCCGTTGGGTTGCAGAGGATCCCACCGGGGATACGGTGGGACTGGCCCAGCTTACCCAGTCCTGTTTAATGGCAACCCAGCTTTCCTTCCAGGCTTCCCGGTTTAAGGCCCTGCAAAGTTATGAACAGGGATTTGTCAAGGAGGGAGTAGGGGCAGGAGCCTGTGCCATTGCCTCTACCCTTTACCAGGGGTGGGGCCAGGCTGAGATTCTGGCGGCCGTAGAGCGGGTACTGGCGGCAAAGGCAGCGGCGGAAACTGGGGAATGAAGATTGCTGCCCCATCCTTCACCCGAATGGTAGTCAGGGCCACCACTAATAAAAACACTCTAAACTAAGGTATCTCCTACCTGAACAGTATTGTCTTTGAGGTGTTTATGACCGGTTCATCCTCCCCAACTCCGATTAACTGGGATGCCCTGGCGCAGGCCCTGGGGGATATCGAGGTGATTCGTGATCCCAACCAGGTAGAAAAACTCTCGAAGGATTTTTACCATTTCAGCCCTATCCTGCAGGCCCAGTTGGGGGATCGGGTCGGGGACCTGGTGGTGCGACCGGCTACGGAAATGGAAGTATTGACCGTGGCCAGGGTCTGCGTTGAAGCCCGGGTACCAGTTACGGTGCGGGGAGCCGGTACGGGTAACTATGGTCAGTGCATTCCCTTGGCGGGCGGGGTGGTGCTGGATTTGAGTAAGCTCAACCAGGTCAAGTGGGTCAGGCCCGGTGTGGCCTGCCTGGAGGCAGGGGCGCGATTGGCCGCCATTGATCGGGTCACCCGGGAGTCGGGGTGGGAACTGAGGATGTATCCTTCCACCTACCGTACCGCCACCATTGGGGGATTTATTGCCGGTGGCAGCGGGGGAATTGGCTCCATTACCTACGGTCAACTGCGCGATCGCGGTAATCTCCAGGCCCTGCGGGTGGTTACCCTGGAGGACTCCCCCCGGATCCTGGAGCTGCGGGGAGATCAGGTACAGCAGGTTAACCACGCCTATGGTACCAACGGCATTATTACCGCCCTGGAAGTGCCCTTGGCCCCGGCCTATAGCTGGGCCGAGATCATCGTCAGCTTCGATGATTTCATCACCGCAGCCCGATTTGGTCAGGTCCTCGGAGAATCAGACGGGCTGATCAAGAAACTGATTAGCGTTTTTGCCTGGCCCATTCCCGCTTACTTTGTTGCCCTCAAGCCCTACCTGCCAGAAGGACGGGCCGCCGTTCTGCTGATGGTGGCCGAATCCAGTCTGGAACTTCTGGAGGAACTGGTCAAGGAACTGGGAGGCACCATCACTTACCGTAAATCAGCCCAGGAGGCCAGTAAGGGAACAATGCTAGCCGAGTTTACCTGGAACCATACGACCCTCCATGCTCGTAGCGCCGATCCTACCCTTACCTATCTGCAAACCGCCTTTGCCTACGACCCAGACCAGGAGGTGATTCGCCATTTCTATGAACACTTTGGCGATGAAGTGCAAATGCATATTGAGTACGTTCGTATGGGGGGTAGGGTGCGTCCAGTCGGTTTACAGATTGTGCGTTATACGACGCCAGAACGCTTAGAAGACATTATCCAGTACCACGAAGTCCAGGGAGCCTTGATTGCCAACCCCCATACCTACATCCTGGAAGATGGCGGTATGAAGGAAGTGAATCCGGTCCAGGTAGCCTTTAAAGGGGCCGTTGATCCCCACGGATTACTCAACCCGGGCAAAATGCGGGGCTGGCTGGAGCGCGCCCCGGGCAACCTGGGTGCTTAAGGCGGGGCCATGGCTAAGGTCGCCTGGCGGGACTGAATTTCCAGGTACACCAGTAAGGCATTCACATCGGCGGGATTAACCCCGCCAGTACGGGAAGCCTGACCAATGGTGAGGGGCCTGACCTGGGTGAGTTTTTCCCGGGCCTCCTTAGATAGGGTAGGGATCGCCGTATAGTCAATCCCTGGAGGCAGCTTGCGGTTAGCATTCCTGGCGATCTGATCAATCTGGTTCTGTTGCCGCTTCAGGTAGCCCGCATATTTAATATCGATTTCTACCCCTTCCTTTTCTTCCCGACTCAGGTCAGGGTTGCCCAGGCCGTAGCGATCCAGATCAACGCTGTGGAAGCCAGGACGGCGCAACAGGTCCGCCAGGGTAATCGATCCCTTGATACGCTCACCGGTATCGGCCGCAATTTGCTGTCCCAAGGGGGCCTGTTCCTTCAAACGGGTGGTTTCCAGGCGTTGTTTTTCAGCGGCGATATGTTGGTACTTGTGGGTAAACAACTGCCAACGGCGATCGTCAATCAGGCCAATCTCCCGACCCAGGGGGGTGAGGCGTTGATCCGCATTGTCCGATCGCAACAGTAGCCGGTATTCGGACCGGGAGGTTAGCATGCGGTAGGGTTCCCGCAGGTCCTTCGTACAGAGATCATCCAACAGGGTACCGATGTAGCTCTGTTCCCGGGGCAGCACCAGCATCTCTTGGGCGGTCACAAAGCGAGCGGCATTGATTCCTGCCACCAGTCCCTGGGCAGCCGCTTCTTCGTAGCCCGTGGTGCCATTAATCTGGCCAGCGCAGAAAAGCCCGGCTACCCGTTTGGTCATCAGGGTAGGGTAACACTGGGTAGCTGGCAGATAGTCGTATTCCACGGCATAGGCTGGCCGCAGCATGACACACTGCTCTAAGCCGGGTAGGGTGCGCAGCATGGCCAGTTGCAGTTTTTCCGGTAAGCCGGTAGAAAAGCCCTGCACGTAGATTTCGGGAATTTCCCGGCCCTCCGGTTCCAGAAAGATCTGGTGGCTGTCCTTATCGGCAAAGCGTACAATTTTGTCTTCGATACTGGGGCAATAGCGGGGTCCCCTGGCATCTACCCAGCCGCCGTAAATCGGGGATAGGTGGAGATTTTCCTGAATTAGCCGGTGGGTAGCGGCGGTAGTGCGGGTCAGGTGGCAGGGCATTTGCTGGCGCTCTACCCAGACCTCGGGGTCAAAACTAAACCAGCGCACTTCCCGATCGCCGGGTTGGGGTTCGAGGTCGTCAAAATTAATTGAACGGCGATCTACCCGGGCGGGAGTACCGGTTTTCAACCGTCCAGTTTCAAACCCCAGCCGGTTCAGGGTATGGGTCAGGCCGGTGGCCGCGAACTCTCCCGCCCGGCCAGCCGCCATTGATTGATCCCCAATCCAGATGGTGCCCCCCAGAAAGGTGCCGGTGGTCAGAATCACCGTCTGGCAACGAAAGGCCACCCCAAAGTAGGTCTTGACCCCCACCACCTGGTCGTTGGCCCCCACCAGGAGATCGGTAACCATCCCTTCGCGGATCACCAAATTTTCCTGGTTCTCCACAATCGTCTTCATCACCGCCGCATACTCCCGCTTATCGGTCTGGGCCCGCAAAGCCCACACCGCCGGTCCTCGGGAATTGTTCAGCAAGCGCTTCTGCAGGTAGGTGCGATCGGTGACCTTGCCCATTTCTCCCCCCAGGGCATCTACCTCGTGGGTCAACTGGGACTTGGCCGGGCCACCCACCGCCGGATTACAAGGTTGCCAGGCAATTTTGTCCAGGTTGAGGGTAATCATCAGGGTGCGGCAGCCCAAGCGAGCACTGGCCAGGGCCGCCTCACAGCCAGCGTGCCCCCCGCCTACCACCACCACATCGTATTCGTCAAGGAACTCAGGAGGAGTTGGGGAAACCATTCGTTACCACTGCGCATGGGCGATACTGGTTTCGAACCAGTGACCTCTTCCGTGTGAAGGAAGCGCGCTACCACTGTGCTAATCGCCCGTTAGTTAAGTAAATCTAGCATACTATGTAGACGCAGGGTGGCGATCGCCCTCCAATATCAGGGTTGGGAATTATAGCTTTGGTCAGAACCCTGAAAACCCGGTTGATCAGTCCAATCGGAGCCTGGGTTGGCATTCTGGCCCGCCTCCGCCCCCTGCCCCGTAGCCATAGCCCTAGCATCGATCTCGGGAATATCTTCAATAGGGGGTAGGGCTAAGGCCTCAACCAGACTACCGCCCTCTTGGGAATAGCGTTGACATCGTGGCGCAAAGGGGCAGGGGCGACAATGCCCCCGATCCTCTGCCACCTGCGGCAGGGGCTGGGAGGTGCTAAGCAAAGTAGTTAAATAATTAGTGAGTCGGTATAGATCGGCCTGGGTACGGTCATGGTCGGTAGCGGAGTAAGGAATAGTTAGGTAGCCCGGTTTTGCGTTGCCCGCTTGGGGGGGTGGCACAAACCAGTAGGTCATCGATAAGGCCTCTGGCGGCTGGCTAGTAGTTTCCCGAAGGACATAGAAATACAGCCGAGTTTGCCAGTTTTGTCGAAGCTGTTTCAGGGTAGGGCGGTGCTGATAGGTCTTCCAGTCAATAATCTGAACCTGGGTAGGACCAATCAGCAAGAGGTCGTAGATAACCGTTAAGCTGTAACCGTTAAACATCAGACCACGCCGGTGTTCACTCAAGCTCCGATCCGGGTCCTGGCCTTGAAAAAGTTCTGGCGCAATGGAGAGTAAGCTATTAACGGCAGTCTGAAGGTCTGGATCTTGGGCCAGAAGGGGGGCAATCTCCAGCCCCAGTTGCCTCTGCTGCATAACCCGATGAAAACGATTACCCCATTCCTGACTTTGCAGGGTAGCTGGATCTGTGGGTACGATTAGTTTTTCCAAGTAAGTGTACTGGAAACGTCGGGGACACAACTCTAAAAGTTGTAAGTGTCCCTGGGTCAGACTGACAAGTGCCATAGTCCTTCCAATAGAATTACTGTTCAGGGTTGAGCCAAGGTCAATAGGGTCTGGGCATAAACCTGAGGAATGATATCTATACCTTTAAACCTCAGGGGGACGCTTTCCGATAGTATGGAGAAATACTCAAAATAAAGCTACTATAACCCTGGCGCATAGGATTAATGCTATCCTTAATTGCTTTTCCAGGGATTTGGGCTTTTGTTTTGAAGAAAATCCCAGGAAGTGATGAGGTACAGCGAACCTATGAGCACAGTAGATTTTGCGACAGTTAAAAAAATCGTAGTTGAGCAACTCTCTATAGAGGATGAGAAAGTTGATTCAATTATCCCAGAATCTAGCTTTGTTAATGATCTGGGGGCCGATTCCCTCGACACCGTCGAACTGGTCATGGCATTAGAAGAAGAGTTTGATATTGAAATTCCTGACGATGTTGCTGAGCAGATTCTGACGGTTCAGGATGCGGTTGATTTTATCAATAAGCAGAAAAAGACTGCTGACTAATTGATCTATTGATCTAGGGATTATCCTAGTTTTTCCCCGCTTCTATCCTTTTCCACTACCCAGTTCCACCGTTGGTCCAGATTCTTTCTGATCCATCGGTAATTTTGTACCAGACAATTACCTATTTTCCTGGCTATGGCTAATCCTGACTTTAAACGCGTTGTTGTCACAGGCATGGATGCTATTACCCCCATTGGTAGTAGTCTGGCTGACTACTGGGCTGGGTTGGTGGCAGGACGCAGTGGCATCGAAAAAATTCAGGCCTTTGACGCCAGCAAACATGCCTCCCAAATTGCGGGGGAAGTCAAGGGTTTTAATCCCGAAGACTTTCTTGATAAGAAAGAAGCGAAACGCATGGATCGCTTTGCCCAGTTCGCTGTGATCGCTGGACAAAGGGCTTTATCCCATTCTGGCCTGGCTATTACCGACCTTAACGCCGAGCAGGTAGGCACCTGCATTGGCTCTGGAGTGGGCGGACTCAAGGTTCTCGAAGATCAACAGGAGGTTTACTTGAACCGGGGCCCCAGTCGCTGTAGCCCCTTCATGATTCCCATGATGATTGCCAATATGGCAGCGGGTTTGACCGCTATTCATACGGGTGCCAAGGGACCTAGTACCTGTGCGGTAACGGCTTGTGCAGCCGGTTCCAATGCCATAGGCGATGCCTTCCGGTTAATTCAAACGGGCTATGCCCAGGCGATGATTTGTGGAGGGACGGAAGCAGCCGTCACGCCCTTAGGAGTCGCAGGGTTTGCTGCGGCTCGAGCTCTGTCTACCCGTAATGACGATCCAAGCCGGGCCAGTCGCCCCTTTGATCGGGATCGGGATGGTTTTGTGATTGGGGAAGGTTGTGGCATTTTGATCCTGGAAGAACTGGATCATGCCCTCAGCCGGGGAGCCACCATATACGCCGAAATTGTCGGCTACGGCATGACCTGTGATGCGTACCATATGACGGCACCGGTTCCTGGTGGTGAGGGCGCAGCCCGTTGTATTCGCCTTGCCCTCAAAGATGCGGGGCTAACCCCAGCACAGGTGAGTTATATCAACGCCCACGGTACCAGCACAGCCGCTAACGACCCAACCGAAACCCAGGCTATTAAAACTGCTCTGGGGCAAACCGCCAGACAGGTGGCCGTGAGTTCGACAAAATCAATGACAGGTCATTTGTTAGGGGGTTCGGGCGGCATTGAAGCCGTGGCCACCTGTTTAGCGATCGCTAACGACATAGCGCCTCCTACTATCAACCTAGCCAACCCAGATCCAGAATGCGACCTGGACTACATTCCCCACCAAAGTCGGCCTATGCCAATTGAGGTAGCCCTCTCTAATTCCTTTGGTTTTGGGGGGCATAATGTCACCCTGGTGTTTCGTAAGTATCGTCCTTAGAGCTGCAGTTGTAGCCCTATAATGGGTTTAACGCTACGGGGCGGGGTATTAGCTTTTTTAGGTTACACCGTCAAAGGTACTAACCAGTATCGGCTGAGTAGCTTGGCTTAGAGGTGGGTGATCCATGCCTGTTTAGCGATTTCGCATTTTTATGATCCTGTGCCTTCCTTTCCCCCTGTAGCTACTTGCCACTGATTGTCATTAACCTATCGTGAAGTTGTTAAAACTATGGCTGTTGCAACCCAAACCCTGGAAGAACTGTGTATTAATGCGATGCGCTTTTTAGCCATCGATGCCGTTGAAAAAGCTAAGTCTGGTCACCCTGGTCTGCCCATGGGAGCCGCTCCTATGGCCTTTGTCCTGTGGGACCAGTTTATGCGGTTTAACCCTAAAAATCCCCACTGGTTTAATCGCGATCGCTTCGTGCTTTCGGCGGGTCACGGTTGTATGTTGCAGTACGCCCTGCTTTATCTGACTGGCTACGATAGCGTTACCCTGGATGATATCAAACAGTTCCGTCAGTGGGGCGCCCGTACCCCTGGACACCCCGAAAACTTTGAGACCCCTGGTGTAGAAGTAACCACCGGTCCCCTGGGACAGGGTATCGCCAATGGGGTCGGACTGGCCATGGCTGAGGCCCATTTAGCAGCCCGTTTTAACAAGCCCGACTGCACCCTGGTCGATCACTACACCTACGTGATTCTCGGGGATGGTTGCAATATGGAGGGAGTTTCAGGGGAAGCCTGCTCCCTGGCGGGTCACCTGGGCTTGGGTAAGTTGATTGCCCTCTACGATGACAACCATATTTCCATTGATGGCTCTACAGATATTTCCTTTACCGAAGATGTAGCCAAACGCTTTGAGGCCTACGGCTGGCATGTGCAGCACGTGGAAAATGGTAATACCGATTTGGTGGGTATTGCCAGTGCGATCGCGGCGGCTAAGGCGGTGGGCGATCGTCCCTCCCTAATTAAGGTCACCACCACCATTGGCTATGGTTCCCCCAATCGGCAAAATACCGCTGGCATCCACGGTGCGGCTCTGGGGTCAGAGGAAATTAAGGCTACCCGCGCCAATCTAGGGTGGAACTATGGCGAGTTTGAAATTCCCGCCGATGCCCTCAGCCATATGCGCCAGGCCGTAGATCGGGGCGCCAGTTTGCAGGCTGAATGGGAGGCAACCCTGGCTACCTACCGGACCCAATACAGCGCCGAAGCCGCTGAGTTTGAGCGGATGCTGGCCGGACAGTTGCCTGCCGGTTGGGCTGATGCCTTACCCACCTATACCCCCGCCGACAAGGCTCTGGCTACCCGCAAAAATTCTGAAATCACCCTGAACGCCCTAGCCCCCGTTCTCCCTGAATTGATTGGCGGATCCGCCGACCTGACCCACTCTAACTTGACGGAACTAAAAATTTCCGGCAGTTTTCAAAAGGGCCACTACGAAAATCGGAATCTGCGCTTTGGAGTGCGGGAACATGGGATGGGTGCCATCTGTAATGGCATTGCCCTGCATAATTCTGGATTAATCCCCTATTGTGCGACCTTCCTGGTATTTGCCGACTATATGCGGGCGGCTATCCGTCTTTCAGCCCTGGCTCAGGCTGGCGTAATCTACGTCATGACCCATGATTCCATTGGCCTCGGAGAGGATGGACCTACCCACCAACCGGTGGAAACCATTGCCTCCCTGCGAGCCATTCCTAACCTGATTGTCATTCGTCCTGCCGATGGGACGGAAACCTCTGCAGCCTACAAGGTGGCGGTTGAGCATCGTAAAACCCCAACCCTGATTGCCCTCAGTCGTCAGAACCTGCCTAATCTGCCCGGTGCTTCCGTTGAGGGTGTGGCCAAAGGAGCCTACATCGTCGATGACTGTTCTGGCGTTCCCGACCTAATTCTGATTGGTACGGGTAGCGAGGTCAGCCTGTGTGTGAAGGCAGCGGAGCAACTACGGTCGAGTGGAACCCAGGTGCGGGTGGTATCCATGCCCTCCTGGGAACTGTTTGATGCCCAGCCAGCTAGCTACCAGGAGTCTGTACTGCCAGCCGGGGTTACCAAGCGCCTGGCGGTTGAGGCCGGTATTTCCATGGGCTGGTGTCGTTACGTCGGGTCCCAGGGTGACGTGGTTGGCGTCGATCGCTTTGGCGCTTCTGCCCCCGGTGACCTGGTCATGGAAAAGTTTGGCTACACCGTAGAAAATGTTGTAGCGCGTGCCCAGGCCTTGCTGGGGTAAGGGCACAATTCCCAGAACCCGGTTATGATCAAATCCCAAGTCTGATTAGATAGGCTAAATCGCCTCTGCCATGATGTCTATGGCAGAGGCGATTATGGGTCCTTGGTCGGAAGACCGGGTGGAAGGGAAGGCTGCATAGACCCTCTGGCTCACCTCAGGGATATTGGCAACCTAGCCCCAATCTTTTAGGTTAAATCCCCTTTTCAACCACTATCCGGCAAAGGGACAGAGGCGAGCCAGAACGCCTACTCAGTAGGCACTTCTAGGCATAAGCGCTGTGTCCTGGCCAAAGCTATCTATCGGTGCCCCCATAGCCGGAGTCGTAGCTATCCAAGACGGTTCGACCGTTGAGGGTATAGCAAAAAGGGACGCAGTGGATGCGTCCCTTTTAACAACTCTGGTTTAGAGGTTTTTCTGAACTTAGAAACCCAGTTCAGCTTCCTGTACCCGTTCCACCTGTTTCTTCTTCAACACCAGCATAATCTGGGTGATCATAACGGCGGCGACAAAGGCAATTAAGCCCTTAATCCGGTTAGGATTTTGCAGAACGATTTCGGTATCAACCTGGCCAAACCCTCCGACGTTGGGGTTGGTTGTTAAGGGCTTACCCGCCTCAATGCTATCTCCCTCCGCAACCAGCAGCTCTGGCCCGGCAGGAATAGTTTCGGTCACGGACTCGCCGCTTTCGGTCAACAGGGTAACGGTGTAGCCGCCACCATTCTGGGGAGAGATTTCACTCACCGTACCACTAGCGGAGGCATTGTAGACAGTGTTATTGCTGGCCTGACCAGTAGGATAAACCTGACCGCGGCCACGGTTACCACCCACATGGATTTGATACTTACCAAAGGAAACGGATTTGTCCTGACCAGGGTCAGGGGAAAGGATGGGGAAAACAATTTCCTGATATTGTTCACCCGGAACCGGACCCACCAGCAGAATGTTGGGTTGGGTTTCGCTGTAGGGCAAGAAGTAGGTATTGCCCACTTCCTCTTTCAGCTCCTCTGGAATGCGATCGGGAGGGGCTAGGGTAAAGCCATCGGGAAGTACCACCACAGCCCCCACATTCAGTCCCCCCCGACTACCATCCCCGAGCACCTGCTGGGTATTGAGGTCGTAGGGAATTTCGACTTTAACGGGGAAGACAGAGTCGGGCAGAACCGCCTGGGGTACCTCCACCTTGGTAGGCTTGGCCGCCAGGTGGCAGTTAGCGCAAACAATTCGCCCGGTAGCCTCGCGGGGAGTTGCGTAGTTTTCCTGAGCCCAGAAGGGATAGGCAGCAGCAGGCTGGGGCTGGGCCAGTACTCCACCCAGAATTAAAAGAACAGTGGCAAGGGCAACGGCTACTGACCGCCAACGACTCACCGATAAAAATAATGCTGTCATAGCTTTGCGTCAGGTGTTATAGCAGGGAGGTGTGTCATTGACACCGGCTAGGTAGAACCTCTACCTAAGCCCACCAAGGGCTATCGCCAGTGCGAAAATCGGTTTCTGTCCAGTTGGTCAGAGAAACCTTATCGTCTTCGGTAACATCGGCATGGGCCAAAGCCAACGATAGGGGGGCTGGGCCACGCACAACTTTACCGGTAGCATCGTACTGGGATCCATGGCAGGGGCACATAAATTTGTTCTCACTGGCATTCCAGGGAACAACGCAGCCCAAGTGGGTACAAATGGAGCTGATGCCGTAGTTTTCCAGGGCGCCGTTGTCCCTGACTACCAGGTAGGTGGGGTCACCCTTGAGGCCCTGCACCAGGACGCGATCGCCGGGGTTATGGGCCTGCAAAAACTGACTGGCAATCACGTCGTTACCCAATTCATTTTTAGCCGTTACCCCGCTACCACCAGCACCACTAGAGGGAGGAATAAAATACTTGACTATCGGATACAGCATTCCCAGGACAGTCCCTGTCGCGGCTCCGAAGGTCAGTAAGTTCATAAATTGACGACGCCCCAAATCAGGGACGTCAGAGGTTCCAGAAACTTGAGTCATAATCCAGACTGGCTTACCCGCGAGAATGTATCAATGGTTATTATCGAAGATTTCCAGGTAGGATGTTAGCCCTGATCAACCATTCTCAAAACCAAAAATGCTTGACTGAGGGCAACTACCAGGGAAGTCCAAAAACTTAACTAACCGTATTATTGCACCATGGGGTTATCACGTTTAAGTCCATCCGCCTATTGTGAAGAAATATATTGAGCAGGGTTGAGGTTAATAGAAAAGGTATAACCATGACAGGCAGCGATTTACAGGTAATGGTGCAGGATAAATGGGGCTACTCCTTTGATTTACAGCTGCGCCGCACTCAGGGAAAGATCTGGCTGCAGGTGATGTGGCGCTATCTAGAACAGGCCTCCTTTCCCCTCAGCCAGGCAGAATACCTGGCTCGCCTGGATTACATTGCTCTCTATTTGAATGAGTGGGGCCAGGCAGACTATGTTAAGAACTGGGTAGCCCAAACCCGCGATCGCCCCCGCTTGGGTAAGGCGGTCAGTATTCCTCTGCAGTTGGGTGATCGGGCTCTGGAATGGCTAACGGATGAGTTTTAGAGGATGACCGAACAAGAATTATGGCTCCATCTGCCCCTGGTAATAATTCAGTGACTGGTCTGGAAAGCTTTGACCCTAGTGGAATGGGCTTGGATAACGGCAATCTCTATGGTTTGCCCTTTACCGCTGACACCGCCCACCTGATAGTGCTAGGCGTACCCTGGGAGGCGACCGTATCCTACCACGCTGGCACCGCCTGGGGGCCGGAACGGGTGCGGCGAGCCTCTGTCCAGATTGATCTCTATGACCTGGATTATCCTAATGGCTGGCGGCAGGGAATTTTTATGCCGCCCCTGGCGGATCACTGGTTGGAGCTGAACCAAACTGCCAGAACGGCGGCAGATCAGGTCATGGCAGCGACTGAGGCGGGCTTGCCCCCCCTGGCAGTGGATCTGGCCACCGTTAACCAGGCCTGTGAGGCCATGAACCAATGGGTTTATAGCCAAACCCTTGAGCTTTTGAAGCAGGGTAAAAGGGTCGGGTTGGTGGGGGGAGACCACAGCGTTCCCCTTGGGTATGTCAGGGCTTTGGCGGAGCTTACCCCGGAGTTTGGGATTCTCCACATTGATGCCCACGCCGACCTGCGGCAGGCCTACCAGGGATTTACCTACTCCCACGCCTCGATCATGTATAACCTGCTGCAACTGCCCCAGGTTAGCCGGTTGGTACAGGTGGGTATGCGGGATGTGTGTGAGGCTGAGGTGGCCCTGATCACCCAGGCGGGCGATCGCATCGTGCCTTACTACGATGCCCACTTAAAAGAAAACCGCTATGGCGGTCTCTCCTGGCAGAGTCAGTGCCAGACCATTGTGGCTGCCCTGCCAGAGCGGGTCTATGTGAGTTTTGATGTCGATGGATTGGATCCTAAACTTTGCCCCCATACGGGTACGCCGGTACCAGGCGGGTTAGACCTGGGGGAGGTCTTCTACCTGCTGCGCCAGGTCATCCTGAGTGGGCGGCGCATCATCGGCTTTGACCTATCGGAGGTGGGAGACGGCGAGTGGGACGGCAACGTTGGGGCGCGAATTATCTATAAGCTCAGCTGTCTGATGACGGCCTAGCGGTGGCTAAGGAGTCACCCTCCTGCTTGAGTACTGAGGACGAAGCTAACGCTATAGCCGTCGCCAATCTGGTGTAGGTTATTGCGGATCATCTAGGGCGTAGGCCCGCAACTCCGCCAGGGAGGCGTACTCCAGGGCAGAAGCATGGGTGGCCCTGAGCAGTACGGGGGGGGCCATGCCTGCATCCAGGGCCTCCTTCCAGCGGGAGGCACAGAGGCACCAGCGATCGCCGGGTTTGAGTCCAGGGAACTGATAGGCGGGTACCGGAGTAGACAGGTCATTTCCCCGATCTCGGGTAAAGGCCAGGAATTCCTCGGTCATTTGGGCGCAAACAACATGGGCGCCGAGGTCTCCAGCCCCGGTAGAGCAATAGCCATCCCGATAAAAGCCTGTCATTGGGTCAGTACAACAACTAACCAGAGCACTACCTAATACGTTACTGGCGATAGTCATAGGGAAAAAACTGTGACAAGGGTAAAGAATGCTTGAGTTAGCTTGGGTTAGCCCCATCTACCAGAGAGGATGGGGTATAATCCTGCTCTGGGAAGAATATCCTTACTTCTTCTTACCAGCAGGCTTTCGAGAAAGCCCCATAACCACAAGATAGCAAAGGTTTTGTATTTGTTAACCTGGCAGGGTAAACCGTATTTATGAGGCAATGGGTTCGCCGATGGCTCATGGTCCTAATGGGCTTGATAATGAGTGTGGGACTGTCTACCAGGATGCTCACGGCGATCGCAGCTAGCCAGCCAGGGTTTGTCCAACGCCCCTCGTCCCATCCGGTAGTGCTATCCAAGAACAAGCCCCTGTCCTTAAGTGATGGCAAGCCTGATGCAGACCATAGTTCCAGGGATTCCTTCGATCATAACAGATCCCTAGAGCCCTTCAATCAGGTAGTTAAACACTCTAAGGTTAGCACCGGACTATTTACCCTGTATCGGGATAGCCAACAGGACAGGACGTTGTTGGGGATAAAGCCTGATCAACTCAACCAAAACCTGTTGTTGTTGGCAACCCTGCAATCGGGGCTGGGGGAAGCGGGATTAGTGCGGGGAATATCCATCAATGATTTGATGGTGCAGTTTCGTCGAATTGCGGGTAACCGGCTGCAGGTGGTGGTACCCAATGTGATGGTCCGCGATTCCCCAGGGCGGTCCCAACCTTCTCAACTTTTGCGTCAATCCTTCAGCGACTCCCTGCTACTTACCCTGGATATGGTTAGTATCCATCCCCAGAGTGGGGAAATGCTAATTGACTTAAATGACCTGTTCGTAAACCAGGATCCAATCAACCTGGGTGAAACCATCAACAATCTACTCGACGACTACGAACTAGACCCGAACTCCTCCTATCTGGGAGATATTAAGGTATTTCCAGGCAATGTGGAAATACAGGCCACCTTAGGGTTTCTCGGCTCAGGCAAGGGAATCTCGGGTTTTCCTCTACTAAGTTTACCGGATGGTCAGGGATTTAGTTTGGGCCTATACTACAGCCTATCCGCCTTGCCCGACCATCCCGGCTTCCATCCCCGTCCTGCCGATCAGCGGGTGGGCTACTTCACCACCGCCTATCGTAAATCGCCCCGGGACCGGTCCGCCGATGGGGTTGTCCGTTATATTAACCGCTGGCATCTGGAAAAACAGGACCCTAGGGCAGCCCTATCTCCCCCTCGAAAACCCCTGGTATTCTGGTTAGAAAATACCATCCCGCCCCAGTATCGTCAGGCGATTCGAGAAGGGGTGGAATGGTGGAACGAGGCCTTTGAACAGATTGGCTTCACCCAGGTGATCGAGGTTCGCCAAATGCCCGATCATGCCGACTGGGACCCTGCCGATATTCGTTATAACGTGATTCGCTGGTCAGACTCCTGGCGTTCTCTCTGGGATGGCTTGGGGCAAGCGAGAGTCAATCCCCTCACCGGTGAAATCCTAGATGCCGATGTCCTGTTAGATGGCAATCTGGTGAGTGGTAGCCAGCAAGCCTATCAAACCCTGATCTCTTCTTCCAGTGGTTTTTCGCCGTCTTCCTTGTCACAACTCTGTGGCCCAACCCTAATGGGTCGGGGCAGGCAACAGCTAAGGAACCCATCGACGACAGGGCCCCATTCTTCTCCGGACCGGGTTCCGTCATCCGTTTATGCCCAGTGTCTGGAGCATCAGTCCTGGCAGCAAATTGCCCTTGGCACCCTGGCCATTCATCATCTGCAATCACCCCTGCAAGCTCCAGATCAAGAAGAACTCTACCTGCAGCAGTTTCTACGCTTGCTAGCAGCCCATGAAGTCGGTCATGTTCTCGGCTTACGCCATAATTTCTTAGGTAGTACTCTGCTAGCACCCGCAGACCTGAATAATCGGGAGTTAACCCGTCGTCAGGGCATGTTAAGTTCGGTGATGGATTATGCTCCCCCCAATATTGCACCGCCTGGTCAAATCCAGGGAGATTACTTTTCTACCCGACTGGGGGCCTATGACCTCTGGGCCATTGAATACGGTTATAAGCCCCTCACCAATGCCAGAACAGCGCCGTGGGAATTACAGCAAATTGCTAACCGGTCAGGAAGTCCGGAACTGGCCTACGCCACCGATGAAGAAGCCTTCGATGGGATTGACCCGATCGCCAATGCCTGGGACCTAAGCCGGGATCCGCTGCATTATGCAGCATCTCAAATGGCCATAGACAGGGCTATTTGGGCCAAGCTTAACTGGTTTTCGGTAAACCCGGGAGAAAGCTTTGGAGTATTACGGCAGCGGGTCGATTCAGTCTTTTTCCACTACCTGCAGCAAGCCATGATCATCTCCAACTATATTGGCGGAGAACGGTTTAAGCGCACCGATCCCTGGAACTTAAAAGGCCAAAGGCCCTTCGAACCTATCTCCGCTGAAGTTCAAAGGGAGGCCTTAACCATCTTAGAAAGGGATGTTTTCAGCCCCGAAGCCATTAGCCTATCTCCAGATTTGGTCGATTTACTGGCTCCCGATCTCTGGCTAGACTCGGCTCAGACCTCAGAGGTCAATTCCCTTGGTTACCCCCTCTACGACCAGATCCTGGGGGTCCAGGCCCTAACCCTGAGTAATTTACTCTCGGGCGATCGCCTGGAACGGTTACGGGATGTTGACCTGAAGCAAAAAAGCCCTGCTACCCCCCTTACCCTGAGTGAACTCTTTGATCGGATCACCCACTCCCTGTGGCAAGAAATTTTCGAACCAGCCCCCGAGGCAGCCCCCCTATCCAGCCTGAGACGGGGGCTTCAGGAATATTATTTGAATCTTCTCATCGATCTAACTGGGAATGATTCTAGCCCCAGGCAAGAGCCCACCCGCTTTCTTGATTTTTTGGCCTTAATAACGACGGATCATGCCCCCGAAGAGGCCAGGGCTTTGGCCCGGCATCAGATGAACCAGTTGCAGGAGGCTTTAGCGAACTACCTGCACCGCCATGGTGGTGAGCTGGATACCCTTAACCGTGCCTACCTGGAAAATGCCAGCGATCGGATTAGCCACACCCTCCACAGCCCTTTGTAACTGGGGTATGGAGACGACAAACATCCTCAAATCTGTAGTAATTCTGTAATTTTTACTCCAAAACTATGGATGAAGGCGGTCTTTAAGATGGTATGTTGGATCGAGCTAAGTCTTGACTAAGAAAAGTAACATCTTTTATTTTTTAAGTCTGGGGTACCATCTAGCGATCTGTAAGCTAGGTATGTTGCTCTCTGGGTAAACTTACCTGTATTGAGTTTTGGCTGTTTCCTAGGTAATCATGCTGAGTGCGCTAGTAGCTTTCACCCTTTCTCCCCTCATGGCCCAGATGCCTCAGCAGGAGGCTAAATCATCCGGGCCATCGGAAACGGTGGTTGTCTCCCGTGACGGTAATTACGCTGAGGTTATCCGCCAGCAAGAAGTACGGCCTTTGGGGGGTAGCCTGGACGACGTCCCGGTGTTTAATAGCAATAGTCCGGAGGTCGTCCAACAGGAAGGGATTCTGCTATCTACCTTTCCTCCAGAGGGCATGGCCAGTCCCGAAGCTCACCTCAACTACGCTTTTCAGGGACGGTTTGATTTGTTCGCCCACCACATTGCCCGCGGCCTTAACCCTGACGATCGCCGCACTTTATTTTTAGCCGTTGTAGTCTACAACCCAGGCTCTACCCCGGTAGAACTCAAGATCAACCAGGGGGTTAGTTATCTCAGTCAGGAAGCTCCTTTTATTAACTTGCCAGAAGCTCGCCTGAGTATTAATGGCAATATTTTTGCTGGTCCCGGCAGTCGTACCGCTAGCGATATCCTTCGAGGTGCTACCCAGGCCCATTGGCCTAGATCCATAACCATTCCCCCGGGCAATGTTAGCTTACTCATAAATATGCCAATTCCTCTGCGTCAGCTAAAAATACCGTTAGATGGTAGTTATCCCCAGGGGGAAATCATCCCTAAACCTCCCCAACGGCCTGTTCTTGTGGCTGCTGCCGATGGTCAACTGCAACAGGAAACTCTGGATGGATCTGCTTCTGTCTCCTCACCGGCAGCTCAACGACCCATTCCCAGTAATGGTCGCACCACCATGATGTACCTGACCAGTAGTGGTCCTGTTTATGTAGCTAGTCTGGCAAAGTATGCTAATACCACTGCAAGCGGTAACGAGCAGGTGCCTACATTACAGGACTGGCTGCAGGTTCTTAAGCAGGGGACATTAGCCGGGCCCAGGGATATGCCGCCCTCCGATCCCCAAACCTACCAGTTTGGTCGCTTCTACTATGGCCGAGTGGCTGGGGTAGCCAGAGGATCGAGCTGGAATGCAACTTTGACCGATAACTCTGATAAACCTACTTTAACTATTCCCGATCCAGGCAATTCCTTTTCCTACGTGATTAGTTCCGTAGACCGCAATACCTTTGGAACAGGTCAGATTCAAAGTGCTCCCATGTTAGTACGTTACCCTGATACGGCCTTTCGGGCCCATGGCAACTACGGGGTACGATACAATCTGAAGCTACCCCTCTACAACAACCATGATGTAGCTCAAACCATTAGCATTAAGTTTCAAACCCCCCTGGAGGATGAAACCCTCACCAACGGTTTGCGCTTTCGTCGCCCTCCCGAAAATCGGGTTTTCTTTCGGGGCACGGTATGTCTGCGGTTTAAAAACCAGATGGGGGTTGAGCAGACCCACTATTTGCATTTGGTTCAACGCCGAGGGCAAGAAAGTAATCCTCTGGTGAATCTGACAATTCCACCTCAGGCGACAAAGGATGTGGAAATTGATCTGGTTTATCCCCCCGATGCTACCCCGCCCCAGGTAATCACTGTGCTCAACACAAGTGCTACCAATGTGTTTCAGGCCCAGTCACCCCGTCGTTTTACGAATCCAACCCTGAGCCAAGATTTTTAATCGGGCTAGCCCGGGCCAAGGTAAATGGAAAGTTTCCGGGGCTTTATCCATTACCTGGTGCCCCCACCCAACGGTTGCCGAATCTGGTGCGGCTGATCACCCAGGAAAATTACTTCGTCATCCACGCCCCCTGGCAAACCGGCAAAATCACCGCCATAGTTCTCCTTTCTGGTCGGCTAAGGACATTCTCATCGATTGCCAGGACACCCACCTGGATAGCCTGGTGCAGGGGTGCGGGCATTATCCAAATCATCCCGGCGGGGGAGGCGTTGACCGACCCCTCGTCGATCACCTGCTTCTACCTGCTGGACCTGGGGCTGTGCAGTCGGGCATCCAGGGTGAATGGCGACGGCAGACTGGAGTTCAGCAGTGTGTTGCCTTTGATCAGGAGCCCGATCACTCGTTCTGGTTTCATGTGGACTGGGATGGCAAGCGGAGAAATTTTCGAGTAACCGTTACCTGTAATAGTTAGCCACCCCCAGGCGATCGCCACCGTTCTGACCCCAGGGTTAGACCCACCCTTTAGGCCAACGGTCTGAACCATAATCTCGACTTATTACCCGAATTACAAATTTTGGACCCCACAACATCCCCAGGGGGGTTTACAAATTCAAATTTATCCATAGAATTTAAACTATAGGGAATAAGTTAAATATTGATCCGAATAAATGATCGACATTTAATTATTTTTCCTGATTTGACTACAGCCTTAGCGATCGCCAGGTTTGGCATCCCATTCTATGGGACTGGTGATGGTAAGGATCTAAGTCTTTGAAAGATCACTGAAAGGTTCGAGGGATTTTCTATTTTTTCCCTTGATAGTTTTTCGTGTTTCATCATCAGTCAGGTTATGGCTTAACGGGCCCTGAGGTAATTACCCCTTGCTCTACCAGCCTTCTGTTGACCCTGACCCCCAGCTATGGGGGAAGGTTTTTTGTGACCGTTATTGATTGGAACGTTTTAGGAGGTCTATCATGTCTGATTTTTCCAAAGTCGGTCGCCGTAAGTTCCTAGCTACCGCTGGCATAGCCGCCACCGGATCGGTGTTGTTAAAGGGCTGTGTAGGAAACCCACCCTCCAGCAACGCTCCCACCAGTAGCACCCCAGCACCAGGCCCCGTAGCGGCTGGCGATGCCCCCGAAGTTACCACCGCCAAGCTGGGCTACCTACCCATCGTGGAATCGGCCCCCCTGATCATTGCTAAGGAAAAGGGCTTCTTTGCCAAGTACGGCATGACCGGAGTAGAAGTAGCGAAGCAGGCGAACTGGGCTTCGGCCCGCGACAACGTCGCCATTGGTTCTGCGGGGGGCGGTATTGACGGCGGTCAGTGGCAAATGCCCATGCCCCACCTGATCAGCGAGGGAATTATCACTAATGGGAAAAAGGTACCCATGTATGTGCTGGCCCAGCTAATCACCCAGGGTAACGGTATTGCCGTCTCCAATGCCCATGCCGGTAAGGGGTTGGGTCTCGACATCAGTAAGGCCGCCGACTACATCAAAGGCTACCCCGCCAGCCAGGGTCGCAAGTTCAAGGCCGCCTTTACCTTCCCCAATGGCAACCAGGACTTCTGGATTCGCTATTGGTTCGCTGCCGGCGGTGTTGACCCCGACAAAGACATTGAACTGCTCACCGTACCCCCTTCGGAAACCGTGCAGGGGATGCGCACCGGCAGCATGGATGCCTTTAGTACCGGCGACCCCTGGCCCTACCGCATCGTGGCAGACAAGATCGGTTTTCTGCCCGCACTGACCGCCCAAATCTGGGCCTGCCATCCCGAGGAATACCTGGCCATGCGGGCCGACTGGGTGGACGCCCACCCCAAGGCCACTAAGGCAATTTTAAAGGCGGTGATGGAAGCTCAACAATGGGCCGACAAACCCGAAAACCGGGCCGAACTGGTGCAGATCTGTGCTGCCCGTAACTACTTTAATATCTCCCCCGCCATTCTCACAGGCCCCTTCGAAGGCCGTTACAGCCTGGGAGATGGCAAGCCAGATATCAATGACTTCAAAGTTGGTCCTCTCTATTGGACCGACTCCAAGGGTAGCGTTTCCTACCCCTATAAGAGCCACGACCTCTGGTTCTTAACGGAAAGTCTGCGCTGGGGCTTCCATAAGGACAAGCTGAAGGACTTCGACACAGTGAAACGCCTGGTTGATTCGGTCAATCGCGAAGATCTGTGGCGCGAAGCGGCTAAGGAAGCTGGATTTAGCGATATTCCCAGCAGTACCTCCCGGGGTGTAGAGACCTTCTTTGATGGAGTTAAGTTCGACCCGGCCGATCCCGAAGCCTATCTCAAGAGCTTAAAGATCAAGCGCGTTTAGTCTAAAACGGGGGGATGGTTTGGGGAGCAGAATTCACCTCCTCCTTCCTGCCCGCTCCTGCTCACCCATCCCCCTTTTCTTTTCCTCCTGTCGCTACCAGTTCATTTTCCCTAGGTTAAACATCATGGTTACTAGCACCCGTACCCGACTGCAATCCCGACCCAAATCCGTCGTGAGCTCTATCCAGGAATTCTGGCAAAAGCAGGGATCTGGCCTACTTCCCCCCATCCTTGGCATTGCGGCCTTTCTCATAGTCTGGCAGCTATTCTCCTGGTCGGGGTTAACCCGTCTGCCCGGGCCCCTCAGTTTGTGGACCGAACAGCGCACCCGAGAGCTACTGCTGTACCCCTTCTACGATCGCGGCGGTTTAGACAAGGGACTGTTCTGGCAAACCCTGGCCAGTCTGGGGCGGGTTGCTAAGGGCTACACCGCCGCCGCCGTTGTCGGTATTTCCGTCGGGGTACTGGTGGGTACCAATGACTGGCTCAATAAGGCTACCTACCCCGTTTTTCAGTTTTTACGCATGGTTGCCCCCCTGGCCTGGGTACCCATTGCCCTGGTGGCCCTGCAACAAAACCAACCAGCCGCCATCTTCGTAATTTTCATTACCTCGGTATGGCCAATTTTGATTAACACTACCGAAGGGGTGCGGCAGATTCCCGAAGACTACAACAACGTGGCTAAAGTCTTAAAGCTGTCTCGCAAAGACTACTATTTGAATGTGCTATTTCCCTCCGCCCTGCCCTACATTTTTACGGGTTTGCGTATTGCCATTGGTCTAGCCTGGCTAGCCATTATCGCTGCAGAGATCGTTATGTCCGGGATTGTGGGGATTGGCTTCTTTATCTGGGATGCTTACCAGCAAAATTACATCAGTGAAATTATTCTGGCGGTAATCTATATCGGTGGCGTTGGCCTCTTACTAGACCGGTTAATTGCCTTTCTGCAGAGCAAAATTGCTCCGGCCCGCAAGTAATTCATCCCTTCAATCTCAAGTTCATATCAGTATTGTTTTAAGGAGAGATCAATGGGTCTTTTAGTAGCAGCGGACCAGGTAGATAAGGTTTTTTCTCTGGCCGACGGCGGTGAGTATATTGCCCTCAAGGGAATTGATTTGACCATTAAACAGGGGGAATTTATTTCCTTCATCGGCCACTCTGGCTGTGGTAAATCCACCCTATTGAATATGATTGCCGGGTTATCCCTGCCCAGTTCTGGAGTGATTACCCTGGAGGGTAAAGAAATTAAGGAACCCGGTCCCGATCGCATGGTGGTGTTTCAAAACTATTCCCTGTTGCCCTGGCGATCGGTGCGGGACAACATTGGCCTGGCGGTCAACACCGTCTACGGCGATCTGCCCAAGGGAGAGCGGCGCTCCATCGTAGAAGAGCACATCAACCTGGTGGGATTACAGGCCGCCGCCGATAAAATGCCTGACCAGCTATCGGGGGGGATGAAACAGCGGGTGGCGATCGCCCGGGCCCTGGCCATTCGTCCCAAGTTACTTCTGCTGGATGAACCCTTTGGCGCCCTCGATGCCCTCACCCGGGGTAATCTGCAAACCCAACTGATGCGCATCTGCGATGAGAACAACGTCACAGCCGTGATGGTCACCCACGATGTTGACGAGGCGGTGCTGCTCTCCGATCGCATCGTCATGATGACCAATGGACCAGGGGCAGAAATTGGGGCTATCCTGGATGTGGATATTCCCCGCCCCCGCCAGCGCATGGAGGTGGTGGAGCACCCCAGCTACTACAGTCTGCGTAGCGAAATTATCTATTTCCTCAACCAGCAAAAGCGGATTAAGAAGATACGGGCCCGCAAAACCACTGCGATCGCCCGCCACGGCCTAGAGAAGGTGAATCTGGATTTGGGTTTTGTGCCCCTCACCGCCTGCGCCCCCGTCGCCATCGCCAAGGAAAAGGGCTTTTTCACTAAACACGGCCTGGATGAGGTGAACCTGGTGCGGGAAACCAGCTGGCGCGGTGTGGTGGACGGTATCGCTGGCGGCTACCTGGATGCCGCCCAAATGCCCTCCGGCATGCCCCTATGGTTTTCCCTGGGGGGGCACCAAGACCGCCCCTTACCGGTGGTAACCGCCCTCACCATGACCCGCAACGGCAACGCCATCACCCTGGCCCGCCGCTTCTACGACCAGGGAGTACATAGCCTGGCGGATTTTAAGGCCATGCTGCAGCAGACCCCCGATCGCCAGCATCGCATGGCCATGGTTCACCCCTCCTCTATGCACAACCTATTGTTGCGCTACTGGTTGGCCGCCGGTGGCATCGACCCCGACCTAGACCTCACCCTGCAAACCATTCCCCCGGCCCAGATGGTAGTGGACCTGCGGGCCGGCAGTATCGATGGCTTCTGTGTGGGAGAACCCTGGAACCAGCGGGCCGCCATGGACGGCGTTGGCTTCACCATTGCCACCGATCGGGAAATCTACGACGGCCATCCCGGTAAGGTATTGGGGGTACGGGAGGACTGGGCCAACGCCTATCCCAACACCCACATTGCCCTCACCAAGGCCCTGCTGGAGGCCTGCCGGTTCTGCTCTGAACCCGAGAATGAACCGGAAATTCGGGAAATTCTCTCCCGGCGGGCCTACCTGGCCACCCCCATGGAGTACATCCAACTGGGTAACCCCCAAGCGACGGTCTGTGAGCGTAACCCGGCCCTGCGGGAATACGCCCACCACCTGTTCTTCGGCGATGGTGCCAACCGCCCCAGCCGCACCGAGCACCTCTGGCACATGACCCAGATGGCCCGCTGGGGAGATGTACCCTTTGCCCGTAACTGGTTAGAGATTCTGGAACGGATCGTGCGGGTGAGTGTGTACAGCACCGCCGCCCGGGAACTGGGCCTATTGGATGAAAAATTCACCCGCGGTACTATTCAATTATTTGACGGCACCCGGTTCGACGCCGAGGACCCCATGGGCTACCTAAACAGCCTCGCCATCAAACGGGATATCACTATCGCGGAGGTCATCCTCGACCAACCCCAGGCGATCGCCGCCTAACCACCCCAGGGGACAGTCCCAATCCTGTCCCCTTCTGCCTAGCTTCTGTCTCCTGTCTCCTTAACGATCACCACCCCCATGCAATCAACCACCCTGCTTCAGTCTCCCCCCGCCCAGTCCCATAATACGGTTGGCTTTTTGAGCTTCGATCAAGTGTCGAAGTCCTTTCCTACCCCAAAGGGTCCCTACCCGGTTCTAGAAAACGTTAACCTCACCATTGAGGAAGGGGAATTTGTCTGCCTGATTGGCCACTCTGGCTGCGGTAAATCCACCCTGCTAAGTCTGGTATCGGGCTTTCAACAAGCCACCAGCGGATCGGTAACCCTCAAGGGAGAGCCAATTCGGGAACCAGGCCCCGATCGCATGGTAGTGTTTCAAAACTATGCCCTGCTACCCTGGCGAACGGTGTTTGAAAATGTCTACCTGGCGGTCAACGCCGTATGGCCCAAGCAACCAGAGGCCCAAAAACGGGCCATTGTGCGGGAGCACCTGGCCATGGTGGGGCTCACCGAGGCGGCCGATAAGCGCCCCGATCAAATCTCTGGCGGTATGCGTCAGCGGGTATCCATCGCCCGAGCCCTGGCCATTCGGCCCGAGGTGCTGATCCTGGATGAACCCTTCGGTGCCCTGGATGCCATTACCAAGGAGGAACTCCAGGAGGAGTTGCTGAAGATCTGGACCGATCATCGCTGTACCGTGTTGATGATTACCCACGATATTGATGAGGCCCTATTCCTGGCCGATCGCCTGGTAATGATGACCAACGGCCCCGCCGCTAGCATTGGCGAGGTCATGACCATTCCCTTCGATCGTCCCCGTGATCGGGTCCAGATTATGGAGGATCCGCAGTACTACGAACTGCGTAACCACGCCCTCGACTTTCTCTATAATCGTTTCGCCCATGACGACGACTAAGGTCAGTCACCCGTCGTTCTTTGCCGGACGAGTAGCGGTGATAGCTACCATGCACCACAAAGAACAGGTCATCGCCCCCCTGGTGGAAACCCACCTGGGGGTGCAGGTGATGGTGGCGGGAAATTTCGACACCGATCGCTTTGGCACCTTCACGGGGGATATTAAACGTCCAGGGAACGCCCTCACCACCGCCCGTCTCAAAGCTGCGGCCGCCCTGGACCACACCGGTGAAACCCTGGCCATCGCCAGTGAGGGTAGCTTTGGCCCCCATCCCCAGATTCCCTTTGTGGCCTGCGATCGGGAACTGGTGTTGCTGCTGGATCGGCATCACCGTCTAGAAATCCTGGGGGAATACCTGTCCACCGACACCAACTACCGGCACCAGAGGGTCAGGGATGTGGAGGCCGCCCTGGCCTTTGCCCAGGCGGTGGGTTGTCCCAGTCACGGGATCGTAGTCAAAAGCCAGACGGGTGACGGAGAGCAGATAGTCAAAGGAATTGTTAGTGAAGATCACCTGGTGCAAGCAGTAACCACGGCCCTAAGGGAGACTGTCGAGGGAGAAATTACTCTAGAAACCGACATGCGCGCCCTCTACAATCCCACCCGCATGGGGGTAATCGCCCAGGCAACGGACAATCTAATTGAGACGCTGCGGCGGTCCTGTCCCCAGTGCCAGTACCCGGGCTTTACCCTGGTGCAGGAACTACCAGGATTACCCTGCGGCCTCTGCGGCAGCCCTACCCTGCTCACCCAGTCCCAGGTGTACCAGTGTCAGCACTGCCAATATCAGGACTACCGATGTGCCGTTACGGCCCCAGCTACCGCCGATCCCAGTTATTGTTCCTACTGTAATCCCTAGGCTGTCAAAACCACCTTTTTAGCCCCTACTCAGCCACGTCTTAGCCTCAAACTGAATAGGAATAAAACTTTCAAACTTTTTATAAAACTCAAATTGTATTAACTTTCCGTGAATTTGCCCCACCAGGGCTTTCTCCCTACCAACTTCCCAGGCACTATGGAAGGGTGTTAAGAACACC
The DNA here is from genome assembly GCA_049317845.1 of Nodosilinea sp. Lineage (GTDB taxonomy): Bacteria > Cyanobacteriota > Cyanobacteriia > Phormidesmidales > Phormidesmidaceae > Nodosilinea. The sequence goes on along the minus strand of JBMOHM010000015.1, from coordinate 8,010 downwards.
AGTAACAATTTATATCTAACTCTTTTATACCTAAACCGCCCCTGAGGCCAATGGCCTCGGGGGTTATTTAATGGGAAAGGAGCCCGTAGCGGGGCAGAGTGCCTACCCAGCCTTCCCTTTGACTGATGCGCTCGGTCCTCAGGTTACGGCCAAAACTCTGGATCAGACATAAGAATTTACAGATTTTCCGAAAAACCCAGAAGCGTTTCTGTAAAAGTCAGTTAGAATTACAGCCGTAATTTACTACGGTAGAAACTCTGGATTGCCCAAGTCCCAGGCCATGGGCTTTCTAAGGTTTTGCTAGCGAGGAGTAAGGGAGCTATTGTTATGCAGCTAGACTGGCCCAGTCATCGCCTCAGTCGTTGGTCAAGGCGGCTTTTGCGGATGTGGTTGTTCGCGATCGCATCTTTTTTTATGGTTACCAGTCTGATTTTGCCAGCCTACTCTGGTGATCCGAATACAACCTCTGACAGCACCCTTTACTTTAAAACCCCCAACTATACGGTTAGCGTTTTTCCCCGCAGTACCTCTGCTCTAAAAATGAACGTTTACCGTCAGGGTTCCCCTGCCCGGAGTGAGGCCCTTAATTCTCCTACCGTCTATCGGGGAGCTCTCAATAACGATGGCTGGGTCAGTTACGATGCCTACGGTTCACGGGATGGCCGTAACGTTGTCTTTCGCGCCAGTGCTAACCGCAACACCTACCAGGCTCGCCTGGAAATTTTAGACGCTGCTAGCAATTCAATCATTCTCAGTGAGAATGCTACCAGTATTAGTGCTCTGGGGGTTCCGGCGACGGCGGATAACAATAGTGTTCAATTAAAAGACACGATCATAATGTTTGAAACCCAAAATTATGCCGTCCGTGTCTATCGGGAACCCAACGGCAGTATCAAAAAAGTCAATGTTTATAACAAGGCATCCCAGCAGCAGGTTGTCAATGGCCAACCCGCCACTCCAGCTCTGAATGTGCCACCTCCCTACGATTGCTGGGTGAGTTATTTTGGCGGTACCCAGTACAATGGGGCATCGGCCCAATACTTTATCAGGGTCAGTTCCTCCAGTGAGGCTAAAGTAGAGGCGATCGGGGCCAACGGTTCCGTGCTAATGTCTGAATCCAGGGTTAGCTCCTCTCCCCTGACGACCAACATTCCGAGTGAGGACCGACCCCAATGTTTTGGATCGGGTAATCCATCCTCTAATCCCAGTACCAGTAGCCTATCTCCCTTTATTGCCGCTGTCTTTGGAGACCAGGGCGTTCTCAATGCGGTTAAGCAACAGTTATCCTCCTTTGGCCCAGGCAGAGGTCTTGCTGGATCAACCTGTGTGGTTTCTCCTCGCTTTGAAAACGCCAGTCAAGGGCAATTTATCAATGCGGCGGAGTGCGATAACCGGGATGATGCGGGATCGATTGTAAACTACCTGCGGGGTAGGGGATTTAATGCCCGTCTGATCTACCGCAACTTTAGATACCGCTAGGTTGAGTTACTAACTCTAAGGATCCGGGGTACGGCATGGCTGTATCCCGGTTTTTTATAGCTTTGGCTAGAATCCTGAGGACCGGGTGGATCGGTCAAAGCTATAGCTGAAAGCAGCCAAGCCTGGATGGTGCCGCCCAACCCAACCAAAAGTGCTAAACTGCATGGACTAGGGCATAGGTTAGGGCACCCACTATGGAGCTAGGGACTACTGCGGCTATGGTCACTCCGGTGGGGGCAGGGGCGACTGCTGTGGAGGTGCCGGTTAGTCTTGCCCCTATGATGGATCGCACCGATCGCCACTACCGTTACTTGATGCGGCAGATCACCCAACACACCCTGCTGTACACCGAAATGGTAACAACCCAGGCGATTATCCATGGCGATCGCGACCGGCTGCTAGGCTTTAGCCCCGTCGAAAAACCCCTGGTGCTTCAGGTGGGGGGCGATCAGCCCACGGCCCTTTCCCGTTGTGCCCGGCTAGCAATGGACTTTGGCTACGATGGCATAAACCTGAACGTAGGTTGCCCCAGCGATCGGGTGCGTAGTGGCAACTTTGGGGCCTGTCTGATGACCCAACCAGGTCGGGTAGCGGAGGCGGTAGCCGCCATGATGGCAGCCAGTCCCCTGCCGGTAAGCGTGAAGCACCGCATTGGCGTCGATGACTGCGATCGCTACGAGGATATGGTCAACTTTGTAGAGACCGTTGCCCAAGCCGGCTGCCGTCACTTTACCGTCCATGCTCGCAAGGCCTGGCTCCAGGGCCTCAGCCCCAAAGATAACCGCACCATACCCCCCCTACGCTACGACGATGTGCATCGCCTCAAGCAGGACTTTCCCCACCTGTGGGTCGAAATCAACGGCGGGATTACGGGGCTGGAGCAGATAGAGGACCAGTTGACCCGGGTGAATAGCGTCATGGTTGGTCGGGCCGCCTACGATCATCCCTACCTGTTGGCTGCGGTCGACCAACGTTTTTTTGGTTCAGATTTCCCACCAAACACCCGAGAGCAGGTAGTTGAAGCCATGCTACCCTACATCGCCACCTGGATCGGTCAGGGACTCAAGCTCAATAAAATCACCCGTCACATGCTCATGCTCTTTGCCGGGCAACCCGGTAGCCGCCTTTGGAAGCAAATTTTAACGGAGCAGTCCTGTCAAGCGGGAGCTGGTGTTGAGGTTGTGACCCAGGCACTGGCGGCGGTGCATAGGGTAACTTCTAGTACTCCTGATGAGTAGGCGAGAACCTGGCCTACTGGGTGCGGGAGGCGTTGCGCAAGGTAAAGCCCCCGTACTTCAACAGCAGTACAATGGCCAGGCTGACCGCTAGGATCAACACCATACTCAGGGCCGATCCAAACCCCCAGGCGCGGGTTGGCCCCAGAAATTGATTATAAATTAATCGACTAATGTTCATAGAAGAGGCACCCCCCAGCAGGGTAGGCACAGCAAAGTCTCCCAAACAGGCAATAAATACCAGCAGACAGCTAGCCCCAATCCCCGGTGAGGTTTTAGGTACGGTAACTTTCCAGAACTGCTGGCGAGGGGTGGCCCCCAAGTCAGCGGCAGCCTCCAGTAAGCGCAGGTCAAGTTTTTCCAGGGAGGCGTAGAGAATCAGGACCATGTAGGGCAGAAAGCTATAGGTAAGACCAATCAATACCGCCATCGGCGTATTCAACCAGGCCTGGGGTGGTAATCCCAGGTAGGCCAGCAGCTCATTCAAAAGACCACTGGGGCGAAGAATAGTAATCCAGGCATAGGCCCGCAACAGCGAGGAGGTCCAGAGAGGGAGAACAAAAGCCACCAGCAAAAGATTACGCCAGCGCTGGGGAGCCATCAAAGCTAACCAGTAGGCAACTGGAAAACCTAATCCCAGGCAGAGTAGGGTAGCGCCCAGCGCAAACAGCAGCGATCGCACCATCACCGCCAGATAAACGGGCTCCAGGATTTGTAGATAGTTGTCCAAGCCGTAGCCACTCGCCGGTTGACCCAGCCGCAGGCCGGGCGCCAGACTAATATCTAGAATTAGAAAGCTGGGTATGACCAGCAACAACAGTAGCCACAACCCTGCTGGCCCCAGCAAGGTCAGGGGCCATAGCCAGCGGGAGGGACGGAGCCGATCTTTTAAAGTAACCATAGCCTAGGAGTTGGTCATTTCTGTCCACAGTCGATCAAAGAGGTCGTTACTGGCCGTGGTCAAAGGCTGAATCGTTTCGCTATGGGCCAGAATCTCGGCTTTGGGATACAAGCTCTGATTGTTCTTCAACTCAGGGGAAAGGCGATCGAGGGCAGCCTGATTAACCGTGCCGAGAGAAAACCGCTCTGTCATCACCCTGGCCACCTCGGGTTCTAGCATAAAGTTAATCCACTGGTAGGCCGCATCCACATTGGGGGCAGAGGTGGGAATGGCCATGGTATCGGTCCAGATTGATGTGCCACTGCGAGGGATCAGATATTCTAGGCGCTGGTTGGCCCGGATCAGGGGAATGGCGTCGATGGAGTAGGCCATCGCGATCGCCAGATCGCCAGAGAGAATCTCATCCTCAAAACCATTGGTTTTAAAGGCGGCAATATGGGGCTTAAGCTCCAGCAACTTACCATAGGCCGCCTTAATTTGGGCCCCATCATTGGTGTTGTAGGAATACCCCAGGGACTTGAGGGTCGCTCCCACCACTTCTCGCATATCGTCGATCAGGGTTATCCGCCGTGAGAGACTCTGGCGGTTGTCCCAGAGAAAATCCCAGTCCTCTGGCTGACCGATGCCAGCATCCCGGTTATAGAGTAGGCCAGTGGTGCCAGTGCTAAAGGGAACACTGTGGGCATTTTGGCGATCGTAGGGAGGATTGGTCCACCGCGATCGGAGATTTTTCATGCCCGTCAATCGACCTGGATCAAGCTTGGTGAGCATACCCAGGTCAATCATTTGGGAAACCATGTAGTCGGTAGGGTAGATAATACTGTAGACCCTACCTCCACCGGACTGCAACTTAGTCAACATCACCTCGTTAGAGTCAAACACATCAAAGACGACTTCAATGCCGGTGCGTTGGGTAAAGAGCTTGGTAATATCCTGATCGGTGTAGTTAGCCCAGGTATAGATATATAAGGTATTTTGGCCAGTTCCCCCGGAGCTCCCAGCGGTAAGATTTCGACGACAATTGGTCAGGGTTAGGCCGGTCAGGGTGGCGGCGGACACCTTTAAGAAGTGCCGACGACTAGAGCTGGCTGCAGAAAAGGGAGATCGATGACGAGGGTGCTTAGGCTGCAAAGTTTTCTCCTTCTCGATGATCTAAAGGACGGGCACCTGCAATAGATGACAGTCGCCGGCCTGCCAGGATAGGTACACGGGCGTATCTACCGTTACTACAGTGTTACCCCGGTTTGGTTCTAGCACCCTCAGGGTTTCCCCTGATAATAAGCTTACTCCCCAATGAACGTGGCTACCCAGGTACATGACGTGGCTAACCCGTCCCCTATAGAGGTTATCGGTATGACCGGGTTGATCAAGGCTAAGGTGAATTTTTTCGGGTCGTATGCTCACGGCGATCTCGGATTGACCCTGAATAGCCGTCTCTTCTCCAGCCTGGACCAGAACCTTCAACCCGGTAGGGGTAACCACCTGCAGATAGCTACCCTGCCTGCCTTCAATGTAACCTGAGAGCAAGTTGGTATCGCCAATAAAGTCGGCCACAAAGGCGGTGGAAGGATGATCGTAGATCTCCTGGGGGGTACCCACCTGTTCAATTTGACCCCTATTCATGACGGCAATGCGATCGGATAGGCAGAGGGCCTCTTCCTGATCATGGGTGACCATAATGAAGGTTATACCCAGTTGCCTGTGGAGGTTAGAAAGCTCTACCTGCATTTGTTTGCGTAGTTTTAGATCGAGGGCCCCCAGGGGTTCATCTAACAACATCACCGCAGGACGGTTAACCAGTGCCCTGGCCAGAGCCACCCGTTGCTGTTGTCCCCCCGATAATTGAGTGGGGCGGCGATCCATCAGGTCTTCCATTCTGACTAAGCGCAACGCCTCTGATACCCGATCGCGCACCTGACTTCTGGGCAACCGTTTAATTTTCAAGCCAAAGGCGATATTATCCCCCACCGTCATGTGGTCAAACAGCGCATAGCTTTGAAATACAGTATTCACAGGCCGACGGTAGGCTGGTCTGGATTCCATATTGATCCCCTGAATCAGTACCTGACCAGAGGTAGGACGTTCAAAACCTCCAATTAAGCGGAGCGTAGTGGTTTTGCCACAGCCAGAGGGGCCCAGGATACTAAAAAATTCCCCCTGGCGTACCTGCAAGTTTAAATTTGATACGGCAGGATCTTGATCAAAAAATTTGACAACCTGCTTCAGTTCTACATCGATCACAGCCTGACCAGGGGAAGCGGTAGTAGTAGCATGATTGGTCTCAGCCATAGGGTTACATCCCAACATTCCCACTAATAGGGTGCTTGCTATAGGGTGTTTAAGTGTCAGCCAGAACTCTTCTGTTATACCCTGAGACCTCTGAAAATCTCAAATAGCCCAGGAGCCTAGACAACCCATGGCGGCTGAACAATTCCAGAACCATCCACCTAACCAGCCCTTAAGGCAGGAATCGATCGAGAGCTGCTCTCAGTTCAGCCATCTCTTGGTCAATATTGCCGACCAAAGCCGCCCGACTAATACATTCAGTCAAATGATCATCGAGAATAATGCGGGCTACCCGATCAAGGGCTCCCCGCACAGCAGCAATTTGTATCAGGACATCTGGACAGGGCCGACTTTCCTGCACCATTGTCTTAATTCCGCGAATATGTCCTTCAATACGAGCCAGTCGGTTTAAGATATGTTGAAGGGACTCAGGATCGTGGATATGGCCATGGCTATCCGGGCTGTTATCAGCCCTAAGGGAGCGATCGTGGACTTGGGAATGGGAATCAGAGTTGTGCAATGGAACAATTGGGTGAAAAGATCAGAACCTAGACTCAACCAGTTATGCCTTAAACCGCAACTGACTTGGTCAGTTCAGTGTCATCATAACTCCTAGCGAGACGGTTGATAGCCCGAAAGGGTTGCCAGATCCTCCAGGGATTGTACTCCTGGATAAAGTTGACCACCAATTTCCCAGGTAGGATACCCCTTAATTCCCCGTTGTTTGCAGCGTTGGGGTTGGGCATTTTTACCGTCGGCAGCGCATTCTACATAGGGTATGTGGTCGGCGGCATCTCCAAACATTGCCTTTTGATCAGCACAGTGAGGACACCAATAAGCTCCGTACATGAGACTACCGGTGTCTGCCAGGTGATGGGCCAATTGGGCCGGATAACTGAGGCTAGGGCTTGCTTGTGGTTGGTCAGGACTACAGGTGCCCATCAGACCTACCACAAGGAGAGCCCCTATCCCCCTCAAGGCCATTCTCCTTTGACCTAAGGCATCAGATAAACCATTTCTATTCAGTAGATAGGGCATGGGGCTGCAAAGCCAGAACTAAATGAGTAGATTGGTCAAGGATCACAGCAACTACTGCAAAACCTAATTTACTACAGCTTAGCGCCTTGGCTGGGCTTTGCGGCAAGAACCATACACGGCTAAGGGAGTAGAGGCGAGCTAAAAGCCCTACCCAGTGTGCGCCTTTACCGATTAACCCGGTTCCCAGGGTTCTGGTCAAAGCTATATATATGGATTGTTTACAGCCAAGTGGATAAAAAACACACTTAAACGCCCTCTCCCCAATAGGAGTAGGGCCTTAGGATGATCTTGGAGGACGAATTACTTATTGAAGGCGTGGTCTTTAATATGATATATCAAGATTCAAGGATAAATAATCTTAACTATTGCCGCATAGGATCGGCCTACAGCAGCCATAGCTATTATGGGTTAGCTAAGCCGTTAGACCGCCTATCCATGGATCGACACAACACAAGGAGTTGGCATCGCTATGGTGCTAAAAACAGCCTTCCTCCGCCAGTGCGGCGATACTTTCGTGCGGTCCTCCAGCCTGGTCAACCGCTTGTCTCCGTAGCCCGGTTCACCCACGCAGGTCAATTCAACACAGGAGAAAAACAGGCACAGTGGAGCCGGTTCACCTCCTCCCAAGTCACGGTAACGCAGCGTCCTGGGTTCGACTGGGACGCAGGCATTGCCCTGGCACCGGGCTTGCATGTGTTCGTCCACGACGCCTATATGGCTGGCGAAGGCATCTTGTATGGAGCCTTACTCGGCCTAGTTACCGTTGCCGATCTAAAGGGAACAGCGGAAGTTGCCCAGGGCGAGTTAATGCGGTTTCTAGCAGAGGCCGCCTGGTATCCGACCGCCCTATTGCCCAGCCAGGGTGTCCAATGGGAGGCGATTGACGCCCAATCGGCCCAGGCAACCCTTACGGATGGCGCAACCACGGTCAGGCTGATTTTTCGTTTTAATCAGGAAGGCCTCCCCATCGGTATGGGAGCCCCTGCACGCAACCGCACGGTCAAGGGCGAAGTAGTTCCCACACCTTGGCAGGGTCGCGTCTGGGGCTATGAAATCCGAGGGGGTATGCGC
>JBMOHM010000014.1:0-51287 GCA_049317845.1 Nodosilinea sp. | reverse complement strand
CATCAAGCAGTAGTAAGCTGTGTTCCGACAAGGTTGGTAAGCCCATCATTTTTTAACCAATGCTTCATGGTTCCTTAATCCTGGAAGGGAAGTATTAATACATAAAGTGCTGTCTGTAATTGATCGTATGACTGTGTTTAGAATTCATAAAACCTGAAAATTTTGGTTGTAGTAAGATGCCTTGTCTAAACTCTATAGAATAACCTCGGAAATATCTATGGGTGCGATTGAAATGCTTGTAATATTATGATCGAAAATGTTGATGCTCTCAGAAACAAAAAAGTCCTTATTTCAGGTGGATTGGGATTTATTGGTAGTAATCTAGCTAGGCGATTGGTGAAACTAGGAAGTACGGTTTCTATTGTTGATAGTTTAATTCCTGAATACGGCGGTAATCTCTATAATATTTCGGATATAAAAGATAGGGTTGAAGTTAATATTTCCGACGTTAGGGATGAATATAGCTTTAAGTACTTGATTCGAGACCAGGATTATCTATTTAATTTGGCTGGACAAACCAGTCATTTAGATTCTATGCGATCGCCCTATATCGATTTAGATATTAATTGTCGTGCTCAACTTTCTATTTTAGAATCATGTCGCCATCATAACCCTGGAGTTCGCATCGTTTTCACCAGTACTCGCCAGATCTATGGTAAACCTGACTACCTGCCAGTTGATGAGAAACATCTCCTTCGTCCCGTAGATATAAATGGAATTAATAAAATGGCTGGCGAATGGTACCATATTTTATATAATAACGTCTATGAAATTCGTACTTCTGCCCTTAGACTCATTAATACCTATGGGCCCGGTATGCGTATTAAAGATTCTCGCCAAACCTTTCTAGGTACCTGGATTCGTCACCTGATTGAGGGCACTCCCTTTGAAGTCTGGGGAGGATATCAACTGCGTGATTATAACTATATTGATGATGTTATTGATGCCCTCTTGATTACAGCAACTTCTGATCAGGCAATAGGTGGAGTATTTAATTTAGGGGGCCATGAGATTATCAGTTTAAAAGATACGGCTAAACTCTTAGTTGAAATTAATGGGGCAGGAAATTATAAATTATGTGATTTCCCTGAAGATCGACGAAAAATAGACATTGGAGACTACTATAGCGACTATGGTTTAATTAATAGGGTTCTGGGTTGGGAACCTATCACTAGTTTGGCCTTAGGCTTACGAAAGACAATTGATTTTTATAAAAATAATTTGAAAGAATATTTGTAACCTATCCATTTTAATTGTATGGTTGGAAAAAAAATTCTACAAACCGATCCCTCGTCTGTATATCGGGCTTACCAGCCTGAAATCAATGCGGCGATTCAGCAAGTATTGGATAGTGGATTTTATGTATTAGGAGAGCAGGTCGAGGCCTTTGAGCAGGAATTTTCTAACTATTTAGGGGCTAGTTATGGTATTGGTGTTGCCAGTGGTACCGACGCCTTAACCGTTGCCCTACGAGCTTGTGGCATTGGTTTTGGTGATGTTGTTTTAACAGTTTCCCATACTGCTGTTGCGACGGTTGCAGCCATAGAGTTGACTGGGGCAACTCCCCTACTGGTAGACGTCGACATCGATACTTTTACCATGGATATAGATCGCCTGGGGGAAGCTATTGTTCAGGTCCGCGCGACGCCATCCATGGGCAAGCTTAAGGCAATTGTGCCGGTTCATATTTACGGTCATCCGGCTGACCTGCCAGCAATTATGCGGTTGGCCGACCAATATGACCTGTACGTAATTGAGGACTGTTCCCAGGCCCATGGGGCGGCCCTGAATCAGCGTAAAGTGGGTACATGGGGACACTGTGCCGCCTTTAGCTGTTATCCGACAAAAAACCTTGGAGCCATTGGAGACGCCGGCATTATTGTAACTCAGGATCCAAATCTGGCTCAGCAATGCCAAAGGATTCGACAATATGGTTGGGCGACACGCTACGTCAGTGATACGGCGGGTATGAATTCCAGGCTTGATGCCATTCAGGCGGCCATTCTCAGGGTTAAATTAAAATACCTGGATGCAGATAACGGTCAACGGCAAGCCATTGCCCTTCACTATGCTCGGAAACTTCAGGACCTACCCCTGCAACTCCCTCAAAGTGCCGCTGGAGCCTTGCATGTGTATCATCAATTTGTGCTCCGGGTCGGGCAGCGGGATGGCATGTTCGATTTCCTCCAAGCCTGTGGTGTTGGGGTAGCTCTTCACTACCCTTTGCCTGTCCACCTCCAACCCGCCTATCAAGATCGGCTACCCCTAGCTCCAGGCGGACTGCCGGTTACTGAGAGACTCAGCCAGGAGATTATCAGCTTGCCGATGCATCCCTTCCTGAGCACCGATGCCATAGATAGCACTGAATTAGCCGTAATCAACTGGTATGGCTGTAACCCCGGTTAGGGTCCAGAATCCCTACCCAGGTTTTGCCTTGACCGTTCCACCCTGTCCTTAGAGTTCTGGTCAAAGCTATAATTTGTAACGAAAACTACACCAGGGCTTCTTGTTGCCAGACTCCAGCGCTAAAGTAGGGACTGATTGTTAATCTGCACTGACTGTGGAAGTTTCTCAGGCCTTTGCCGCCAGCGACGTTCAAGTAATTTTTAACCGAATTGCTCCCGTCTATGATGACTTGAACCAGCAGTTGAGTTTGGGGTTGCATCAGGTCTGGAAAGCGATGGCAATCCGCTGGAGTGGGGCCGCCTCAGGTCAGATTTGCCTGGATGTTTGCTGTGGTAGCGGTGATCTGGCGATTATGTTAGCCCGGCGAGTGGGGCCAAAGGGTCGGGTCTATGGGATAGACTTTGCCCCTGAACAGTTGGCGATCGCCCGTCTTCGTTCCCAGCCCAGCGGGCGCGCCGCCGCCGTTACCTGGTGCCTGGGGGACGCTCTGGATCTACCGTTTGCTGACGCCAGTTTTGATGCCATTACCATGGGTTATGGCTTGCGTAACCTGGCCAATATGGGCCAGGGGTTAAGGGAGTTACGTCGGGTGCTGAAGCCAGGGGCGATCGCCGCTATTCTAGATTTCCATCGTCCCCAAAGCAATATGGTGCAGCAGTGGCAGCAGTGGTATCTGAACCATATTGTCGTGCCCGCTGCTCGTCAGCGAGGACTCACCCAGGAGTATGCCTACATTACCCCCAGTCTTGACCGCTTTCCCCAGGGGCCAGAGCAGATTGAACTGGCCCGGCAAGCAGGTTTCTGCCGGGTCCGCCACTACCCCATAGCGGCAGGTATGATGGGCGTTCTGGTTATGTCATGAACTGGGTTGATGTTTGGTTAATGGTCGCTCCGCCCCTGTTTGGAGGCATCATTGGCTATTTCACCAATGACATTGCCATTAAGATGCTATTTCGCCCCTATCGCCCTATTTTTTTGGGTGCCTGGCGCCTACCCTTCACCCCTGGATTAATTCCGGCCAACCAGGAACGGCTAGCCCAACGTATTTCCGATACGATTATGGGGTCTTTACTGACGCCGGAGGAACTGCAAAACCTGGCCCGCCGCCTGCTGCAAACTGAACGCACCCAGGCCGCAATTAAGTGGTTGCTTGCCCTCGCCCTGGACCAAATCAAAAGTCAATCCCAGGTACGCACCGCCCAAATTGCTGGTCGCATTTTGGAGGACCTGTTTGGTAAGTCCCTACCTCGCTTAATTCGAGTTTGGGCTCGTCGGGAGGATTTTCTCGAACCCCAGTTAAATCAACTCTTTGATCAGGTACTGGTGGATTTCAGGTTGACCCCCCAACAGGCCGATCAGATTACCCACTGGTTGGTTACCAGTGTGTTGCCTCCCGATCGGGTGCGAGAACTGGTCATCGACTTTTTGAGCGATCGCAATATTCAGGTAATTGATACCATCTTCAGGGAACGCACCAGTGGCACCTACTGGGTTGTGGCCAATCTATTCGGTGTGCGCAATGCCCTGGCCCGCTTGCGTACATTCTGTCTGGACGAGCGGGAGGTTAGCAATGCTCGGATTGCCGAATTAGTAACAGCGTTGCAGGCCAAAAAACGGTTAAAGGAGTGGTTGCAGCAGGTTTCCATGCAAAACCTGCCGGTGGCAACGGTCCGCCATATTCGCCAGAACCTGCGGGAGTCGGTACAGAGTTATATTCAGACCCTGGGACCGGACTTTATTCGCAGCTTGGGGACCTCCGTTAACTGGGAAGTTTTAGCCGCTCAGCTGTTCAATCGCCTACAGCATTCCGAGGTGATTAACCAATCCCTGGACCCGGTTAGTGAAGAGCTGGCCTTGATTATAGAGCGGTATCTAGAACGGGACCTGGAATCCCTGGTGGCCCAGGTGATTCCCATCCTTAACATTGATCAGGTGATTATTGATCGGGTCAAGGGCACTCCGCCCCGGGAGTTAGAAATGGCTATTCAGGCCATTGTTCGCAGTGAGCTCCAGTCCATTGTCAACTTAGGGGGCATTTTGGGCTTTGGGATTGGGCTGTTTCAATCGGGATTTCTCTATATTCAGCGGGTGGGATAGAACTAGCCCAGGCCTATCCTTAGCTTGGTTGATCTGCCATCGGGTTAGCCACGGAAAGGGTGTTAATCTCGCCGACGGATTACCCCAGGGCTATAAAGCCAGAGCGTCAAGGCGTTGTTCCATCTCTATCCAGCTTAGGGATCGTTCTAGATACTGGGGGTGTTCAGGTTGGTAAGGGGCCGCAACAATGTCGATGCCGGTAATTTCCGCTTCTTCTGGCAACACCAGTACATCGGGATCAAAGGCCGTCGGACGGGTCAAGGAACTGGAAAACCCCCGAAAGATAACTATCTCTTCCGGAACTCCAGCCATCAGCCCATGGACAACTAACACCTGCTGGCGATATTTGAGGGTGTACTGCTCTAGACGCCAGATTGGGGCCATGGATCTATCCTTTTTTCCTTAGCGCAGCGCCTGTCTACCCTGTTTACCCAAGCGGACAAACACAAACCAGATCAGGGAGGCCATGTAAACCAGCAGCCCTACAATCCCAAAGAATCCCAGGAACCCATTGGTATAGTGACCATGGAAGTATTGCTTGTAAAGTAGGGGCGGCTCTAACCAGGTTTGACACTCGGGAGCCGCCAGATGGGAACCGCCAAAGGCACAGCCTAAGAACGGGATTAAAATAGCGGCCCCAATGATGTTGTAGAAAGTCAGTGACCAGCGCCAGGCGCTAAAGCTGAGCTTGAGGGGGGAGTCGGGTTGTTCGCCAATTTCTTCGTTGAGATCTACCCAAAACCACAGGGCCACGGGTATTAGAACCCGGGCCATGAGGGCGGTGATAAAACTGATTTGAAAGCCGCCAATCATTAAATACACCGTAATCATCAACAGACTGGCCACCTTCCAATAGATGGTGAATAGGTGATGAATGGGTTCGTTCTTGTTTACAAAGGCCCAAATCATCAGGGCCAGAGGGAGCAGCACTGTAAACAAAACCGCTAAACGATAATCAGTCCAGACTAGCGATCGCAACACAGAGGATTCCAACATAACCGGAGGCTTAGCAAATGGCTCAGTTATTCTAACATCGCGATCTAATCAGTCCTCTCCCCAACCGGCCAATCCACACCGTTGGTAGAGAAACCGATGGGGTTATCCCTCCACAGGTCAACATTAAGCACCGCCCATATCAGGGGCAATAAAGGGTGTCACGGGTGTGACGGCCAGTCACCGGATTAGTGCCATCGGCTACGGCGCAAAGCATGGCATTGACCTTAGGGGCCAGCAGTACATCGGTAAAGTCTGCCCCCTCAATCCTGGTCTCACGAAAATCCGTGTCAAAGGCGTAGGCCCCAGCCAGAATTGCATTGGTGAGATTGGCCCGACGCAACCGGGCCCCATCCAGGGTGGCACCGGTGAGGTTGGCGCCCTCCAAATTAGCCCTGACCAGGGTGGTATCAAACATCCGCACCCCTCTGAGGTTGGCGTGGCTGAGATCGGCGTCAGCCAGATCGGCGCGGGTGTAGTCATTCCCCCGCAGATCCTGATTGGCCAGGTCAGCCATTCTTAAATTCTGGCGATCGAAATTCTCAGCCTGGACTGGACTCAGGCAAATTAACATACTGGCCATTACCATCACTAGGACAGCCACCAGAGAAGGCCAATGTACCCGATTTGCCACCATGGTTTCTAAGCACTCCGAACCTAATATTTTGAGTGTACATGGGGATGGAGTCATTATGTTCTGGATTCTAGCCAGAACCTCAAGCCTGGTTACTTGGGCCTAAATCACGAAGCCATCAGGAATATGAGCATTCTTTAGAACCACCACAATGCCATCACGAATAAAGAAGCCCTGATCCTCCCGTTGGCCCTCTTGAACCTGGCCTTTGTTAACAAGCTCTACGTTAGCCCCGATGACCGCATTCTTATCAATAATGGCATTGCGAATCAGGGTGTTAGGGCCAATGCCAATGGGGGGGTGGTGGGAGCCTATAGGCTGGGATTGGGTCGGCGAATCATAGTAGTCTGCGCCTAAAATCAAGCTATCCTCGATTACACTGTGGGCCTGTACCCGGGTGCGAACCCCTAAGACGGAGTGGCTGATGCGACACTGACTTAATTGACAGCCCTCCGCTAGCATTGACTCCGTAATCTCACAATCAAGAATCTGACTAGGCGGTAGATAACGACCTCGGGTATAAATAGGGGCCTGGGCATCGTAGAAGCTAAAGGGCGGGTCAGGTTGACGGGTAAGGGCCAGGTTCGCCTCGTAGAAAGCCTTAATGGTACCAATGTCTTCCCAATAGCCTTGAAATAGATAGGCTTGAAGATTGTAGTGGGGCGCGGCTTTAGGAATAATTTCTTTACCGAAATCGGTACATTGGGCATAGCGATCCAGCAGATCGATCAGCACCTGGCGTTTAAAGACGTAAATACCCATGGAAGCAATATAGGGTTTTTGCATCGCCTGCTGCGGGTCTAACCCCAGGGTGGTAGTATCTACCCGCATGCGTCTGAGGGCATCACCGGTTGGCTTTTCGCTAAAGTCTACTACCCGTCCGGCTGAGGTGATTTTCATTAGCCCAAAGGCAGAGGCCAACTGCTCTTCCACAGGCACCACCGACAGGGTAATATCGGCCTCGGTTTGGCGATGGTGATCAATATAAGCTCGGTAGTCCATCCGATAGAGATGGTCCCCCGATAGGATTAGATATTCGTCTACGTCCCACTCTTTGAACAGAGAGATATACTGCCGCACAGCATCCGCTGTTCCCTGAAACCACTGGGAGTCTCCAGGGGTTTGTTGTGCCGCCAGCACTTCTACAAAACCCTGTTGAAAGCCCCCCAGTCGATAGGTCAGCGATAAGTGGCGATTGAGGGAGGCGGAGTTGAACTGGGTCAGAACATAAATCTTATAGATTTCAGAATTGATACAGTTACTGACCGGGATATCAATTAACCGATACTTCCCCGCCAGCGGTACGGCAGGCTTGGCCCTAACCTTGGTGAGAGGATAGAGTCTGGTGCCAGCGCCACCACCCAAAACGAGTGCCAAAACCTTTTTCATTAGATCAGATCTTCAGATAGAACTTCAGGGGACCAATAAAAATATCCAACCGGGATGGAGGCGAGCCAGAAGGTCTTCCAGTCCCTGCTTTAACCGATCAGCTTTGTCCTCAGCCTTGTGGCCCAAGCCATACCTTCTCAGCATAAACCGCTATGATTCCCTTTCTTTAAAATTCTGCCAACCTGACCCTAAGCCTCTAGTCCGGTGGTGAACCTTTGTACCTATAGTTTTAGCCTCGGCTAACAGGGTGAAAACCTGTCAGAATCTCTCCCCAGGCGCTGCTTTGACCGATCAATACTGTCTCCAGCCTTCTGGCTAAGGCTACATCCAGGAAACCCGATGGAGTTACTCAGACCAATAGAGAGCTGGACCAGGACAAGCATTACAGAATTAGGTAAGCGCAACTCATCTACAAGCAACCCTTATTTCGAATCAAGTAAGCTGAAAAAATTCCTTATCGATCGGTAGGGGATATTTGATTAGCCCTTTAGTTACTCAGCTCATATCCTGATCACCCTCGATCTAGCCATAGCTAACCTGGGAAAGGAGTTGGCTAATTCAGATATTCAGTATGCCCATTCAAGATGGTCGAAGTCCTTACGACAGATTCCCAGAGCTTTGCTCGCTGCTGTCAAAGAGCGGTGACAAGATGATTTGAGGCTGCCAGAAAACTCCTCAGGCTAGAAAGGCTATGAGGGATAGCTGGAGGTGACCCATCTCGGTCGGTGAAATCTTACCCGCTGCCAACCAATCGCCCAATACCCTATCTATGCCTTTGACCGCACTACTTCTGCGTACTATCTCTTGGATGGCCCCTAGAGCAGCTTCTGGACTTTGGTAGGGGTGACCGTCGGAGAATTGAAAGTCCCGATGGTACCACCAGCCTATCCAATGGTTATCACGCCTAAGTAGAAAAACCTTTTCCCTCAGATAGCAAACTTCTATCAGGGAGTCCTCTGTAGCCATGGTATCTCTGGTCATAAAAACTATTGCCGTTCCTGTGCTGTGGGAATCAGGTGACTGGTTGACTTCCAGCCCCCTTTAAGAAGTCATCCGAACCTATAGCTCTGGGCAACGGGGCGGAAACCAGTCAGAACGCCGACTCAGCCTTCGCCTTTTAACGGGTCGTAACAGAAGAACGGCTGATCGGTTATGGGGGGCCCAAGGGACGAATCAACTGTGTCATCTGCATTCTAACTAAAATCACAATTTACCCTAACACAATTTATACCAAAAAAGGCCGTGCATAAATAATATCAATGCTTTTAGGCCTATTTTTGTTACATCCCTGGTCAGGTTGTTGGCGGTCTCATGCTCTTGCTATTAATCTTGAATTACCTCCATCAGGGCCTCTTTGACCTGGCTATATTGATAGGTAAACCCGATGGTTTCAGTCCGTTTCGGTAGCACCTGTTGGCCCTTAAGAACCACTTGGGCGCCGTCACCGAGCATGGTTTCTAGAACGAAGTCTGGCACCGGTAACCAGGAAGGCCGATTTAAAACCTGGCCCAGGGTTTGACAGAAATCGGCCATGCGCACTGGATTGGGCGCTGTGGCGTTGTAAATACCCTCCATTTGGTTGTCGCTAAGGGCGCGAATCATCAGGTTAACTAAATCTTCTCGATGAATCCAGGAAAACCACTGGCGTCCACTCCCGATCGGCCCACCGGCAAACAGCCGAAAGGGCGGTAGCATTTTGGCGACGGCCCCGCCCCTACCTAGGACGATCCCCAGACGTAAAATCACCAGGCGAGGACCGTAGGCCTTAACGGTTTGGGCGGCGGCTTCCCAGCCTTGACAAACCTGGGAAAGAAAATCGTTTTCTATGGGCGGACTGGCCTCGTCAAAGCTGGCGGTCTCGCTGGTGCCGTAGTAGCCGATCGCGGAGGCGTTAACCCAAACCTGGGGGCGATCGCTAGCCTGGGCCAGAGCTTCCACTAGTTTTTTCGTACCCAATTGGCGGCTATCGAGGATTTCCCGTTTATGACCATCGGTCCAGCGTTCGGAAATGGGGGCCCCGGCCAGATTAATCACCCCGTCACAACCCGATAGCAGGGTCTGCCAGGGTCCCGACTGCAGGGGGGTGTATTCCACAATTTCGACCCGGGGAAAGGTCTGGGGAGGAAAGACCTGTCGCCCATGGGCGGCACTACGAGTCAGGACCAGAAGGCTATGGCCTTGCTCCTGTAGCCGCTCAACCAGGCGACTACCGACAAAGCCTGTGGCTCCAGTGATGGCGATTTTCATGGACGGATAACCTGGGGATAGGATGGGGTGCCGGGCCTATCTACAGGATAGGGCACCACTGGGACCGAGGTAAATCAGCCCGGAGGGGTGATTTACGATCTCCCTACCCCGCCGTAGGCTCACCGTAGGCCATGCCATGGGCCTGGGCATAGCGGTGCATAAACCGCATAAACCGATCCCAATGATCTTCGCGGTCGATGGTGAGGGTGCACTCAACCCGATCTAAATCGTCTCCATCGGGACCACCAAAGATAAACCGTATGCCCGAGGGTTCAATGGTAATGGTACCTTCCTCGTCCACCAGCTTCAGGGCCTTAGAAAATTCGCTGCGAAAACTCCTGAAGGACTCGATCGCCTTGAGCTGTTTAAAGGTCAACAGTACGGTGCGATCTCCCGTATCAGGGTGACGGCGTAGGCTGACGTTATCAATAGTCTCGGTGATACCTTCGTAAAATCCAAGGCTGGGAGGGGCAGGATTCATACTAGCCTCCGGAATATCTACAACTATTCTACCAATCTGATCCCAGGCCTTGGGGCCGGGCCGAAACTTCCTAGTTTCCCAGGCGATAGCCCTTACCGTAGACGGTATGGATCAGGCACAGGGCACCCTGGGGCTCAATTTTACGCCGTAGCAAGCGTATTTGAGCCGCCAGCACATTGCTGCTGGCGGCTTCTTGATCTCCCCAGACCGCCTGATAAATCTGCTCGTGGCTAAGTACCCGGTTAGGGTGCTGCAGCAGGTAGGCCAGCAGGCAGGTTTCCTTATCGGACAGGTCAATGGTCTGCCCCTGACGATAGGCTAGTTGGTTCTCCTGATCCAATTCTAGATCGCTAAAGGTTAGCCGGGGAGGGGTGGTTAACTGGGCCGATCGCCGTCCCAGAGCCCGGACCCGGGCCAGTAATTCCCGCAGTTCAAAGGGCTTTACCAGGTAATCGTCGGCTCCCGCATCCAGGCCCGCGACCCGGTCATCGATGGTATCCTTAGCCGTCAGCAACAGCACCGGCGTGGAGTTTTGCTGCGATCGCAGCTGTTGACAGATAGTTACCCCATTCAGGCCCGGTAACATCCAGTCCAGAATCAGCAGATCGTACTGACCACGGGTGGCTAGGGCTGCCCCCTGATGTCCATCGCTGGCTACGTCTACCGCATAGCCCTCAGCCACGAGCAAACGACTGAGGGGGGTAGTCAGCTCGACTTCGTCGTCCACCAGCAGAATTTTCATCACCGCCAAAAGCACCTGGAAACGGTTGGCAGCGTCACCATCACCAGTATGGGGGACGGCTGCCAGGGGTAGGTGACTCTATTGTAATGGATACCCAGAGACCAGGGGTGGGCGGATGGTCCCTGGCAGATGGGGGCCAGGGGGACGGTCTCATTTCAGATTCAGGTCCAGGTCATAACGGACCTGGCGATCGCTGATGACGGTGGCCGTTACCCCCAGGGATCGGATCACAGCTGCACTAAACAGTCCCTCCGCCGGTAAGGGGGGCAGCAGCAGGTTATTGTCCACCTTAGCCAGGTCCTCCAGATTGATGAAAAAGTGACCGTTATTAGGTCGGGGGGCATCGCTGGTAGTTGCCTGAAAAGCCCAATCTTGAGCCAGACTACGTCGGGGTCGGGGGGCGATTAGATCGGCAATCCCCTGACCCACGCTGAGAAAAAGAATATCCCCCTCTAGCCAGCCGTAGGCCAGGGTGAGCGAGTCAAAGGGGGAAGTCCAGCGGGTAACGGGGATACCGCCAATCTGAGCCGTAGCGACGGAAAATCGATAACGACTGGCCATCACCTGATTCAGGCGATTGAAGGTGGCCGTGGCTGCATCGCGATCGTGGCTTTTGACCATTAACACCAGGGCCGGATTGGGGAGGGGAGGTTGATCCGGGCTGTCAGGGGGGGCCAGGATACCCAGGGCAAACTCGCCGTTCATCCAGGGCAAGAAGTCTTGCTCCAGGCTCAGGCCCGTGGAAGCCTGCAAGGCCAGGGTCAGATCCTCAGGATGCATGGGGAATAGGGCTGAGAGCTGCCGTCCTCCCTTAAAATCCTCCCAGAAGGTCTGAAAGTTACCGGTTGAGACCATCAGCAGGGTACTGGCGGGCAATCGTTGGGGCATCTGGCTGGCCTGGTTGTTAGGGTTAAAACCCGGGGATCCCTGATCAACCCAGCTGATACCTTGCCCATGTAGTCGCTTGTTCTTCAGGCTGATGGTGCCTGCCAAACTGCGCGGGGCTTGCAAAGGGGCCAGGCGATCGGCGGGCAGGGGGGGATCGACACTATGGGATAGGCTGGTAACCGCTGCAGGTACATCCAGGTAAAAGCGCATTAAGGACTGGGAGGTGGGCAACTGGTCAAAGGCCTTGGTGATGCCAGGGCGATCGGCTAGGGATCCACCTTCCTTGAAGGTATCAATGGATTGCTTTAACAGGTTGGGTTGGGCGCTAACCAGGGCTAGATTTTGGTTGAGAACCCCCACGTAAAGACTGGGGGTCCCATCCTGTTTAATTTTCTCAATAACCACACCCCGATAGGGATTATCTTTGATCTGTTCAGCTGGCTCCAGGAGTTTATCCAACCGCTTCTGGGCGGCGGCCCCATCTTGAATGGGAACTACCGCAATCAGATTGGCCTCCAGCCCCAGGTCTTCCCCAGGGTTGGCATACTTGTCTGGGACCAAGGCCAGGGTAATGTCGGCCCCCAGCCAGGACCGTAGGTCAGCTGCAAGTTGCAGGCCTCCCTTAGGTAACAAGCGATCGCGCCAGGGCCCTATTAACCGATCGAACTGGGCCTGGGTGCTGCTATTGCCAAATTGCTGTAAGCGCCCCCACTCCTGGGTATCCCTAGAAAGGGCTACCACCATCACCGCATTAGCCGGAATGGCATTCATCCCTGGCGGCAAGGTTTGACTAGGACCGTCGCGACGAGTTGTTATCCAAAAAATTAGGGTCCCAACTCCCATAAACAGTAGGACGCTGCCAAGGAGGATGGGAATCGGAGGCTTTCTGCTGAACAAAACCATAGGGGAAGGATACGGAGGAAAAATTTGCCTGACACTGTAGCAAAAAAAATTAGAACTTTGAGTATTTTCTTCGTTCCTTTTTACTACTGGTCAAGATGATTAACCATGCCACTTAAGTAAGTGGCACTGATAGTTAAAACTATAGACAACTAAAACCTTAGTTTAGAGACATCTGCTGTGGGAATCATAGGCTATTTTCCTGGACTGCTTTAAAACACAGCCAACCCATGTAACCGATCACAAACTAGATTTCAAAGAGTTGTTACGATCACAGGAGTTCCTCTTAACTCAGCCTTAAAGCTAGATTAGAGTGAATCCAACAAGGGTTATATAAGTTCTACTATTCATTTAATTCAATTGAAAAACCGTTGAATCCAGGGGGAGTGAAAATGACATTTACCATTGCTGAGCCCATCGTTAAATTCAGGTCATCCTCGCTAGAGTTGTCCCTGCGTTTCCATCGTCCTCTGGCCCGTTTAAGTATTTTATTGAGTTGTTTAGGGCTACTGGCCACAGGCATGGGTGTGCAGGCCAGCCATGGGCCTAATTCCCAGTCAGTGGTGGCGACAACCGCTCCTCTTACCAGCCAGGTTAGCTCATCTGCAGCGGTTTTTCCGGCACCGGGTCGTTATCTTTTTGGTCAAGCTCCTCAGGCCAATCAAATTGGTCAAGGCTACATGGTGGTTGAAAGTACGGGCGATCGCCTGTACGGGGCTCTTTATTTTCCCAGTTCCTCCTTTGATTGTTTCCAAGGTCAGATTCGAGGCAATCAAATGGCCTTGACCATTACCGATAGCTACAACCAGGAAACCTACCCCTATAGTGTGGCGGTCGCTACGGACACCGCCGTGGCTACTACTCAGTTACCAGAAGGTCTAACTCCCCTGAGTTTGAGGGGTTTTTATGCCATTCACCAGCTCAGTGGTAATGATCTGAAAATGCTTGAGGCTTGCCGCCCCCGTTAGTCAAAACCTACAGGAGTGGGTAAAACCGTCGCGCCATGGGAATTTCAGGGAGGATATGCCGGGTTACTAAGGGGACTGGGGGTTTAGATCGAACAGTTATGGGTACTGCTCCAGGTTGACGTAACCAGATTAACTGTTCTTAATAGAAAGTTATTCTATGCTAAAGCCTGATCTTTTTTGTCGAAGGTAGCGTGAACGCAGCAGAGCAAGCCCATACCATTGAATTCGCCAGTAAGATTGCTACGATCGTAGGCCTGTTTAAGGCTACTTTTCCTGACTTGCGGGCCGATCTAAAACCCTGGGCCAACGATCGGGAAACTCGCGATCTGGTGGACCCGGACTCCATAGACCTGGGATTTCATTTTCCTGGGGTGAGTCGGCTATTTCAGTGTCGTAGTCTGTTAATTCAAATTCGCTGTCATGCTGATCCCGACACCCGCGATCGCCGTGTTATCGGCCTGGAGGTGGCTGGCTTTGACCATCGGGGCAAACAATGGACCCTATCCACCATTGAAAACTGGGCCTTTATGGGGCATGCGGTACCTGAGCCCACCTGTGGTGAGCGGTTGAAACAATGTTGCCGAGAGACTTTGGCCCTTTTTGCCCTTTCCGGCCCTGGGTTGGATTAAAGGCAGCCCGATGGGCCAGGCCCTGCTTAACCACCTTCCATACGAAATCCTTCCTGGCGAAGGCGTTCCATGGCCTCCGCCAGGCGATCGCGATCGGCAATCAAACTGACTCGAATGTAGCCTTCTCCGCCGGGACCAAAGGCATTGCCAGGGGTAACCACGACCCCCGTACGCTCCAGAATCGAGACGGCAAAATCCGTAGAGGTGATGTTGGCTGGACAAGCTACCCACAGATACATGGTTGCCTGGGGTCTGGCTACCGACCAACCCAGGGAAGCGAATTCCTCAATCAGAAAATCTCGACGGCTGGAGTAGCGCTGCTGGACCTCTTCCAGGTAATGGTCTGGTAAGGATAGGGCCGTTTCTGCGGCCCGCTGGAGGGCGGCAAAAATCCCATAGTCTAAATTGGTTTTGAGGGTGCGTAACCCTTGAATCACTTGGGAATTACCTACGACAAAGCCGACCCGCCAGCCCGCCATATTATAGGTTTTAGACAGGGTATGAAATTCCACGCCGATTTCCTTACCCCCGGGAATCTCCAGTAGACTGGTGGGCTGATAACCATCGAAGGCCAGTTCTGCATAGCAAAGGTCATGGACCAGTAAAACCTGGTGGCGGTGGGCAAACTCCACGGCCGCCTCAAATAACTCACGGGGAGCGGTTGCCGCTGTAGGATTGTTGGGATAGTTGAAAAACAGCGCCTTAGCTCGCTTGGCGACGTCTACTGGAATGGCATCAAAGTCAATTAACCAGCCGTTATCGGGCTTCAGGTGAAGGGGATAAATCTCACCCCCCGCGATCGCCGGTCCCCGGAAATGGGCCGGGTAGGCTGGGGTGGGAACCAGGACCAGATCGCCCGGGTTAACAAAGGCCATGGCCAGATGGGTAATTCCTTCCTTAGATCCCAGCAGGGGTAGAGCCTCTTTGCTGGGATCCAGTTGGACTCCATAGCGCCGGGCATACCAGTCTGTAATTGCCTTGCGAAAGCTGGCGGTACCTTCAAAGGGAGGATAACCATGGGTTGTACTATCGGCGATCGCCCGATGGGCGGCTTCCACCACAGGGGCAGGCGTAGGTCCATCGGGATTGCCCATGCCTAAATCAATCAAATCTACCCCCTGTTCACGCACCCGGGCCTTGAGTTCATCCAGACGGGCAAAAACGTAGGGGGGCAAAACTGCAATCCGCTGAGCAGGCTGAAGCCAGTTAAGGGTCATGGCTGTAACTCCGAGGTGGCCGTAGAAGAAGATGATAGCGGGTAAGGGGACTCTCGTAAGCCCGCCCCCAGAGGAGATACCATGGCCGCCACCAGCACATCGGGACTGACCGTGAAGGGTAAATGGTGAATATCTGAGCCTTTCCGACAGGCAAACTCTGCCACTTTTTGCAGATCCGCCAGGCTTAGGTCTGCCATGCCCAGATCGGTCAGACTGGTAGGTAGGCCGATGCTTTGGTAAAACTCCACCAGTTGTTGCCGAGCCGTAGCGGCTAAGGCAGACCTTCCCTCCATTTCCTCCAGGCGCAATTGCACCAGAATACCGTAGGCCACCTTTTCCCCGTGCAGGATAGGGCGGCTAGCCGGTAGCTGGGTCAGGCCATTGTGGACGGCGTGGGCCGCTACTGTGCGGCACTGGGCGCCCCCAATGCCCCCCACGACCCCCGCCAGTAATACCGTTGCATCTACGACTTCTCGCCAGTCCTCCCCTCCCCAGTGCCTCAGGGCCTCTGGAGTTTTCTGGAATAAAATGTCCCGCAGTACTCTGGCCTGCTGTACCGCCGCCACCACCAGGGTGCGATCGGACGCACCACTACTAACCGCTGCCTCATACCACTTGGCCAAACCATCCCCAATCCCTGCCACGAGGGTACGGCGGGGAGCGGTACGAATCACATCGTAGTCAAGAATGAGCCGTTCAGGACAGCGGGGCAAGGCCACATCGTAGCAAAAAGCCCCCTCTTCTGAATAAACGTTAGAGAGCGCTGTCCAGGCGGCACAGGTGGCGGCAGAGGTGGGAATGGTCACCACTGGACAATCGAGATAGTAGGCCAGGAGTTTGGCGGTGTCCAGGGCTTTCCCACCCCCTACCCCAAGTACTACTTCGCTGCGGTGGGTTTGGGCCAGGCTACGTAGGTGGGTCAGGACTGTCTCCGTACAACCAGGTCCAGAGGGAGCTACCTCGGGCTTTAACCCCTGGACGGTGAGACTGGTCAATAGGGGATTGACCTGCTGCAGGGCTCGCTTTCCTCCCACCACCAGAGGACGGTGACCCAGGCTGGCAATGGTCTCTGCCTGTTCTGCCAGGATGCGATCGCCGCGTATCACCTGGGCGGGAGCGACGGTAAGGATCGGTAAAGCTAGGTTGTTCATAGGACGGAATAATTATCCCTGGAGACCTTCAGTACGCTCTTTGTCTAGGGTTAGCTGCACGACATAATCATTACCGGAGTCCTTGGCACCGGGTTGAATTTGCCCCAGGTAGACCAACTGGGATACTCCTCCAGGAACATGGACAATGGTGCGGGCCCGAATCGTGGCCGGCTGTCCTGGAATTCCTAACCGGTAAGGTTTAAGCAGGTTGTTGGCAGCTTGCCGTAGGGTTGCCTCTAAGGTCTGCCTAGATAGATTGGCGGGCACGGTAATCACCATCTGACTGGCCCCCGAGTCGTAGACGGTCGTATAGGGAACGGCACCAGGAACGATTGTACGGGTAAAGGGCTCAAGACTCAGACCAAACAATCCAACGGTCAGTACGGCAGCAAAGCCCGCCGCCCCTACCAGCCGAAATCTAATCCCCCACTTCAACCCAAACCCCAGCACCGCCAGTCCAGCTAAAGCCAGGGTGCCTATTCCCATCCACTGGGTAGCCACTAAAAAGTCTGCGGGCGTTGGCATAATCGGATACCGCAATTAAGTCAATTTATTGATCCTATCAGGAGTTTTTCCTTCCGCGCTTGTTGCTCTGAGGGGATGTTTTTTAAAAAAGCTCCAGAAGGGTTGGTTATCCCACCCGATCGGTGGAAAATTTGAAGTGATACAGAGTGCCTGGCCAGCCTTCGCCGTTTGACATTTTCTAACTGGCCAGATAGTCCCGGATGACCAGACAAACACAGGACCGAACAACCACCCTAAGGGTTCTGGCTAACGTTATAAGTATCCTCTCGACCCGATCATTGCTCTTAAGGTGGGGCCAGAACTTGTAAAGCTATCCAAGAAAAGGTACAACTTGAAGCCGTAGCAGTAAGCGTAACAATAACTATGGCAACTATGGCAATAGGTTTGGCTAGAGTCTTCAGGAATCGCAAACTATCCTCTCGCCCCTGGGGAGCCCTACTGGCATTTGTGGTGGTAATCAGCTTGACCAGTTGCGGCTCCTCCAAGGTCGTTCAGTGCAACAATCTGGCTGGCGTAGTCAATCAAACCCAGGGCTTTATGAAAGACTTTGAAACAGAAATTCAGGCCTTTAGTCAGAATGCTGCCCAGGTGAAAAACCTGAATGACATTAAGGCAGCGGCCAGTCAGTACACAGCGGCGGTGGATAAGGTGGTCACTAACCTGGACAAGTTAACGGGGGAACTAGAATCTACATCCCTTAAAGATCCGAAGCTCAAGGAGTTTCGCGTCAACTATGTAGAGGTGGTCAAGGGCTTTAAATCTTCACTGCAGGAGGCTCGCCAGGCCATGGATCTGGTGGTCACTGTTCAGTCTGAGGCTGAACTACCTGCAAAAATAGAAGAGTCCCAGCAGCAGACCGTCAAGGCGGTGACATCGATTGAGAGCCTATCCCAGAAAGAAGCCAAACTTATTAGTGAAGTTAATACCTATTGTGGCGCTGCCCAGCCTGGGTCGACCCAGCCCAATTCTCCGACCCCAGCTCCAAAGTGATCAGACCGGGACCCTGCTACCCCCTTCGTGACCCCAAGGGATACCCGCCTAACCTGGCCCAACAACCATGACCTAGCCGATGAATGTAAATTTTTGTAAATTTTTATCCTTTTTGTCCGGACGCGTTATCCTAAAGGCTGGACTAAGGGAGTAATGTTATTCTCCTTGGTGCTGGAGTTGCTGAGATCTAATGACCGTATGACCTTTTTGGTCCCCGTTTTCCCTCACAAAACCTTGAAACTTTATTAATTTCAGGGTTACTTTTGAACCTTTCAAGGCATTATTTTCCTGAAAGGTTAGCAAAAGTAAGCCCAGGGAACATGGGTAGTTCTCGTAGCAGGGTAGTCGTAGCACCGTGAGTAAACAGTCCGACATTGCATCTCAGTTAAATCAGGAACTTGCCAAGGTTCTAGACCGAAGTCCAGCCGACTGGATTCTGGTTTATTTGTCTCTCGCCATGATGAAAATGGGAGGGCATCGCTATGGGACATTTCTTGATGCGGCTACCACTGCTGCAAAATTAGCCATATACAGTACTTTTCTCGAGCAGGGTAAGAATATCCGTAAGACAGGGTTTTTATACCATGTCGAACCCAAGCGGGTGAAAGCAATTGTTAAAGAAATCGAGGATGCTGTGGCCGAGGGCCAGAGCCTGAAGGTCTTTAGTTCTAAAGAGCCCTTCTACGTCATGGCCCTCCCCTTTCTCTGGAATGAGAAATTCCCCTGCAAGGAGAATGAGTCTCCTGTCAAGTTAACTGGGTTAACGCCAGGGGAGCGTAAAAGTATTGAAGAAAGTCTGCCGGAGGGGTCTCCCCGGGCGAGGATCCTCGATCAGGTGGAATTTAGCGAACTGATCGAAATGGTCCACAACCTTTCCCAGGAGGAGTTGCCTGAGGAGCATCGCATGCCCTTTAGCGATGCCCTGATGATGCACATGCGGTTTCGGCTGGTAAATTCCGGTACAGTCATCCAAATTGATTCACCGCTGGTGGATATTCCCCTTTTTGCCCTTGCCAGTGACTCCTATTCGCCTAAGGGAGAACGGGAGCGGGCCTTCGCCATGATCGATGACGTGGCCAGGTACTTTAATCTCTTGCAGGCCTGGGTACAGTTCAAAGAGGGGACCATGCGAGGCGTTGAAGTCTTTGATATCGACCTCGATCGTCGTCAGGAAGCTCTTGATGAGCTGGATGTTACGCTCAGGAACTGGGCCGATAAATACCATATGGATGGGGGCTTCCCCATGGTTCTGCAGTTCGCCGCTGGAACCCGGGAGTATGAGTAGGCCAGGTCCAGGTAGGTTTTGGCTATATAGCTTTGGCCAGAACCCTTAAGACACGGTTGAGCGCTCAATTTCATGGCCTCCTAACCGATAGGCTTCCTGTTGCGAGACAGGAAAACCCTAATACCAGTGGGCCTTCTGGCAGGTGGCTACGGTTATACCGAGCAGCCAGGGCACTGGCTGGCTGGTTTCCTTAGTTTTTAGTTGCCGCACTTGGTTGGGCAATCCCGCTATTAATCAAGGCTCTATCGATATCCCGCAACAGTTGGGTATCGGCGGCGGCCAGGGAGGCTAGGCCGGTGGGAGAGGAACTCTCAGCCCTGAGAAAATCGAAGGCGGCCAGGAGTTGCTGGGGGTTGGCTTTAATGGGGGCATCCAGGTGAGCGGGAATAATTTGTTCAAACTGCCAGGTCGCCATCTGCCTGGCCCAGGCTAATACGGCTTCTGGGTCCCGGTTGAAAATTAAGGTTTTTAAAATTGGAGCGACGCTGATCTGCCCTTGGCGATGGAGAGCCTGGAAGGAGTCTTGCCAGTCTGACTGCCAGCGAAAGGGGTAGAGGCCAAAGTAGTTTTGACGGGAGCGATCGCTGGCCTGGCGGGCTTCCACTACCATTTCCCTGAGATTAGCCACGGTCAGGGTGCTAGGCCGAAAGTAGAAGGCAAACAGGGCTATCCGCTGCCATCCTTTGCGGCGATGGGCGGGGCTATCAACTATGGGGTCGTCGGGTCTATCCCTGGCGTGAAACAACAAGGGGTAGGGATCAAGCTGGAGGATGGCGGGGGGATCGCTGGGAATGGAGACTACCGCATCGGTCACCATGAGGGTGCGGCTGGCCCGATGGAAACAGGCGGTTTCGCCAAAGGGACCCAGGCCCAGGGCAATGGGCTGGAGGGTAGCGTAGTCTACTTGGTCGGCAAAGGGAGCTTGGGAACTGACGCTGGGGAGGAGTTGGGTGCGATCGCGGGGTAAGCCTAACCAGGATAGGGGTAAGTTCAGGGGAAAACTCCACTGGTGGGGGGTGACGTAGACCTGGGCTTGGCTAAACTGGCGGGCAAAGGGGCCGACAAAAACCTTGTGTTCAATACCGGTGACCGTAGACAGTATGATGTACCGAACCGGGCCATAGCGCTGTTCCAGTTCCCGCATCAGGGTAATACATTGGCGGGTGGGAGCAACCGGCGAATATACTAGTAAGCCCTCTGGCTTGAGTCGTACCACGGTCATGCGAATTGGCACTACCACATAGAAAATTCCCTGGAATTGCTCAAAGGTCCAGACCATGTCCTTAACCACCTCGTGCCGTAGAGTGGGGCGCTGGCCGTAGGGGTAGAGGGGTACAACGGGCCAAAGGGGCCAGGCCAACTGGCGGCGATCGGGAACGGCAACAACATCTGCCATGCTAAACAAGTCTGGGTGAGCTCTGTCTATTCTAGGGCTTGGTGGAATGGGTAACCTACCCGCCATCAGTGAGGACCCGGGCCATTCCTAGAGCGATACAATTTGAGGCAAAAACTTTCTAGTGTCACTACCCATGTCCATTCTGGCCCAGCCACCCAATAAACATACTTTCCGGCCCTGGTGGTTGGCAGGGGCGGCGGTAGGGACCCTGATCCTGCTGGATACCCTCCTCAACCTGGTGGCGGAGGGTTTATGGTTCCAGGAGGTGAACTATCTGGCGGTGTTCTGGTTGCAATTGCGATCCCAGCTGGGGTTGGGGTTGATTCCCCTGGTTTTAACCCTGGGCTTTACCTGGGGTAACCTGACGCTGGCCGATCGCAATCGATCCCTGGGGGCTTTAGGAAAACCCTCCTACCGCCTAGGGCTCAGTCGACTACTGACGCTGACGGTTATCCTCAGCCTTCTCCTGGGAATTCAGCTGCTTTATCAGGGACGGGTGGCCGCTGACTTCTGGCACCAGACCACCAGTCTCTACGATTCCAGTACTCCCCTGCCCCTGTGGCCAAAGCTGCGATCCTTTACCATTCTGGTGCAGGTGTTTCAGGCCCAACCCTGGCTGATGGTTACCCTGGCGATCAGTACCGTCGCCTTCCTACTTTACCCCCGCCAGTTAAGCCGACTGGCCGCCGTGCTCATGAGTCTCGGGTTTGGGCTGATTTTAGCCCAGCAGTGGCCGACCATACTGCTGGCCCTAAAACCAGTGGCCTTTAACCAGATCGATCCGATTTTCCATCAAGACATTAGCTTTTATATTTTTCGCCTACCCGTACTGCGGCTTTTAGAATTCTGGCTAATTGGCAGCCTCTTCTTTGCCCTCGCCAGTGTTTATCTAGTCTATCTGTTGAGGGATAACAGTCTTAGTCAGGGGGGGTTTTCGGGCTTTTCCCCAGGCCAGCGTCGCCACCTCTATAGCCTGGCAGCCCTATTGTTTCTAACCACCAGCTGGAGTCATTGGCTGGCCCGCTATGAGGTACTCTACGCTCGGGGAGGGGTGGTATACGGAGCTGGCTACACCGATATTTACCTATTCCTACCGGTGCATGCACTCCTGGCCCTGCTTACCCTGTTGCTGGGGTTAGGATTTCTGGCTCGGGCTCTGGTGGGCTCCCAACCCCGTCAGGAGCGTCAGGATCATTCCTCTTTGCCCCACCCGCCGCTGCTTTCGAAGCGGGGATGGAGGGCGGAAGTTCGTCGTAGTAGCTTTTTAGTTAAGGGTATCTGTGCCTACCTGATGCTATTTTTTCTCGGTCTGGTAGGGGCTCCCGCCCTGGTGCAACGGGTGGTGGTCCAGCCTAACGAACTACAGCGGGAGCGCCCCTATATCGCCTATTCCATTGGCCTCACCCGATCCGCCTTCGACCTGGAGGCGATTGACTCAGAACCCTTTGATCCCAGCGGTGAACTTACCCTCCAGGATCTGCGGGAGAACCATCTGACCCTGGAGAATATCCGACTTTGGGACCCGCGACCATTACTGGACAGTAACCGTCAGCTCCAGCAGATCCGTCCCTACTACGAATTTAAGGATGCAGACTTCGATCGCTACAGTATTGCCAACTCCCAGGGCAGATCGGAGCGACGCCAGGTGATGGTATCGGCTCGGGAACTCAATTACGATCACGTTCCGGCCATGGCTAAGACCTGGGTTAACCAACATTTGGTTTATACCCATGGTTACGGATTTACCATGAGCCCGGTGAATACGGCTGGGGCTGATGGTCTACCTACCTACTTCGTCCGCGGTATTGATAACCTGCCCAGTAGTGAGGCGGTGCGACAAAGTATCCCGATTGGGCAACCCCGGCTGTACTTTGGGGAGCTCACCGGCACCTACGTCATGACCAATACCCAGGTATTGGAGCTGGACTACCCCAGTGGGAACGAAAATGTTTATACCACCTACCTGGGACGGGGGGGCATTAACCTGGCTAGTCTCTGGCGACGGTTTGTGTTTGCCCGTCACCTGCTGGACTGGCGCATGCTATTTACTGAAGACTTTACCCCAGAAACCCGGTTGCTGATGCGTCGGAATATTATGGACCGGGTACGGGCGATCGCGCCCTTCCTGCGTTTTGACAGTAACCCCTATCTGGTGATTGCCGACCTTGGGGCGGTTTCTCAGCGGTGGGGAACGGGGCCTTACCAGGGCACTGCCCTATCCTCCGGGGTCAGCCTGGATAGCTTTCGAGATCGGGACCCGAACCTGACCCCGGCCAACTTTAGCGCCCAGAGTGGCCAAAACTCTCTCTACTGGATTATTGACGCCTATACCGTTAGTAGCCGTTATCCCTACTCCGATCCGGGGGAAAAGGACTTCAACTACATTCGCAACTCCGTCAAGGTGGTGGTGGATGCCTACAATGGTGCGGTCGGTTTTTTTGTCGCCGATGCTCAGGATCCGATTATCCAAACCTGGCAAGGCCTTTTACCCCGAATGTTTTACCCATTGCAGCAGATGCCGGAGAGCCTGCGCAGCCATATTCGCTATCCCCAGGATCTCTTTGCGGCCCAGGCCGATGCCTTGATGACCTATCATATGACCGATCCCCAGGTGTTTTATAACCGCGAAGACCAGTGGCGGGCTCCTACGGAAATCTACGCTAGTCAGGCGCAGCAGGTAGAGCCTTACTACCTGATTATGAAGCTACCCCAGGAAACCACCGAGGAGTTTGTGCTGCTGCGGTTATTTACCCCGGCCCAGCGCAACAACCTGATCGCCTGGTTGGCGGCCCGTTCCGATGGCGATCGCTACGGCCTCCGGCTGCTCTACCATTTTCCCAAACAAGAGCTGGTCTTTGGTCCTGAACAGATTGAAGCCCGCATTAACCAGGACCCGGAAATTTCCCAGCGCATTTCCCTCTGGGATACCCATGGCTCTACGGCCCAACAGGGTAACTTGCTGGCCATTCCCATTGGCCGATCTCTGATCTATGTGGAGCCCCTCTATTTGGTGGCAGAACAAAACCAGTTGCCCGCCATGACCCGGGTGATTATGGTCTATAAAAACCGAATTGCCATGGCTCCCAGCCTATCGGCCGTGATCTCTGCGATTTTCGGTCAGGACCACCAGGCCGGTTCCCCCCTATCGGAACTGGAGAATCTCTCTGGCCAGCAGGGAAAAGACGTTATCCCCAGTCTACTTCCCTCCCCTACTGCCCCAGGTCCGCCCCCCTAAGGTCCTGACTTGTATAGGGGTTGGGATAAGACAAAAATGCTATGGTGGGGGAAAATCTACAACTAACCTGGCTATGGCTGTTTCCCCTTCCCAGCCTATTCTTGCTGCCCTGGACCGACTGGTGCAGGTGGTGGCCCAACTCCGTCACCCCGAGACCGGCTGTCCCTGGGACCGGCAGCAGACTCCGGCAAGCCTGATTCCCTACCTGCTGGAGGAAGCCTACGAGGTGGTCGATGCGATTCGTAGCGGTGACCCGGAGGCGATCGCCGAAGAACTGGGGGATCTGCTGTTGCAGGTGGTGCTCCAGGCCCAGATCGCTAGCGACCACCAGACCTTCGATCTGGCGACGGTGGCCAATGGCATTGCCGACAAACTGATCCGTCGCCATCCCCATGTGTTTGGCAATGTCACCGTGGTGGATGAAGACGAAATCCATCGCAACTGGAAGCGGATCAAGGCGGAAGAGAAAGGTCTCACTCCCGATCCCCAACGCCTGGCGCCCCAACTGGCCAAGTACAATCGCACCCTGCCTCCCCTACTGGCGGCCAGTAAAATTTCTGTCAAGGCGGCCAGGGTTGGTTTTGAGTGGGACCGGGTTGAGGCGGTTTGGCAGAAGTTCTACGAAGAATTGGAGGAACTACAGCGAGCCATCGCCAGTGAACCCCAAGCGAACCAACAGGCTGAACTGGGGGACCTACTCTTTACCCTGGTGAACATTGCCCGCTGGCACGATCTAGATGCCGCTGCCGCCCTACACGGTACCAACCAGCGCTTTATCCAACGCTTTGAACAGGTGGAAGCCGCTCTGGACAAGCCCCTCAGCGACTATAGTCTGGCCGAACTAGAAGCCCTCTGGCAGGCGGCCAAGGTTACCCTGGGTCAGGCCCAAAGCTAAACAGCCCAACTAAACTATAGAACCTAGAACCACCCATGGCTGCCACCATTACCTATAGCCCGGCCTACACCCTGGTGCCCACCTACGAGTGTTTTAACCGCTGCACCTACTGTAATTTTCGTGTTGATCTGGGCCAGGGGGGATGGATCGATGAGGCCGAGGCCCGCGCCCAGATCCAGGCGGCCCAGCGCCAGGGGGTGATAGAAATTCTCATCCTGAGTGGGGAGGTAGCCCCCTCCAGTTCCCATCGGCAGGATTGGTTTAACCATATTTATCAGCTCTGTGAGTTGGTCCTGGAGGCAGGCCTCTTACCCCATACCAACGTTGGCCCCCTATCCCGCCAGGAGATGGCTCGGTTGCAGCAGGTGAATGGGTCCATGGGGCTGATGCTGGAGCAGGTTACCCCTAAGCTTTTAGAGACGGTGCACCGCCATGCCCCCAGCAAAGATCCCCAACTGCGGCTACAACAGTTGGCCCAGGCTGGGGAATTGCAAATTCCCTTCACCACCGGGCTGCTGCTAGGTCTGGGGGAAACGGAGGCGGATTGGGTAGACTCCCTGCGGGCGATCGCCCACCTGCACCAGCGCTACGGCCATATCCAGGAGGTCATTCTCCAGCCCCATAGCCCTGGTCAGCGTCAGCCCAACCCGGGCCAGACCCTGCCCGCCGATCAGTTGCTACAGGCCCTGAGCCTGGCCCGGCAGTACCTGCCCCCAGCAATTACCCTGCAAGTCCCCCCCAACCTGATCGACCGGCCCAGCCTACTGGCGGCGCTGGCGGCGGGTGCGCGAGACCTGGGGGGGCTGAGCCCGGTGGACGAGGTGAACCCCGACTATGCCCACCCCCAACCGGCCCAACTGGCGGCGGCGATCGCGACCGCCAGTTGGCGCCTCCAACCCCGGTTGCCGGTCTATCCCCAGTATGATGATTGGCTCTCCCCAGCCCTGCGATCGCGGGTACGCTATTGGCGCCAGCGACTGACCCATCCGCAGGATTTGCAAGCAGCTCCGCTTCCGCTAAGATGCTGACACAGTTAATTGAGGGTTACCATAGCTATGAATGGAACCAACCCCCAGACCTGTCCAGTCTGTGGTGTAAAGATTTTGGTGGGTATAGTAGGGGGCGATCGGGTGCTCTTTTCTGCAGGTCCCTCTGGTAATCGTGCCCGACTCTACGATCGGGTGTGTCGCTATGTTACCAAGCTCGGCTGCATTAACAAAAATGTTGGTGACCAACCCCCTCCAGCCCCCCGACTATAATCAAGGGGTGATTCGAAAAAATCAGGCAAGAATCCTGCACTGAGATCCTTAAATATGCAAATTCCTTCCTATCTGCGTCGAAGCCTTTGGGTTGCAGCTACCGTAATGGTGATGGCAACCACCGCTGGCATGGCCCAGGCCCAGAGTCGGGTGTACTCCCCCATTGCCCTGCCTGCCTCGCGGGAAATCGATGATACCCTCGGTTCTCAGGATATTCCTACCGGATCCGGTGGTTTTTCTCGGGATTATACCGTTACCCTGGCGGCTGGAGATCAGGTGGCGATCGATGCCACCTCCGATGAGTTTGATACCCTGGTCACCCTGATCAGTAAAGACGGCGCTACCGTAGGGGAAAACGACGATGGGTCGGATGGCAGCACTAATTCCCTGCTATTTGCCCGAATTACCGAGTCTGGCACCTATACGGTGAGGGTGAGCGCCTACGCTGGCGGTACTAATACGGGTAAGTTTCACCTGAAGGTGGCCCGTTTGAGAGAAATTCCCTAGGCAAGCTGGGTATTAAATTAGGAATATTTTGCTCGAGTAGCTTGCCATGGGTGACTCTAGCTTGCTATTTTAATGAAGCGCTAGTTTTCACCCCTTGCCGGGATAGCTCAGTTGGTAGAGCAGAGGACTGAAAATCCTCGTGTCGGCGGTTCAAGTCCGCCTCCTGGCATTCCAAATAAAAATTCAGAGTGCTTGGTTGACTAATGCTGTAGTTTAGCTCACAGCCAAGCTCATACCTTAGCATGGGGTTTTCCCTATTCTTTATTCTTTCAATGCCAGCAGATGCTGGAGCCGCAATCGATTATAACGCTGTACCCATAAACAGGGTAGGTTAAAGGCTGTGCCTATGGCCAGATTTACCAGCAGGCCCCAACCAGGAGTCCAGAGTATCGTCACGAACCAAAACAGCCCGATGGCGATATGGACGTATTCTGCCCGACGGGTTTCAGCCACAAAACGGCACATCACAGCCCAGTCTCCCCCGCCGATGGAGCTTTTGCGAAACCCCCCTGGAAAGAAATCTCCCGCCTCTGGCAACCGATCCTTCCACCGCTTGATCCGCAGTGCCCGCTCATACCAGTGTCGATCTTCTCCCCATGGCCGTGGCTGGGTCAGGCAAGTGTCTGTTTCTAGCCATTTTAGGGGCAACCGATGGCCAACAAACCCGATTAACAATGACCAGGCCAGCCAACCGCCCCCGCACAGTCCGACAATGGCTGGATTCGGCAACTCCAGGACAGGTAACATCATTTCCCTTGCCACCGGGTGTTTATTTTTCGTCCTTTCCATTCGATTTGGCCCCGTTCAAGATTGAGAATGGACAGCAGGAACACCCCAATAAAAAACACAACCGGAATCGGAAAGCATAAAGGGGTCAATCCGAAGGACCCCACTGGTCTGATGATGACGGCTAACTGGATGGCAAAGGCCACATACAGTAATCCGTTGTAGAGCAAAGAGGGCTGGCCGACAATCGGCCAGCCGAATAGGGATGCCGGTAAACACCAGGCCGCCCAGAATAGTCCTGAAAGCCACAGTACAACTGCCACCATTTGCACCCAAGCCACCTGTCCGGCGGCCGTTGCAAAGTTTTTGTTGAACCCAATCACCAGATCCCGTAGGCCACCAGGATACATCCGATAGTTCAGTTGACCATGCCCCATATAGGCACTCGCCGGTAGTCCCGCCCTTTCATAAACATGGGCAATAAACCAGTCTTCTACCACACAGCCTGCCACGGCATCATGGCCACCAATCTGCTCGTAGTCTTCCTTGCTCGTGGCCATTGCTGGTCCAAAGGCCACCCCGCCGCCAGCACCCAGTTTGACGGCCATCAAGCCGATCAGATTGAACAAAAGGGCTAATTGTTCGTAGGGACGTTCCGTGCGGTGATAGGGCTGAATCGAAACAAGTCCACCTAATTGCTGCACATTGGCCACCAGGCGACGGAGTAGATCTGGCCCTGGCTCAGTGTCAGCGTCGAGAAATACCAGAATATCACCGGATGAGGCGACATAGCCGGTTTTTAGTGCCCAGTTTTTTCCGGTCCATCCGCTTGGTAAAGGACCCGTCTGCAGGACTTTCACCCCAGCCTGCTCAGCGATCTGGGCCGTAGCATCGACGGACTGGTCATCAATGACGATAATTTCGTAGGGTTGGAAGGTTTGTTGCTGTAATGCCGTTAGCAAATGGGGCAGAGTACGCTCTTCATTTCTGGCTGGGATCAGGACTGATACCTTAGGGGAGTTAAGCACGGGAAGGTCTGGAAGTCTCGGAGATCGCCACACCAATCCCCAACCCAATAGCCAGCGTACTACTAATGTGATGGACATGGGATCCATGATAATTCAACTACCCAGCCTTGATTTTCATCGTTCCAACCGGTCCTAAGGATTCTGGCCAAAGCTATAATTCGGCCCAAGGAGTGTTCGCAGGCCTTGGGATGGGCCAGCTCCTTGTCGCCCCGTTCCATCCGGCCAGGGCTCTAAGTAGCACATTTTAACCAGGTTATTTGCTTTTACCCTTTTCAAACCCCTATTCAGGGCTTAATATTTCGATATTATTCCTTTTTATCTATGGCTATCTATAGCGAAAAATCCCAATCCATAACTAAGCTGGCGGAACCAACCCTACCCCCGATTAATCGCACCCTATCCTGGCAGGTGGCGACCAACCTGCTGGTTAGCTTCAGGTATGCCTGGCAAGGCATTAGCTATGCCTTTCGCAGCCAACGTAACTTTCGCATCCATGTGGTGATTGGTACCCTGGCTGTGGGACTGGCTCTGGGGTTACGGCTGAGTCCTATGGAAGTAGCCATTATCAGTCTCACCTGTGGGGCCGTCATGACCATGGAATTGGTTAATACCGCCCTGGAATCGGTTGTAGACCTGACGGTGCAGCAGACTTACCACGAACTCGCTAAAATCGCTAAAGATTGCGCTGCTGCAGCCGTCCTGCTGTCTGCCCTGATTTCGATTTTCGTAGCGGTCTGCCTGCTGGTCCCGCCTCTCTGGCATTTGGTGCAAGGATTATGATTCTCGTTATCGACAACTACGATAGTTTTACCTACAATCTGGTGCAATACCTGGGGGAGCTGGGTCAGGAAATTCCCCTGGCTAGCAGCCTGGAGGTTTTTCGCAATGACCAATTGAGTCTGGATGACATTATTAGTCTCGCCCCCGTTGGTATCGTCATTTCTCCCGGGCCTGGCTCTCCTGATGATGCCGGTATCTCTTTACAGGTGATCAGCCAGCTGGGCCCTACCATCCCCATTCTGGGAGTCTGTCTGGGGCATCAGAGCATTGGTCAGGCCTGCGGCGGTAAGGTGATTCCTGCACCAGAACTGATGCATGGCAAGACATCCCCTATTTACCACCGGGGTGAAGGGGTGTTTGCCGGTTTAGAGAGTCCCTTTCAAGCCACTCGCTACCATAGTCTGGTCATCGATCGCCCCAGCTGCCCTGAGGTTTTAGAAATTACCGCCTGGGTAGAGGATGGCACGATTATGGGAGTACGTCACCGCCAGTACCCCCACCTGCAGGGGGTACAGTTCCATCCCGAAAGTATTCTTACCCAGGTGGGTAAGTCCATTTTGAGAAATTTCCTGGAATCCATTCCAGCCCCGACCCTGGCTAAATCTAAAGGTTGAGTTGATCCCTCGCGATCGCGGGGGGTGGGTCAAAAACATCTGGCTCTTCAGCCCCATGTACCTGCCCTAGGTTGGGTAAGGCTTGTCTCAAGGACTGGGGCGATTGGACCAGCAATTCCAGTAGATCGTAACTGTTTATAGCCTGGCCCGTTGCCATCCCATAGCGATGGGCGTAGTAATTCACCTGAGCCATAATTCGGGGCTCGGCTTGCCGCAGGTACATGCATAAACAGGCCC
The DNA here is from genome assembly GCA_049317845.1 of Nodosilinea sp. Taxonomy (GTDB): domain Bacteria; phylum Cyanobacteriota; class Cyanobacteriia; order Phormidesmidales; family Phormidesmidaceae; genus Nodosilinea. The sequence goes on along the minus strand of JBMOHM010000014.1, from coordinate 21,068 downwards.
GGGCCTGGGCTTCGGGATCACGGCCAAGGAACGTAGCCAAGGCGATTAACAGGTGTCGTTCGTAGTCGGGTAGACTATCGGCGATCGGGGTCACGGTGTTCCTCCCGCTACTGATCAGCTATATCCCCAGGCAACCACAGCCAGGGGACCATCGGTTGGATTCTTAGAGATCTTTAAGATTGTGATCGGGCATCCGCTTAGCAGGAAAGTCAGTGTGTCGAAATTTTGGCCATGCAGTAAGCTTATGGTCAGGTTTTAGGGTATCTGGGTGATAGATCGTTACCACTAACCTGAGATCGTTTAACGCCGAGGATTTGAAAAGATGAAAAGCGTAGAGCGTTGGGTAGGACATAGGGCGCTAGCGGCAATGTTAGCGACCGCCACAGTCACCGCTGGTGTGGCCATGGCTCCGGGTATGGCGGAGGCACAGGTTGCCTATGGCAGTTATGTCGGTATTGGTGCGGCAGCTGGCCTAACTAAGGATGCCACTACGGGCCAGGGGGGCGGCTTGCAGGGAGTATTGGCGGGTCGTTATCGCTTCTTAACTATGCCGATCTCTCTACGGGCCCAGGCCTTTCTGTTTGGCAATGACTTTGCTGTGGTGCCCACGGTTTCCTATGACGTTCCCCTCAGCTGGAATATGGATGCCTATCTGGGGGCGGGTATATCCTTGCCTGGTGGGAGTAGCCCCACGGTAGTTGGTAATAAAACCGCCTTCGTATTACAGCCCGGTATTGACTATATGTTCCCCAACAGCAACTTGGTGGCCTTTGGCAACGCTATTTTCGCCTTTGATGCCTATCGAGGTAGCGGAAACATGGCTGTTTCGGTGCAGGGAGGCATGGGTATCCAATTCTAGGTGAGGGTAGTACACTTGTTTGAAAAACCTAGTTAATCCCCTGTGGATCAAACCTGCCTGTGTCTTCCATTGTTGGTATTCTGGCTCTACTGATCATTGGCTATACCGTTAGCTCGGTCCGCATCATTAAAGAGGGAGACGAAGCCCTGGTAGAGCGCTTGGGTCGGTTTCATCGAAAACTTGAGCCGGGCTTGAATTTTATTGTCCCCGCCCTTGACTATGTTGCCTTTAGGACAACTTTGCGAGAGCGCATCCTGGATGTGGCCAAGCAAAATGCCATTACTAAGGACAACGTTTTTCTGGAGGTGGATGCGGTCTTGTTCTGGCGCATCCTAGATTTAGAACGCACCTACTACGCCATTGAAGATGTGGAGCAGGCCATTGGAGAACTGGTAATTACCACCCTACGGTCTGAAATTGGTCGGATGGAGTTTGAAAAAACCTTGTCATCTCGCGATGAACTGAATCGGGCCCTACTTTCCCAACTGGATGATGCAACGGAAACTTGGGGTGTGAAGGTAACCCGCATCGAGCTGCAGGAAATCAACCCCCCCGAAAAAGTCCATAAATCCATGGAACTGGAACGGGCGGCAGAACTGGAACGGCGAGCCATGGTGCTCAAGGCCGACGGTGAACAACAGTCTGCCATCAAGCGAACGGAGGCTACGGTCCGATCTATTCAGATGCTTTCCGAGGCCCTTAGCCAACGTCCTGAAGGCGCCAGTATTTTGCAGTTTCTGATTGCTCAAGATTACGTTGAGGCTAACCAAAAGCTGGGGGAAAGCAAAAACTCTAAGGTGGTTTTCATGGACCCCAAGCTTTTGACTGAGGGCCTGGCCAGTTTGATGGAAGGCGGCTCCACCGAAGGTACTGAGGGGGGTGAGGACTTCCCCAGTCGCCATCGCCGCTGAAATGGTGACTATCTGGCCTGGCATTGGTTTGTCAGGCCTAGAGAAGGCCAAGAGCCTGTTAGGGACGTATCTACCTTTAGTCTCGGTTAAGGCCGCACAGGCTAGCCAGAACGCCTATCCAGTGGGTCCTTTTACCGGTTCATCTTGTCCTCAGCGTTCTGATCAAGGCCTATGGAACTCAGACAAAAATAGAACCTCTAACCCACCTCACTAGAAGAGAGGGTAGAGGTGCTGGTCATCGCTGATCCAGGAGGAATAAACCCCTAGCTAGATCCCAGGCTCAGGGTTGTCAGACCGATGAAATCATGGGTGACCTGGGATTCGAACCCAGAACCAGCGGATTAAGAGTCCGATGCGCTGCCGTTGCGCCAGTCACCCTCTGGAGATATTCACCTCCCAGAGATGAGTTATACCATACCGCAGAGCAGTTCTGATGATTCAATTAGTTGGTTTCTAACCAGGCTATGACCCGATCGCCCAGGCAGGTCTGGTTCAGACGATCGATCTCCCGCACCCCGGTGGGGCTGGTCACATTCACCTCTGTTAGGTAACCACCAATCACATCAATGCCAACAAAGTACAGGCCATCCCGTTGCAGGGTAGGAGCCAACTGGCGACAGATTTCCCGTTCTCGGTCGGTAATCTCGGTGGCGGCTACCCGCCCCCCCACCGCCATATTACCCCGAAATTCACTACCGGTGGGGATACGGTTAACGGCGCCAATGGGCTCTCCATCCAGCAGGATAATGCGCTTATCTCCCTCCTTGGCAGCGGGTAGGTAGGTTTGGATCATGACGGGCTCCTGACCCTGTCGGGTGCTGATTTCTACCATGGAGTTGAGGTTGCGATCGCTGGCCTGCAAAAACAAAATCCCCTCCCCGGCTTTGCCTCCCAGGGGTTTGAGGACCGCCGTTCCCCACTGTTCAACGGTGTCTCGAATCAGGGCTTTGTTCTGACTAACGATAGTTTCGGGAATCGCCTCAGTAAATTGCAGGGCATACATTTTCTCATTAGCCTGTCGTAGCCCTCGAGGGGCGTTAACCACCCGAGTTTTGTTTCCTACATAGTCCAGAATGTAGGTGGCGTAGAGGTAGGGCACGGTTACCGGTGGGTCAGTACGCATAAATACCGCATCCATGGTATCCAGGGATAACTGTTCCACCTGATCGACCTCATACCAAAACTCCTCCGCCACCCAGTGACCATCTACCAGTTTCACGGGCGTCAGCTCTACCTGGCGCAGCAGTCCCCAGGCCCGACCGGCTACCACACTCAGGAGGGGCGCTTCGGTAATCCACACCTGATGACCCCGCCGTTGAGCCGCCTCCATTAAGGCCACACTGGTATCGTGGCCGGGGTCAAGGCGCTCAATTGGGTCGATAATAAAGGCAATTTTCACGGTATTCTCCCTCCATGGCTGGGCTCAGGCACCAACCCTGGGTAGCTCAAGCTTCAACCATTTACCATACCTGAGTAGGGGACCACTATGATCCAGGTTCTGCAGCTAAAACGACTTTCCCTGGCAGGCTTACTGCTGCTGTTGGGATGCAAATCCCAGCCATCCCTACCCTTTACCTCCGCTGTTCTGGCCCGGGTCGCCCTTGAACAGCTGGCCTATCCCCCCTTTTTGGCCCAGCCCCAAACCGCCGATCGCTACCGCCAGCAGGGCCTGGATGATCGCCAACGGGGAGACCTGGATCGGGCCATTGCCACCCTTAAAATTGCCGTTGCCCTCGACCCCCATAGCCCCGGTGGCTATACCATTCTGGGCTGGACCCAGCACCTGGCGGGATACCGCCCTGATGCCATCATCACCCTGCACCGGGCCCTGGATCAAACCCCTGATTTTGTACCTGCCCTCAATGCCTTGGGAATTGTCTATCTGGTGGAGGGAGACCTGGTCACAGCCATCAGCACCCATAATCGGGCCGTAACCCTTCAAGCAGATAATGAAGTCGCCCACTATAACCTCAGCCTGGCCCATCAGCGTCTGGGGCAGGGGCAGCAGGCGATCGCCCATGGTCAAGCTGCTACCCGGTTAGAACCTGGTAACCCTCACCCCTGGTTAGCTCTGGCCCTGGCCTATAGGACCGCAGGCGATCGCAACCAGGCCAGATCAGCCTATCACCATGCCCTGACCCTGGATGGCGGTTATCGTCAACCTGCCTACCTGAACCATTTGGACCGGGCTGGTTTTAGTCCTGATCAAATTGCAGCGATCGCTACCCTTGCCAGGGAGTAGTTCTAGCCCGGTAGTAGGGTAATAGCTTGATTTAATAACTATCTTCGTTACCTACAGTATGGAGGGCCAGATCGTGGTTAGCCTGGTTCAGACGATCGGCGATCGCCTGCCGCCACTTCAAACTAACCCCATCATCGGCCAGGACCGCCTGAGCCTCTTCCCGGTAAGACGCACTCTGGACCGTATCCACCCGTTCAAGCTGTTTCAGATGATCAAAGACTTCTTTGGGGGTAGTCATAGGTTTACCTCGATAATGGCTTACAACCTGCTTGGGACCCAAATCCCAGCACCTACCATTCTGCTGTAGTTAGCCAGAAGGAGCCTCAGTAAGGGGAGAAGCTTCACCACTCGATAAGGTTTGTTGGTTTTTGCAATAAGTTTTTGCAATGGCGATGGAGCACTGGCGGGCCAGATAACAAAAATCTAATAATAGTTACCCAACTTGCGATGGTGTATGGCCGTTACCCCATCGGGATGGGAAACCTTACCATCTTCCACCGTACAGTAGACAATCCAGTGATCACTGACCTCCATCCGACTGGTGACCTTACACTCTAGATAGGCCAGGGCGTCCGCCAATAGGGGAGAACCGTTAATAGCGGGACGGGTGCGAATACCTGCAAAGCGATCGGCACCGGGGGGAAACCGCTTGAGGAAATGCTTCATCAGGGGCAGGTGCTTGCCCTCCTCTAAAATGTTGAGGACAAACTGATCACCCACTTGCATCAGGGACTCAATGGCCCGATCCTTAGCCACCGCTACGGTAAATCCCAGGGGCTGGAAACTGGCCTGGGCCACCCAGGAGGCTAACATAGCACTGGAAAGCTCACCCTTTTTCGCAGTGATGATGTAGAGTCCGCTACTAATGCGCCCTAGGGCCTTTTGTAGGTCTGCATCTAGGGCCTTGAGTTGCTTAACCTTACCAGCTTGGCTGAGGCTCTGGCCCAGGTCAGTCCCGGCCTCTTCACAGGCCTGGTAAATTGCTTCACTGGGGGTATCCTTAATGCGAATTGGCTTAAAGGCCTGGGTGGCTCCCAATTCCTGGAACCGGCTAACCAGGGGATCAATGGGCTCATCGTTACCACCGTAGGACTCAAACAGACCCACGCTTTGTTTTCCACTTACCGCTGCCAGAATTGTACCCAGGATGGCCTGGGTTGCCTCTGCGCCACTGCCGGAGGCTGGCGGTAAGCCAATAATTACGGCCTTAGATCGACTGACTAGTTCGGTGGCTTCCTGAGGATCGGCCGATCGCAGGTCCATCATTTCCACCGCCACGGAGGTTTTGACAATGCCGCGGGCGATCGCTTGGGAAAGGCGATCGCTGTAGCCATAGTCGGAAACATAAAACACCGCCGCCAGAGCTTCATTCTGAGCCTTTTCCTGGCTCCAGCGCTGGTACCGACCGGTTAGTTCTGCTACGTTATAGCGCAATAGTGGGCCGTGACCGGTGGCGATCATCTGTACAGGTGGTAGGGCCTGCATTCGTTTCATTGCTGCCAAGACCGAGCGGGCATTAGGGGCCATTAAACACTCGTAGTAGAAACGAAAATCAGGAGAGATCAACTCCAGATCTTCATCGTAGGTAGCATCACTGCAGAAGTGCATGCCAAAGGCATCGCAGGTAAACAGAATCCCAGTCTTGTGATCGTAGGTAAAAATTGTGTCAGGCCAATGCAGGTTAGGAGCATTAATAAACTCGAGGGTATGGCCCTGACCCAGGTCTAAGGTGTCACCATTCTTAACGATCAGGCGTTGAAAGGGACGGTGAACCAGGTCTTCGAGAAAGGCGATCGCCACCTTTGCCCCCACCACCGTAGCCTGGGGGGCCAGATTCAACACATCCCGCACCAAGCCGCTGTGGTCGGGTTCGGTATGACTAATAATGATGTAATCAATGGTTTTGGGATCTATTTGACCCGTCAGGGTCTGCATATACAGTTCACGAAACTTAGCGTGGGAAGTATCTACCAGGGCCGTGCGATCGCCCCGAATAATAAAGGAATTGTAGGTGGTGCCATTTTGGAGACCAAACTCAATATCAAAGCGGTCCCGATCCCAATCCAGAGAGCGAATGGTGGTAGTATCGGTAGCCAGAGAGTCAACCTGAATAGTTAAACGCTTTTGTTGAGGTGGGGCAGTGGTTACCATATCTACACTCCTAAGACTCGATAAATGGAAGAAAACCTAAGAACAATAGCGATAACCTGGCCAGTGGTCTCCAAGTAAGCCGATGGTTCAAGTAAGCCGATGGTTATTAATGTAACTATAGCAATTGGGCTTGGGTTCTAGAGAATAAGTTGAGTATTTATACCCATATGATATTTAATGACCTGATCAGAATTAGCTTATAGATTCTATCTGGTTCGATCTGAAGCCATCTTTGACTCCAGGTACTAGCATTTCAGATATGGCCCTGGCCACGGATGACGGGGCAGGTAGGGGGTTTAAAACTATTCCAGCTTAGGCTTGAAGGTTTCCAGACCCCCTTGAAGCACCTTAGAACGCTCACCCAGCTTTCCCCTTGATCGATCCACTCGGTCCTAGATGTTCTGACCAAAGCTATACCTGCCGATCTGGATTGCAGGCCAATGCTACGGCAAAGGACAGCCTTATTTCCGGAGAGCTTCAAGCTGGTGATACAGCAGCGGGAGTTAAAACGGTGATCAGGGCCAGCTCAACCTTACCGTCCTGAGGAACGTTGAGGTCAGCTCTAATGCCCGGGCCAAAGAAGCTCTCAATCTTAGCTTTTTTGTCTACCCACAGGGAAAAGGGCACCCTAGGTGAATCAAATTCCAGTACCAGGGCATAACTACCATCCATCTCCAATTCTCGAATTCCCCTTAGCTCTGGGCATTCCTCCCCAGAAGGACTCAGGCCCAGCTTTTGTAGAGCTACATCCAGGTGAGCCTCCTGACCGTAGCGATAACGGGTGACATCTTGCCGCACCTGATTTTGGGTAGGTGTGGCCACGGTGTCCCGCAGTTGGACCACCGCGGCAGGGGTGGGTTGGCTATAGGGCACGGGTTCCAGTTCCGCCGCTCGCAGGGCTAGCCCTCCCAGTAGAATGGGAATCCCATAGAAAAAACCGGCCAGATTCAATGTGGCGTTGTCCTGAAAGTAGGCAATAAAGCCGACTAAGGTAAGGATACCCCCCACCCCTAATAGCACTAAACTTAAATTGATTCGGCCCAGCATAGTCTCCGTTCTGTAAAATCAACTCTTTCTATCATGCCCCCTGCCGGGCTGAAAGCATAGGCCCAGTCCCGGCTTTAACCGATCAATCCTCTCCTGGGCGTTTTAGCCAGAAGGATAAATTACTTGGGCCCAATAACCCAGGTGAGGACAAAGTTGTCTATGCTGACTATGAAGACTTTTTAGGAAGATCACCATGGAAACCCAAGCCATTTGCGATCGCATCACCGCCATTAAGAGCAAACGGGAAGCCCTCATTCGTCTACTCGAACAACCCGATCTCGGGACCCTACGCATTGACGTCAACCAGGCTTTGGAGGAGATCGATGATCTGCTAGAAGAATTTGACCGTACCTTTCCGGCACAGTCATAGGCTAGTCAACTGAATTTCTCCCACTGATATCAATCATGACCACCTGTTACACCGTTGAAATTTACCATCAGGGAACTACCCAGATACTCACCGTACCAGACAATCAAACCATCCTGGCAGCCGCTCAAACCGCGGGATTAGACCTTCCCTATTCCTGTGGAGCTGGAGTTTGTACCACCTGTGCAGCTCTGGTTTTAGAGGGTCAGGTAGATCAAGCTGATGGTATGGGAGTTAGTCCTGAACTTCAGGCGGAAGGCTACGCCTTGCTCTGTGTAGCCTATCCCCGCTCTAATTTAAAGGTTCAGACAGAAAAAGAGGATCTGGTCTATCAAAAACAATTTCTCCAGGGCTAAGGTTTTTCTGTCTGGCTTGCTACCCCCAAGAGGATGGTTTTAAGAGCCTACCTTCTTGTCAGCCTGGTGATTGAAGTCGTGGCTAGAAAGGAAAAACCTGTCGACGCAGGTTACTGAAAACCTTGATTTTATTCAGTCCGCGTCGGCAGACTTGGGGTGTGTAGGAGCAGTTTTAACCACTGAATATCTTTCTAACGCTCTCTAAGAGGTTTTTTGAAAAGCCAAAGAGAGCTCAAACTATACCTATGGAGTAGGATAATCTCCTCAGAATCCAATATTTTGACGGCATCTTAGGGGCAAACTATACCGGGAACAATCCTTTTTAAACAACCTCTAAAGGAGATGGGAAAGGCTGGAAATTCTAGTTCCTTAGTAGCAGCCTCTCTGGCAAAACATCTGGCAATCTTTCGACTGGCTTAGCCTGGAAACAAACAGGTTTACCACTAATGACGGTTTGGTAGATATCCAGCATTTTGTCAACTTTGGCTTCCCAATCGAAAGTCTCAATAATCTTCCGTCGTCCCGCTATCCCCATAGCCTGACGCTGCAGAGGAGAACCTGCCAGCCGGACCATAGCATTGGCAAAGTCTGAAACAAAAGAATCCGAGGATATTGGATCCACTAAAATTCCACAGGTGGGATCGAGATAATCTGCCGGACCACCCCAATTGGTAGCTATGACAGGTAACTGTTTCGCCATAGCTTCTAGTACTACAGCTCCACCACATTCATACAGGCTGGGCAAAACCAAAACATCTGAAGCTTCTAATTGCTTCGCACACTCTGACTGGGACAACCAGCCATGGAAGAAGATCTTACCTGGTTGATCAGGTTCACTCCCTAAGAGATTTAGTTCCTGGGCTTGCTGTTCCAGGTCACCCCTGATGTCACCATCACCAATTATATGCAAACTAACAGGGGCCTGAGACGCAGCCCTCTGGAAAGCCAGCAGCAATAGGTTTACGGCCTTCCAATGGACTAACCTACCTACGAATACAAATTGAGTCACAGGTGATACAGACTTTGGTTCCCCAGATGCCAGGCCTTGCCAAAGCGATAAATCAACTCCGTTTTCCACCAACTCAACAACTTTGCTAGAAACGCTCTTAGGCAATGCTTGGCGAGTCCTGTCATTAGCCACAATTAGTAGGCTGGCCTTAAGTTTTCCAGGCATTAAGGTATGAACTAACTCAGAAGCTTTGCGGCCAAGACCAACACCCATCCGTACCCAGGGAGACTCGATTTTACTGTGGAAACCAGGAGGATAACTCATTCCACCGTTCATTGGACCGATAACAACCGGTGCGCCCATATCAAAAATTATTGATGGTTCTTTCGGAGAAACCGGCGTAGGCTGATGAACGATATTAATCCGATGTTTCTTAACCAAGGATCTCGCTACTGAACGTTGATTCATCTGGGTAATCAGCCGTAACAAGAACCCGAAGGTAAAGTAGCTTAGGCTGTCGGGTAAGAGAACTGCAACTTTAAAAAGTAATTTATGTAAAAAGGTGTCGGAGACATAGACGATGCTGCCATCATCAGGAAATAACTCGCTTAGTTCCGCCCGATTACGAGCATTAACCAAAAGCCAGACTGGAACTTTTCTCCCACGCAATACTCGAAAGTAGTGTAAGGGTAAGGCTGCTTCTCCGCCAAACTTAGCAGAAGCTCCATCGGCAACAATTAATACTCTAGGGGTCATAAGGGCTACTTCCAACTGCCTAAATAATGGAACAGAGTAAAGGGGAAAACGTAAGATTTTAAAGAAATCGGGTTAAATCAAAATTCGAAGTAAAGTAAGCATTAGTACCAAAAAGTCAATGCTTCAATCTCTTAAACTTTATCCTTCTCTAACAATGACACCATGATGCAAAAAATGATTCAAATAGAAAGGCCTAAAAACTTGGCCCTTATAATTTATGGTCCTGAGAGATTTTCAGAAATCAAGTCAAAAAAGAATATGAAGACTTCTAAATTCCATAACCGCTGAGGGTTTGTATATCCAAGATGTATATAGATTAGAGCAACTGATGCCGCCTTCTATCGAAATTAGTCCCGAATTCATTAAAGTTTATGGTTTTAGTTTAACGCTTCATGGCTTCTTCATCTTGCGAATTCAGGCACCTACGCTCCGGAAGTTGACAAATATAGCCATATCCATAGTTCATGGCGCTGAGGTAAGGCAGAATGCCGATCCAGCCTTCACTGTGACTGATCAACTTGATCGCCGGTGCTTTGGCTAAAGCTATCAATTTTTCCCTGGTCTCTGGGAACCTTAAAACCATGCTGCCTTTCGGGAGATTTTTCCCCATGAGTAGTCCCCCTTATCAACCTCGTAGCAAGAAAGACCTGGGTACGCTGGGAGAAACCCTGGTGGCGGACTGGTTAATAGCCCAGGGTTGGAGGTTGCAAGCCCATCAGTGGCATTGTATCTGGGGAGAAATAGACCTGATTATGGTGCAGGGTTGCATCAACCTGGATGGACAAATTGCCTTTGTGGAGGTAAAAACCCGGAGTCAGGGTAATTGGGACGCCGATGGGCTGATGGCCATTACCCGTAATAAGCAACGTAAGCTATGGCGGGCCGCCCAACTTTATCTGCTCAACCACCACCCTTGGGCTATGGCCATGTGTCGATTTGATGTTGCCCTGGTGGTCTGCCGTTGGGGTACACCGCCCCTCAACCATCCAGAACGCCACCTCACCCTTGAGGATGGCCGATACCTGACCCTGCAAGATTATATTGATAGCGCCTTTGATGCTCCCCAACCATAAGCCTGGATATTGTCCCCTTAGTTAGTTAGATGGGGATGGGAGGTGGAAGGGCTTGCTGACGGGCCTTCCCTATTCTGGCTATGCCTAGGGAAGGGAAGCGATCCCCACAGTTGTTTCAGTTCCCGCTAGCTGCAGTATCACCGTATTAAATAAACTGATATCCGTACCATCAGGAACCTGTAGTTCAAAACTATCCCTGGTATCGGGTAGGAAACCCAGGTCAATATAGCGTTTATTCAGATTCCCGTTAATAGTTAAAAGAGCACTCAGGGGCATTGCCTCTGCACTGGTTACAAAGTTTTTAAAGGATAGGGTCGTGCTACAACCGATTACTGCCGCTCCAATATAGCCATCAGCGCTGTACTCCCCTGCTCCCGAAATGCTTCCCATGACCTTATTCCGTTTATCTATGGATACCCTATAGGAACATACTCTGAAACAGATTGAAAATCCTAGCCTCCGAGGATTCCATTCTGCTTCAGAGGTTCTTTAGTTACCGTTGGAAATTATTCGGAACCAGGTCCTCAGCTATTTTTACCGAGTACCTGATCACGAATAGCCTTAATATCATCCAGTAGCTCCTGACGGTTGGAGGCCTTCAACAGATAACGGTACAGAAACCAGCCGGTATAAAATAATCCTACCAGTTCTAAACTAGGGGCAAGTAGGGGAATATCGTTAACGGCATCAAGCAATGCTAACACAATCTTAACGGTTAGAACCGCCGCTAAAATCAGGCCAACAGTAACAATAGGTCGCTTGTACTGATAAAAAAACTGAGAGACATAGTCGGGCAAATCGCCTAAAAGACCAGACACCTTCTCCCAAACTTGTTTAACCTGTTTAGTTGCTTCGTCAGTCAACACTGTTGCGGTCGACTCAGAGGGCTCGGGTTGACTTGCCGGATCTTCTGATCCGAATAACGAATCCTTTGATTCAAATTCTGTACTCATGGCGAATTATCCTGAGGGCTGATTAAAGGTGATGTAGTAAAGAAAGGATGGCGAACCAGACATGTTAAAAATTACCAAACCACAATACACCCAAATTCGGGTTAAGCGTTAGATGATTTATAGACTGAATTCGCCAGACTCTCAAATTTTGGTAAGAGGCCATTTGGCAAGGATATCTAGGGATCGCCAGGTTGACCCAGTATATTCTTCGTTGAGTGGTTAGGTTCTAAGCCAGACCTGGCTGCTCAATAAAATTCGCGATCGCCCTGGCTACTGCCTCTGGTTGCTCCAGGTGGGGGACATGGCCAGAGCGGGGAATCCACACCAGTTGACTGTCCGCGATCGCCTGGTTAAAACGATGGGCATCCTGGCTACCTAGGATGCGGTCCTGTTCCCCCCAAATTACCAGGGTAGGACTGGTGAGGTTGGGAATCTGGTCCGCTAAAAAGGTGTAGCCGCCACTCTGGGTAAAGCGAATCAAGCCCTGCTGCCAATCCGGGCATTGTAGATGGAGGGAAGCACAAAGTTCCGCATCAGGGGTGACCAGGGAGCGGTCAAAGTAGGCCTGGCGGCTAATGCTGCGCCGTACCCAGGGATGCCGTAGAAAGGCTGTCGCCAGACGATCCAGGGGGGGCACCATGATTTTTTCCATAGCCGGTCCCGTGGCAAAGCCGGCACTATCGATTAACACCAGGGCGGCGATCGCCTGGGGATAGGTGAGGGCGAAATCTATGGCGACCGCTCCTCCCATAGAGGCCCCAATGAGTACCATGGGCTGGGCGACTAGCTGCTGCCAGAAACTATAGAGATGGGTTTTAATGGCAGCGGGGGAAAGAGTGGGGCTCAGATGGCGATCGCTAAAGCCAAATCCCAGCAAATCGAGGGCCCAGGTCTGGCGATAGGGGGCCAGTTGGGGGAGCAACCGACGAAACTCCAGCAGAGAACTATCAAAACCATGGAGTAGCACTAGGGGAGCGAGACCCACACCAGTCAGGGCATAGGTGGTAGGCAGGGCGATGGGGGTGAGGGGGGTAACAAGATCGACCCGCTGCACCAAGTTGGCCAGAGCAATGGAGGTGGGCTCGGTAAGGGCCTGGGCGTTAACCGGTAAAACGGGGTTATTCGTAGAGAGCATAGAGACTATCCAGTTCCTGTTGCATGATCTGCCGCACCTGGTGGTAACAGCGATCGACGTAGACCGGATCTCGAGCCGCATCCCGACCGTAGTGGGGAAAGATAATGGGAGCGCAAACCCGGGTATGGAGAGGTATGGGCAGGGGAATGTTGGGCAGAGGCCCCAGGGCCAGACCCCAGGGTAACCCCAGATAGAGGGGAAAACTGCCAGGATCAATGCCTGCCAGCCAGGGTAAACCCCAACGATGCAGGTTAGCCATGGCCGGATACAAGTCTACCAATACCTGCAGGGTATCATGGGCACCGTGGGAGATCAGCGGGACGATGGGACTTGCTTCCATCAGCGCCAGTTTGATAAACCCCTGCTGGCCAAAAAAACAGACCTGGCGACGCTGATGGTGGGGGCGAAACACATCCCGCACCCCCCCCGGGTAGATCAACACCGCCGCTTCCTGGCGCAAGGCTTGAAGGGCCATGCGCCGCGAGGCCCGTACACAACCCACCCAGGCTCCCATCCGGGCTACCCCTGGGAACACCTGCCACATCCGCGGATCCATGAGGGCATAGGCAAGCCGCTGGGTACCGAAACGGCGGAACCAGTCGTAGGTCATCATCACCGTATCGGGGGCCGCCAACCCCCCATTATGGGAGCCCACCAGCAGGACTGGACCCTGGCTCGGAATGTGCTGCCAACCATCGGTTTTGACCCGAAAGTAGTGGTGGTACATCCAGTCAAAGAAGGGTAGCATCTGGTCAATCAGGGCTGGGTTGCGATCGCCCAGGGACCAACCGGTCAAGCTATTCGCCGGAGCCAGGGAGGCCTGCAGAAACAGCTTTAGCACCGTCCCTGCCGCTGGGGCAAACTGCCGCCAGGTGGTTTCAGGCGACAGAGACTGGGTAAGATCGGGGACCATGGTGGTTGGGTTTACTCCAGGTAAACATAACTGAGGTGGGAAGAAGTATAGCCGTAGTCACCTGGAACGGGACAGCAGCGAGCCAGAATGCCCCCAGGAGACGCCTTTTCATAGCTCTTAACATGGAACAGGCCTGTCAGTTTGAGATATGGAATTGCCCGGTCCACTCGTCCCTCAGCGGGCTGGCCAGAGCTATACCACTCTCAGCCATGGAGCTAGCTTGAATAGCACTAGTATGACCCTGGTCCGGTAGGCTACAACTACTGTTGAGGAGAAACTGCACCGCTAGGGCAGACTGTGACCAGCCCTTAGGGAACATGCCCCTGTAGCAGTTCAACAATGGCTTGATGTTCTACCGGTGGTTCCAGGGGCAAGTCTTGACGGGTATCGGTAATGAGCCAATCAAGGGCGGCCGCCTTCATATCAATGGAGGCACCACTTTTATCAACACAATACCGGCCAAACACCAGCTTGTCCGCTAGCCGTACCCCCGGTCCAATGCGGGAGTATTCAAAAATGACACTTTTATCGACGATTGCCCCGCTGCAAAGCTCACAGTTATTGGCAATGGCACTAGGGCCAATAATGGTCGCGCCGTCTTCGATATGGGTCATGCCGCCGATATAGACCGGTCCCTCAATATGAATTTTATCCCAGTTCGCCTTGACATTCAGGCCGGCATAGACGCCGGGGTAAATTTCTTGTCCGGGAATATCCACCAGGTTGACCACTCCCGTGAGCACATCCTGAATAGCGCGCCAGTAATCAGGCACTTTACCGATGTCAACCCATTCAAACTCCATGGGAATGGCATAGAAGGGAGCCTGGTTAGCCACTAACTTGGGCATCAAGTCACCCCCAATATCAAAGGGAACTCCGGAGGGAATATAGTCAAAGACCGCTGGCTCAAAGATATAGATACCCGTATTAATTTCAGTGCTGAGGGCATCTTCAACGGCAGGTTTTTCCTGAAAGGACTTAACCCGACCATCTTCACCGGTAACCACCACACCGTAGCTGGGTACCTGCTTAAGGGGCACAGTTTTGGTGATAATCGTAGCGATCGAACCCTTCTCCCGGTGACGACGCACGGCCTCGGTCAGGTCCAGATTGATCAAAGCATCCCCGCAGAGAACGATAAAGGTATCATCGAAGAAGGGAGAAAAGTCCTGGATTCTACGCATGCCGCCAGCAGAACCCACGGCCTCTCCTACCAGTTCCCCATCAACAATCCGTCCCTCAAAGGAGTAGGCAATTTCGACTCCAAAGCGCTGACCATCCCGAAAATAACCTTCAATTTCGTTAGCCAGGTGACTAACATTCACCATAATCTTATTAAAGCCGTGCTGCTTTAGGAGTTCCAGCAAAAACTCCATCACGGGTTTTTGCATGATAGGAATCATGGGCTTAGGGATAGTATAGGTAATAGGACGTACCCGGGTACCCTTACCTGCGGCCAGAATCATGGCTTTCATACCGAGAAGGTCCTTAAAGCTAAAAACATCAATAAAGTTTAGAGTTATAGAAATTTAGTCAACAGTGACACCTAGGTTTGAGTATGTAGATGCCTGAAAGTTACTATTCTAACTATGCTACGACACCATGGCGATGGATCAACAACCCCCTGAATCACTTTAAAGAACCTTTGAAAAGCTGTTTAAAAAGCTAAAGTAGGGTGCTAATTTATACCGGCAACCATCGTGAAAGTCCAAGTTTTTGAGTGATCTTGCTGAGGGGCTGCTGGAAAAGGGGTTCTGGGAGTAGTTATCAAGAACGATGAGGTTGTTGGATTTTTCCATGTCTCGAAGGAGTATCACTGGGGTGATTAAGCTTCCCATGCCATAGATAGGGAGCAATGTACCAAACGGCAGTTAAACCTATGGTCAAACCGGAAACAAAATGGTAATTATGAAGGCATGTGCCAACGTAATCCATTTTCAAGTATTCTCTATGATTGCTCGAGCCTGGCTGGGATTAGTTCTATTGGGTACTTTGGCCCTTAATGCCTGCAGTAACCGTCTGGATATGTCTCAGGTTGAAAAATCCATTCAGACCGATATTGAACGTCAGGGTCGTCGCTTTTCCCTGAAGGAAGTGCGCTGCCCCGATCAGGTTAGTCGGCAGGAAGGCGCCTACTTCCGCTGTGTCGGTGAGATTGATCCGAAGGGTAGCTTCACCATCAACGTGACCCAGCGGGATAAAAAGGGTAATGTTAGCTGGGATGTACCTAACTCCAAAGCCTTGCTGAATCTGGCCAAAGTGGAAACCAGTATTCAAGACGGAGTAGCCAAAGCTCTGGGAAAACAAGCGGCGATTGATTGTGGCTCGGCTACCTACCGCATCAACCAACCCGGTGATCGCTTTGAGTGTCAGATTGTGGGGGGCATTACCATGGGTCCCGATACTATTGATTCTGTTCTGGTCACTATTGATGCCACTGGCAATCTGGATTGGCAGGAAATCAAACCTCCCAAGGTAACAGCGGCCCTACCCCCGAATTCATCCCTTGCCCCAGCTGCAGCGCCTGGAGCTGCCGTCAGTCCGGCGACGGCTGTTCAAAAGGGCAGTACCCTAAGAAAAGCTCCTGCTGTTTTGGGATCAAGCGATTAGGCTGGATCGTCTGGGTGATTAGCCAGTCTTATGAGGTTGTTTAAAAAGGTTTGTCCCTGGTATAGTTCGCCCCTAAGGGGCCGCAAAAATGTTCAATTCTGAGGATGGTATCGTATTTTATAGGTATCGTTTCAGACTATCTTTGGCTTTTCAAACAACCTCTTAGCAACCTTAATCTTAAAAGGGGTAACCAGGTGTTCCGTTGAGCTAGGGCCTGGTATTTTTAATCAATGTCAAAACAGATATCTAGCTGACTGAGGGCTTCTATGGGACTCAGCAATCAATCCAGGGAAGGTAATTTACCTCTGGTGCATTTGGCAGATTCTCCGGCAACTTTGGAACTCGGAGAAAGTCTAGGAAAAAGGCTCCCCGTCGGAACCATTTTGCTACTCCTGGGGGATTTGGGCAGTGGTAAGACCACCCTGGTACAGGGGTTAGCGGCTGGGTTGGGGATTTCTGACCCCATCAGTAGCCCCACCTTTACCCTGATTAACGAGTACCTGGAAGGTCGCCTTCCCCTTTACCACATCGATCTCTACCGACTCGGCCCAGACCAGGTTGAATCCCTAGACCTCGATCGCTACTGGGATGAGGGAGAAACTCTACCGGGGATTGTGGCGATCGAGTGGGGCGATCGCCTGCTTGAGCCCCCTGTCCAGGCCTTAACCCTGGCCCTCAGCTATAACCAGCCAGAGGGTCGCCAGGCCATATTGGGGGCGATCGACCCAGCAAACCTGAGCCAATGGGAGGCCATGATTGATGACCTACTGGTTAATGAAGTCTGAACCGAGTGTTTTCGGAATCGAGGATTTACAACGGGACCACACCACCCTTTGGGATGGGGTGCGGAATTACCAGGCCCGCAATTTCCTCACCAGTATGACCGCTGGGGATCAAGCCTTTTTTTACCACTCCAACACCCAACCCCCCGGCATTGTGGGCCTGATGACCATCCTGGAAACCCACCAGGTTGACCCGACCCAATTTGACCCGGCCAATCCCTACTACGACCCCAAGTCCTCCCCCGATCAACCCCGCTGGTATACCGTCAGGGTCGGTTACCTGGAAACCTTCCCAACAGTCCTTAGTCTTGATCGTCTCAAACAAACCTTTAGCCCCGAAGAATTATGGGTGGTGCGGCGGGGCAACCGGCTGTCAGTGATGCCCGTAGCTGAGGCCATTGGCGATCGCCTGTTAGCCATGGGCAGAGAATAAAAATCAAAACTTTCCGGAATTACCACTGTGCCCGCTGAAGTAATAGATAGCACACGTTCAGTTAACCGGGATCATCATGCTGGCCTATCCATCCACTTTCCACCGCGCCGACTCCCTTCAAGCCATTGTGCGTCAAGCCCTTCTCTTTGGCGAGCTCTCCACTCGAGCAGCGGAGACAGTCCAGGGTATTAGCCAGCAGGCAGATATTTCAGAGGACGAACTGAGGATGCTAGAGATTTTGCAGGATGCCCTGGGTCGCGGTTATGTGGAGCGGCGAGGTTAGAACAATTTGCTTTGGACAGAAGACCCAGGACTTTGGTTAGGCCTTTTAACTCGCCTGCAGGGCTTCAACAAAGGGCGTCGGATGGCCTCCCAACCCATTATCCTGGGACTTGTACCATAGAGCTGTTGGCAAACCACCGCCACCCCTGAGACAATCGGGTCAATGTGTCTATCCGTTGCCCATGCACTTGCCCGAAGACCCGGAAAAACCCCTGCAAATCAATGTCGTCCCCATGATCGACGTGGTGTTTGCCGTCTTGGCTTTTTTCCTGCTATCCAGCCTGTTTCTCAGCCAGAGTCGGGGATTAACCGTTACCCTACCCGGTGCCCAAACTGCCACCACCCAGCCTCAAAAGCCAGTAACAGTCACCATCGATGCTGCGGGACAGGTAACGGTGGGTGATCGCCCCCTCAAGGATGACCAGATCGCCCCAACCGTGCAGACCCTGGTAACGGAGGGGGGGAGCAAACTGGTACTGATTCGAGCCGATCAAGGGGTGAGCCATGGCCGGGTGGTAGCGGTGATGGACCAGCTCAGGACAGTGGCTGGGGTGCAACTGGCGATCGCCACCCAGCCTAAATGAGTCTATGGGTAGTCCGGGTCCAGGCAGAATAGGTAGTAAGATAAAAATATTAATTTTTTGTAACAGTTGAGTGGTACGACCATGGGGCGCAAGCGGGCGATTGTGATTGGGGCAGGAATAGGCGGTCTGGCCATGGGCATTCGTCTGCAAAGCCTGGGCTTTGATACCACCATTTTAGAAAAACTGGATGCCCCTGGCGGGCGAGCCTACGTCCGCCACCAGGATGGCTTTACCTTTGATATGGGACCCACGGTGATTACCGTACCCCACTTCATCGAAGAGCTATTCGCCCTGGAGCGCGACAGTGCCGATCTGACCAGTGCCGATTTCCCGCCAGAAATTGTAGACGAAAGTAAACGGGTCACCACTGGGGTATCCGGTGGGCCCCACACCAGCCGCTACGTCAAAATCGTGCCAATTCTACCCTTTTACCGCATCTATTTTGATGACGGTAGCTTTTTTGATTACGATGGTGACCCTGACCATACCCGGCAGCAGATTCAGGATCTGGGGGAACCTGGGGATTTGGAGGGCTACCAACAGTTTGAAAAGGCGGCTCGAGCAATTTTTGAGCGGGGTTTTTTAGAGCTGGGCTATACCCACTTTGGCAGCATGGGTGCCATGCTCAAGGTGGCTCCCGATCTGCTCCGCTTGGATGCGGTCCGTAACCTGTTTCGCTTCAGCAGCCGCTACTTCAAAAGCGACAAACTACGTCAGGTATTTAGTTTTGAAACCTTACTCGTGGGTGGTAACCCCCTTTCGGTGCCAGCCATCTACGCCATGATCCATTTTGTGGAAAAAACCTGGGGCATTCATTTTGCCATGGGAGGAACGGGGGCCCTGGTGCAGGGTTTTGTGAAAAAATTTCAGGATTTGGGAGGTCGGATCCAGTACGATGCCCCGGTCAGTCAGATTAACGTTGATCGCCAGGGTAAGCAAAAGTTGGCTACCGGCGTTACCCTGGCCAGTGGTGAGGTTCTTAAGGCCGACCTAGTGGTGTCTAACGCTGACTGGGCCAACACCTATAGCCAGTTAATCGAACCCCAGTATCGCTTCTGGAACAGTAACTTGCGGGTCAAGCTAACCCAGCAATCCATGTCTCTGTTTGTGATTTATTTTGGCTTTAAGGCCAATGGAGAGGAAGCGGAAAAACTCCGTCACCACACCATTGTTCTGGGACCCCGCTACGAAGAACTGCTGCGGGATATCTTCGGTCGTAAAATCCTGGCCAGGGACTTTTCCCAGTATCTGCACCTCCCCACCCTTACCGATCCCTCCCTGGCGCCACCGGGCCACCATGCCGCCTATACCTTACTGCCGGTGCCCCACAACGGTTCCGGTATTGACTGGTCGCAAATGGGCGATCGCCTCACCCAGATCGTCCTGACCTTTCTAGAGGAGCGGGGCTACCTGCCTAACCTCAAGGAGCGCCTCGTGTGCCATAGCTACATTACCCCTGACTACTTCGAGCAAAACCTCAGTTCCTATCTGGGCAACGCCTTTGGTCCCGAGCCCTTGCTGGTGCAGTCGGCCTTTTTCAGACCCCACAACCGCAGTGAAGATATCGCCAATCTTTACCTGGTGGGAGCCGGTACCCAACCAGGAGCGGGTACCCCCAGCGTCATGATGTCGGCTAAGATGACGGCGCGGCTAGTGGCAGAAGACTTTGCCATTGACCCGGCGATCGTCGGCGGTAAGGCCAGCCCAGAACTGAGTCGTCTCTAGGCCCAGGCGGCCCCAGCCAATATCCAAGCAGGTAGGGGCAACCGTACCCCTATGGGGAGAAATTGCCGCTTGTGGATTCTGCCACCGCGGCAAAGAATTTTTTTAGAACTACTATCCATAACAACTGAGTTAAACCCGCCATGACCACGATTCTGGAACAGGGCAATATCACTATCCACACGGAGAATATTTTTCCGATTATTAAAAAGGCGCTCTACTCCGAGCATGAAATTTTCTTGCGGGAGTTAGTCTCTAACGCCGTCGATGCCATTAAAAAGCTGTCGATGGTGTCGAGATCGGGGGAATATACCGGCGATGTCAGCGACCCCGCCATCGAAATCAAGCTGGATAAAGATAAAAAGACCCTGACCATCTCCGATACCGGTATCGGCATGACCGCCGAGGAAGTCAAAAAGTACATCAACCAGGTGGCCTTCTCCAGCGCCGAAGAATTTATTACCAAGTACAAAGATAGTGCGGCGGCGGATCCGATCATTGGTCACTTTGGTTTGGGTTTTTACTCCGCCTTTATGGTGGCGGCTAAGGTAGAGATCGATAGTCTGTCTTACCAGGAAGGGGCAACGGCGGTGCACTGGTCTTGCACCGGTTCCACCGAATTTGAACTGAGCGCCAGCGATCGCAGCACTGTCGGTACCACCATCACCCTCTCCCTGATGGAGGGGGAGGAAGAATATCTGGAACCGGCCCGCATTCGTCAGTTGATCAAGACCTACTGCGACTTCATGCCGGTGCCCATTAAGCTGGACGGAGAGGTGGTCAACAAGCATGAAGCTCCCTGGAAACAGTCCCCCAGTAGCCTTAGCAACGAGGACTATCTGGAGTTTTACCGCTACCTCTACCCCTTCCAGGAAGACCCCCTACTCTGGATTCACCTCAACACCGACTACCCCTTTGTGGTCAACGGCATTCTCTACTTCCC
>JBMOHM010000013.1:0-55953 GCA_049317845.1 Nodosilinea sp. | reverse complement strand
CTCCCAATGCATCTATCTCCTACTATTACTACTGAGCCCAAGGGGTTTTGTAAAATGCCAATTCCTTAAGTCAAGCATAAGTCAAATTTATTTTTTATCGATAGGTTATTAAGTTAGACTTATTGCAGATAGGAGCCTGGATAACAGGATCCTCCAATAAGCATCTAAGCATCAGTAGCAACAAAGATTAAGACGAAAAGGCTTGCCAACCCAGACAATTTCCGTAAGATAGCTTTGAAGCGAAGTTTTTAGGTGCATTTATCATGGCTGGACAGCCCCCTAATCAAGACTCCAACCCTAGCCCTCTCAATTTGGAGGAGTTGATTGCCCTCTTCGTGGCCTTTTCAGTAGTTGGTGTTCTTCTCTGGTGGAGCCTGGGACGAAGATCGGAAGGCTGGACCGGTCAGACTTCGCTGTTGGGCACCAGGATTGAGCCGCTCAGCCAGATCGGTAGCGCTAATGGAACGCCTGGGATATCAGCTCCCTCCCCGGTTGAACCTGGCGTGACCGCACACCATCCATCCGCCACCCCAAATGGGGTTACGGATAAAACAGCTCCAGATATGGAAAAAAGAGCAGACTCAAAAGGTGCAATCGGTATTCCCGGTCCTGCACCCACCGCTGCCATGCCTGCAACCGTAGCTCCACCAGACCCACCCAGGGCGGTTCCAGCTGCGAGCGCCATTGCCCCCCCAGCCCCAACTATCATCGTCCCCACTGCCGCAGACCCTACTGTTACCTTTCCAGATGTACCTCCGACTCACTGGGCCTATCCCTTCGTCAACGAAATGGCTAAGCGCGGCATGATTGCCGGGGTGGGAGATGGTACCTTCAAACCGGATCAGCCCGTCAACCGAGCCCAATACGCTGCACTGCTAAGCGAGGTATTGAGGGGGGCCAGGCAGGGCAAGATCCCCTTTAGTGATGTTAAAGCCAGCTTTTGGGCTACCCAGTCGATCGCTAGGGCGGTAGAGGGCGGTTTCGTGAAGGGCTATCCCGACAAAACCTTTCAACCCGACGCTCCGATGACCAAGATGCAGGTGCTACTCTCCCTCGCCAACGGCTTCGGCCTTCCCAAACCTGGTGGGGCCGATGGGGCCATTCAGTCCTTTACCGACCGAGATCAGATTCCCGCATGGGCCAAACCTGCGGTGGCGGCAGCGACTCAAGCGGGTGTGGTCGTGAACTATCCTGATGTCAACCAGTTCCGTCCTAACCAACCGGCTACCCGCATAGAGGTTGTGGCCATGCTATATCAAGCCCTCAAGACAACCGGGCAACTTCCGGCCATCCAATCACCTTATATCGTCCAGCCCTGATGTATATAGCTTTGGCCAAAAGTCTGAGAACAGAGTTGACCGGTTAATTTAATGTCTCGTAGCCGACTAGGGGGTCTGGGGTTAGGAGACATTAAACAACAAAGACTGGATCTACCGCTATACCAGACAGGCATCTGGCTAAGAGAAGGGGTTGGTTGGGTTAGGGTTCACGGCGATCGCTAACCTAGGCAAAATCAAATCACAGGTACTTCGCTACGGAATATGACGAACTTCACCAAAACCACAAGAATCTTTCACTCACTTGCATAAAGATGGAATATGATAAATAGACATTTACTTTATTTTTCACTTACTTCCCTTTTAACGTATGGGATACCTAGACACCTATCAATCTAGTCCAATCAGCATAGATGAGTTGGATCGCAAGATCATTGACCTGCTCAAGTTAGATGGACGTACAACCTATAAAGAGATTTCGACCAGACTAGATATTCCGGAGGCGACCGCCCGTTATCGGGTACAACGGTTACTCCATGCCGAGTTTATTCAGATTCAAGCCTGGCCTAATCCCAAATGCTTTGGTGTACCCCATGCTGCAATTCTGCACTTGTTTGTTGAGAATGGGTGGGTAAATCAGGTGGCTGAACAGCTAGCCAATCTGGAAGAGGTGCAATTTGTGGCCATTACTGCGGGTCGCCACAACATTGTGGTGGATGTTAACTTTGGCAAGCACGAAGAGCTCCTGGCGTTCTTCGATAAACTGGCCTCGATGAGCGGCATCATTCGCTATGAAACTCAGATTATCTTGCGGTTACTAAAGGCCAAGTATCAATACAAGTTGAACTAAGTTATGCCCTTGTATTGCCGTGGCTAGTTTCCTTCAGTTCTCTGCAATGGGGATTTTTTAAGCCCCTGATTAGAAGCCCTGGAGTATCCTCCAGGGTTTCTGTTTTTATGGCTTTGGCCACACTCCAGGCAAGCGTTCTAGCTCGCCTAAGCTAGATCACCTAGGAGTAGGAAGATATCATCAGAGTCTAGAGCTCCAGATTCCGAGCTTGTCCGCCTTAGTCAGAGGGAAAGGAGAAACCTAATTGCCCTGAGGTAAAGCTGACCTACAAAAAACTGGGGTGCTAGGATTCGAACCTAGGAATGGCGGGACCAAAACCCGCTGCCTTACCACTTGGCGACACCCCATTAGTATTCATCGCTTTCGTAATATAGCAGGTAAAACCGGGGCTATGTCAAGCTGCTATTCCATGGGCCCCCTCTCAGTCCTCTCCATCAGTACTATCGGCCCCCAGGAAGGAACCAAAGACATTGTGCTCCAGTTCCATGCGTTGCTCCATCTGCCGCAGAAAATAGCCCGTCATCATGGCCGAGGCTAGTAGACCGGCCAAGTTTTCGCGATCTGTGGTAATCTGAACGTTAAAATTATCGGTGGGGAGCACCCCGATCAGTCCCTGAACGTTGTGGGAAATAATTTGCCTAATTTCGCTACTAACGGATTGAGCTACACGAGTTAAAATTTCAGGGGACTGATGCTGAAGATACTTAAGTAATTCATTGGAATGATCACTATCCATTGATAGGGCGATAAATTCGCCGTCTTCAGGGTTAAATACCATGGAAACTCAACGACCTCTGGTAACAACGCAGGCGTAATCGTGGATCTAAACTGATAGCTCTACTCTGGCAAAACTGTAGCAAAAGGATCACTTGCCTAGGCTATACCTATCAATATTGACGATAATAGCGTAACGAATCATGAAATAGGGACTAAGGTTCGGATTCCTTTACCCTCTCTGGCGCCTCTGTACTCCCTCCCTCCTCGGAGGCAGCAGAAACTTGCGCCTTGGGCCGTAACTCTGGCAACTGATCAATTTCAAAGTGTTGATAAAACTTATTGGTTACCTGGACAACAGGGGACCGGGCCTCCGCCGGACGACGCTTACGTACAAACCCCTGAGCGATTAGTTCCTGAACGTGCTGGTAGGCGCCGGAACCGCGCAGATCGACCAGTTCGGTTTGACTCAAGGGACCCTTCAGGGCGATCGCCGCCAGGGTCCGTAGGGCTCCGACCCCCAGATCCAGCGGAATCAGCATATCAACTAAGAAGCGGTAGCGTTCCTTGAGTTGGAGACAATAACCCTCCAGGGTTTCAACAATTTCCAGAGCACCGTCGCGGTGGGCGTAGTCATCCATGAGTTCAATTAATCCCTCTTCCACCGCCTGGCGATCGCTACGGGTTAACTCCGCCAGTTTGGCAATGGAGAGGGGCTGCCCCTTAAGGTAGAGAATGGCTTCAATGGTGGTAGCTAAGCTTGACATCAACGACTCTTCACCCAAACTATGCCCCAGCCTACCTGTAATTGTTAAAACTGGATCAGTCTTAATCCAGATTGCGGCCCGTCAACTCCACGAAAATATCCTCCAGGTTAGAGGGGCGCACCATCATGCCGGTTTTGTCCGGCTGGTCCTCCAGATGGGCATTGGCCAGGGCCAGGGTAGGAAAGAAGTGATAATCCCAGCGATCGCCCCGCTGGGTCATCACAATCCCCTCCCCATGGCGCTGCCGTAGTTCCTCCAGGGTGCCAATGGCAATCAGCTTGCCCTGATCGAGAATACCGATGCGATCGCAGAGATACTCCACCTCCTCCATGTAGTGGGTCGTCAGCAGGATAGTGATGCCCTGCTGGTTGAGGCGCTGGATAATTTCCCAGAGGCGGCGACGAGTTTGGGGGTCAAGGCCCACCGTCGGCTCATCCAGGAATAACACCTGGGGCTGGTGGAGGAGGGCCCGGGCAATTTGCAGGCGGCGTTTCATACCCCCCGATAGGGTTTTTACCCTATCGTTGCGGCGATCGTTTAATTCTACGTACTCCAGCCAAGTGTCAATAGCCTGACGGCGCTCGACGGGCCGGATATGGTGCATACGACCATGCAATTCCATGTTTTCCCACACCGTCAGATCGCCATCCACACTGGTTTGTTGCAGCACTACGCCAATCTGACGGCGCACCTCTAAGGGTTGGCGGGTAACATCATAACCCGCCACTACAATGGTGCCTTGACTGGCCTGGGTGAGGGTAGTAACCATGCGAATG
Organism: Nodosilinea sp.; assembly: GCA_049317845.1. Taxonomy (GTDB): domain Bacteria; phylum Cyanobacteriota; class Cyanobacteriia; order Phormidesmidales; family Phormidesmidaceae; genus Nodosilinea. The sequence goes on along the minus strand of JBMOHM010000013.1, from coordinate 51,569 downwards.
GTGGTGGACTTACCGGCCCCATTGGGGCCCAGCAGACCAAATATTTCACCAGCCTGAATGGTCAAGGACAGATCGTTAACCACCAGGGCGCCATTATAGACCTTGTGAACATTTTGCAAACAAACCGCAGCGACCATAACCACCGGAGAAAAGGGATAGACTCAGGAGGGAGGGTAAGATCCCTTTGTCTATGGCGATCATATAGCAATTAACCGGACTATGCGGGCCAGAATTGACCAGGCTATTCTCTATCTACACCAGCTGGATGTTCCCCACTATAAGAAGTCTGGATCGATGGTGAGGAATAGCTACTTCTGGGCCCTGCGATCTATTGCTGACCGGGCTGGATTCCGTCAGGACTGGGAATTTTCAGAGCCGGTCTGGATCGCCCTGGGACGACTGTTAGTAGCCTTTGCCGGGTCGGGCTATCTGGGCTATCGGGAAACCCTGCTGGAGTTTGCCGATGGACAGGAGATTCCCGCCCCCCTCAAGGTCACAGCCACCTGGATTGATGACCAGGAATGGGAATTGGATCGCCATACCACCGATGGATAAGAACCCTACCCGCTGAGGGGTAGAAACCTCCAGCCGGTCTTACCAGACTCAAGGGTAAGCATCAAGTCAAACTGAGGGGAGCATAGCGGCCCAGGAAATCCCCCAGCCGTTTTTTAAAGTCCTCCCGGACCCAGTTAACTAAGGTGTTATGCAAGTCGTTATCACTTTCACCGGGCACCAGCCAGAGCTCCTTGGGGCCAGGGGTGGCCTGGTAGAGGCGATCGCTCATGGCAGCAGGAATGTACCTATCCCCCAGCCCATGGATATAGAACACCGGTAGTTTTAGCTGACCGACCCTGGCCAGGGAAGGGAAATGCTGATTCACCAGCCATCGCACTGGAAACCAGCGATTGTAGGCGGATAGGGCTACCATATCGGCCATGGAGGTAAAGGAGGACTCGACGATCAAAGCGGCGATGGTCCCTACCCGGGTAGCCAGTTCCAGCCCAATGGCTCCCCCCAGGGAGTGGCCGTAGATCACCAGGTTTTTAGGATTAATGCCTTGTTCCTGGTAGAGAAACTGGTAGGCGGCCAGGGCGTCATCGTAGAGACGGGATTCGCTGGCAAAGGGGCCAGAGCTCTGGCCGTAGCCCCGGTAATCGATGGTAAGAACCGAGGCGCCCAGCGATCGTAGTAAATCCACCCGGTCCAGACTGGTGGCCATATTACCGGTATTACCGTGCAGATAAAGAAAGGTCAGGGGCACAGTCGGCTCACCCTTGAGCCACCAGCCCTGCAGGTGGCCGCCACCAAGCACAGGAATGGCCACCGTCTCATAGGTCCAACCCCGATCCCCAGGGGTGGTATCCAGGTTGGCGGCCGGTAAAAACATTAACCATCGTTGACCCCACCACAGCCAGGCACAGAGACCCAGGTAAAGCAGGCTGGCGACGGCTAGAAAAATCATCAGGAACTGTACCAGGGCCATGGCAGGGAGTCCTTAGAATTGGGCTGGGTGGCGATGGTGCCAGTCTGTTGCCTGTTCGTAGGCGTAACCCACCTCAAACAGCAGATCCTCCCGTAGGGCATTGCCAATTAGTTGCAAACCAATCGGTAGCCCCTGCTGATCAAAGCCACAGGGCACACTCATACCGGGCAGTCCAGCCAGGTTGACCGGTATGGTCATGAGGTCAGAAAGATACATGCTGAGGGGGTCATTGACCTTTTCTCCAGCCTTAAAGGCGGTGGTTGGAGAGGTTGGACAGACCAGCACATCTACCCGAGCAAAGGCCTGATCAAAGTCTTGCTTAATCAGGGTACGCACCTTTTGAGCCTTCAGGTAGTAGGCATCGTAGTACCCGGCGGACAGGGCGTAGGTGCCAATCATAATGCGGCGTTTGACCTCTGGGCCAAACCCCTGGGCGCGGGTTTGGGTATACATGGTGAGCAAGCTTTCGTCGCTACTGCGGGCCCCGTACTTGACCCCATCGTAGCGAGCCAGATTGGAAGACGCCTCAGAAGGAGCAATGATGTAGTAGGTAGGTAAACCGTAGGGAAAGCGGGGACAGGAGATTTCCTGGATTTCTGCCCCCAGTTCTTGCAGTTGTTGAAGGGCTTTTTCGATGGCGGCTTTGACCGCCGGGTCAATTCCATCGGTGGCAAAGGTTTCCTTAATCAAGCCAATACGGCGACCCTTCAGACTGGTCTTGAGGGACTGGCTATAGTCGGGAACCGCTACCTTAAGGCTGGTGGAGTCGTGGGCATCGTAACCGGCGATCGCCCCCAGCACCAGGGCGGCATCCTCGACGGTGGGAGTCAGGGGACCAATTTGATCCAGGGAAGAGGCGTAGGCCACCAATCCAAATCGAGACACCAGGCCGTAGGTAGGCTTGAGGCCAACTACACCACAGAGGGCGGCAGGCTGACGAATTGATCCGCCCGTATCTGAACCCAGGGCCACGGCACACTCGCCGGCGGCCACGGCGGCAGCAGAGCCGCCGGAGGACCCCCCCGGCACCCGCTGAATATCCCAGGGGTTAGCGGTCACCTGGTAGGCGGAATTTTCCGTAGAGCTGCCCATGGCAAACTCATCCAGGTTGGTTTTACCCAGGGCGATCGCCCCAGCCTGGCGAAGGCGCTGGGTCACCGTCGATTCGTAGGGAGGCACAAAGTTTTCTAGCACCTTCGAGGCGCAGGTGGTACGAATACCCTCGGTACAAAGGTTATCCTTCAAGGCGATGGGGATGCCCTCTAGTAGGCCGATAGTTTCGCCAGCCGCAATTTTGGCATCAACGGCTTGGGCTTGGGCCAGGGCCTGACTAGGGGTCACCGTCAAATAGCTGTGGAGTTGGGGCTCCAGATCGGCAATTCGGTCCAGGTAGGCCTGGGTAATTTCCACGGCTGATCGGGTTTTGCTGACTAGGTGGTGATGCAGTTCGCGGATAACAGACATGGCATTCCTCAGCGGCTCAACAGATAGGGGCTGAATTGGGTACAGCTACCAGGGTATCAGTATAGGCAGAGTCGCTACAGGAATGCGCCACTAAAACCTCCGCACCGATCTAGCGATCGCTACAGCCTGCTAGTCTTCGTGCTCATCGAAGGGATCGGTAAGATGCTTAGAGGGAGGACCGAAGGAGGTATAGACAGCAAAGCCTGTCACCGCCAAGAGGGTGGTGGCCACAGATATAATAAGAACTGTTGCAGGTTCCATAAAGTTTATGAGAATGGGAGACCTCTCTATCCTATAATATTACGAACTATTAAAGTTTTCATTGTGGTAAGGATCCATGGCGCAACGGACTTGGTTGGGAGATGTGCTTAAGCCCCTGAACTCGGAGTACGGCAAGGTCGTCCCCGGTTGGGGAACCACTCCTGTAATGGCAATTTTTATTGGATTATTTCTCGTATTTTTGCTGATTATTCTTCAGCTCTACAACTCCTCAATTATTTTGGAGAGTTTTGATGTCGATTGGCGCAGTATTGGTAACTAATTCCAGCAATGCCGTAGGAGTCTAGCTTTAAAGTGGTGCGGGGCGACCTGCACCACTTTTGTCATGGCCAGAGTATCCCCACCCCTATGCTGCCTACCTTGGGTCTGGGTGCTTAGCCGTTGTCTAAGCCGCTCTAGTGAAGTACCCATGGGTGGGGCTCTGGTCAGGCCGGGTTTAGCGCAATTACAGGAACCATGCTCTAAACTGTTCAGCAGATACCTGAGGATCGGGCTAGGACAGCGGTCTCTGGCCTGCAATTCTCTCATCATGCCCATAGGAGTTGGCAATGAACGTTTTTGGTGTGGGTTTGCCCGAAATGGCCTTAATTCTAGTTCTGGCCCTGCTTGTTTTTGGGCCGAAGAAGCTGCCAGAAATTGGCCGTAGTTTGGGAAAGGCCATCAAGGGCTTCCAGGAGGCTTCCAAGGAGTTTGAGGAAGAATTTAAGAAAGAAGCCCAGCAATTAGAGAAAACCCTTACCAGTCCGATGAAGGCATCCCTGGAAACCGATCCCCCCAAAGCCCTCTCTCCTCAAGACCAGTCTACTGAGGCGCTGCAGGTGGAAGCTACTGAGGTGGATGCCCCTTCATCCCAGGTGGAGGAAGAATCCCCCAGCCAGAGCGATCCTGATCGAGCCGAATCCCCCACCTCCGTTTAGTCTGGGACTATACACCTGCATGACCGCTTCCCCAGCCGCTGCCGGGTCTGTGCCGATTAGCCTGGTTGTCGGTCTTGGCAACCCCGGCACCCAATACGTGGGGACCCGCCATAATATCGGGTTCGAGGTCCTTGACGCCCTGGCTCGCCGTTGCCATACCAATCTGAAGTCAGAGCGACGGTTTCAGGCAGACTATGGCACCGGTAATCTACCGGCGGGTCAACGTTTGCACCTGCTAAAACCCCTCACCTATATGAATCGGTCGGGGCAGTCGCTGCGATCGGCGATAGATTGGCTCAAGCTCTCGCCCCAGGCGGTACTGGTGGTCTACGACGATATGGACCTACCAGTAGGGCGGCTGCGGCTCAGACAGTCGGGATCCGCTGGCGGACACAATGGCATGAAATCTGCCATTGCCCATCTCCATACCCAGGACTTTAGCCGTCTGCGCATTGGGATTGGGGCTACCCGCCCATCTGCGGATAGGGACCGGGCGGTAGTTGCCCATGTTTTAGGTAGCTTTTCTAAGGCGGAGCGACAAATTATGGATCGGGTGACGGAATTGGCCGTGAGGGCGGTGGAAGATAGTTGTCTCTATGGGGTAGAAAAGGCCATGAATCACTACAATGGCCTGACCGTCGAACCCTAACCAGGATGCAACAGCCAACGGGCCACTATACATAAAATAACGATAGATAACAATTCTACCGGAGACCGATCAAAGACAGCCCTTGGTGCCAAACTAAAGACAAGATCGGAATTATGCTCAAAGGCTTACCATGACTACAGCCCTGTTCCCTGTTGTCGATATTCCCGCCCTGGATCAGGGACTGCCAACCCTGTCGGGCTGGGAGGCTGAAATTAGGGCCGCCTTGGCCAATCCGAAGCCAGTTTTTCTCCATCAGACGAATATATCTTTGCAACAGATTACGGCAGGCTTTGCCATTGCCCTCCATATGCACCAGCCCACCATTCCTGCTGGTGTCCAGGGAGCCTTAATCAACCATCTGCAATATATGTTTGAGCACCCCTTTGATGGGGATAACCACAATGCGGGTGCCTTTGCCTACTGCTATGGGCGGCTGGGAGATTTCATTCCCGAGTTGGTCCACCAGGGCTGTAATCCCAGGGTTATGCTGGATTACTCGGGCACCCTGCTGTGGGGTCTCCAGCAAATGGGTCGGCAGGATATTCTAGATAAGCTGCGTCGTCTGGCCTGTGACCCGACCTACCAGCCCTACGTGGAATGGCTAGGAACCTGCTGGGGTCATGCGGTGATCTCCTCGACTCCGATTCCCGATCTCAAGTTGCAGATTCGAGCGTGGCAGCATCAGTTTGCCAGTCTTTTTGGTTTAGAGGCCCTGGGACGAGTGCGGGGCTTTTCTCCCCCAGAAATGCATCTACCGAACCATCCTGATGTACTCTACGCCTTCATTACCACCCTCCTGGACTGTGGCTATAGCTGGCTGTTGGTGCAGGAGCATACGGTAGAGACCCTGGAGGGTACGGCCATTGTCCAGCCCCATTTGCCCCACCGCCTGGTAGCCCGCAACTCCCAAGGCGAGGTGGCAGAAATTCTGGCTTTGATTAAAACCCAGGGATCAGATACTAAACTGGTGGGTCAGATGCAGCCCTACTGGGAAGCCAAAACCCTCCATCCCCAGCCCTTAGGAGAGATATTGGCGCCCCCTTTGGTGAGCCAGATTAGCGACGGTGAAAACGGCGGGGTGATGATGAATGAGTTTCCCAGTGCCTTTATGCGATCCTGGTATGAAATCCGTGACCAGGGTAGCCAGGTGGTGGGGTTGAATGGTACGGAGTACCTGGAACTGGTGTTGGCGGCGGGGGGTGATCGGGAGACTTGGCCTGCCTGTCAGGCCAGGGGCCAACAGCAGCTATGGCAACAACTTGGGGCCGAGACCGGGGCCCCGGCGGTTGCCGAGGCGATCGCCGCCCTCCAGGCCGCCGATCCCAATTTCCATATGCAGGGAGGATCCTGGACCAGCGATCGCGATTGGGTGAGGGGCTACGATAATGTCATGGAACCCATGGAACGCCTCAGCGCCCAGTTTCACCAAACCATGGCGCGCCAACCCCAAAACCAGGCCGGTCAGCCCTTAGAACGACAGTTGCGCTATCGCAATGCCCTGTTACATAATCTACTGCTACAGACCAGTTGTTTCCGCTACTGGGGACAGGGGGCTTGGACCGACTATGCCAGGGAAATCTACCATCGAGGACAGGCTATTCTCACCCATGACTTTAGCCGCGATCTGGCTTGAGATGAGGGGCTGGAAATGAGCTGTTTACAGTCCCTATGGGCCTGTTCCCATCGACAACTACAATAGCGATCGAAACAGGCTTTTCTCCTGAGATTACCTCCTAGTGTATTTTTTTCCGGAAGCCTTGACAGTCACCCAAAAAAAGATATGGTTTACAATGACTTCATCGTTTGAACGATGTGTTGTTTAGGTTATAGCCCTAGCCCCGGCTAAGGCAATGGAGACGAGCCAGAAAGCATACCCAGGTTCAGCTTTGGTCAATTAACTCTGTCCTCAGCCCTCTGGCCCAAGCTATGGTTTCTCCAATTATCCCTTGACATTCTGCTGTTTCCATCAGTCACTCCCTGTAGTTCCCATCTATGCTGCCATCCACCCATGCTGATAACCCTAGTCCCTTTTTAACCTGGCAGCGGGTTACTGACTGGGCTCAGGAACATTATCGTTCTCGCAGTTTTAATAAGGACGAACGGATTCCAACCCGCCCTGGTCTTCTATACCTGGTGGAGCGGGGAGCGGTGCGCCTAGTAGGGACTAGCCATCCGGCGAATGAGCCGGTTCCAGGGGAGGTGGATCTGCAGGAAGAGGAGGGCAGTGAGGATGAGGAGTCCCTAGCTCTGGCTTTGGGGGCCAGCGAAGAGGCCTTTTTGGGATTTGTAGCGGCCGGGCAACCCTTTGAAGTAGTAGCCCAACCGCCCTTTAATTTACAAAGTTACGCCCACGTTGACCAAACTTCGATAGTCTGGCTGTACTGGAGCGACTTAGACAACTGGCCCCACTTTCGCCGAGAAATCCTGGATGCCTTTCGCTATCAGCACCAGCGTAAGCTACTGTGGCTTAGTACTCTGGGCCAGCGACGCACCATCGACCGATTACTGGGTTTTGTCACTCTGCTAATCGAAGAGTTTGGCGAACCCTATGAGTTGGGGTACTACCTGCCCTGGCCCCTAACCCATGCCCAGATCGGTAGTGCGATCGGATCGACGCGGGTGACGGTAACCCGGCTGATGGGTAAGTTACGCCAGCGACGCCTCATCCATGTTTACAGAGATGGCCTGATTGCCATCCCCGCAAACCAAGGGATGGCTGAAGATGGAATTCCCCAGCAAGCCTAGGGCTTCTAATTACCCTGGAGGGGTAGCCACCATTTGTAGGCCCTAATTGCCAACATCAAGATTCCAAGGACTCCAGTAAGGACTGGGCCAGGGAAGGGGAGGAGGATTTTTCTGATCCCAACCTTTTTAGGTTTAGGGGAAGGTTAGTAAACTGGGGTAAAATCTCTTCCGTAAAGGCTTCTGCCGCCTTCGAGCGGTAGCGGTTAGGGTTAAAAATCACCGATAGGGTGCGATTTACGATCACTGAATCGATTTTTGCCCGGTGCAAAACTCCCATCTGCAATTCTTTTTCGATGGCAGAGTTAGAGACAAAGGCTACCCCCAGGCCCGATTGAACCGCCGTCTTAATGGCCTCGATAGAGTTAAGCTCCATCTCGACCTTCAACCGCCGGGTCTCAATACCACACTGGGTCAGGACCTGGTCGATGACCTTGCGAATGGTGGATTGGGAATCAAGGGCAATGAAATGGAGCTTATAGAGATCTTCCCGCTGGATGCGATCGTGACTGGCCAGGGAATGGTGCATGGGCATAATCAGGGCTAGTTCATCTTCGGCGTAGGGTACAACCTCCAGGGATTCTTGCAATTCGGCGGGAATTTCACCGCCAATAATTGCCAGATCAACCTGACCGTTAGCCACACTCCAGGCAGTACGCCGGGTGGAATGGACGTGGAGTTGTACCGCCACATCTGCATACTTCTGACGAAACAAGCCAATCATACGGGGTAACAGGTAGGTGCCGGTGGTTTGACTGGCCCCAATAATTAGGCTGCCGCCCTGCAGGTTTTGCAAATCGTCAATAGCGCGGCAGGTCTCTTCGCACAGACTGAGGATGCGATCGCCATAGCTGAGCAATAGATGGCCAGCTTCTGTCAGTTGGGCCCGCCGCCCGCCCCGGTCAAATAGAGGAACATCGAGCTGTCGTTCCAGGTTTTGCACCTGCAAACTAACAGCGGGTTGGGAAACATAAAGACTATCGGCAGCTCGCTTAAAACTACCCTCTGCCGCAATGGCTTTGAGGATACGCAATTGATCAAGGGTAAAGGGAAGATCGGCCATGGGTATTTACCCGCAGAATTGTACGCTCACGGTCAGCCATCCCTAGATTACTGGTTTTAGGAGATTTAGGGACTTTTATAAAGACGAAGCTGGTTATACCAGCTCTAAGTACACATCTGCTATGGTAAGGCAAAGGTGTAGTTAAGGTTTGTTAGCTATTTTCCTATGGAATCCGCCCCTCCTCTTACAGCCCGGCATGAGCAGGTGTTAAGGGCCACTGTGCGGCACTACATTGCCACTGCAGAACCCGTGGGATCGCGGGCCTTAGCCCAAGAGTATGACCTGAAGGTGAGCCCAGCTACAGTGCGCAACACCATGGGATGGCTGGAAAAGTACGGACTTCTCTACCAACCCCATACCTCTGCTGGTCGCATCCCCTCTGATTTTGGCTATCGTCTCTACGTCGATCGCTTAATGAGCCCCTCTGGTCACATGGGGCGTAAGGTGGATGCCATCTTGTCAGAGGAGTTAGGTTTGGCCGGATGGAGTCTGGAGGCAATACTCAAGGAGGCCACCCAGATTCTAGCCCAGGTGACTGGGTACCTGGCTCTGGTGACCGTACCTGCCGCCAGCAAAGTCTTAATTCGCCATGTCCAACTGGTTCAGGTAGATGTGGGCCAGCTACTGGTCATCGTCCTGCTGGACTCCCTCAGTACCGAATCGGTGATAGTTAGACTACCCGATCAGGGGGAATCCACTGCGGTAGAAATTCCAGGGAATCGGCAACTCCAAATTCTGTCTAACTTTCTTACCGAGCACCTGCGGGGTCGTCCCCTCAGCGATGTAACCACCCTGGACCTGACGGGTTTGGGTCGGGAGTTGCGTCGGTATGGCCTGATGCTATGTCAGGCGCTGGTGGATTTGGCCCGGCGATCGCGCCTGACAGGGGCTACCCAGTTAGTTGTCAGCGGGCTGGCGGAGGTTTTGCGTCAACCCGAGTTTTCTGACGCCCAGCACATTCAAGCTATCATCAGGTTACTGGAGGAAGAACAGGCCCAGCTCTGGCCCCTCCTATTTGACCAGTCTCCCGCCAATCGGGATGGCGCCACCGCTGATGTACGGGTTTGGATTGGCTCAGAAAATCCCCTTGAGCCCATGCAGGGCTGCGCCCTGGTGGTGTCCAACTATACTAGACAGCAGCAGGCTCTCGGCAGCGTAGGGGTATTGGGCCCCACCCGTATGGTTTACGATAATGCGGTGGAAGTGGTTAAGGCTACAGCCGATTACCTCTCTAACACCCTCGGGTTGAGTCGTTAATCGTGGTAGGAGAGGATATACCGATCACCCTTGAATTTCCACCCATCGATCATGATTGAGATTCTTGCTGTTCTCTCCATTGGGGCAGCGACCGGGCTGAGGGTGATCTTACCCCTCCTGCTGGTGGGCTTAATGTCGGGCGATCGCCTCTGGGCTGACATTCCCTTAGTGGCTAAACTGCCTCCTAATCTAGTACTGGGAGCCTTAGTCGGCGGATCCATAGCCGAACTACTGTTATCGAAGGATCGCTACGGTCAGCGCCTACTCTATCCCGCCGAGCTAATCCTCAGCCTTGGTGTAGGGGTCCTGGTGGGCATAGGGATAGGTCGATCCCTGGGACTACCGTCCGAGTTTCATAGGGTTGCAGGTCTGATCAGTGGCTTACTGGCCCTGGTAATTCAATTTTCCCAGGTCGGCTGGTTCTACCGGCCCCAACCCCTGCCCCTGTGGATGTTTTTTCTGGTGGACGGGCTTTGCGTTAGTTTAGCTCTCTGTAGCTTTTATGCTCCCCAACTGGGTGGGATCACAGCCTTAGTGCTACTGTGGTTAGTGCTGCGTACTGCCTATAGGTGGCGTGATTGGTTCCGGGACCGGGGATAACGATCCCCAGGGGATAGTTCGTTATGGTTGCTAAGGCAATGTTCATGGCCATAGGCCGATACTCCTGGCTGGGTCTAAGCACGTTGTTGCTCAGCCTGGTACCACCCACAATCAGTAGGGCCATCGTACATTCCCCATCTGCGGCAGACAATGGGGCTACCCCCGTCAGTGCCCAGGTTTGCCTCGACCTACCCACCTGGCAACGACCCGCCCGCCAAACCCAGGAAAAACAACTACGGGCGATGGCAAACTCCGCCCCAGCCATTCAACAGGAGCCTCCGATCACCACTATTAAAACCTGGTGGAGCTATCAGATCTTTTCCTTCACCACCTACGGACTCAGCGCCCGCACCGAACCCCTCTATTTTTCAGGGTTATGGACTGCCATCGATAGCCTCTGGAGTTGTTATCAGGGAGATCAGCCGGATCGGATTAATCGGGGTGAACTAGCTGAATTATGGCTGATTCAGAATCGCTTACTGAATATCAGGTGGTTACACAACCAGTACATTATCACTGTAGAGCCTGCCCAGAGCGGACTACAACTGGTACACCTGACCCGACACGAAGCCTACCCTAACCTGCCGCTAGTAATTGTGACCCCCACCGGAGCAAGGCTACCTACACTATCGGGAGATTGGTAAAGTACTTCCCATCAATCAATGGCGTTAATCACCCTGGCCAGATCAAAGTCTTTCTCGGTTAAGCCACCCAGGTCATGGGTGGTCAGGCGAATGACCACCCGGTTATAGGAAATAGCCAGATCGGGGTGGTGACCAGCCGTTTCCGCCGGATCCACCAGATGGTTGACAAAGTTTACCGCCGCTATAAAGTTCTTAAAGGTACGGGTACAGACAATCGTTTTGTCTTCCAGGCGCCAATCGGGCAGTTGGGCTAGTTGAGCATCAATGGCAGTGGAGCTAAGTAGGGTAACCATAGGGTGTAGTCAGATTGGTAGGATGGGCTAGTCTTAAAATTCTAGCCCTGGTCAGAACGCCTATCCAGACTTTATTTCTAGATACGTGCCAACCCAAGACCCTGGGGTCAGTTACCAGGCATGCCATAGACCGACCAGCCGGATCCTCAGCGTTCTGACAGAGACTATCAATTTAGCCGCTTCATAGCGACGTTGCATACCGTACTTAAGGAAAAACCGAATACAAAGGGCATGATCAAAATAAAAACCCCCTGGAAGTTGGCGATCTATTTACCCCCTAGCCTTATTCTTAACCTTCTTATTCTTCAGATCTTTTTTGTTAAACGCAACTACTCCCTATTTGATTCCTTCTATTTTTACTACTGCCTTCTCCTGACTGCCTACTGCCTGGTCAAGGGCTTCATCTTTATGGCGCTCTACCTCAGCCAACGCCACAGACCTCCATTAGCCGAGATTGCCGAGACAAACTGGCCCGGGCTAACGGTGATTGTACCGGCCTATAACGAGGAGGAGGTGATTGGGGCAACCCTGCAGTCCCTGCTGGCGGTAGACTACCCCGATCTGCGGATCATCGTGGTAGACGACGGTTCCACCGACAGAACCGGTGAGATAGTGACCGCCTTGGGAGGGCGGCGCATCACCTATTTACGGCAGAATAATCAGGGTAAGGCCCAGGCCCTCACCCAGGGTATTAGCCAGGTGAATACAGAGTACACCCTGATGGTGGATGCCGACTGCCTTTTTCCTGCCGATAGCTTTAAGCTGGCTATCCGCTACCTGATCGGCCAGGGGGATGATGCGGTAGGCGGGGCGCTGACGGTGGCTAACCGACGATCGCCCCTGGCTTGTATGCAATTGATGGAGTACGGCGAAGATACCCTACTGTTTCGGCGATTTCTCAGTCGTTTTCGCTGGCGAGGGGGCGATCGCACCCAGGATGTTATACCAGGAGCCCTGGGTCTGTTTCGTACCGCCGCCCTACGGGCGGTAGGGCCGCTGTGTGGCGAGGTACTGGCGGAAGATGTGGAACTTACAGCCCGCCTGGTAGAGCACCACTACCGACTGAGTTTTTGCCCCTACTTGGTGGGAGCCACCGTGGTGCCAGAAACCCTAGGGGCCTTGAATAAACAGCGGAAGCGTTGGGTGCAGGGCTATCTCCAGGTGGTGATCCGACAACTGAAACGCTGGCGAAAATTACCTTCCCAGTCACGCTATCACCTGCTGTTTCTAATCTACAAGGTGATTTACTGGCCCCTTACCTTTACCCTATCCTGGATCTACCTGGGTCGAGCCCTGCTGATAAAAGACTGGTATCTACTAGAACTGGTGCTGCTAGCCCAGTGTTTTCCCTTTACCCTGCAGGGACTGGTGCGATTCTGTAACTATGACCTAAAGGCTCACCTGATCTACGGTTTTGGCTATGGTTACTTTCTATTGTTTAACCGTACCTATTACCAGATTCACCTACTTTTCCATCCCCAACCCCGGTGGGAAACCTATAATCGCTTTGCCCTCAGACCCCAGACGAGTACGAAGGGGGGATAAATAACTTTGACCAGCACGCCGAAGACAGTATTGATCGGTGAAAGCCAGGACTGAATAGGCGTTCTGGCTCGCCTCCATCCCTACCAGCATGGCTGAGGCCAGATTGATAGGAAGTCTTGATCCCTTAGCAGAGCTACAGTCTACCCCATAAAAACTATCCGCCCTTACCAGGGTAAGAGCGGTCTAGTCGGATCTTCAGTTAAACCTGACTGCCGGGAGGAACCCAAACCAGTCGGCTACAAAAGTATTAATTGCTTCAGGAGCTAACTCAATTAAAGTACAGCCCCGGCGCACAGTCGGCCTACATTAACCTGAAGACCCACACGTTTACTACTCTCTTGCATGGGCATCACCTCCTGGGTTCTAAAGGGTAAAATGGATTAATCTGCTGAGTACTCAACATTGACTGTACCATAGCACAGAATAACTGTGGTCGTGCCCAAGTTGGCTAGGGCTATCCAATCCCAACCCAAACCTGGTATTTGACTGGTTTATACTGTCCCCCATCCCGATCAAGGCTCCCTACCTATCCTGAGCTCTGTTCCATGTCTACCCCGTTGCCCCTTACCCTACCGGCGATCGCCCTCGATCCCCTACTCCGCACCTGGCTACAGGAAGATATTGGCCGGGGCGACTGGAGTAGCGCTGGCCTGGGGCCCCTAGGACAGCGATTGTTCCAGGCCCAGTGGGTAGCTAAGGCCCCAGGCATCGTTGCCGGGCTACCGGTAGCGGCGCGGGTCTTTACCCTGCTGGAGGGTGGGGTAAAATTTGAGGCCCTGGTGACCGAGGGAGAAACCTGTGAGGTTAACACCCCCATAGCCCACCTCAGCGGTCCCCTGGCCTGCCTGCTGATGGGGGAACGGGTTGCCCTTAACCTGGCCATGCGCCTGAGTGGCATCGCCACCGCCACCCGCCAGTACGTAGAAGCGCTGGCCCATTGCCCCAGTCAGTTTGTCGATACCCGAAAAACGACTCCTGGCCTGAGAATCCTGGAAAAGTACGCCAGTCGAGTGGGGGGAGCCACCAACCATCGCCTGGGGCTAGACGATGCGGTGATGCTGAAGGACAACCACATCGCCGCTGCCGGAGGAGTACGGGCAGCCGTAGAGCAGGTGCGCCAGGCCATGCCCTACCCCCTCAGTCTGGAAGTAGAGGTGAGTAACCTGACCGAAGTGGAGGAGGCCCTCACCTGCCCAATAGACATTATCATGCTGGACAATATGTCCGTAGAAACCATGACCACGGCGGTCCAGCGTCTACGTCAAGCTCAACCCAACCTTAAAATCGAAGCCTCAGGCAACGTTAGCCTGGCCACCCTGGGACCGATCTCCGCCACCGGTGTAGACTTTATATCCAGCAGTGGCCCGATCACCCGTTCGACCTGGTTAGATTTAAGTATGCGCTTGGTGATGTAGGTCGGCAGTGGGAGTTAAACTATCCCTATAGAGTTGTTTAAACTCTAGATAGGCCTGGCAATAAAGCACTGGAAACCATGATTATCACTACCAGTCCCACGGTGGAAGGTCACCCGATTCGAGAATACTGCGGTCTGGTGAATGGCGAAGCAATTTTGGGAACTAATATTTTCAGAGATTTTTTTGCTGGTATTCGGGATATCGTCGGGGGGCGATCGGGAGCCTACGAAAAGTCCCTACAGGAAGCCCGTAGTACCGCCATCCAGGAGATGGTGCAGGCGGCTCGGGCTGTGGGTGCCAATGCCATCATTGGGGTAGATATTGATTACGAATCCATTGCCATTAGTAATGGTGGCACCATGCTAATGGTGGCCGCCAGTGGCACAGCAGTGCGCTTAGATTAGGGGAGTGGTTACCCAAGTCTCAGGGAAGGATCTGGCGGCCTGGCGGACCCAGGCTCAGTGTCAGGCCCGGTCTGCCGGGATTAACCCTGAGGAGGTAGATTGGTTGCTGCAGGTCCTGAGTCCCCTCGACCCCTTGTCTCTAAAACTCGGTCGCCTGGCCGAGGCACCCCCCATTCCCCTCGCCCTTCCCCTGGCAGAACTGGAGCGGCGCTGGCAGCAACGCCTAGAACAACGGGTACCCGTGCAGTACCTGGCGGGGCAGACTCCCTGGCGAGACTTTACCCTACAGGTGACACCAGCGGTGTTAATTCCCCGCCCTGAGACAGAGTTAATCATTGACCTGGCGGTGGCGGCTAGTCAAGAGGCCCCGGCCCTAGCCCGGGGCCTTTGGGTGGATCTGGGCACCGGCAGTGGAGCCATTGCCCTGGGACTAGCCCGCGCCCTGCCAGAGGCGACTATTTTAGCGGTAGACCAAAGTCAGGCAGCCCTAGGGATAGCTCAAGCTAACGCCCAAGCCCTGGGCTCAGGCGATCGCATCCACTTTTACCAGGGATCCTGGTTTACACCCCTAGCCGCCTACCGAGGCCTGATTAGCGCCGTGGTGGCCAATCCCCCCTACATTCCCTCCAACCTGCTGCCCAGCCTGCCTCCAGAGGTAATCGGCCACGAACCCCGATCGGCATTGGATGGGGGCACCGATGGGCTAGAAGCAATAGCTACCCTGGTGGCGGAGGCTCCCACCTACCTGGTGCCGGGGGGGCTGTGGCTGGTAGAAATGATGCAGGGCCAGGGACCGGCGGTCAAGGCACTGCTAGAGGCCAGCGACGCCTACCGCGATATTCAGATACAGTTGGACTTGGCAGGGCGCGATCGCTTCACCCTGGCCTGGCGTCGGTCGCCACCGGCAACCAAACCACAAACACCGTACCCGGCCCCTGGGTAAATCCCTCAGGAACCTCCGGTACCCACTGATCCACCGGGGCTGGACTAATGAGGGTCAACTGCCCCCCCATAGCAGTCACCAGATCCTGCACAATGGCCAAGCCCAAGCCCGTCCCAGGAATCGTCCCCTGGGCTTGTACCCCCCGGTAGTGCCGATCAAACACATGGATCCGATCCTGGGGAGGAATACCCGGTCCCGTATCCCCCACGGCAATTCCCTGAAATAATTGGTCTTCTAGCTGTTGTTCCAGGCCGGTCCGCAACCAAATTAAAGTCCCAGTCGGGGCATACTTCAGGGCATTGTCTAGCAAATTACTCAGCACCTCCCCCAGGGCCGATCGATCCATCCAAACAGGGGGCAAAGCCTCCGGCAGATCTGACCACACTTGCAAGCCCCGGTCCTGGGCTATCGCCTGAGCCGATTGCAAGAGGGGTTCAGCAACGGTGGCGATCGCAGCCGATACGCAATGGAGCGATCTCCTCAACCTGTGGTCCGTCATGTTTGCCAGTTCCCCTGGAGCCTGCCCCTCCCCCTCCAGCCGATTTGCCTCTACCGTTGGCGGCAAAAGTAGACCCACCGACGAAGGAACCACAGGCCCTGGGTAGAGATCTCCATCCATGGCTCCCAGGGTCTGATCAAAATGTTCAGCCAGATCCTCCAGGCGTCGACTTTCTCGCACAATACCCTCAGCTATGGACTGATTGGGATCTTCAGAAGGAATACGCTTCACCAAAAGCTTGCCAAAGGTTCGGAGGGCGGTGAGGGGATTACGAAACTGGTGCAACAGGTCGTGAAAGGTTTCCGATTGATTCACCTGACTATGGTGATACCGTTGCATCTGCTGCTGAAACCATTGACCTCGTTGATCAAGCACCCAAGCCAGGGTTAGGGTACTAGCCACTCGCTCGCCCTGTTGCCGGTCATCTCGGCTCCAGGTCGGACTATCCCGGGTACTGACGATCATCCCCAGGGCCACCCCTTCATGAACCAAGGGCAATACCAAAGGAGCCATAGTTGTCCCAGAGGCACCCGACTCGGCCCCAGCTCTAGCCGGTAAGGAAACTTGTTGCATACCCTCGGCGACGACCCAATCTGCAACAGAGCTAGGGCTACCTACCGGGCCTTCGTTGAGAGAGTCTAGGTGCTCCAGATCCAAAACCTCAGACCCCAGTCCCACCTGAACCACCTTTCCAGAGGTATCTACCGGCTTAAAACCCAACCATGGATCAACGGCTTCTGGATAGGCCACCAGGGGCACCAGAGAAATCTGGGAAGTCTTGGCACCATGATCGGCCAGATAAACCACCGTGGAAATTGCCCCCAGAGCCTGACTTAAAAACATCACCTGGGACCGACAAAGGGCAATAAATTCTGCACTGGCAACGGTCATGACATGAGCCCAACTCAAAAGTATGTCGACAAAGAATTTAAAGTTTTGTCAACTTTTTAACAGTTCTGTGCTTCACGACTTATCTATATAGGCTGAGATCCTTTCATACCAGGGTCTTAAGGGTGTTAGACTTAATTTTTAAAAGAAGTTGAAATTCTCATTTTAAGCCGATATACTTGGTCTGTTACAAGGATTTGTAACTAAAACTACATCAAAATATCAAGAGAGAGGGAGGGAGGCAACTTGGCAAGGAGACGCAAGCGCAAAAGCCGCCGTCGACTAGAAGGTCGCCGTATATTAGAAGCTGTTCCTCAGTATAGTATTGAGAGCGGCGATGAAAAACCTGTAACTGCAGCTAGAAACTTTATCCACTCCGAAGGTATTGCTCCTCCAGCCTTGTTGCTGGTGAAGCGTAACGAGCATACCACTGATCGATACTTTTGGGCGGAAAAAGGATTATTTGGGGCTCAATACGTCGAAGAGAATCATTTTCTTTTTCCCAGTCTGCGTGTCTTACTGGGTGAGGAGCAAGACATATCTGCCGTAGCCCACTAAGGTTATTTTTTAAAGTGCCAGGGATAGTCTGTTGTTAAACAGTTCGTTCTTGAGTTAGTGGAGCTGGCTTTAAAGCCAGCTCTTTTTATTCTGGTTCCTAGGGCGAATCGCAATAAAACTTAAACTTGGGTCGGCGATGGGGCGACTAAAGTCGTAGTAATCTGATGAACAATATGCCTTAAATAATTGATTTTCAAGAGGACATTATCCATGGTTCAACGCAATTCTAAGGTTCGTATCCTCCGTAAGGAATCTTACTGGTACCGGGAAGTGGGTACGGTTGCCACCATTGATCAAAGCGGGATTAAATACCCCGCCGTGGTGCGCTTTAACACGGTTAACTACTCAGGAGTGAATACCAATAACTTTGCCTTGTCTGAGTTAGAAGAAGTAAAATAACCCAAGAGAAACCAGGGGCGTTGGAACGATCTACACCGTGTTTGTCAACCCGGTGCGTACTCGTGTAATGCCCCTGATTTTATTATTCCAACAACTGTGCCCGAGTTACCTGAAGTCGAAACTGTATGTCGGGGCCTCAACCGGGTTACCCTGAATCTGCCTATCCAGAGTAGTCAGATTTTACTCAGCCGTAGCCTGGCTTACCCTACCGATACCGAAGTATTTTGCCATGGGGTAACGGGTAAAACTTTAAAAAACTGGCAGCGCCGGGGTAAGTACCTGCTGGCTGAACTCATCCACCCCGACGGAGCCGCCGGTGGCTACCTGGGAGTCCATCTACGGATGACGGGGCAATTACTCTGGTTAGACCCGGCCACCCCTTTAACCCCCCATTGCCGGGTACGGCTGTTTTTGGGTCCAGATCGGGAGCTGCGTTTTATAGACCAGCGTACCTTTGGACGAATCTGGTGGATTCCCCCCGATCACACCATCCCATCCGTGATTACCGGGCTACAGAGATTGGGACCAGAACCCTTTGATCCGGGGTTTAATCCTGCCTACCTGAAGGAGCGACTCCAGGGAAGTCAACGTCCGATCAAAAATGCCCTGATCGATCAGCACCTGGTGGCGGGAATTGGCAACATCTACGCCGATGAGGCCCTCTTTCTCAGCGGTATTCGCCCCCCGACTCCAGCCCAACGGCTAGGGCTTAAACGCCTAACCCGACTGTATGAGTCGATTCAGTCCGTACTGACCACCAGTATTGAGTCAGGCGGTACTAGCTTTAGTGACTACCGGGATATTTACGGCATTAACGGTAACTATGGGGGTGTGGCCTGGGTCTACGACCGGGAGGGTTTATCCTGCCGGGTGTGCCAGACACCGATTCAACGGTTGAAACTGGCCGGGAGATCGGCCCACTATTGTCCCCGGTGTCAACGCTAGGGTTGAGCCCTAGGCTTAAGACCGCTAGGATATTAGCATTTGCATTTAACTAGGGAAAAAACTATGGCCGTGGCGCTGAAACGTGGTGATCTGGTACGTGCCCTTCGGGAAAAGTTGGAAAATAGCCTCGAGGCTAAGGCTAGCGATACCCGCCTGCCATCCTATCTCTTTGAAACCAAGGGAGAAATTATGGAAATTCGGGAAGACTACGCCCTGGTAAAGTTTGGCTATGTCCCTACCCCTAACATCTGGCTGCGCCTGGATCAGCTGGAAAAGTTTTAATCTCCTATGGAAGCCTTTTCCCTGGTTCCCCCTGAGTGGGCTGATAGGGCCAGTCATACAGTTCGCTTTTGCTGTCCTAGCTGCGGTGCTGCAAGTAGTCAGGCAAGGGCGGTTTGGATCAACCGCCGATCGCCGGTCTACGGCGAGGGACAGCGTCGCAAGTGGCAGGAGTTTTACCTCTGTGGCGAATGTCAAACGGCCTGGTGGGCCTGGAGCAGCGATCGCCCCCCTTCCCTCGCCAGCAACCCTGAGTACCAGGAACGGTAACGATGGTCTCCATCCACGTGCTGGGTAGCCTGAATATGGACCTGGTCTGCCACAGCCCGCGCCTTCCCCAACCGGGGGAAACTATTTTGGGCAGCCAGTTTGAAACACGATCAGGGGGGAAGGGGGCAAACCAGGCCGTAGCCGCTGCCTGTCTGGGCATGGCCACTCGCCTGGTGGGTCGGGTTGGCCGGGATAGCTTTGGCGATCGCCTGCTTGAGACTGCAAGGACCGCTGGCGTTAACTGCGAGGGGGTGCTTCAGGATGACCTCAACCCCACTGGCATAGCTGCCATTGGAGTGGACAGGCAAGGACAAAATCAGATCATAGTCGTCCCGGGTGCCAATGGCCAGGTCGGAGAGCTAGAGTTACGAGCCCTGGCCAAGCAACTGCAACCAGGAGATTTCCTGCTAATGCAGTTGGAGATTCCCCTGGATATCGTGATGGCTGCCGCCGCCCTGGCACAGGACCGGAGGGCAAGAATTATCCTCGATCCAGCTCCAGCCCAGGCCAATCTGCCCGATCACCTTTATCCCTACCTGCACCTGATCACCCCGAATCAGATCGAAGCCAGCCAGCTGGTAGGATGGCCAGTTCAGGATCAAACAACAGCTTTCCAGGCGGCCCAAGTCTTGTGCCAGCGGGGAGTGGAAACGGTGATTATCAAACTAGGAGAGGCAGGAGTGGTGGTGGCTAGCCGGCAGAGCTGCTTCCACCAACCGGCCCTAGCGGTGGAAGCCGTTGATACGGTAGCAGCGGGGGACGCATTCAATGGTGGCCTGGCAGTAGCCCTAGCCGAGGGAATGTCCCTCATGGGGGCCGTCGGCTTCGCTACCACTGTGGCAGCCTACACTGTCACCCAACCAGGAGCCCAGACTGCCATGCCCAGGCGATCGCAGTTAAACCAATGGCTGGAAGGCCAGACCCTGCCCCCCAGCCAGGTCTTCACCGAAGCTTAGGGAGCCTCGGTCTGGTCATCAATCAGTAGATCGTCGTCCAGGTCAAGCATGGCCAGCTCCTCCGCCATGGCGGAGAAGTCCTCCTCTTCCTCGGCAGTAGAGGAGGATCGACGCCCCTCCCGATCTTCAATGGACATACCACCAATCATGTCATCGTCGGCCAGCATTCCCAGCCCCCCATCGATGTCGTAGGTGCGAGCGGTGCGATCGTCTAGCACCACATCCTGGAGCATCATATCGTCATCAAGGATGGCCGAGTCGTAAGCCGGGTCAACTTCCAAGGCAGGAGAATCTTCGTAGGCATTGTAGCCGGTACCGGCAGGAATCAACCGACCAATAATCACATTCTCCTTCAGGCCCCGCAACCAGTCCGACTTGCCTTCAATAGCGGCTTCCGTCAGTACCCGGGTGGTCTCCTGGAAACTAGCGGCCGAAATAAAGCTATCGGTATTTAAGGAGGCCTTGGTAATTCCCAACAGGACCGGCGTATACTGAGCCGGAGCGCCACCAGTGATAGACATGGCTTCGTTAACCTGCTCGACCTGATAGATTTCCACCAGTTCCCCTGGCAACATGATGGTGTCACCACCGTCATCAATACGGCACTTCGAGGACATTTGGCGAACAATCACCTCGGTATGCTTGTCAGAAATATCAATACCCTGGGACTGGTACACCGACTGGACTTCATTCACCAGGAAAGACTGAACCTTCTGCAAACTAGCCATGGCCGCATCGTGGATGCCCCTACCCTGACTCAGATGGTAGTCAAAGAACACCTCCAAAATCTCATGGGGGTTAGCAGGACCATCGGTGAGATATTCAGCAGTGCTGACCACCTGACCGTCGGACACAATCACATTCTGACCAGGACTGGTGGGATAGTCAGTTACCACCCCATCTTCTTCAATGACCTTAACTTCTACAGTCTCATCCTCTCCATAGACCACCTGGGCTGTGCCTGGACGGCGGGCCAACACACAGGCTTCCTTAGGTTTACGGGCCTCTAGCAGCTCTTCAATCCGCGGTAACCCCTGGATAATATCGCCGGTTTTAGCCCGCTCAAACACCAGCAATACCAGGTTATCCCCCCGCTGCACCAGGTCTCCATCCTCAATATGGAGGACAGCTCCGGTGGACACCCGGTAGGGACGGGCTAGACGTAGGGTTAGGCCGGTCTCGTCGATCGCCGTGACTTCCCCCGATTCTTCACAGGTAATTCCGGGTGCCAATTCGTTTTCCGCTACCACCAGGTCGCCCACTTGGCGGGAAGAGGACTGTCCCTGCAAATCAACCCTGATGCGATCGGACTCCCGGACCACCAATAGGCGTCGCGCCGCTTCCTGGCCTTCGCGAATTCCCCGTACCTCACCCGATTCCTTACACTTAATCTCAGTGCGGGCCAGAATAGCCCCCGGGGCGATCTGCTGGCCATCTTCCACCAACAGGCTAGTAACCGTACTGCCCTGGGTTTGGTCAGCCGCCACATCGCGACGAACTACCTGGGTTTCCAGAACAACCATTTGCAAGCGCATCAGTTCAGCATCGGTTTCGTCGGGCACCAGTTCAATGTCCGCCACCACGTGGGGAGCCTCGTCTTCGATATCGAGGACCAACTGGGTGCGCAGCAACTCTACTCCGTCTACCGACTTGACCCGTTCCCCATCTTTGAAGGAAACTCGCTGTACCGCCCGCAGCTTAATAGAACTAACCGCATCAGCCGATGACCCCTGACTGGGCACGGCTGGTTCGTCAGGTACGGCATATTCTTCCACAGGACGCAGCAGAATCGCTGGTCCTTCGGGAGTCTCAACGTACTCAACATAGCGTAGGGCGGTAGCTGTCAGGCCAGGCATGACCTCTTCACCGGCGTTGACGATGGTGCCGTCGCGATCCATCACCTCCTCGGGACCATCCACCATATGGATATCCCCGGGTTTAATCAGAATTTCCCGTAGAATATCGTTTTTCTGGGTGACCTCCACAACGCCGCTATTCTGACAGAAAATGTCCTTAACAATTTCCGTGCCAGCTTCGACGTACTGACCATCCTCCACGATCAGCAGGGAAATATCCTTGTTGATTTCATGGGCTTCCTCCGGGATCCACAGCAGGGTGCCACCCCGTACCACTTCATAGCCCTGCTTCCCCTTACCCTTTTTTGCCACCTCTACCCCGGAGAATTTAACAATTCCTCCGGTTTGGGTTTGGTAGTGGTCGTCCTCCAGTTCAGCGATCACCTGACCACTGGTCACCTTAGCACCAGGGGTCGCAATCAGGGAAAAGCGTTGGCCGTAGGCAGTCTCAATAAAGTAGTGTTCCCGTCCCTGCCCCTGCTCCTTACGGACATGGGCTTGGTCGAGGATAACGGAGGCGGTAATGATTTCCACCTCTCGACTACCCTTATCATCCTCCGATCCAGGCAGGCGGACTAACCCACCCCGTTCTGTAGTCAGCTTAGTGGCCGCCAGGGTGTCACCTGCCTTCACGTAATCCCCATTGCTCACCACAGGTTCAGCTCCGGGCAACAGGTTATACACATCCCCTGACAGAACCCAGAGCAACCCGCCCCGCTGAGCCAAACGGGTAGTGTTACCCTGGCGATCGGTGCGTTCCTCCTGCACCAGACCGTCAAACTTAACCTCACCGGCGAGGTCAGAGGTAACGTCTTTGGTGGCTTTTTCAGTTATTTTACGGGTGCGCCCGGCAGAGGGCAGCTCCGCCAACAGTTGTTCCTTGTCAACGGTGTCGCCATCGTTAACAAATAAAATAGTGCCTTGGGGTAGGCTTTCGGTTTGATTTTTACCGCTACCCTCAATCACCAAGTCAGCGTTAGACTCCAGCATCAGGGCGTCTTCGCCATAGCGAGTCCGAAAGGGGCGAGTCTTGAAACGCTTAGACATACGGACCACGCCGGTTTTACCAGCCCGAATCCGGGGTGCTATTTCACCGGTGAAGGTACCACCGGTGTGGAAGGTTCGCATGGTCATCTGGGTACCGGGCTCACCGATGGACTGGGCGGCAATAATTCCTACCGCTTCTCCTAGATCGACCATTTCTGAGTGGGCCAAGCTCCAACCGTAGCAGAGGCGGCAGACGGAACGGGTAGCCTCACAGGTCAGGGGCGATCGCACCAGCACCTCTTCTACCCCAGCCTTAACCAGGATCTCAGCCATTTCTGGAGAAATGGGCTGATTCTTCTCCAGCAGGACTTCACCGGTTTCAGGGTGGACTACATCCCTACCTACCACCCGACCCAGCAACCGACTTTCCAGAGGAATCAACACCCGTTCTCCATCGGTCATGCTACGTAGGGGAATGCCTCGAGTAGTGCCGCAATCCTGCTCC
Source organism: Nodosilinea sp. (assembly GCA_049317845.1). Taxonomy (GTDB): domain Bacteria; phylum Cyanobacteriota; class Cyanobacteriia; order Phormidesmidales; family Phormidesmidaceae; genus Nodosilinea. Next base: position 27,729 of record JBMOHM010000013.1, on the reverse strand, counting down.
CGAATAATCACATCCTGGGAAACATCCACCAGTCGTCGAGTCAAATATCCCGAGTCCGCCGTGCGCAGAGCCGTATCCACCAGTCCCTTACGGGCGCCATAGGAGGAAATCACATACTCGGTAACGGTCAGACCTTCCCGGAAGTTAGTTTTGATCGGCAAGTCAATAATTTCCCCCTGGGGATTGGCCATCAACCCCCGCATCCCCACCAACTGGCGCACCTGGGAGATGTTACCACGAGCCCCAGAAAAGGCCATCATGTACACCGAGTTGAGGGGGTTGTTTTCCTTGAAATTACGAACCACCTGATCCTTTAGTTCTTCACTGGTGTCATTCCAGGTGTCAATCACCTTGGTAAGCCGCTCTACTTCAGTGATTTCACCGCGGGTATAACGCTCTTCGGTGGCCCGAATATCCTCCTCCGCCGCCGCCAGCAGTTGGCGCTTCTCCTGGGGCACCTGGAGATCTTCAACGCTAATGGACACCCCCGCCCGGGTAGCGTACTTAAAGCCCAGGTCCTTAATACGATTAGCCATCTGGGCCGTACGGGCGGTACCGTAATGGGTGAAGGACCAGGAAATCAGCTTTTTCAGCTGTTTTTTATCGATGATGCGATTGCGAAAAATCATTGAGGATTGAGTCGACCCGTGTTCCGCCATAGGTTTTGCCCTTCTGTGATGTATTGCTCTGCCTTACCGTTACTCTGCCAGCCTACTGACGTCCCGATCTACCCCGCGATCGCCTCCAGCACCGCTTTGTTATAGATAATTCGGCCTGGCGTAGTTTTGATGTACTGAGAAATTAAGTTGCCCTGGGCATCCAAACGGACCCGTCGATCAGAGTAGATTTCGGTCACCGTCCCATCTTCAGCTTCAGTACGCTCTGAGAGAGGGGGACTGGGGCGATCGGACTCTACCTGGCCATCAAACCGCAGCCATACCTGGGCATGGAGATCGACCAATCCCTGTTCAAAGGCCATAATGGCGTCATCCAAACTGGCGAAGTAACGACCTGCCCCCTTGGTAGCATTGGGATTTTCGGCCGTCAGGTAATAACAACCCAGCACCATGTCCTGACTGGGGGTAATAATAGGCTGGCCCGTAGCTGGCGACAGCACATTATTGGAGGCCAGCATCAATAACCTAGCCTCCGCCTGAGCTTCCAAGGACAGGGGCACATGCACCGCCATCTGGTCGCCGTCAAAGTCAGCGTTAAAGGCCGGACACACCAAGGGATGAAGTTGGATGGCGCGGCCCTCCACCAGAATCGGTTCAAAGGCCTGAATACCCAACCGGTGAAGGGTGGGAGCCCGGTTCAGCATAACCGGATGGCTTTCAATAACTTCCTCCAGGACTTCCCAGACACTGGGTTCCTGATTGAGAATCATTTTTTTCGCCGCCTTAATGTTGTTCACCAGTCCCTGCCGAATCAGGCGATGGATGACAAAGGGTTGGAACAGCTCGATCGCCATTTCCCGGGGTAGACCGCACTGATGTATTTGCAGCTTAGGTCCAACCACAATCACGGACCGACCAGAATAATCGACCCGCTTACCCAGTAGATTTTGCCGAAAGCGACCCTGCTTACCTTCGATAATATCGGAGAGGGATTTGAGAGGACGATTATTCGCCCCCACCACAGTTCGTCCCCGGCGACCGTTATCAATTAAGGCATCTACCGCCTCCTGTAGCATGCGCTTTTCGTTGCGGACGATAATCTCCGGCGCCAGAATTTCCTGCAAGCGGGCCAACCGGTTATTGCGGTTAATCACCCGACGATAGAGATCGTTCAGGTCCGAGGTGGCAAAACGCCCACCATCGAGCTGGACCATGGGCCGTAAGTCGGGAGGAATAACTGGAATGATATCCAGCACCATCCACTCGGTCTTAGAACCGGTAGCAATAAAGTTATCGATTACCCGCAACCGCTTAATCAGCTTGGCCCGTTTTTGCCCCTTAGAATTGGCAATGTCCTCCCGCAGCTTTTCCGCCACGGTTTCTAAATCCATATCCTTAAGTAGTTGCTGCAGGGCCTCGGCGCCAATTCCCACCTCGATCCCAGCCAGCTCTGTGTCCTCATCGTAGAGCTGGTCCTCGATCTCAATCCACTGATCTTCGGTGAGCAGTTGCTTGTAGGTGAGGTTCTCGGCATTACCCGGGTCCAGCACCACGTAGGCATTAAAGTAAACTATCTGCTCCACATCCCGTAGGGGCATATCTAGCAAAATAGCAATGTAGCTGGGAATTCCCTTCAGGTACCAGACATGGGCTACAGGTGCTGCCAGCTTAATATAGCCCATGCGATGGCGGCGCACCCGGGACTCCGTCACCTCCACGCCGCAACGCTCACAGACAATACCGCGATGGCGCACCCGCTTATACTTACCACAATGGCATTCCCAGTCTTTAGCAGGACCAAAGATACGCTCACAGAAAAGACCATCCATTTCTGGCTTGAGGGTACGGTAGTTGATGGTTTCGGGTTTGGTTACCTCTCCCACCACCTGACCATTGGGTAGGGTGCGTTCACCCCACTGACGAATCCGTTCTGGGGATGCCAATCCAATTTTGACGTAGTCAAACCGCTGTTCTAGCTTGGGCATGCTGGGTGTCTTCCTTGTAGGGGCGCGCAATCAATTGGAGAAAAATGATCCAAAGGATCCGATAGGGGGGCGATGGAGAGACCTAATTCCCTCAATCGCCCGCTTAAAGTGATGGAATCTGGGGTGATTCACCGACCTATTCATCGCTATCGTCACCATCCTCTCGAGCAATAGACTCATAGGTAGGACGAGATGGCGCGCGACGAACATTAACATCGGCCATCAAATCTACCTCAATGTCTCGACTGGTGCCATCTTCACGGGTTTCCACCTTACGGACAGCAATATCTAAACAGAGGGACTGCAACTCCCGCATTAACACCTTAAAGGACTCAGGGGTGCCGGGACGAGGAATGGACTTGCCCTTAACAATGGCATTGAGAGCTTCGTTACGACCTTGCATATCGTCGGACTTAACGGTCAGCAGTTCCTGCAGGGTGTAGGCTGCCCCAAAGGCTTCCAAGGCCCACACTTCCATTTCTCCGAACCGCTGCCCCCCCTGCTGAGCTTTGCCCCCCAAAGGTTGCTGGGTAACCAGGGAGTAGGGACCGGTAGAGCGGGCGTGAATCTTGTCGTCTACCAGGTGAACCAGCTTCAGCATATAGGCTTTACCAACGGTCACCGGGCGATCGAAGGGTTCACCAGTCCGGCCGTCAAAGACCTGGATTTTACCAGGATCCTCAGGATTGAAGACCCAGTCTTTGCCCGTCACCTGGCGGGCCTCCATCAGTTTGCCGTGGGTAGAGTTGCGGGAGGCCTCCTCACCATACATCTCATCAAAGGGAATTACCTTAAAGCGGGCATTCAGATTCTCGGCAGCCCAACCCAGCAAGCATTCAAACACCTGACCCACGTTCATCCGGGAGGGCACCCCTAGAGGGTTAAGGACAATATCCACCGGCGTGCCGTCGGGCAGGTAGGGCATGTCCTCAATCGGTAAAATCCGGGAGATGATACCCTTATTACCATGACGACCGGCCATTTTGTCACCCACCTGAATCTTACGTTTTTGGGCAACGTAAACCCGCACCACCATGTTGGCCCCTGGGGGTAATTCGTCTCCCTGCTCCCGAGTAAACACCCGGACATCAACGACCCGGCCCTTTTCCCCATTCGGTACCCGCAGGGAATTGTCCCGCACATCCCGAGCTTTTTCACCGAAGATGGCCCGCAGTAATTTTTCTTCCGGAGGCTGGTCCGATTCTCCCTTGGGGGTCACCTTGCCGACCAGAATATCACCGGACTCTACCCAGGCACCAATGCGAATAATGCCACTCTCGTCTAGGTGACGCAGAGCATCTTCACCGACGTTAGGAATTTCCCGGGTGATTTCTTCGGGACCTAGTTTAGTTTGACGGGCCTCAATCTCAAACTTTTCGATGTGAATAGAAGTATACACATCGTCGTAGACTAGGCGCTCACTGAGCAAAATAGCATCTTCGTAGTTGTAGCCTTCCCAGGGCATGTAGGCAACTAAAACGTTTTGCCCCAGAGCCAGTTCACCCCCTTCAGTGGCGGAACCATCCGCTAAAACCTGACCGGATTGGACGAGATCACCCGGAAATACAATTGGCCGCTGATTCAGACAGGTATCCTGATTAGACCGCTGGTACTTTTGCAACTCGTACTCATGGAGAACACCCTGGGGATCCCGCACCTTAATCCAATCCGCATCCAGAGATTCCACGACCCCATCACTACGGCTGATAATCACCATACCCGAGTCACGGGCGGCCTGGGCCTCTAACCCCGTACCCACCAGGGGACGCTCAGGCTTCAGCAGAGGTACGGCTTGGCGCTGCATGTTGGATCCCATCAGGGCCCGGTTAGCATCATCATGCTCCAGAAAGGGAATCAGGGAGGTCGCCACCGAGATAATTTGGACAGGAGAAACCGCTACGTAGTCTACTTCGCTGGAATCAGTGGTGGTAAAGTCCTGACGGTAGCGCACCGGCACCGTACTGCCAAGGATGTATCCCTCCGCGTCAGTAGCAATATCTCCGGGAGCTACCCGCAGATCATCCTCTTCGTCAGCGGTCATATAGATAGGCTTTTGATCCTTTCTAACCCGGCCATTTTCTGCCTTGAAGAAGGGCGTTTGAATAAAACCAAACTGATTCACCCGGGCATGGGTAGCCAGGGAGCCGATCAAACCGGCGTTGGGACCTTCTGGAGTTTCAATCGGACAAATACGACCATAGTGAGAGGGATGGATGTCCCGCACAGCAAAGCCCGCCCGCTCCCGAGTTAGACCGCCAGGGCCTAGGGCACTAATACGGCGTTTGTGGGTAAGTTCCGCCAGAGGATTGGTCTGGTCCATAAATTGGGAAAGCTGGCTGGAGCCAAAGAATTCCTTAATAGCGGCCACCAGAGGCTTGGGGTTCACCAAAGATGCCGGGGTAAGGGCATCGGCATCGGAAACCGTCATACGTTCGCGAATAATTCGCTCCAAACGGTTCAAACCCACCCGCACCTGATTTTGCAGCAATTCGCCCACCGATCGCACCCGACGATTGCCCAGGTGATCGATATCATCCACACTGCCAATGTCAAACTCCAAATTAATCAGATAATCGATCGCCGTCAGAATATCTACCGGCGTCAACACCCGGGTAGTATCAGGCACATTCAGCCGCAGTTTACGATTCAGCTTATAGCGCCCCACCCGGCCTAAGTCGTAGCGCTTGGGATCGTGGAAACGAGAGTAAAGCAACTGCTCACCCCCCGCTACCGTCGGCGGTTCGCCCGGACGAAGCTTACGGTACAGCTCCAGCAGAGCTTCTTCCTCGCTAAACTGACCTTCTTTTTCGATAGTTTTCTGAAAGTACTCGGGGTTGCGCAGGGAGTCAAAAACCTCGTTATCGGTAAGCCCCAGAGCCTTTAGCAAAACCTGGGCAGATAGCTTACGGGTCTTATCAATTCGCACCCACACCAGATCGTTTTTGTCGGTTTCAAACTTCAACCAGGCCCCCCGGTTGGGGATGAGGTTAGCATTATAGGTACGACGACCATTTTTATCGGTTTCCGCCTTGTAATAAACCCCAGGGCTACGCACAATCTGGTTAACGATTACCCGTTCTGCCCCGTTGATAATAAAGGTGCCACGATCAGTCATCAGCGGTAGATCGCCAATGAACACCTCCTGCTCCTTAATTTCCCCGGTTTCTTTGTTGATCAAACGGGTAGGCACGTACATCTGAACGGCATAGGTAGCATCCCGCCGCTTAGCTTCATCAACGTCGTACTTAGGGCTTTTTAACTTGTACTGCTTGCCCAGGAAGTGGAGTTCTAACTTACCCGTGTAATCGGTAATGGGAGAAAAACTCTCCAACTCCTCAATCAGACCCTCCTCGAGAAACCAGCGAAAACTAGATCGCTGAATCTCAACCAGGTCAGGTAAAACAAAGTTGGAGGTGGTGTAGGTAGTGGTTTCAGTCATGGGTATCCTAAAGCAAGTCAGGCCCTAGCCTTGGAGTGGTACGAACAGACAAATGGACGAGTAAAGTCAGGCAGCCAATCAACGAAAAGATAGTATGAACATCCGCACTATCCTGGAATCGGCCCGGGCAACCTGAACAAATCCCAAGCGTTATGGGTGGTAATGCTGGCCAGATCCGAAAAGCCAATCTGACGTAGATCAGCCAAACAGGTAGCTACATGCTGTACAAAAGCAGGTTGATTAGGACGCTCCTTACGCTTGGGTTCGGGGGATAGGAAGGGACAATCGGTTTCAATCAGCAGTCGATGATCGGGGACTAGTCGGGCAGAGGCCTTGATTTGGTCAGCATTTTTGAACGTAACAATGCCACTAAAGCTGATGTAAAAATCTAAATCCAGGAACCAGCGAGTTTCCTCCGGTGTACCGGCCCAACAATGCATCACCCCCCGCAATGGACCAACGGCTTGATGGAAGGTTCTCACCATCTCAGCGGTCTCTGGAGCGGCACTACGACAGTGGATAATCACCGGTAAGCCCAAATCATGGGCAATGGTCATCTGGGTCCAGAAGGCCTGCCGTTGCAAATCTCTATTCTCGGCCTTAAAAAAATCCAACCCAGTTTCGCCAATGGCTACCACCCGTCGATCAGCCGCTGCCATTTCAGCGATCCGAACTCCCATGGCGGGTAACCACTGATGGGCGTCGAGGGGATGCAATCCTACCGCCAGATAGAGCTCTGGGAAGCGATCAGCAATTGCCTGCATACCGGGGAATTCCTCCGGCAGGACGCAAGCATGGATCAGTCGGACCACATCAACCTGCCTCCAGGCTTGAGCCAGCAGATCAAGATCGGGAGCAAATACATCAAAATTCAGATGGACATGGGTATCAACCAACGGCATAGGGAAGGATGACCGCAAATAGAAAAACCGGGCAGACAACCAGAAAAGTTTAGATATCCTGGGATACCGAACCGGATGCTTGAGCTTCTACAGCCTTCAGCGCCCTGGCCAGACGAGACTTTTTGCGAGCACCGGTATTGGGGTGCAACACTCCCCGCTTAATGGCCTTATCAATTTTGCTGTAGGCTACTGCCATACTGGCGGCAACAGCGGCTAAACTGTCGGGACTGGGATCGGCATTATAGGCCTCGACAGTAGCCAGATACCGTTTACTCAGCGTTTTAACCGCAGACTTATAGGAGCGATTATGAAGGCGATTACGCTCCGTAACCTCAATACGTTTAAGCGCAGACTTAATGTTTGCCACAGCTTACCCTAGTTTAATAAGACTACTTCCAACCTGAATAAAATATCATAACACCCTTTAACCAGCACAACGGATTTCTTTCTGAGAAGATGTTTGCAAAAGTTGTGGCTACGGCTACACCTGAGCAGTTTTACCGACACCATAGGAGTTGACCATCCCCAGATACCCTTTTCCAACCCCCTGCCAGGCAAGTTATCATATAAATCGACTAGGATATTAATCACTAGGTGAGCAGTAGCCTTTACTTCTACCAGGATTCATACTCTTCTTACCCATAGCTGCCCTAGCTGAAGCTTAACCGTTCGTCTAGGCTTAAAACGATTCTCTACCGCTGGTTTATTTGGACAGCCCTGCCCCCATGCTGCGCATCATCCATCAGCTAACTGAGGCCAAAACAGAGCTACAGCGCGTCTGCAATCGCACCCATGACGATCAGATGGTTCACAAGGAGGCCACCGTTAGAGAGATCCTCCATGCGGTTAAACGCCAGGGAGATCAAGCTCTAATTCAATACACGGCAGATTTTGACCAGGTTACCCTCACTGCAGACAGTCTACGGGTCTCTGGGGCAGAGTTGGATGCGGCTTACCAGCAGGTGAGCAAACCCTTGCTAGACGCAATTCATCTGGCCTGTCAGAAGATTGAATCTTTCCATCGTCAACGTGTACCCAAAAGTTGGGTTGAGTTCAACGACCATGGGGTGGTTTTGGGCAAACGCTATACCCCTGTAGATCGAGCCGGTATCTACGTTCCCGGAGGTCGGGCGGCCTATCCCAGTACCGTTTTGATGAACGCAGTGCCAGCCAGGGTAGCCGGGGTGTCTCGCATTGTGATGGTAACTCCTCCAGGACCAGGGTTGGCCATGAATCCAGCCGTATTAGTGGCCGCCCAGGTGGCTGGAATTTCCGAAATCTACCGGGTAGGCGGAGCCCAGGCGATCGCCGCCCTCGCCTACGGTACCGAAACGATACCAGTAGTAGATATCATCACTGGTCCCGGCAATATCTACGTCACCCTGGCGAAACAACTGGTCTTTGGTCGGGTGGGCATTGATTCTCTGGCGGGACCATCGGAAGTACTGGTAATTGCCGACCATACGGCCAATCCGGTTCATGTAGCAGCGGACCTGCTCGCCCAGGCCGAACACGATCCAATGGCGGCAGCCATTCTCCTCACCACCAGTATCGACCTGGCTGGAGCAGTGGCGGCAGAGGTTGACCGCCAACTCACCGGCCACCCTCGCCAAACCCTAACGGAAAAGTCGATTGCCAACTACGGTTTAGCGATCGTGGTTGAGAGTCTGGAGATGGCCTGTGAACTCTCTAATCAATTTGCCCCGGAACACCTGCAACTGGAGGTAGCCGACCCTTGGGATTGGCTGAAGCAAATTCGCCATGCGGGCGCGATTTTCATGGGTCATTCTACCCCTGAAGCGGTTGGCGACTACCTGGCCGGACCAAACCATACCCTACCTACCTCCGGGGCTTCTCGCTACGCTTCTCCCCTCTCTACTGAAACTTTTATGAAGCACTCAAGCTTAATTCAGTATTCTCCCGCAGCCCTGAAGTTAGTAGCAGATGCCATTGATGTATTAACCGATGCGGAAGGGCTGCCCTCCCACGGTGAATCGGTTAAACGACGAACCCACCCTTAAGTACCTATGTTTGAAAAAGTTTTAATTGCCCTGAACCACTCAACCCTAGATGCCAGAGTCATTGCGACAGCAAAACAACTGATTCTCCCTCCGCTAACCAAGCTGATCCTGGTCCACGTACTTCCCGTCCCTCAGGAAAATCGAGATCGGGATGCTTCCCGTCCCCTATCTGCAGCAGAGGACCTGACCAATCACCAGATTGAAGAATACCTGAGAAAAATAGGCCAGGAACTACCAGACCTGGATCCTACCTTCGAAATGGTAGAAGGGGACGCAGAAACTGAAATCGTTCGGCTAGCCAATATCTATCAGGTAAGTCTGATTATTTTGGGGACTCGCGGCCTCACTGGCGTAGACCGGATCCTAGCTCGGTCCGTTAGCAGTCAGGTGGTGGAGCAGGCTCCCTGTACAGTGCTGGTGGTCAAACCCTAAACTGTGTAGCTTTGGCCAGAAGGCTAGGAAAAGAGTTAGCCGCTGAAGGTGAAGACTGGGTAGACGGTCTGCCTTGCCTACGCCCCCTCAACCGTGACTACGGCTATAGGTTCTACAGGTTGAAATCAGGATCAATACCCCGCCAAACGGCGATTAACCGGCCCTGAATATCTACCATGTCAGCCGGAAACTCCATGACGGGATAGTTAGGGTTGGCTGGCTTGAGCTTGACTTGATTACCGTTGCGATAGAACGACTTTAGGGTTGTGCCACTTTCAACCCTGGCAGCTACGATAGTGCCTTCCCGAACTGATTGGGGATCTTTAACGGGACGCATGATCGCCACATCGCCTTCGAGGATCATGGCATCTACCATGCTATCTCCCGTGACCCTGAGGGCATAATCTCCAGCCTTAAGGGGTAACCCATTTAAGTCAAGTCGCTCAACATCGTCAGTGAAAGCCTCATTGACGAAGCCTGCGGCGATGGTCCCCAGGATGGGCAAGCCCCGTAGATCTTCTCGAATTCTAATGGTACGGGCCTTCCCCTCACTCCACTCAATGTAACCTTTGTTCTTAAGATGCTCTAGGCGACTCTGGATGGGAGCTGGAGACTTCAGGTTCATTGCTCCCATCATTTGGCGAATAGAAGGGGCGTGCTGGTTAGTACGCAAATAGTCAACGAGCCAATCGTAGAGTTCTTGTTGAGCAGGAGTTAAGGATTCCATAGAGACTTTAGGGAAGGTGACCAAAGTGGCTTACAGAACAATTGTACCAAGCAGGTAAAGTTCTGTCTAGTCTGCAGGAAACCCATGCAGTCAAGGATAATACCCCCTATATAACCGCTTATATAACAATGGGGTGGGGGACTATAATTTCTATTAAATACTGCTAAAAAGTACATTTCCCGGGTAGAAGGCATAATGCAGGTTCAAGTATCTAATAAAACCTGTCTAAATTGGACAGGAGACTGTTTGGTCGTGGGTGTGGCAGAAGGATTTCTTCCCCTTGTCGGCCCTCTGGCAGATTTGAATACTCAGGTGTCAGGGCTCTTGCAGGAATTAATTGACGAAGCAGAGTTTACTGCTAAGGAAGGATCTACGGCAATCATTCGTATTGGCCAAACAGGGCTGGTCCGCAAGCTAGGCTTAGTGGGTCTGGGTAGTAGTGAAGCTATCACCTTCGATACCCTGCGACGGGGGGCAGCGGCGGCGGCTCGCCTGGGCAAAAAGGAAAAATGTTCCAGTTTAGGACTGAGCTTTCCCCTCGTATCAGCCAACCCCACCCTAACGGCCCAGGCTCTGGCGGAGGGAGTAATTTTGGCGCTGCATCAGGATACTCGCTTCAAATCTGAAGATAGGGAAAATGGCAAGGTTAAGCTGAGCCAGGTTGATCTGCTTAATCTGGCTAATCAGGAAGCCAGTGTTACGACCGCCCAGGCCCTCTGTTCCGGGGTGATTCTGGCTCGAGAACTGGTTTCCGCTCCTGCCAATGTGGTGACTCCAGAATTTCTAGCCCAGACCGCCACAGAAATTGGCACCACCTATGGTCTAGCGGTGGAGATTTTAGAACGTGACCAGTGCGAAGCCCTGGGTATGGGGGCCTATTTAGGGGTAGCCAGGGCCTCAGACTTACCCCCCAAGTTTATCCATCTCACCTATCGACCCACCAGTCCAGCCAGCCGTAAGCTGGCGATCGTGGGTAAGGGACTAACCTTTGATTCTGGGGGACTAAACATCAAAGGGGCGGGTAGTGGCATTGAAATGATGAAGGTAGATATGGGCGGAGCTGCCGCCACCTTGGGAGCAGCCCAAGCCATTGGTCAGATCAAACCTGAGGTTGAGGTACACTTCATCACGGCGGCCACGGAAAATATGATTAGTGGCAAGGCTTTGCGCCCTGGAGATATTCTAACCGCATCGAATGGTAAGACCATTGAGGTCAACAATACCGATGCGGAGGGCCGATTGACCCTGGCCGACGCCCTGGTATTTGCGGAAAACCTTAAAGTCGATGCCATTGTGGATCTGGCTACCCTAACCGGTGCCTGTATCGTTGCCTTAGGAGACGACATTGCCGGTCTGTTCACTGAAAACGAGGAGTTATCTGCCGCCATTACCCAGGCTGCTGAAATCGCCGGTGAAAAGTTCTGGCGTTTACCCATGGAAGATAGGTACTTCGATGGCCTCAAATCAATTGTGGCAGACATGAAAAACACCGGTCCCCGAGCCGGTGGCTCGATTACGGCGGCTCTGTTTCTCAAGCAGTTTGTTAAGGAAACGCCCTGGGTCCACCTGGATGTAGCAGGTCCGGTCTGGACCGAGAAGGAAAGTGGTTACACCAATGCAGGGGGCACGGGATTTGGGGTACGTACCCTGGTGGAATGGGTGCTGACCAGTTAGATCTTAAAACTGCAGTCCAGGGGCCAGGGAGCGCTTACAAGAGACAACCCTGGCCTACCAGCTAGAGCCATACCAGGTTTATAGCCGTGGCTACGGTTAAGGGCAGAATGCCTTCCCAGTCTTAACTTTGACCGATTTAACCGGTCCTAAGTGTTCTGGCCAAAGTCATATTCATCGCTGGTCCGGCAGCGATCGCCGCATTCCCTTCCCTGCCGTTGAACCAGCAGGGCTGCCAAACTGGGTCGTCCGGTTAGGGCCAGTCGCCAGTCGGCCCACCGTCCATAAAGCCAATCTACCAGGGGAGCCAGGACGGGCCAGCCCGTGGGGGCATAAATCCAACCTATGCCCAAAATCTGGTAGACCTGGCGAAATACCTCAACATTCTGAATCACCCTGCCATCGGCGAGAACCCCATGGATACGGCCCATGGCACGGGCATAGTCCACCCCTCCGTGGAGCTCGGCATCATAGCCATGGTCGGCAATATTAGTAAACCGTACTAACCCCCTGCCCCGGTCCTGACGGCGCAAAAAATTGACTTCCCGCAAACATAGGGGGCAGTCGCCATCGTAGAGTAAATCAATTTGCCAGTCCGACTGAAGGTGAGCCACTGTTAATACCCCCTACTCCTAACCATGGCAGCAAGCCACAAGGATAATCACCCAGGCTGCCGTCTTAATTATTCTTAGTATAAAGAATTGTCCCCAGCGAGTCCATGTTCTAAGGCCACACCAGCCTTCGGTGAAACAATCATAGGCTAGGGTAGGTATGGCCAGAGGATCATTACTACCCCAATAGCTATGGCAGACGCTCTGATTGAATTTGATCACCTGCATAAGACCTACGGTAGCGGGAACACCGAGGTTAGAGCCCTATGGGACGTTAGTTTAACCATTACCGCTGGAGAATACTGTGCCATTATGGGACCGTCGGGGTCGGGCAAGTCGACCGCCATGAATATGATCGGTTGTCTGGATCGACCGACCCGAGGGGATTACTACTTTGATCGCCAAAATGTTGCCAGTTTAGATGATCGGACCCTGGCCCATATCCGCAACCAAAAAATTGGCTTTGTTTTCCAGCAGTTTCATCTCCTACCCCAGTTAAGCGCCCAGGAAAATGTGGAGTTACCCATGGTCTATGGAGGGGTAGAACGGTCAGAGCGCCAGGCTCGGGCGATCGCCGCCCTACAGCAGGTGGGGTTGGGAGACCGTCTGCAGAACCGCCCCTCCCAGTTATCGGGGGGACAACAGCAGCGGGTTGCGATCGCCCGGGCCATTGTCAATCAGCCCCTGCTACTGCTCGCCGACGAGCCCACGGGAGCCCTTGATAGCCACACCACAGAGGAGATTCTAGGGATCTTCGCCACCCTCCATAGCCAGGGCATCACCATTGTGATGGTCACCCACGAGCTAAATGTGGCCCGGACCAGCCAGCGTATCCTTTGGTTTAAAGACGGCCAGGTCATGAATGCCCACCTGCGCCCAGAGGACCTCACCGGGCCCAACTAAAGCTCAACCCTTCGCCAGCCCCTGCCCTCGTCTTTGCTGAAACCATCGCTGTAACTGTTGCTGACAGGGGGTAGCCAGGATGCCAGCCAGGATAGGCAACCGGTGATAACTACAGGCGCTAGCAGATAGATTAATCACCGATCCCAGCGCCCCAGTCTTGGGATCATCCGCCCCGTAGACCAGCAGCCCTAAGCGGCTGAGGAGAATGGCCCCCGCACACATCGGACAGGGCTCCAGAGTCACGTAAAGGGTGCACTGGTCTAGATGCCAGTTGCCCAACCGCTGGCTGGCCTGGCGTAGGGCTAAGATCTCGGCATGGGCGGTTGGATCCTGATCTTGCTCTCGCCGATTCCCAGCTTCCGCCAAAAGCCTATCCTCCGGGCCCACCACCACCGCCCCCACCGGTACATCTCCCCCGGTTGCTGCGGCCTCCGCCAATTCCAAGGCTCGGCCCATCCACCGGCGATGGCGTAGGTAGGTAGGATCGGTCATAACCGCCGGAGTAATCGGGTAGGTCATAGGCAAAGCAAACCAACTAAGGACATCCTAAACTGATCATAAAGCTGTAGATCGGCTTCCATGCCATCCTAGCAACGGTTACCGGCACCTATCCCAATGGCCCAGCTAAAATGGTTGTGGCCAGAGCATTGATGACGGCAGCGGCCGGTTCCTGGCTCAGATCGGCGTACCATTGCTGGGTTACCGCCGGGTCATGGCCGTAGATGGTAGCAGCCCGTTTGCGGGCCTTCAGTACCAGTTGGGCGGTGCGATCCTGGCGAGCTTGCTGGTAACGTTGGAGGGCATCGGCTACCCCAATATTGGTGGTGAGTAAGTAGCGGCTCAACACCTCTACATCCTCCATGGCCTGGCAGCCACCCTGGCCTAAGGTGGGGGTACTGGCATGGGCCGCATCTCCCAGCAGGGCAACACGCCCCTTAACCCATCGATCCAGGGGATCGAGATCGCTGATATCCAGACGATTAGTGGTTTCAGGATCAAGCCGCTGAATCAACCGTTTTACAGCTGGGGGCCAACCCTGAAACAGGTCGGCCAGTTCCTGGCGCAGGTCAGCGGGACTAACCTGGGTGCCAGCCGCCATGGGAGCACCAAAGAAAAAGTAAAAGCGATCGCCACCCACGGGCATCATGGAGGCCCGCTTGCTATCCCCCACGTAAATGACCCAGCGATCGCCAGGGCAAAGGTCAGCAGCGGCGGACACCAGCCCATTCCAATTAACATAGCCAGCATAACGACGCTCTACGGGTTGATCGAGCAACTGATTGCGCAGGGTCGATCGAGCCCCATCGGCCACAATAATGACATCGCCGGTGGCCCGATGACCATTGGCAAAGACAGCCGTAGCCGAGGTTAGATCCTGTTCGATCGCCACACAGGTCATACCTAGCTGCACCCGGTCAGGACCGCAGGCGTTCAGCAGAATAGTCTGCAGGTCGGCCCGGGCCACCGGGTAGGGACGCTGACCCACCTGCTCAAAGAGGGGCTGGAGGTCAATATAGCTAAGGCGCTGATCTCGATGGCTACGATACTCCATAGTATTCATACACCCGCCAATGGCTGCCAACCGATCGCCTAAACCCAGGCGATTAAGAACCTTCACCCCGTTCGACCAGAGGGAAATACCCGCCCCAACTGGCCGCAATTCCTGGACCCGATCGTAGACCTCCACCCCATAGCCCACCTGTGCCATGGCAATGGCAGCGGTCAATCCGCCAATGCCAGCACCAATAATCACTACTTTGAGGTTGTACATGTAGGTATTTTTTCCCATCCTCGAACGGCCTTTACCAATACCTTACCTGGATGTCTGGAAAAATTTCAGTAATTCCCCAGGGAGAGCAGGGCCATAACCATGGGTAATCGCCTCGGATACCTTACCTTTAAACAACGGGAGAGGAATTAATCAAATTCTCACAGAGAAGTTCCAAAACTGGCCTGAACTACTGCTGGTATCCAGGAATAAATAAGTATCCTATTTGGAATTCTCTTATGTTAATCCAACGTTTTTCTACCTGTTTAATTACTTTAATGATGGTAGGGCTAGCGCATGTTCCGTCGCAGCCAGAGCCAATACTATCTATATCTAGTCTGCCCCTGGTGGATAGTCATAGTACTAGCTTTCGTGTTGCCAGCTCTGACTATAACCGATTGATTGATATGGGGCGGCGAAGAGCGGGCAGTGGCCATCGTCCTCGGATTTCTTAGGGATTGATAGGAGGCGTCTGTTTAAGTTGCTGAAGCTGATATTGGGCATCCTTAAAGCAATCGGTACGGCCTAGACTTAGACAGCTACTGGCGACCTTTTCAAGATCGGTGATGGCCTCCTTGGTCTCTCCCAAGGCGGCGTGCAACACGCCTCTGTCATAGTAGGCAAAGGGATGGTTAGGGTTGATTTTAATCGTTTGGTTAAAATCAGCCATAGCCCCCCTCAAATCTCCTAAACCCTGACGGGTCAAGCCTCGGTTATAGTAAGGCTCGGGGTTATCGGGGTTAAGTTGAATGGCAATAGTGAAGTCTTGCAGGGCACCCTTGAAATCTTCTAACCGCCGTTTAACCAGACCCCGATTACCGTAGGCAAGGCCATTACCCGGTTGCAAGTTAATGGCAGCAGAGCAATCTGCCATGGCCCCCGACTGATCCCCTAAATTAGACCGGGACAGACATCGGTTCAGGTGGGCTAGAGCCTTAGTCCTGGCATTGTCGGTCCGACTTAAAACCGTAGTGTAGTCTTCTATGGCACCACTTTCGTCCCCCAGATCGGCTCTGGCATTACCCCGGTTTAGATAGGCATCCTTATAGTTAGGATCCAGTTCCAGGGCCTTACTATAATCCTCAATAGCTCCCTGAAGATCCCCCAGATCCAGTTGCAGGTTACCTCGCTGAAAATAAAGCTTAGCTGAGGTAGGTTCAATTTCAAGGGCCTGGTTCAGATCGGCCAAGGCCTTTTCTGACTGGCCACTTTTCTGTAACAGTTGGGAACGATACACTAAGGTGGGAATGTTGTGAGATTGGTTGGTGATGATTTTATCGAGAATGGCGATCGCTCCCTTAACATCGCCCTTCTGCTCCGCCTGGTGGGCCTGCTCAGACAGGCGAGTCCTATCCCAGCGCTGGGGAATCTGTAAACCAAACCATAGGCCCGCCAGGATCAAGGGTATACCTAGTAACCCCGCCAGGATCAGCCCGATTGGTCCCCCAGGTAGGCCTCTGAGGATTCTCCCACTTTTGCGCCAGACAGTTTTGCCTGTTGGTGTATCTCCATTCTGATCGAGAGTGTCGAGGATCATCGGTGGAGCCGACAATTCCACAGCGGAGGTATGATTATTAGATGCCTGGGGGGGTAAATCGGCAGCCCCGGGAACGGTGGCCTGGGGCAAGGTTAAAACCGCCAGAATGTCTCGAGCCCTCAGAAATTCGCTCCCAGGGGCAGGGGTAATCATCCTGGTTAAGGTCGCCTTCAGCCCTTTCCCCAGGGCAGAACATTCATCCAATTGCAGCCTGACCTGGTCAGCGAAGTCTGGCTGATGGGCCTGGGGTAACGCCTCCTGGGATAGCCCCGTAGCCAGTTGCAGAGCCATCACCCCCAGGGCGAAATGATCTGGATGGAAGGCCGAGAAGGATGTATCACCGTTGTTCCCCACAGCCTGATAAAATCTCGTCTCAGCAGAGCTGTGGGTTTTACCCTTGCCGTTACTCAGACTATCCCGGCCTGGTCTAGGGCGAGAAACCTCCTGAATCAGGCCAAAATCTACTAAAACGAACTGACCTCCAGTGTGATGGCGAATCAGATTATTGGGATGCAAATTTTGATGGACAATACCCTGAGCCTGCAAACTGTCCAATATCGTTAAAACGTCAAGCAAAAACTGACGAACCACCGCCTCAGATTCGGCCTGGCCGCTGGCCAGTTCCTGCCCGAAAGATTGACCCGGCACGTAACTTCTAATCCAATAAAAATCCTGACCTTCCCATACCAAGGCCAACTTTCTTTCCAGGCAGTCATCATCCTTGAGAGCCTCTAAAACCTGGAGACGCTTATCCAATAAATTATGGAGAACCTTCAGGGTTGCAGGGGTTTGGCCAGGTAATTCAGGCAATTGTAGGCGCTTAACAATACACTTACCCTTAGCCGGGTCGCTTTGATCCAGCATCAGATAGGTTTTGATGTAGCGCTTCGTGCTTACTGCTCGAATGAACTGAAATCGTCCATCCAATAGTCTTTTTACAACCATCGTTCTGCCATGCTTGGAATCAACCTATGTTTTTAACTCTCAAATGACGACATCATGACCTATCAGCTATAAATAGTATCTCTGATATTACGCATTTGCCTCAGGTGGGGTAGGGTTTATCGCCCTGCTCCTTGGCAAAGCGGGGTTAACTGTCACACTCCTGAGGAAAACATGCCCGTTTCAAGGGCCTAAAGTGACAGAATTTAGCCCAATATAGCTTTAGCCAGAACTCCTTAGACAGCGTGGATCGATCAAAACGCATTCCGACCAGGGGCTTTGGCTTACTTCAAGGGGTATGGGAAAACTTGAGCAGAAAATGGAGATTGAAGCGCCGTTGCAACCTCCCTGATCACCCCGTTACCCCTAGCTACGGCCATAGCTGATTGATTCGGAGGATCGATCAAAAACACGGGATTTTGCCTTGATTTTTCCTACCCCTATGCTAAACACCCATTCCCTTGTTAGGCTGAACCTGACCGATTACCAGAGCCATACCTATGGCCGTTTTAGATCGCCTGGCCCCATCCCCTACTGAACAGTCTCCCCCTAGTCAGGACCGTCACACGTTAGTGCTAGATGTCAGGGGCATGAAATGTGCTGGCTGTGTACGAGCGGTAGAAAATCGCCTGACCAAGGTGACGGGAGTTGTCACAGCTACCGTTAACCTGGTGACTGAGGTAGCGGTGGTAACTGTCGACGGCAACTCCGTCAACCCTAAGGACCTGGTAGAAGCCATAGGCCAGGCTGGCTTTACGGCCATTCCCAGGGTAGCCGCTGGTAGGGATGGGCTCACTGACCAACAGAACTGGGTTGATCGGCTGCGTGCTGAGCAGCAACAGCAGGGTCGCCGGTTAGCTGTGGCGATCGCCCTATTGCTGCTCTCTACCCTGGGCCACCTCAAACATTCCGGGTGGGTAACCCTACCGGTGCTGAGCGATCTCTGGTTCCATGCCCTGCTGGCTACCCTAACCCTACTGGGCCCGGCCCGCCAGATTTTTGTAGAGGGCTGGGGGGGCATGCGGCGCCTGAACCCCACCATGAACACCTTGGTGGCGCTGGGTAGTGGTACGGCCTATCTGGCCAGTTTGATAGCGCTGGCCTTTCCCCAGTTGGGCTGGGAATGCTTTTTTGATGAGCCGGTGATGTTGCTGAGCTTTATTTTATTCGGCCGCACCCTGGAGCAACGGGCTCGGTTTCGGGCTATGACGGCCCTGCGATCGCTGGTGGAGCTCCAACCCACCGTGGCCCGATTAATTGCCGATCCCCTCATGAACACCATCAGTCAAGTTGGGGTTGAGGTGCCGGCCCATTGTGTACAGCCAGGGGATTGGCTGCAAGTGTTACCGGGAGAAAAGTTTCCCGCCGATGGTCGGGTTGGGTTAGGTCAATCCAGCGTCGATGAATCGATGTTAACTGGCGAGTCTATCCCGGTTACCAAGCAACCCGGAGACCTGGTGTCGGCTGGCACCCTTAATCAAACCGATAGGCTAGCTGTCCAGGTGACAGGATCGGGTCAGCACACCCTCCTGGCCCACATGGTACAACTGGTGGAAACGGCCCAGGGTCGCAAAGCTCCCATCCAGGGACTGGCGGATCAAATTTCGGGTTATTTTACCTACGGGGTGCTGATCCTGGCCAGTTTCACCTTTCTATTCTGGTATCTGGTGGGATTTGCCCATTGGCCGGGGATGATGACGGCCGTGCTGGGTATGGCTCACCACGGCCAGGCAATGGCCCCCATGCCATCGACCCTACTAGCCAGCTTGAAACTGGCGATCGCGGTGATGGTAGTGGCCTGCCCCTGCGCCCTGGGTTTAGCTACCCCCACCGCCATTCTGGTCGGATCGGGCTTAGGCGCAGAGCAGGGGCTGTTAATTCGGGGGGGAGATATTTTAGAAACCCTGCATCGGGTAGACTGGGTAATTTTTGACAAAACCGGCACCCTTACCCTGGGACAGCCCCACATCACCAGGGTAGAGAGCCTGACTCCAGCCCTAGACGCAAGGGATCTTTTACGCCTGGCCGCAACGGTGGAGACCGGCGCCAGCCACCCCCTGGCTCTAGCCATTCAAGCCGCCGCCCAAGTCCAGGACCTGCCTCTACTACCCGCCACCGATTTTACCAACCAACCTGGTCTGGGAGTAAAGGCTGAGGTGATCTGGCAGGATCAATCCCTGACCTGCGCCCTGGGTAATGCTCTGTGGATGGACCAGCAGGGGACGATCTTGCCAAAGACGGTGCAGGAACAAGCAGAGAGTCTGGCCGCCCTGGGCCAGACCGTAGTTTTTCTCAGCCTAGGAGGGCAACCCCAGGGGTTACTGGTGGTGACCGACCCATTGCGGGATGACGCCGATGGGGTGATCCAAACGCTTCAACAGCAGGGGATAGGGGTAATGGTACTGACGGGGGATCGGGCCGCCGTAGCAGGGGCGATCGCCGATCAGCTCCACCTCTCGCCAACTACGATTCGGGCAGAAATGCTGCCCCAGGCCAAAGTAGAAGTTGTTCGGCAACTACAGGATCGGGGACACATCGTAGCCCTGGTGGGCGATGGTATTAATGACGCCCCTGCCCTGGCCCAGGCCGATGTGGGCATTAGCTTCTCCTCAGGCACCGATATCGCCGTGGAAACCGCCGATGTTATTTTAATCACCAATCGCCTCTCCAGTTTACTGGATACTTTTGAGCTCAGCCGGGCCACCGTCAGCAAAATTCGGCAGAACCTGGCCTGGGCCTTTACCTATAACCTGATGACAATTCCCCTGGCAGCGGGTCTACTGCTACCCACCCTGGGTCTCAGCCTCAGCCCAGCCCTGGCGGCAGGACTAATGGCATCCAGTTCCGTAACGGTGGTGGTGAATTCCCTTTCACTCCATTGGACCTGGCGGAGAAACTCGACCCGCCAGCTCTAAGAATATTGGAGAACTGCGGCAAAGGTCTGTAATGGCATCGCCCTGGCAACTACTCTTTTCGCCCCATTACCCGTGGCTACGGCGATAGAATAGCTATGTGTAGATCACCCGCAGCCCTACCAAGATATAGCCATTACCTCAAGGACCAGAAGATTAATGCCGTTGGTATCTTAATATATGCATTGATAGGCACTACAAAAGACAAGGGTAGGCGAGTAGAAATCTTCAGGTATAGTCCAGAAAACGGATTTTTCAACCTTTTATACTGCTAAAACGAAGGATGGTCGGTCAAGCTCTGAGGAGCTGTATCCCGATTGAACTGATGGGATTGCTCAAAGTTGTAGGCATTAGGGGTCAAGGCTATGTGTGGCATCGTCGGATATATTGGTACTCGGGCGGCGGCCGATATTCTCATGGAAGGTTTGCGTAAACTGGAGTATCGCGGCTACGATTCCGCTGGCATTGCTACCGTTCTAGAGGGAGAAATCCTCTGTATCCGGGCTAAGGGTAAGTTACAAAACCTGCAGGATAAGCTAGATGGGGTTGACAACCCCGCCCGCCTGGGTATCGGTCATACCCGCTGGGCTACCCATGGTAAACCGGAGGAATATAACGCCCATCCCCATATGGATAACCATAGACGGGTAGCGGTGGTGCAAAACGGTATTATCGAAAATTACCGAGATCTGCGGGAAACCCTCAAAGCTGAAGGCCATCGATTCGTTTCCGATACCGACACCGAGGTGGTTCCCCATTTAATCGCGTCCTATCTGCACCAGTTGGACCAAAACGCCGCCAGTCCACCAGGTCGATCAGCCTTACTGGAAGCCGTACGTTTAGCCTCTCAAGATCTGCAGGGTGCCTTTGCCCTAGCCGTAATTAGTACTGACTTTCCCGATGAACTGGTGGTCGTGCGCCAACAAGCTCCCCTGGTGATTGGCTTTGGCCAGGGAGAGTTTTTCTGCGCCTCTGATACTCCCGCCATTGTTCCCTATACCCGGGCGGTGTTGCCGCTGGAAAATGGGGAACTGGCCAGCCTGACTCCCTTGGGGGTAGAGATCTATACCTTTAATGGCGATCGCCTGCGAAAACATCCCCTGACCCTCAACTGGAACCCCATCATGGTGGAAAAGCAGGGCTTTCGCCACTTTATGCTGAAGGAAATCTACGAACAGCCCGGGGTGGTGCGAACCGCCCTGGAGACCTACATTGATAACAGTTGGAGTCCCAGCCACAATAGCACTAGTCCGATCAAACTAAATCTACCCCCAACCCTTCTGAGGGACCTGGAGCAGGTGCAGATTGTGGCCTGCGGTACCAGTTGGCATGCGGGGCTGGTGGGTAAGTATCTACTTGAACAGGTGGCCGGTCTGCCTACCCTGGTGCAGTATGCCTCCGAGTTTCGCTACTCTCCGACTCCCCTAACCCGCCATACCCTCACCATTGGCGTTACCCAATCCGGTGAAACCGCCGACACCCTGGCGGCTCTGGAAATGGAGCAGCATCGTCGCAGCGCTAACCAGGATCCGGCCTTTGCCCCCCGCCTGCTAGGGATTACCAACCGGCCGGAAAGCTCTCTAGCCCGGTTAGTACCAGCCATTATTGATACCCATGCGGGCTTAGAGATTGGCGTGGCTGCCACCAAAACCTTTACCGCCCAGGTCATGGCCTTTTATTTTCTAGCGCTGGATCTGGCCTATGGTCGCCAGACCCTATCCCCTGAGGCGATGGACACTATTCTCACAGGGCTACACCAACTACCGGCCCAAATTGAGCAGGTCCTGGAAAGTCAGGAACGCTACATTGAAGAACTGGCCCACGATTTTAGTGACACCCAGGACTTTATTTACCTGGGGCGGGGCATTAACTTCCCCATTGCCCTGGAGGGAGCCCTGAAGCTGAAGGAAATTAGCTACATCCATGCAGAGGGCTACCCGGCTGGGGAGATGAAGCATGGTCCGATCGCCCTATTAGATGCCCGGGTGCCGGTGGTGGCGGTGGCCATGCCGGGAGGGGTTTACGATAAGGTGCTGTCCAATGCCCAGGAAGCCAAGGCCAGGGATGCCCTACTAATTGGCGTGGTCTCTACCGAGGATCGCGAAGCTGGAGAGGTGTTCGATAAGGTCCTACCCGTACCCGCCGTAGACGAGTTACTATCGCCCATTGTGGCGGTGATTCCCCTACAACTACTGGCCTACCATATTGCCGCTCGGCGGGGCCTAGATGTAGATCAACCTCGCAACCTGGCCAAATCGGTAACCGTAGAGTAACCCCACTCCGAGTCAGGTGACTAAATCTCTCGGTCTCGCTTCAGGGCCCAAGCCATCAAGGTTGCATGGGTACTTTGGCCAGATTCATCGCCGGTCGGTCGGCGTTGGGTAAAGGTTCCATCCCCAGCCATATCCCAGGCCTGCCGGTGATCCGCCAGGAGGGTGGCCAAAATTCCCTGGAGTTCTGCCACCAGAGAGGGGTCTTCTACGGGGGTAACCGCTTCTACCCGTCGATCCAGGTTACGGGTCATCCAGTCCGCACTACCCATGTAGTACTCGAGATTGCCATCGTTATGAAAACAAAAGATGCGCGAGTGTTCTAAGAACCGCCCAATCACACTGATGACGCGGATATTTTCACTCACACCGGGTAGGCCTGGACGCAAACAGCAAATGCCTCGAATAATTAAATCGATTTCGACCCCACTCTGGGAAGCCTGATATAGCAATTTGATAATGGCAGGGTCTACCAGGGAGTTCATTTTGGCAATGATTTTTCCGCGGCGGCCCTGGCGAGCATGATCGATCTCACGTCGAATCAGTGACTCTATGCGATCGCGCAGGGTAAGGGGAGCCACCAAGATCTTGCGATAGGCGCTCTGACGAGAATAGCCCGTCAAAAAGTTAAATAGATCCGTCAGGTCCGCCGCCAGATCCTCGCGACAACTGAATAGCCCCAGATCGGTATACAGGGTGGAGGTTTTAGGGTTGTAGTTGCCCGTGCCAATATGGACGTAGCGACGAATCTCATCCCCCTCCTCCCGGACCACCAGGGTGGTTTTGGTGTGGGTCTTCAGACCCACAATCCCGTAGACGACGTGCACACCCGCATCCTCGAGTTTTTTGGCCCAAATAATATTATTAGCCTCATCGAAACGGGCCTTCAGCTCTACCAGGGCTACCACCTGTTTACGATTTTCCGCCGCCATAATCAGGGCTTTAACAATGGGAGAATCCCCCGAGGTACGGTAAAGGGTCATCTTAATGGCGAGCACTTGGGGATCGGTGGCCGCCTGGGTAATAAACTCCTGGACCGAGGCGGTAAAGGACTCGTAGGGATGGTGAACCAGAATATCACCCTGACGAATGACGGCAAACATATCCGGCGTCTGTTCCGTATAGCCCTCGTCATCCACATCAATCACCGGCTTCAGGCGGGGGGGCACCAGGGGAATCCAGGGGGTATCCTTGAGGCTAGGGAGAGGTAGGGATGAAAAAAAGAAAAGATCCTTGAGATTAATCAGGCCATCAATGGCATAAACCCGGTCCTCATTAACCTTCAGTTCCCGCCTGATCGACTGTTGCAAATCCTCTGGCATAGAGCTTTCCCACTCCAGGCGGCAAACAAAGCCCTCCAGTCGACGCTTACTAATTTCCTGCTCGATCGCAATTAACAGGTCATCGGCCTCATCTTCTAAAATCGGAAAATCGGCATCGCGGGTAATCCGAAAGACATGGTGTCCGGCAATCGTCATGCCTGGAAACAAATAGTCAAGATGTTCAGCGATGACCTGTTCCAGGGGTACACCGATCCATAAACAGGCCGTTCCCTCCACGGTGGCCAGGGAACCCGGCATAGGAATAAAACGGGGCAGGCTACTGGGAACCTTGACCCGAGCAAATTTCTCATTACCATTTTCAGGATTAACTACCCGCACCGCCAGATTTAAACTCAAATTAGACATGCGGGGAAAGGGATGGGACGGATCAACGCTAAGGGGAGTAAGAACAGGAAAGATCCGTCTTTCAAAATAGTCCTTCAGAAAGGCTTTTTGCTCTGGACTCAGCTGGCCATAGTCCACCAGGTAAACACCATGGTTGGTCAAAGCTGGACGCAAAACCTGCTCAAAGGTTTGGTGCTGGAGTTGAATATCCTGCAACAACAGGGCCCGAATAGCCGCCAACTGCTGGGTGGGCGATAATCCATCGGGGGCAACCGCCTGCACCGCCGCATCAACCTGCTCGATTACCCCGGAAATACGCACCATGAAGAACTCATCCAGGTTAGAACTGTAGATAGCCAAAAACTTCAGCCGTTCTAGGAGGGGGGTGCGGGAATCGAGTGCTTCGTACAAAACCCGTTGATTAAAGCCCAACCAGCTCAGTTCACGGTTAATGTAATACCGGGTATCGTCTAAGTTAATCGGCTGTTGCCCAGACTCAGTTTTGGTCATACCCCTGGGAGCATCCCCGCTCTTAATAGTGACTTTATGCTATCGCGCCAACTTAATCCTGTGGTTAAGAAGGCACCCTGGGGACTTTAGTATCGGAGTCAACTCAGCCGCCGCGGCCCCAATAGGACCGAGAACCCCCATCGGCAGGATGGACCGATAGCCAACAAAATCTAACCAGACCTGCATCGGAATCTTCCAACATCGCCGCCCGACTGCCCCAATTTGATAAATAACCGTAAAAAAGGTGAATAAATTGCAAAAGTCGGCTACCCTTATTTTTTAATAAAGAATACTGCCTAGTAAATATCCGGATTATTATTTAAATATCATCAACTTCCAAGGATTTAGATCGGTTTAGGGATGTTCTTGACCCTGTTCTCAGCTAACCATCCCCCCTACCCATCAGAAATTGACCTTAGATTTAGGCGACCAGGACCCGGTAAGACTATGACTGAAAACAATCCAGCCGAGCCAACTGTAAACCTGCAAGATCAGGCTTTTATCCCCCATGGGGGTGATTTACCTGGCCCCGGTACACCCCCTGCAGCGGAGCCCTGGGAAACCGTTAACTTCCCTGATCAATTTTTTATAGAAGCAGATAGGCTGCCGGTTAGTTCCGTCCCAGGCTGGGTAGGCCCCGACGACAACCTGGAGCCTAGACCCAGTTCTAATGGTAACACCGAGGATTTGATCACCCTAATTCAAGATTTGAACCAGTGTAACGATGCCCTCCTGGCCCGGGTCGGAGAACTGGAAGAGTACCTGGAGCGATCGCAGACCGCTCTACAGTCTGAACTAGAGCGCAGCCAGAGCCCAACCAGTCACCCCCCAGTAGACCCAGCCTCCATAGCTCAGCTACTACAAGAGCTAGATATAGCCAACGATGGGTTACGGCGCACCACTATCCATAACGAGACCCTGCAGGCAGAGGTGGCTGCAGGGCAGCAGCGCATCGCCCAGATGGAGCGGGAATTCACCCTTTTACAACAGCGTTTTAGCGAAAAGAGTGCCGCCCTGGTGCAGGCAGAGGAAAGCTGTCGTGACCTGAAGTCACGCCTTCACCGCCAACAACACTACACCCTGCAGTTTAAAGCAGCCCTAGAGAAATGCCTGAATACCGGTCAGGATACAGCCCTTCCCCTGGCCGCTGCTGCATCCAATTTTATGCCCAGGTCCGGACAGATCAAACCCTGGTCAGCCTTACCAGGTGAGGGAGATAGACAATCCCACCTGCGAGATTTATTCCATAACCTTAAGGATAGGGAACTCCCGATCGAGCCTGCTGCTGTAATGCCAGAACCATTCGTACCAGGGCCATCCCTAAATCCAGCTAGCCCTTTAGGGGATCAAGCTGCAATTCCAGGCTGGGGGGCAGAAGCCGCCCCTGCTCCCAAGGTCAAGGCTGAACCAGAGCCCTTGTCCCCAACTGGAGCTACACCCCAAGATCCCTGGCAAGCCCCTCCCGCCAGTCAAAATGGGTTAGGGTTTACCGAGCCTTCCCCCTGGGGTGCCCCTCTGGCCCCAGTCGTAACCTCAGGGGAGGCCAACCATCAGCCCCCCCTGGCGGCGGTCGCTGCGCCTGAGGCTGAAAAGCTGACCCTACCCCACCCGAGTCCAGTCAACCCCCAGGCTGATGCCCTGACTATGGACTCCAAGGTTTCCCCATCGCCCGTGGTCTATCCCCTGCGATCGCCCAAGAAAATCAGCTCTTTGGCAGCCGTACAGCTCCCCAGTTTCGGCCGTAGCCGCCCCCACTCGTGAGCGGCCAACAGCCATTGATCATGGTTTAACCGGCCATTCAACCCAACTCTAGGGGCAGCTTACCTAAGCTGGTGGCCGATCGCCATTTGCAACAAGGTGGGTTCGCCCCCCGGCTGGTGGTACTTGTCAGCCCAAACCCTGAGCACCTCGTCCAACTCCTTAAAGGCCATTTCCCGTTTCTCGGCGGGAATATCCAGTTCTTCTAGCACCCGCATAGTTCCCGATACATGGCTGGCCCACTCCCGCATCATGCGAAAATACTGGGCCGTATCTTCTACCATGGCGTACATGCGTTCCTCCGAGTCAACCGGGGAGTAGGAGGAGCGAACCAGACCATAATAGGCCGAACCCCAGGAAGCATCTATACGCACCACCGTGCCAGAGTAGATCAACCGGCGGCGAATATGCTCTGCCAGGGCTTCACTCAGGGGAATGCGGCGATCGCTAGGGATGCCATCTTGAGACCTATCGTGGAGCCCCTCAATCAAGTCTGAGAACTGCAAGGAGCTAATAATTTTGGCATCAGGCAAGGTGGCGGGTAACTTGTTGACCAAGTAGTTTTTTTCCGCAGAAGACAAACCCCGATCGGCCACCCGGGACTGACCCGGTTGCCAGGGATAACGGCGCAACCAATGGTAGGGAAACTGAATCAGGTAGCGGGGTTCCTGGGCTCCCAGCAGCTTCATGAGTTTACCCTCTGCCAGGGCCTGGCGCATCTCTTCAACAATAGCCTTGACCCGCTTGGGTTCGATATGGTGCAGATGGCCTGTCATCCGCAAATTTTCCCCCTGCTCAATATAGGTCATGTAAATAGCACACTTAGCTGCCGTTGCCGCCGCATCTAAAAAAGCACCATGGCGATGCCCTCCCATACGCATGGCACTGAAGGCGATATAAATTAAAATTTGGTCAATAGCACTGGGACTCAGACGGCGAATAATTTCGTCATCTTCGGCCAGGGTAGATAGGGCAAATACCTGTAAAAGCGAGTCAGTCATAATTTATAGGTAGACGAATCAGGGATAAACAAATCAGACCCCGCATGGGGCCAAGA